>CAMBFZ010000014.1 GCA_945866125.1 Bordetella parapertussis
TGCATATGTCGTCTCTGTTTGCGCTGGGTTTGATCTTATTTGTGATTACCTTCATCGTATTGGCGGCAGCCAAACTGATGCTGGCCAGACTTGAAAAAGGCGAGGGAGCCAAATAATGTCGATCGAACTCAATGCGTCTTCGAACCATGTTTACCAAAGGCGACTGCTGACGCACCGCGTTGGGATTACGCTCTCATTTTTGTCGATGGCGATCGGCATCGCTTTTTTGCTCTGGATTTTGTCGGTGCTGCTGATCAATGGCTTGGGTGCGATTGATCTGGCTATTTTTACAGAGACGACGCCGGCCCCGGGGAGTGATGGCGGTGGCTTGATGAATCCGATCATTGGTAGCTTGTTGATGGTCGGCGTGGCTACGCTAGTCAGCACCCCAATCGGTATTTGCGCCGGTATCTATCTGGCTGAATACGGTCAGGAGAGTCGCTTTGCGCAAATCACCCGCTTCGTCACAGACATCATGCTTTCAGCGCCCTCGATTGTTATTGGCTTGTTTGTGTACGCACTTTATGTGGCTAACGTACGGCATTTTTCCGGTTGGGCTGGCAGTTTTGCCATTGCCTTAATAGCGATTCCGGTTGTGGTCCGTACTACCGACAATATGCTGGGTCTGGTGCCCAATAGTTTACGCGAGGCCGCCTATGCGCTCGGTGCACCGCGCTGGAAAGTCGCCACCCTTGTGCGGCTGCGTGCCGTCAAAGCCGGCGTGGTCACCGGCGTACTTCTGGCGGTTGCCCGCATTTCGGGCGAAACAGCCCCTCTGCTCTTTACGGCGCTCAATAACCAGTTCTTTAGCAGCGACATGAACAGCCCGATGGCGAATCTGCCGGTGGTAATTTTTCAGTTCGCGATGAGCCCCTATGACAATTGGCGCGAGCTGGCCTGGGGTGGCGCTTTGCTGATTACCTTTAGCGTGTTGGGTCTGAACATTCTCGCGCGTGTGCTGGTCAAGACTGCTAAAAACTAACTGTAAGAACGAACTACTGGAAAAAACAATGACGACCCAAACTCTGTCCACGCCCGCCACTAATGCGACCTTGCCGGTGACAATTCAAGTCTCGGATCTGAATTTTTTTTACGGAACCTTCCAGGGTTTAAAAAATATTAATTTGGATATTTACGAGAAAAAAGTCACTGCCTTTATCGGGCCATCAGGGTGTGGCAAATCGACGCTGTTGCGTACACTCAATCGGATGTACGATTTGTACCCCGGGCAGCGTGCAGAAGGCAAAATCAGCTACGGCGGTCGTAACATTCTTGAGCCCGGCATTGACGTCAATATTTTGCGCGCCAAAGTGGGCATGGTATTCCAGAAGCCGACCCCATTTCCGATGTCGATTTACGAAAATATCGCCTTCGGCGTCAAACTCTATGAAGACTTGTCCCGGGGCGAGATGGACGAGCGGGTCGAGTGGGCCTTAAACAAAGCCGCGCTCTGGAATGAAGTCAAAGATAAACTGCACAATAGCGGCCTGTCCTTGTCGGGTGGTCAGCAGCAACGGCTCTGCATCGCGCGCGCTGTGGCCGTCAAGCCGGATGTGCTGCTGTTAGACGAGCCCACTTCGGCACTGGATCCGATTTCGACGGTCAAGATCGAAGAGTTGATCGGTGAGCTCAAGGAAGACTACACCATCACGATCGTCACCCATAACATGCAGCAGGCAGCACGCTGCTCTGACTACACTGCCTATATGTATCTGGGCGAATTAGTCGAGTTTGGCGAGACGGATAGTATTTTTATCAATCCGAGTAAAAAAGAAACGCAAGACTACATCACCGGCCGTTTTGGTTAGTCGCACAACAAATTGATTAGGAGAGCAGCATGCCATCAGAACATTCATCGAAGCAGTATGAGTTAGATCTCGAAGCGATACGCTCGAAGGTCTTGCTCATGGGCGGCATGGTGGAAAAACAATTCCATGACGCGATTAGCTGTTTTCGCTCCCTCAATCCCGTCGAGGCAGACCGCATCATCTCCGCTGATCTCGAAGTCAATCAGATGGAAGTGGCGCTTGATGATGCGTGCAGTCATTTGATCGTCAAGCGTCAGCCGGCGGCAAATGATTTGCGCACCGTGATGGCAACGATCAAGGCTATTACTGATCTTGAGCGCATCGGTGACGAAGCCACCAAGATCGCCCGTGCTGCGCGCACCATGCATCAGCGCGGCATGGCCCCGATTGCGCACGAAGAAATCGTGCGGGTGATGGCGGAATCTGCGGGCCATTTGCTTCACGATGCGCTGGATTCTTTTGCGCGCCTTGACGAGAAGCAGGCAACCCGACTGATTATTCAGGATGAGTTCATCGATCATGAATTCCGTTCCGTGATGCGTAATGTCATTACGTTCATGATGGAAGACCCGCGCACTATTTCGGCCTCACTCGATACCCTGTGGGTAGCGAAAGCCATCGAGCGTATCGGTGACCACGCCAAGAATATTGCCGAGTACGTCGTCTACGTCGTGGAAGGTAAAGATATTCGTCATACCGATTACGCCACCGTCAAACAACAAGAGGCGCACTGAAACAACTATGGCCAGCGTAGCCCAGACTATTCTGATTGTTGAAGATGAATTTGCGATTGTTGAGCTGATCAGCTTTGCGCTCAAGGCGGCTGGCTGGGAGATCGACGCCGTTAGTACCACGGCCGACGCCTGGGAGTATTTGCAGCACAAGCGTCCGCAGTTGATTTTGCTAGACTGGATGCTGCCGGATCAGTCAGGGTTGAGGCTGCTTTCACGTATTCGTGGTGACCGCAATTTCAGTACCTTGCCGGTTATTATGTTGACGGCCAAAAGCATGGAAGAAGATAAAGTCGCCGGGCTAGACCAAGGTGCCGATGACTACATCACCAAGCCTTTTTCGCCGCGCGAACTGACCGCGCGGATCAAAGCGCTGATCCGCCGAAAAATTCCCGAGCATGCCGAATTGGCAATGTCGGCAGGGCCGCTTACACTCGATCCGATCAGCTGCCGCGTCAGTGTCAATGACGCCCAAATCGACATCGGGCACGCTGAATTCAAATTATTAAAATTCATGATCGCGCACCCGGAACGGGTGTTTTCCCGCAGCCAGTTGCTCGATAAGGTATGGGGCGACCATGCGGTCCTTGAGGAGCGCACCGTGGACGTTCATATCCTGCGCTTGCGCAAGGCGCTCGGGCCTGCAGAATCGCTCATTCAGACGGTGCGTAGTGTAGGCTACATGCTTTCTGAAAAATAAGCGTTCTCCTTCTTTCATGAATCCAAGGTCTTTGTTCTGGATTCCGGTATTGATGCGGCTGGCCTTAATCGCTGCGGCAATCGGAATCGGTTGGTACTTTTGGAGCGCCGCGATCGGCCTGCTATTGGGGCTGTTGCTGGTTCTGTCTCTGGCGATGGTACAACTACATTATCTTTACCGGCTCTCGCTCTGGCTGGAAAATCCGGACACCGTCAGGCTCGCCGACGGTTTTGGTGCGTGGACAGAGATCTTTGCCCGGTTATACCGGCTGCGGCGTGAAGACGAACGCAACCGAAGCGATCTGGCCGAGTGGCTATCGCGTTTTCGGCAGGCGATGAACCTCTTGCCGGACGGTGTCGTCATCATGGATGACGTGCTTTTTCTTGAATGGTGCAATCCGGTCGCTGAGCAGCACCTGCGTCTGAGTCTGGAGCAGGATAAAGGGATGCGGGTCACCAATCTGATCCGCAGTCCCGAGTTCATCGACTACATCATTCTGGGTCGCTACGAGCAGCCACTGACACTGGCCTTGGGTGAGCGCAAGTTGATCGTGCACTTGATCCCGTTCGAAAACCGGCGTCAGATTTTAGTTACGCATGACGTCACCGATGCCGAGCGACTAGAGCAAACCCGGCGCGACTTCATTGCCAATGCCTCCCATGAGCTACGCACCCCTCTCACCGTCATCAACGGTTTTCTCGAGCTGGCAACGGGCGATATGGAGATTGATGCTGCTACCCGCACGCAGCATTTGAAGCTGATGGCTGAGCAGGGCAGGCGCATGCAAAATCTGGTGGAAGACATGTTGTCGCTGACCAGACTGGAGTCGATTGATTATCCGGTCAAGCCGGAGAAAATTGACATCGGGTCCATGCTGGAAGAAATTCGTCGCGATGGCGAGGCCTTGTCCGGTGGGCGTCATCAGATCAGTCTTGTGGTTGAGTCTGGCGATATCGAAGGCAGCGGCGAAGAATTGCATAGTGCGTTCAGTAATCTGGTCTCCAATGCGGTGCGGTATACGCCAGAGAAGGGCTGCATTGAGCTTATCTGGCGCGACAGCGAAATCGGTCCGCAATTTGTGGTGCGGGATAATGGCATCGGTATTCAGCCCGAGCATATTGTTCGGCTCACCGAACGGTTTTATCGCGTGGATAAAGGACGTTCGCGGGCCACCCAGGGTACCGGGCTTGGACTGGCGATCGTCAAGCACGTTCTGATGCGCCACGGTGCCGCGCTAAAGATTGAATCCGAGCCAGGCAAAGGGAGTGCGTTCATCGCGCAGTTTGCGCGGACTGGACCTGTGCTGGCATCTTAAATCCAAACCGCTAGTGCGCGTCTTTGGTCATAGGCAGCATCATCGTCAAGATCCAGCACGCACCGAGCATGAGTGCCGAGCCTGCCAGTGCCAATGCAATGCCGCCCTCTTGGTACAGCAAGCCTGAAAGGAGCGTGCCAAAAAACCGGCCAAGCGCATTGGCCGCATAATAAAATCCGACGTCTTCGGCCGATTTCTCCGTGCCCGCATAGACCAGAATCAGATAAGAGTGCACCGCCGAATTAACTGCAAAGGCAAATCCAAATACGCCTAAACCGATCACCACGATCCATTCGACAGGCTGCCATTGCAGTAGAACGGCAACTGACAATGCTGTCGGTACCAACGCCAGCAGAAAAGACCACCAACGCGCCGCTGGCACTTCGTGCGAGAGACCGCTGGCGCTGCGCTGAACCAGCCGCGGTGCCCAAGCCTGCACCACCCCATACCCGATGGTCCAGAGCGCCATGAAGGTGCCTACCATCGTGAAGTTCCAGCCTTGACTGTAAAGAAATACAGGCACGCCGACCACGAACCAGACATCGCGTGCACCAAACAGAAAAACACGGGCCCCCGCCAGCAGATTGATGGCCCGGCTCTTACCGAAGAGTTCTCGCAATGACTGCGACGCTTTTGCCTTGCCCATGAGCGTGGGCAGGGCAAAAAGTACGGCGACTAATACCAGCAAGAGGAGCGATGCCATCAACCAAAGCGAGCCCGAAAAACCCAGTCGGTCCAGCAGCACGCCGCCCAGAAAAAATCCAACACCCTTCATCGCATTTTTACTGCCGGTGAACCAGGCCACCCAGCGAAATAATTGACCTGATCCTTGGCCTGCGGTCAGTTTGATCGCTGACTTACTTGCCGTTTTTGTGAGGTCTTTAGCGACTCCGCAAATACCTTGTGCGACAACGACCCACGCCACCGACATGGCAGCCGTCCAGTCCGGTGATACCGCAGAGAGCAGGAGGAAACCCGCAATCTGGGTGGCTAAGCCGACAGCCAGCATACGGGCAATACCGAACCGCGTAGCCAGCCAGCCGCCGATCAGGTTTGCCAGCACGCCGGCGGCTTCGTACAGCAAAAAAAGAAAAGCCAACGTGAACGGCGAATAGCCAAGCCGAAAGAAGTGCATGAGCACCAGCATGCGTAAGGCGCCATCGGTGAGCGTAAAACTCCAATACGCAGAGGTAACGATCAAATAATTGCGCAGGCCTGTGGGTACCGTAGGCATTTTATCGACGCCCGCTTAAATGCCGACTGCCTGCATATGGCAGGCCAGATCGACCATCCGGCAGGCATAGCCCATTTCGTTGTCATACCACGCGTAGATCTTCAGTAGCGTGCCATCGGTCACCATCGTCGAAGGCGCATCAATGATGGCGCTACGCGTGTCGCGCGCATAGTCGGCACTCACCAAGGGCTTGGTTTCATATCCCAAAATCCCAGCCAGCGGGCCCCTTGCTGCAGCAGCAAACAGCGCATTGACTTCCGCGACAGACGTTTCGCGTTTGAGTTCGAAGACGCAATCTGTCAGCGATGCATTCAGCACCGGCGCACGTACAGCGTGACCGTTGAGCTTGCCGGCTAATTCCGGGTAAATCAGCGCGATGGCTGTCGCACTGCCTGTCGTCGTTGGTTGCAAGCTCAACATGGCGCTACGGGCGCGTCGCAAATCTTTGTGAGGGGCGTCGGTGACGACGTTGGTATTGGTCGGGTCGTGTATGGTGGTGATCTGACCGTGCCGAATCCCGATCGCTTCGTGGATCACCTTGACCACCGGTGCCAGGCAATTGGTGGTGCACGAAGCCGCAGTCACGATCGTATGCTGCGCAGGATCATAGAGCGTGTGGTTGATCCCGAAAACGATATTCAAGATGCCGCCGACCTTGACCGGTGCGGCAACGATCACCCGCTTGGCACCACGGTCAAGATGGCCCTGCAGGGTCTCGGGGGTGAGTAACTTGCCGGTGCACTCAAGCACCACGTCGACACCAAGATCGCCCCAGGGAATATCGATCGCCTTGCTATGGCTCGAAAAAGAGAGGCGATCATGGCCGATCTCGATGCCGCTTTCGCCGACGGCCGCAATGCCAGCACGCCAGCGGCCCTGTACCGAGTCAAATTCCAGCAGATGCGCGGTGGCCGCTGCACCGCCCTTGTGCTCATTGAGATGGACGATCTCAAGCCGGTTCTCTGCATAGGGATCATCCGCCTGCCGATCAGCGGCACCCATTGCCGCGCGCAGCGCCAGACGACCGATACGCCCCATGCCATTAATGCCGACTTTCATTACAAGCTCCTTTGGTCACAAATGAGTCAGATTTTAACCTATAGTTGAAGAATTATTGAAATAATGAAATAATAAATTTAGGCTTCACGTATCCATAGCAAACAGTTCAATCAACCGGGGAAAAGAAAAATGGATCCGCATACTTTCAATGTTTTGTTTTTGTGTACGGGCAATTCCGCGCGCAGCATTTTTGCTGAGGCAATGCTGAACCACCTGGGTGCTGGACGGTTCCACGGGTATAGTGCAGGAAGCCATCCGCGTGGCGAGGTGCATCCGCTGACGATCCGGTGTCTCGAGAACTCTGGTGCGCCAATTGCCGGGTTGCACAGCAAAGGCTGGGAGGAGTTTGCGGGTCCGCAAGCACCTTCTATGCAGTTTGTCATTACTGTATGCGATCAGGCTGCCGGCGAGATCTGTCCAGTCTGGCCTGGCCAGCCGATGACCGCCCACTGGGGATTTGAGGATCCGGCTGCCGTGATTGGACCAGAGGCCGATCAACGTAAGGCCTTTCAAAAGGCCATGCACCAGATCGCAAATCGGATCTCGATTTTTGTTAATCTGCCGATGCACAAGCTCGATCGGCTCGCATTGCAGGAGCGGGTTCGTGAGATAGGGCAACACCCGCCCTTGGACGCACCAGATGCGGTTTAATTTTTCTCTGGAATATATGGAATCTTCGCAAGCAGTTAAATCACTCGCCGCTTTGGCGCAAGAGTCGCGTCTGGCGATTTTCCGCAATTTGGTGCAGGCCGGCCCTGCTGGTCTGCCAGCGGGGCAGTTATCGGATGCCTTGGGTATTGCGCCGTCATCCTTGACCTTTCACATGAAAGAGCTCAGCCATGCGGGGCTGGTGACCTCGCGTCACGAGGGACGTTTCGTGATCTATTCGGCCGCGATTGATGCGATGAATGCGCTGCTGACGTATCTGAGCGAAAACTGCTGTGGCGGCAATCCATGCTCGCCGATCGTGTCAAAATTATGCGTGCCGCAACCCGTAAGCGAGTAGGCGCTCCTTAGAGAAAAAATTCATATGGCTGATTCTTTACTAACACCCAGCAACGCGCACCCCGCGCCTGTGATGCGTTTTTTCGAGCGCTACTTAACGCTGTGGGTGTTTCTTTGCATTGTGGGTGGCATTGGTATCGGTCAGCTCCTGCCTGCGCTGTCCCGCACGATCGGATCGATGGAAATTGCCCGGGTCAATGTGCCGGTAGGCTTGCTAATTTGGGTGATGATCATTCCGATGCTGATCAAAGTGAACTTTGGTGCAATGAGCCAGCTGCGTCAGCACATCCGTGGCATTGGTGTGACGCTGTTTGTAAACTGGCTGGTTAAACCTTTTTCCATGGCCTTGTTGGGATGGTTATTTATTCGGGTGCTGTTTGCGCCTTGGTTGCCCGCCGATCAGATCGACAGCTATATCGCCGGATTGATTTTGCTCGCTGCTGCACCTTGTACGGCGATGGTGTTTGTATGGAGTCGGCTGACCAACGGCGATCCGCTTTTTACCCTAACCCAAGTGGCCTTGAATGATCTGATCATGGTGTTTGCTTTTGCGCCCTTGGTCGGACTGTTGTTGGGCATGTCAGCCATCATCGTGCCTTGGGATACGCTACTCACATCGGTCGCTTTGTATATCCTTATTCCGGTGTTGTTGGCGCAGTGGTGGCGGCGCGCGCTGTTGGCAAAAGGTCCCGCTTATTTTGATGCGACGATGGAAAAAATTGGTCCCTGGTCAATCTCTGCGCTGCTGGCAACGCTAGTGTTGTTGTTTGCGTTTCAAGGTGAAGCGATTATTCAGCAACCCCTGGTGATTGCTTTGTTGGCGGTGCCTATTTTGATTCAGGTGATTTTTAATTCAGCGCTGGCTTACTGGCTCAATCGCAAGCTTGGCGAGCGGCACGATGTGGCTTGTCCTTCTGCGTTGATTGGGGCATCGAATTTTTTTGAGCTAGCAGTGGCAGCAGCAATCAGCCTATTTGGTTTTCAATCGGGGGCGGCACTAGCCACCGTGGTCGGCGTCTTGATCGAGGTGCCGATTATGCTGCTCGTTGTGCGGGTAGTTAATCAATCTAAAGGCTGGTACGAAGCAAAAGCACCATCGATGACGGGACGAGCGACATAAAAAATGCCCGCTTGCTGCGGGCACTGATCTGGCAGTACAAGGTACGTTTCGTACCTTGTACTCATTGCTAGGTTTTTACCAGAGCGCTTTGCCGTTCGTGTCTTTCAACTGTGCTTTCCATGTTTCATTGATCAGTTTTACGACTGCCGGCGGCAACGGCACGTAGTCGAGATCGCTAGCCATCGTGGCGCCATTTTTGAAGGACCAATCAAAGAACTTCAACACGGCACGACCAGTCAATGCTTCGGGTTGTGTTTTGTGCATCAAAATAAACGATGCACCGGTTGCTGGCCAGCTGTTTTTGCCTGTCTGGTAAGTCAGAATGACGCCCATGCCTGGCGTACCTTGCCAATCGGCGTTGGCAGCGGCAGACTTGAATGTTTCATCGTCCGGCTGAACAAATTCGCCATCGCGGTTTTTCAATTGCGCATGCGAAATTTTATTTTTCTTCGCATAGGCGTATTCCACGTAGCCAAACGCGCCTTTGATACGCTGCACGTTGGCAGCGACGCCTTCGTTACCTTTGCCGCCTACACCAGTGGGCCATTTGACAGCGGTACCAGCACCAATCGTTGCTTTGAAATCAGCGTTTGCTTTGGAAAGGTAATCACACCATATGAAGGTTGTACCGGAGCCATCAGCGCGATGCACCACCGTGATTGCCAGATTCGGCAGGGTCAGGCCAGGATTGAGCGCGGTAATTTCAGGGGCGTTCCATTTGGTGATTTTGGCAAGATGAATACCAGCGATCACGTCCGAGGTCAATTTGAGTTGGCCGGGCATAACACCGTCAAGGTTTACAACTGGCACAACGCCACCAATAATGGCCGGAAACTGCATCAGGCCTTCCTTCTCGAGCTCTTCGGCCTTCAGCGGCATGTCGGATGCGCCAAAGTCCACGGTTTTGGCTTTAATTTGCTTGATACCGCCGCCGGAGCCGATCGATTGATAATTGAGGCCGATGCCCGTAGTAGCTTTGTAAGCCTCTGCCCATTTCGAATAAATCGGGTAAGGAAAAGTCGCGCCGGCGCCAGTCAATTCTGCAGCGTGGACGGAGAGGGACATCAAAATACCAGTCGCTGCAACTGCAACGCCCTTTAAAATTTGTTTACTACGCATAGGAGCTCCTTTGTGTTGGTCAAAAATACATGCGGACTGTAACGGCACAATGTTTCAGGCATATGACACCGCAAAGCCTGCCGACAGTACGTGTTTGTCATCAAATTGTCACTGCATCTGCCTACACTCAATGTTATGACGAATACACAAAATGAACTGCCTGCGGACAAATCGAAGTCAATGATGGTGAGCCCCCCCATCGCGGCAACAGATCGGCTTCTAAGCCGTGAGTTGTCCCAGATTGCATTTAATCGGCGCGTTCTTGCGCAGGCGGAAGACCCAACTATCCCGTTGCTTGAGCGGCTACGTTATTTGTGCATTGTCTCAAGCAATCTGGATGAGTTTTTCGAGGTAAGGATTGCCAGTTTGCTAGCACGTGACCGAAGCGGTGGCGACAAGCTACATCTCGAATTGAAAAAAAGTCTCGAGGGCACCAGCCCGGAATGCCACGCGCTGGTAGTCCAGCAATACGCGATACTGAACAAGCAAATTTTGCCTGCCTTAGCAAAACAAGGCGTTTTGCTTTTGCGGCATGACGACCGGAATGAGGCCCAGCGCGCTTGGGTTAAGGAATTTTTCGAGCAGCAAGTGCGCCCGCTGCTGACGCCAATTGTGCTCGATCCTGCGCATCCATTTCCACAGGTCGTGAACAAAAGTCTCAATTTCATCGTTGAACTTGCGGGCAAAGATGCCTTTGGTCGGGGTACCTCGATTGCGGTAATCAAAGCGCCACGTGTGCTGCCCCGCATTATTAGCTTGCCTGATGGACTCGGTCGAGCAGGTGCTGCTTCATTTTGTTTATTGTCGTCGATTATTCACGCGCATATCACCGACTTGTTCCCAGGGCGCGAGGTGCTCGGTTACTCGCAGTTTCGGGTCACCCGAGACAGCGATTTGTGGGTTGATGAGGATGAGGTTAAAAATTTGCGGCAAGCCTTGAAGGGCGAGTTACAGACACGTCAGTTCGGTTTTGCTGTCCGGCTTGAAGTCGCCCGCAATTGCCCGGATAATCTGGCGCAATTTCTACTCGATCAGTTCGGCATTGATCCGGAATTTCTTTATGCCGTCGATGGGCCAGTCAATATGGTAAGGCTCAATGAGCTGATCGATTATGCCTCTAAGCCGGTACTGCGGTTTGCACCGTTTAAGCAAAAATTTTCTGTCAATACGCAGGAAGGGAACCTGTTTGTATTAATTGCAAAAAAAGACATCCTTCTGCATCACCCGTTTGAATCATTTCAACCGGTGATTGATTTTATTTATAGCGCAGCGCATGACCCTGATGTCGTCGCGATTAAGCAGACGATCTATCGCACGGGGATGAATTCCGAATTGATGGAAGCCCTCATATCGGCCGCACAAAACGGCAAAGAGGTCACGGTTATCGTTGAATTGATGGCGCGTTTTGACGAAGAGGCCAACATCAATTGGGCGGATAGGTTGGAGCGGGTTGGGGCGCAGGTGGTGTACGGTGTGGTAGGTCTGAAGACCCACGCCAAAATGGCGCTCGTGATCCGGCGCGAAGAAGGGAAGTTGCGCTTCTATGCGCATCTTGGTACCGGTAATTATCATCCGACCACGACTAAATTTTATACGGACTTTGGTCTGCTGACAGCGAATCCCGAGCTGGCTCGGGATGTCAATGAGGTCTTCATTAACCTCACGAGCCTGACCAAGCCAAAGCGCCTTAATCACTTATGGGTGGCGCCCTTTGATTTGCAAAAAGAGTTAGTTAAGGCGATCAAAAACGAAGCGAGAATCGCGCGCAGTGGCCAGTCTGCGCAAATCATCGCCAAAATGAACGGGTTGCTTGATGAGTCCATTATTGATGCTTTGTACGAGGCCTCGCAAGCAGGTGTGAAGATCGATTTGATTGTGCGCGGTGCATGTGCGCTTCGTCCCGGCGTGCCCGGATTGTCAAGCAATATCAAGGTGCGTTCCATCATTGGGCGATTCCTTGAACATAGCCGCATCTTTTATTTTCGTAATGAATTAGCGCACGATGTGTACTTGGCCAGTGCAGACTGGATGAGCCGTAACCTTTTCCGCCGTATCGAGGTAGCCTTTCCCGTGTTGGACAAACAATTAAAAAAACGGGTGATGCAAGAAGGCTTGCAGATTTACCTGAAAGACAATCTGAATGCGTGGGAGCTCGCGCCAGATGGGCAATATCATCGTAAAAAGCTGCGCCCTAGTCAGGCACCATTTAGTGCGCAGCTTCATCTGATGCACGCGGTGGGAGAGTAAATGGATTTAATCTTGTGGCGTCATGCGCAAGCCGAAGTCGGGGAATCTGACTTTGGGCGTGTGTTGACGGCCCAAGGTCGCAAGCAGGCCACCAAAATGGCCACCTGGCTGGATCGCAGTTTGCCCAGTGGTTGCCGCATTTTATGCAGCCCCACGGCGCGTACGGTACAAACCGCCGAGGCCTTGGATCGTAAATTCAAGATCGTTCCTGAATTGGGCCCGCTGGCGTTGCCGGACGAGGTATTGGCCGTGGCTGGCTGGCCAGACGCCCGCGGTGCGGTGATGCTGATCGGACACCAGCCCTGGCTGGGGCAATTAGCGTCTTTATTACTGACTGGCGTGGCGCAGGACTTGACGATCAAAAAATCTAACGCCTGGTGGATCGCGCGTCGCCAGCGTGAAGAGGGCAATGAACTTTACTTGCGTGCTGTACTGGCACCCGATTTTTTTCTGGATTGATAAGCGCCGGCGGTGACTAAGCCCAATACGATGCGCTCATCAACGCCAGGCCGATCGGCGTGAAAATCCAGTATTCCACCGGTGCCCCTGCTACCCAGTTTTTGTGCCAGTGCGCGTGAAGTTTGGTGAAGCGGGACAGTCCAAAGGCAGGATTGAGCACAAACCACAAAAAATCTTCGGTCACCCAAAACAGCATGATGCATGCTAGAACACGTGCCTCGCCAACCCAGGATAATTCTGCGCTAAACGCTAACGGGAAATGAAAAAACAAGGCAATTAGCGAAAATGCCCAGGCATGATATCCCGTCATTTCGCGTCCACCCCAGAACCAGTCCAGCGCCCAGTGCGACTCTATCCGCCAGGTCGGCAAACTCGCTGCCCAGCCGTCCTCGCCTTCGATCGCAATCTCGAGTTTGGCGAAAAAAAATCCCAGCAACATCACAAAACTAATCGTGGTTGCCATAGCGATGGCATTCGTGGCTTGCATCATGTCCTTGTAGGGATGGTTGCGTTCAGGCGCAGGACGGTATCAAACACCACTGCCGCCGCATGCGGTTTGGCCAGTGCTTGCGCCCGTTCGCGCATCGTAATCAGACGCGCAGGGTGGTGCAGCAGATCTTGCAGTCGATAGGCCAGAGTGGCCGGATCATCCGCGCGCACCGCAACGCCTTCTTGCAGTAAGAAAGCGGCATTGCGTTCTTCCTGGCCCGGTATCGGATTCACCAACAACATCGGCAATCCCATTACCAGACATTCAGAAGTACTCAGCCCGCCAGGCTTGGTAATGACCAGGTCGGTACACGCCATTAATGCATGGACTTCTTGGGTGAAGCCCATCGCCAGCAAGCGCCCCGGGTAAGTCGCTGACAGGCTTTGTAAAGACTCGAGCAAGGCACTGTTTTTTCCGGCCAAAACGATCAGCTGTATCGTTGGATCGAGTGCGAGCAATCGGGACGTCATTGCGTCCATGTTGCCCACGCCAGCGCCGCCGCCCATCAGCAGAATCGTCATGCGTTGCGAGTCCAGGCCAAAACGTGCTGCACTGATCGTGCGCGATGGCGGCGCAGAAAAGCCCGGCATTACCGGGATGCCCGACACGATGATGCGTTCACTTGGCACGCCGTAGGCTTGCAACCGGTAGCGCAGCTCGTCATTCGCAACAAAATAGCCAGCGATATGTTCATGCACCCACATATGGTGCAAGTCAAAATCAGTGACCTGGATCCACACCGGGCAATGCAGTCGGCCACGCTGCACGGCAGCGCTAAGTAACTCGGCAGGCAAAAAATGGGTGCAGAGGATAGCGTCGGGGGCAAAGCGATCGATCTCGGCCATTAAGCTACCGGCGCAGCGTTGCTGCAGAAATCGTCTGGCAGCATCCAGCCAGCTACCTGCAGACTGCTTATCGGTTTTGCGATAAAGCCAGCCCCATGCTTCGGGCAAATAACTGGCTAGCGCAATATACCAATCAGTATATATTTTCCGGAACGCACGCGGCACGAGTTGCATCACGTCGCAGTGCTGCACGCGGATAGACGGAAAATGCGCGTGTGCATGGGCTTTGACGGCTTCAGCGGCGCGTACATGGCCGCTGCCGGCCGATACGCTCAAGATCATTAAGCGGGGCGCCGGGCCACGATGTTGTTTGCGCGGACGGTCAAAAAAACGGGTAAATTCAGCCTCACCAAACAAGCTATCCGACCAGCGTTTTTTGAGGTGACTCAGGCTGGCGCTGCGCACACATCCTCCGGATGGGCGGTAAATTGCATCTGTTCCCACCGCAGCATAACTTCTTGCCAGGTCACTAGCCGGAGTTCGCCAAGTGGATCTTCTACTAAGGCTGACAAGCTCTCGACCCAGTCACCATCGTTGCAATACAAGATCCCGTTGATATCTCGAATTTCAGGCTTGTGAATATGGCCACAGATGACGCCGTCGAGATTTTGCTTGCGGGCTTCGGTCGCGAGTGCTTCTTCGAACGAGCTGATATAGCTGACGGCGTTTTTTACCTTCAGCTTGAGATACTGCGACAGAGACCAGTAAGGTAAGCCAGCGCGTGCTCGCCAGCGGTTCAGAATGCCATTAAATTTCAGGATCACCGTGTAGAGCGAGTCACCAACATAGGCGAGCCATTTGGCGCAGGCGATGACACCGTCGAAGCGGTCGCCGTGTAAAACCAGCATGCGCTTGCCAGCAGCAGTGGTGTGGACGTGTTCGTCGCGAATTTTGATGCCACCGAAATCGAGCCCAATAAACTGGCGGACCGCTTCATCATGATTGCCGGGTACGAAAATAACCTTGGTGCCTTTTTTAGCTTTTTTCATCACCAGCTGCACGACATCATTATGGGTCTGATGCCAGTACCAGCGGCGCTTGAGCTGCCAGCCATCGACAATATCGCCGACCAGATACAGTTTGTCTGACTCGGTTGCTTTGAGAAATTCGAGCAAGCGTTTAGCTTGGCAGCCGGTGGTGCCGAGATGGATGTCAGAAATCCAGATGGTCCGAAAATGAAGTGGCTTGTGTTTTTTATGCGGTTCTTTGAATTTTTTCCCCGCACCTAGGAAGTACTCCGGTGCGTTCACGCGGCCACCTTTTCTTTCAAGTAGTGGCGCGCATACCGACTGTCGAGGCGCTCTAATGGCAGCATCATGAACAAATCGGCACTATGAAAATCCGAATCCCACGCGGGCTCGCCGCAGACCCAGGCGCCACTTTTAAGATAACCCTTGATCAAGGGTGGTGTAGTCCATTTTTCCGGTACAGGCTCATCGTGCAGCGGGAAAGGCAAATGTGGTGTGACGCGATATTCGGGTGGGGCGATCTGGTCTTCGGCGAGCTTGCGATAGACCGCATTGATGGTGTCGCCATTGTCGGCCAGACTGACGCTGGCGCAGCCGATGAGAAAGTCAGATTTTTCTTTGCGCATGCAAGCAGCCAGGCCCGCCCATAACATCATGATGACGCCTCCACTGCGGTAGTCCGGATGAATACAGGCGCGACCTGCTTCGGTTATACGGGTGCGAAGATGCGCTAGACGGCTTAGGTCAAACTCTTTTTCTGAGTAAAAGCCACCGGTTTTTTCGATCGCACTCGGCGAGAGAACACGATAGGTTCCGACCACTTTGAGGCTTTGTGTATCGCGCACGATCAGATGGTCGCAGCAGGCATCGAACTCGTCCTGATCGAGTCCGTCGGCGTTAGCGAGAGCCGAAAGACCCATCGCCTCGACAAATACTTTGTATCGGAGGCGTTGAACCTCACGCACTTCTTTGAGTGAGCTCGCTAAGCTCAGGCTGAGTTTGGAAAAACTAGGTGTCGAATCGGCTGCGACAGTCATCAAGCGCATGATGCTTCCCGGTTGTGAACATGCGCGAAGCGTACAAGTCAAATGCTGCAAGAAAATGACGGATTTGTTTCTAATCGGTGACAGGGCGCTTATTTTTAAAATTATAGGACGTCATTTTTTACTATTGTAGGGCGATGTCATCAAACATAAACAATCGCTTCTTACAATCAAAATACCAAAAATTTCGACGGTGCGATGCACCTTGGCTTCTTAATTGTCCGTAATGGAAATGATATGTTTCACACAAAGTTGGTTGTGCAAAAAAATCGCGATCAGGAAAAGTTTTTAAGGCAGTATGCATCGGAGTGCCAAGGGGCTTTCGATAAAGCCGCTTTAGTTCAGATTCAGGAGCCGATTGTTTTACTGCTGGACAAATCCGACTACGTCGGATCGCTGGTTGGCGCCTTTATCTTAAAGATGCCTGATGCGCTTACAGCATTTTCTGATGCTGGTGCGACGGGGATTTTACTGACGAAGAAATTATGTGAGAGTGGCATCGAGACCGCTTATAGTTTTTTGAGCGAAGAGTTTCTCATTCCTGATAGCGCCAATATTGAATATTGCGACGCACCCGTATTTGTTTTTTCTAATTCGGGTGTTGCGGTTCTGGATGTGTCGCTGTGCTGACTGGCGGGCTGTTACGGGGCTGGTGGCGGGTCGCCTTGCCGGTTGCCTTGATGCTTACTGTACTGACAGCCGGCGCAGAAATTTCAGTGGGGCGATTCGCCACGGATTCAGCGGCAATAGGCGCCCCTTGGCAGGTGATTCGTCTTGAGAAGCATGTGCCTGCAACCCTATATCGCGCGCACCGCTGGGATGGTGTCAATGCGGTTGAGGCAAATGCGGATGCCAGTATGGCTTTATTAGGACGGCCCATCGATGTTGATTTGGCGGCCACCCCCATATTGTGCTGGCGTTGGCGGGTAGAGGACGTGGTTGGCTCTGCCAATATGCGCAAGCGCAGTGGGGATGACTATGCAGCGCGCATCTATCTGGCGTTTGCGTTGCCTCCTGCAGTGCTCAGTTTTACCGCACGCGCAGAGCTTGCGTTGGTGCGGAATTTATTCGGGGCGCAAGTGCCGGATGCGGCGCTTAACTATGTGTGGGATAACGTGCATCCGGCCGGTACCCGAATGCCCAATGCCTACACAAACCGCGCCCAGATGATTGTTCAGCGTAGTACGAATCAGGATGCCAGGCGCTGGATGAGCGAGCGCGTGAACGTCGCCAATGATGTCGTGGAGCGCTTTGGTACGCGCGAGGCGCAGCTGGGATTGATTGCAATTGCCACTGACTCGGACAATACCGGCGAAAAAATACGCGCCGGTTTTGCAGATTTACATTTTGTACGCGCGGACGAGGCCTGTTCGTTTCCCTAGATCCGGCTAGGCCCGGCCTCGCCCTGTTTGGGTACGACGTCTATTTCTTCTTGCTGGGGCGGCCTACTTTTAGGGGCAACAGGCTCTGCTGGGCAAGCTGAATTTTTTTGGTGTCGAGCTGTTTGAGCATCGACACGCCAATACGTAACAATTCACTTTTTTTGACTTCAAATCCTGCCGCGATACAGGCTTTTTTTGTCGCAGCAAGAACGTCGTACTCCGCTTGCGGCATGGTGAAGCTATCGCGCACGAGCTTGGGTTTTTTTAGCTTGATTGGTTTGGCCATAAGTGCAGTTGGCGAGGCAGTTGGTGCTTTAGTTGCCTTTACAACCTTCGCCGCCTTCACCGCTTTGACGGCCCGAACCACGCTGGCTACTTTACTGGACGGACTTATCTTTTTTGCTACGATTTTTTTTGCTGTCGCTTTTTTGGCGGGCCGACCGACTGAATTTTTTCGTGCTGTGACCATGATGAAGCCTTTCAATAATTCGCACACCGCCTTATTGCACGCGCAGTAGGTATGGTATCGCGATTAACAGAATAAATAATATAAATCATTTATTCCGAATTGGCAAATTAATCACGCTTGGGTCAATCAATCACCTTCACATTAAATTCCACGCCGATATCTTCCCACGCCCCTTGTTCTTTTGTTAGCCAGTAGGATAGTGTGGGGTGGTCGGCGAGGGTCTTTTTTGGGAGTTCCAGATCGATATGACTTTTTAGGCGCAGTCGGACGTGTTCAAGAGCAGGGTCGAGCCGGGCGTGCATGAAGATAATGCCGAGACGTAGGGCCAGAATCGCTTTGGCAAAATCCGGATCGGCAAGTGCCTGTGAAATTTTGCGCAAATTACCTTTTTGTGCCACGACTAGCGTGCTGAGAATTTTTTGTTCGTGGGTAGTAAAGCCGGGCAAGTCGGCATGCTCGGCCAAATAGGCGCCGTGCTTGTGGAACCCGGTATGCGAGACCACCAGCCCAATTTCATGCAGCTGCGCGCTCCAGCCAAGCAGGCGCTGCAGTTGGTCGGCGTCTGGCTTCATTTGTGTAAAAAGCGCGGCGCTGTTGGCAGTGACTTGGGTGGCACGCAATTCGTCAACGCCAAATCGCGCAATGAAACGTGCGATCGAATCATCCCTGCGGTCTTGTTGACTCGCGCGTAGCTGCAGATCCCACAAGACCCCCAGACGTAAGCCAGCGTCAACCGGCTCAAGGCTGCGCAGACCGAGTTCTTCGCACAGGCCAAGCAAGACGGGAAGGCCACCGAGGATCACGCCGACTCGCTCTGAACGTATGCCGATGAGATCGATTTTGCTGAATTTTCCGCAGCTGATCAGGCGCTCTCTTAGCGCCTTCAGGCTTTTTACCGAGAGCGACCCATCGCCCAGCGCATTTTTTTCAATGATCTCCGACAAGGTGCGCATGGTGCCCGACGAGCCATAAGCAACGGTCCAGTAGCGCGGATGAAAACCGGCCATGCCGTCTTCAAAATGACTGCGTGCCGAAAGCGTAGCGGCTTCAAATGACGCCGCGCTGATGCGCTCATCTGCAAAAAAATTAGCACAACTGCGGACCGTACCAATACCAAACGATTCAACCCGCTCGATTTCAGTGCCATGCCCGAGAACCACTTCCGTTGACCCGCCGCCGATATCAATAACTAATCGGCGCTCGTCGGGCCGATCTATGAATCCGGCTACGCCCATGTAGATCAGGCGGCCTTCTTCTTCGCCGGAGATCACTTCAATCGGGTAGCCGATAGCCTTTTCAGCTAGCGGTAGGAAGCTCGCTGCATTGCGTGCGATGCGCATCGTGTTGGTTGCCACTACGCGAACGCTGCGCAGGGGCGTGGCCTGCAAGATTTCGGAAAACCGTCTCAGGCAGTCGAGCGCGGATTGCATTGCTTGTGGCGTGAGGTTGCCGTTTTTATCGAGACCAGCACCCAGGCGAATGGGCTCGCGTGCGCTTTTAATGATTCGTATGTCTTGACCGTCAAAGCTACCAACATGGAGGCGAAAGCTATTAGAACCGAGGTCGACTGCTGCCAGCATGATGAAGGAATCTTTCGGTTAGTGCTATTTTCAAAAACATAACGATAAAGAAGTTATGTGACAAGTTGATGACGGAGCGGGCATTGAGTTTGGCGAATTGCAGGATGTTGCGTTGTTTTCTGTCGTCAGTCTCTATTATCAACGAATCATTTACGTCATGTCATCAACTTGAAAAATTTGCTCTTAATAATCCGTACTCAGTAATTAAGTCGATCGGCAACGCAAAGACGTCACTTGATCTTGATTGCAATTGAAATACTTAAACGGAGAGTGAAAAATGAAAAAATCCCCAACGAATTTTATCGTTGCCAAGCGCATTGCGGTTGCGGTTGCTACCGTGTTTGCGACGATGTCGGTGCCTGCAGCCGCAGCGGATGACATGAAGACCTTGATGGATCTGCTGCTAAAAAAAGGTGTTATCACACAGCAGGAGTATGACCAAAATATTAAGGCCGCTGAAGATGCTGCCGAAGACAAAGCCTTCAAAGAAAAGCGTTTGGATGATGATGTGTCCAAGGCCAACAAATTCATTCAAAAAAATGCAGACGCAGGTCAGGTCATGAAGAGCGGTCTGGGCATTCAGTCTGCCGATGGTAAGTCTTCGATCGAGCTGACGGGTCGTATTCACATGGATTACCGCGGCTACGACGACGTGTCCTATCAGGATAAATTTGAAATCCGTCGTGCACGTCTGGGTGTAAAGGGTAAACTTGCCGGTGACTGGAAATACGAAATCATGGGTAACTACGGCGCTGCTGCCGGCGGTGGTTTGAGCAGCAGCTCAACCGAGATTGATGTGGCTTATGTTGACTACGCTGCAAATCCGGCGGCCCAATTGCGTTTTGGTAAATTCAAAATGCCGTTCAGCCTTGAGCAATTAACAAGCTCGAACAATATTGACTTTATGGAGCGCAGCCTGATTGGTCAGGTTGAAGGTGAATTGATTCCGGGTAAAGAAGCGGGCGTAATGCTGTTTGGTAGTCCACAAAGCGGCGTTACCTACGCGCTGGCAGCTTCACAAGGCCGGGGCAACAAGACTGCTGCTGCGAGCAGCCCAGACATGGTTGGTCGCGTTACTGCTAACTTTGGTGAGATCACCGGCAACAAAGACCTGGTTGTGCACACCGGCTTAGGTTACAGCTTTGGTGGTCTGAAGTCCGGCATGGTTGCTGCAGACTACGCAAGCGGTCGTACGGAATCACGCGAAGCCGATAAGTACTTCACACCAGCCGCAGGCTTGACGGGTTTAGTTGATCGTACCCGTATGGGTGCTGAACTCGCAATTGCTTACCAAGGATTGAAGCTGCAGGGCGAATACTTTGATTTCAAATATGACGATACCACCAGCGTCGATAAGAAAATCAACGGCTACTATGCCCAGGCATTGTGGAATATCACTGGTGAAAGCCATGCCTACAGCAACTCGTCGGGCACGTTTGGTTTCATCAAGCCAAACAAGCCATTTGGCAAGGGTGATGGCATCGGTGCATGGCAGGTCGGCGTTCGCTTTAGCCGCTTCGATGCAACGAACATTGCCGCTGCAACGGGTAAATCGAATGAAGTCGATGCGCTCACTCTGGGTATGACCTGGTTTGTCAATGACAATACGCGTGTACTGTTGAATTACTCCGAGACAGACTTTGGCACGGCAATCAGCGGCGTGAGCAAGCAAAGAGCAATGATGTTGCGCGGCCAGGTTTCATTCTAAGTATTTGATGTAATCTCAGGGTAGGTCGATGTTGAATGCGCCCCTTCGGGGGCGCATTTTTTTTAATCAGGTAGTAAGTCTTTAATGCAGATGCCCATTAAAGTGACGAAGTCGACGGAATCTTAGGTCAGAACAATATGTCGGAATTTATCATTCAAAATTATGGTGCCGACCAGACCGGTCTGGTTTGGGGCTATCGCATGCATGCCGCGGCACCACCTGAAGTGATTAATTCGACGCAGCTCATGGCTGCGCTATTGGATGTGGTATCCCGTGCCGATGCTGGTTTTCTGTGGTTGCATTTTAATCTCAGTCATGCCTCTGCAGAGCGCTGGTTACGCGAGCACGCTAAATTGCCTTCCGAATTTTTTGAAGCGCTCCATCAGGGTTCGCGTTCAACCCGCATTGAATTGGTCGACGAGTCGATGATTGCGGTGGTCAATGATGTGCTGCATGATTTTTCGTTTGATCCCTCTGAGCTGTCCACCCTTTGGGTAAGCCTCACACCAAAGCTTGTCATTAGCGCCCGCAAGAAGCCACTCAAATCAGTGGATCGACTGCGGCAAGCGGTGCAAAGCGGGGTGCGTCTGCAGAGTCCTCTCGCCTTGTTAACGCATTTGCTGCGTGATCAGGCCGACGTGTTGATTGGTATTGTGCGCGATGCCGTGGAGAAGGTGGACATGATCGAAGATGCCCTGTTGGCGGGACGACTGAATCGCAAGCGTATGAATCTGGGCGCGCTGCGCCGCGTACTGGTTCGCCTGCAGCGTTTGATGGCGCCCGAGCCGGCAGCCTTGTTCCGGCTTTTACAACGTCCACCGGGGTGGATTACGGAAGAAGATGTGCAAGACATGCGGCAATCGAGTGAAGAATTTTCTGCAGTGCTTGTTGATATGGCCTCGCTGCAGGAGCGGATCAAGCTTTTGCAGGAAGAGGTTGCGGCGATGATCAATGAAAAGAATAGCCGAAGTCTGTATACCCTGACGATTGTGACGGTGCTAGCTTTGCCGATTAATATCACTGCGGGATTATTTGGCATGAACGTCGGCGGTATTCCGCTGGCGGCGAATGAGAGCGGCTTTTGGTTAATCGTCGGTGTGGTGGCACTGTTTACGGTCGCCGGAGTCTGGTTACTTTTGCGCGAGCGTCATGAGGCTTAAATTTCGTTTAGGGGTGGGTAGACGTGTTTGCTGCGGCTGACTGGCT
Organism: Bordetella parapertussis; assembly: GCA_945866125.1. Lineage (GTDB taxonomy): Bacteria > Pseudomonadota > Gammaproteobacteria > Burkholderiales > Burkholderiaceae_D > Pernthalerella. The sequence goes on from CAMBFZ010000014.1 coordinate 22,489, forward strand.
AGCGGGGCAAATTATTTTGTGCGGGATCGTCCGTTACAATGAGACACTTTTTTCTTCTGCCTCCGGTGTTCTCTATGCGCATAGTCCGTTCATTCATTTTTGTGGCCGCGTTATTAGCGGGCTGCCAGACCACGGCACCCCATGCGCCGGTCGTTGGCGCGAAGCCTGCACCGGCACCGGTTGCCAGCACACCTTCTGCGCCGGCGCTTCAAAAGCCAGTCAAAATCGCCTTGGTCCTCGGCGGTGGTGCTGCGCGTGGCTTTGCCCATATTGGCGTCATTAAAGTACTCGAGTCTCAGGGTATCGTGCCCGAGATTGTGGTGGGGACAAGTGCCGGTAGTCTGGTCGGCGCACTTTATGCGGCGGGTAACAACGGCTTTGCTTTGCAAAAGCTGGCACTGGATATGGACGAAGCCGCGATTTCGGATTGGTCGGTGCCGTTTTTTTCTCATTCAACCGGCGTGCTCAAGGGTGAAGGGGTGCAGCAGTATGTCAATAAGGTGGTCAATAATGTCCCGATCGAAAAACTGAAGATTGCGTTTGGCGCAGTTGCCACTGACTTGCATACTGGCCAGCCTATTTTGTTCAGGCGCGGTAATACGGGGCTTGCTGTGCGGGCGTCATCGGCGGTGCCGAGCGTGTTTCAGCCGGTCAGGATTGGCACAGTCGATTACGTTGACGGGGGTTTAGTTTCGCCGGTGCCCGTCAGTTTTGCGCGCAAGATGGGGGCCGATTTTATTATTGCGGTCAATATTTCGGCGCAACCGGACGCGCAAAAGGCAGGCAGTACCTTTGAAGTGCTGCTGCAAACCTTTGCCATTATGGGACAGAGCATCAATCAGTATGAATTGCAGCAGGCGGATGTGGTGGTGCAGCCAGAGTTGGGCGCGATGAAGGGTAATGATTTTAACGGCAGGAATCTGGCGATTCTGGCAGGCGAGAAAGCCACTTTGGCGCTGATAGCAGAGATTAAGCAAAAGTTGAAGGCCAGGCGCGAGCCGGTGTTACAGGCTGCACAATCTGTGTCTGCTCCCGCTTCGCCAGCGGCGGCGGCACCGGACCTGAATGGATTTTGATCTCGTTCTATAGATAATAAACGGCGGCAGTTACGTTCTAAATTGTTAGTCAAGTAGTATCAACTGTGCGGGACATCGGCCAGTATGCCGTCGATATGCATTTTGCGCATGGCTGCAAATTTACCGTTCATACTGATGAGCGCGTCTGGCGTGCCGTCTTCGATGATGTGACCATTTTGGAAAACAAGTATCCGATTCATTTTTGCTAGCGTCGACAGACGGTGCGCGATGACGATCGTTGAGCGTGTGTCCATTAATCTCGTGAGTGCTTGTTGAATATAATGCTCAGTGTGTGTATCGAGTGCTGATGTTGCTTCGTCGAGGATCAAAATGGGCGCATTTTTAAGGATGGCACGCGCAATGGAAATGCGTTGTCGCTGGCCACCGGATAATTTAACGCCGCGCTCGCCGACCAGGGTGTGATAGTTGTCCGGCATTGCATGGATGAATTCATCGCAGTGAGCGAGATGGGCCGCAGCGGTGACTTCGTCATCCGTTGCTTCGAGCCGGCCATAGCGAATATTTTCCATTATGCTGCGGTGGAACAGACTGGTGTCTTGCGCGATGAAGGCAATATTTTTGCGTAAAGAATCTTGGGTCACGAGCGCAATATCCTGATCGTCGATCAGAATGCGTCCGTGATCCACATCGAAGTGACGCAGGATAAGATTGGCGAAGGTAGTCTTGCCACTGCCAGAGGTGCCTACCAAGCCGACTTTTTGACCCGCTTCGATGATGATATTTTTGTCGTTGAAAAGTCTATGCTGGGCGGGGTAGTGGAAGGTCACATGTTCAAATACGATGCGCCCTTTCGTAATACTGATTGATTCAGCATTGGGCGCATCGACGACATCGTGCGGTGCGGTGATGACGGTCAGACCCTGCTTGCATTTTCCCCACGCTGTGGTGAAGCCGACGAATTGATCGGAGAGATACCAAACTAGCTGAAGACTGGTAATGGCGACGCTGATCACCAGCGCAAAATCGCCCGGCGTGACAAGCCTTGCTCGAAAAAGGCATACGAGTGCGACCAAAATGAAGGCGATGAATAGCACCATGGTAACGTCGTGCCCAGCTCGCATCTTGAAAATTTTCCAACGAACATCCCGGTCTTTATTTACATTGTCGGTGACTATTTTTTTAAGATGAAATTGTTCGTGCGCGTAGCCCGCAAAAAGACGTATGTTTCCGATGTTCCCTAAGCTATCGACGACTCTGCCGATGAGATCGGAAGTATGCTCAGAATAGTTTTGCGAAAGCTGACGTATTTGGCCGAGGAAATGTGTCGATATTAACCAGTACAGTAACCACCAGATTAAAACAATCGGGATGAATACGGGGTGCACCATCCCCATGGCAACGAGCGCAATAAGCAAGCCGGCCACGCAATTGACGGTATCATCCAGGCGCTCAAAAATCGTGATAGTGCCATTTGCGATGTCAAATATTTTATTTGAGAGATTGCCCGCAAAATTATCTTGAAACATGCGACTGGAATGTCGTTTTAGGTGCCTAAACATGGCCAGAATAATGCGCTGGTGCATAGCTGGATACAGATGGATATTGACCCAATCGCGACAGCGAAAATTGGCTGCACTGCACGCGAACAGAACCACATAAGCTATTGCAGGCGTTAATATCTCTGTGGTGATTTCTGGCCCGCTTCGCGCGATGACATCGACGATTCTTTTCAGAAAATAAGGGCCAATTAGGTTAACGAGTAGTGCATGAAATACCGCTGTAAAAATCAAGAAAAAGATTAAGTTTTTTTGTGGTTTAACGTAATGCCATAAAAACTGCTTCATGCTCTTGGGTTCGATATGCATTGAGCTGCCAATGAGAAAATGGATGGGAATTTCTTTGTTGGTTCCTAATGGGTTGGCGTACCGCCGAGAATGGTTCCAACGACCCTATTTATGCGCCGTCAAAGACGGATTGGTTTGAAATGTGCGAACCTGCCGGCGGCATGTTGGTAGCGCCGCCGTGATGGTGAAGTTGGCTTACGCAGCAGCTAGGAGAAATTGGCGGGTATGACTGAGAAGGTGAGGCGCATCAAGTTTGACTTGAGCAGGCAAAACAGAGCGACTATTTAGTTTGTACCTGCTCACCATCATTAATCCGGCGTGCGCCGTTAAAACGGTTTTTCCAGTAAGACAAATCCATGCTGTCGATGCGAACCGCACCACCGGCAGACGGCGCGTGGATGAATTTGTTATCGCCCAGATAAATGCCCACATGGGAAAATGCGTGTTTGAGCGTATTGAAAAATACCAGGTCGCCCGGTTGCAGGTCTTTTTTGTCCACGTTTTCGCCGAGCTTGCTGATTTCGGCTGAGGTCCGGGGTAGTTCGGCACCGGCAGCTTCTTTGAATACGTAACGCACCAAACCACTGCAATCGAGGCCATGCTCGGGTGAGCTGCCGCCGCGGCGATAATGAATGCCGACCAGGGACATTGCCTCCACTGCCAGATTGGCTGCCCGGTCAGTAAAGCTGTGTAGGGTACTTAAGGCTTTGCTGGGTTCGGCATCGGGTTCGGTCGCCGTCGAAAGCTGGCATGCCATCACCATGGCAGCGCCTACCGCGAGCCGGTTCAGGCAAGGGAGGGCAGAGCAGCGGGTGAGGGGGCGAGTGAGCAAGCGACGAATCCGAGTTAAAAAGCAGGGGGCAATGTAAGCTAAGCGGTCTCCGTTGTCAAAATTTTACCTGCGGGCGTCTGCGTCAAGTCTTCTGTCCAAGCCCTTGTAGCGGATCTTATCGTACAATCCAGCCTTTGAAAAAAGGGGAAAAACATGCAGTCCAAACCAGTCATGATGCTCGATGATGTCAAAAAAATCGCCGCTGCCGCTGAAGCCGAGGCCCTAGCCAACAAATGGGCTGTGACCATCGCGATTGTTGACGATGGCGGCAACCTGCTTTGGCTGCAGCGGTTGGACGGCGCGGCGGCACTTTCTTCATTTATTGGCCCGGCCAAGGCACGTACTGCCGCACTTGGTCAGCGTGAGACCAAGGTCTACGAAGACATTATCAATAACGGCCGTTATTCTTTTCTGTCGGCACCTACTGTTGAGGGCATGCTGGAAGGCGGCGTGCCGATTATGGTCAATGGCCAGTGTGTGGGAGCCGTCGGGGTCTCCGGCGTCAAGTCCACCGAAGATGCGCAGATTGCCAAAGCCGGTATCGCCGCACTCGGCCTGTAAGCGCTGAAATAAAGCGGTCTTGCCCGGCTTGGAACGGGCCGGCAAGACAGGCTTGCGGTTGCCGGGAGGGGTCTCTTCGGGCTATAATTGCAAGGTTTAACTAATTTACCCCACCGTCCGCGCAACACCCTTCCATCTTCGTCCAGCAGCGACTCAGCACACCTCCGCCCGGCGCGACTCGCCAGGCTGTGACGGACTGAACATCATGCAGGCATCATGCAGCGGCGGTAACAACTCAGGAGCGTTCCTTGCCGCCATTTTTCACGGCCAAACCAGTGCCGGCCATTCTCGCGCTCGCGGATGGCACCGTCTTTCAAGGCAATTCCATCGGTGCCTCTGGCCATACCAGCGGGGAAGTTGTTTTCAATACCGCAATGACGGGCTATCAGGAAATCCTGACCGACCCCAGCTACAGCCGCCAGATCGTCACGCTAACTTATCCGCACATTGGCAACACGGGCGTCAATCCCGAAGATGTCGAGTCTAATAAAATCCACGCCGCCGGCCTGATTATTCGCGATTTGCCGCTGCAAGTATCGAATTTTCGCGCCACGCAAAGCTTGGGTGATTATTTGATATCCGAAAATATCATTGGGATTGCCGGTATCGATACTCGCAAGCTGACCCGCATTCTGCGCGAAAAAGGCGCCCAGGGCGGCGCGATCGTCGCCGGCCCTGACGCCACTGCTTCGATGGCGGTGGAACGCGCTCGCGCTTTCCCCGGCATTACCGGCATGGATCTGGCCAAGGTCGTCTCGACCACCAAGCCCTACGAATGGACACAGACCGAATGGAAACTCGGCAGCGGCTATGGCGTATTGGCCGCGCCAAAATTCCATGTTGTCGCTTTTGACTATGGCGTGAAGTACAACATATTGCGCATGCTCGCCGAGCGCGGCTGCAAAGTAACCGTGCTCCCTGCGCAGTCGACGGCGGCACAAGCGCTGGCACTCCAGCCGGATGGTATCTTTTTGTCGAATGGCCCTGGTGATCCGGCACCATGCGATTACGCCATCGCCGCTGCGCGTGAACTGATCGATGGCGGGATACCAACCTTCGGTATCTGTCTCGGACATCAGATCATGGCGTTGGCCTCGGGTGCGCGCACGATGAAAATGAAATTCGGACATCACGGTGCCAACCATCCGGTGCAAGATCTTGATACAAAGCAAGTCCACATCACGTCACAAAATCACGGTTTTGCCGTCGACCAGGCCAGCTTGCCTGCCAACTGCCGCATCACGCATGTGTCGTTGTTTGATGGTTCGTTGCAGGGTTTTGCCCGCACTGACCGGCCTGCTTTCTGTTTTCAGGGACACCCGGAAGCCTCACCCGGCCCGCATGACATCGCCCCCTTGTTCGATCGCTTTGTGGCGATGATGGAGACTCACAAAAATGGCTAAGCGTACCGACATTCAAAGCATTCTGATCATTGGCGCGGGCCCGATCATCATTGGCCAGGCCTGCGAATTTGACTACTCTGGCGCGCAGGCTTGCAAAGCCTTGCGCGAAGAGGGCTACAAAGTCATTCTGGTCAACAGCAATCCGGCCACCATCATGACCGACCCCGAAATGGCGGACGTGACCTACATTGAGCCGATTACCTGGCAGATTATCGAGCGCATTATTGCCAAAGAAAAGCCCGATGCGATTTTGCCGACCATGGGTGGGCAGACGGCGCTTAACTGCGCACTGGATTTGCATCGCCATGGCGTTCTCGAAAAATTTGGCGTCGAGCTGATCGGCGCAACACCAGAGGCGATCGACAAGGCAGAGGACCGCTCTAAGTTCAAAGATGCGATGACCAAAATCGGTCTGGGGTCAGCTCGTTCGGGTGTCGCCCACTCGATGGAAGAATCCTGGGTGGTACAAAAAGAGCTTGGTTTCCCGACCATCATCCGGCCGTCTTTCACGATGGGTGGCACCGGTGGCGGCATCGCCTATAACGCCGAAGAGTTTGAGGCGATTTGCAAGCGCGGCCTTGAGGCGTCGCCAACCACGGAGCTGCTGATTGAAGAATCACTCATCGGTTGGAAAGAGTTCGAGATGGAAGTCGTGCGGGATAAAAACGACAACTGCATCATCGTCTGCTCGATTGAAAACCTCGACCCGATGGGCGTTCACACTGGCGACTCGATCACCGTTGCGCCAGCACAGACGCTGACCGACAAGGAATATCAGATCATGCGGAACGCCTCGTTGGCGGTGTTGCGCGAGATTGGCGTCGATACGGGCGGCTCCAATGTGCAATTTGCGATTAACCCCGATGATGGTCGTATGATCGTCATCGAGATGAATCCGCGTGTGTCACGCTCCTCTGCGCTGGCATCCAAAGCAACCGGTTTTCCGATTGCGAAAATCGCCGCCAAGCTGGCCGTCGGTTTTACGCTGGACGAATTGCGCAATGAAATCACGGGTGGTGCGACCCCGGCGTCGTTCGAGCCGAGCATCGATTACGTCGTCACTAAAATTCCGCGCTTTGCGTTTGAAAAATTTCCCACTGCAGACAGCCATCTGACGACGCAGATGAAATCGGTTGGGGAAGTGATGGCGATTGGCCGCACCTTTCAGGAATCATTTCAAAAAGCCTTGCGCGGTCTTGAAGTCGGCGTCGATGGCATGAACGAAAAAACCACCGACCGTGAAGTCATTGAAGAAGAACTGGGCGAGCCGGGGCCAGAGCGTATCTGGTACGTCGGTGACGCATTTGCGCAGGGTTTTACGATGGAAGAAGTGCATCAGTTAACGCACATCGATCCGTGGTTCCTGGCGCAGATCAAGCAAATCGTTGACATTGAATTGTGGCTTGAGACACAGACACTGGATGCCATCGACAAAGCCACTTTGCTCACGCTTAAACAAAAAGGTTTTGCCGATCGTCGTCTGGCCAAGCTGATGAAAACCACCGACAAGGCTGTGCGCGAGCAGCGTCATGCCATGAACCTGCGCCCGGTTTATAAGCGGGTTGATACCTGCGCCGGCGAATTTTCTACCGACACAGCTTACATGTACTCGACCTATGAAGAAGAGTGCGAGTCTAATCCGACTGATCGCAAAAAAATCATGGTGCTCGGTGGCGGGCCAAACCGTATTGGTCAGGGTATTGAGTTTGACTATTGCTGCGTTCACGCCGCCTTTGCGATGCGCGAAGATGGATACGAAACCATCATGGTCAACTGCAATCCCGAAACCGTCTCAACCGACTATGACACCTCAGACCGTTTGTATTTTGAGCCACTGACGCTGGAAGATGTGCTTGAGATCGTCGATAAGGAAAAGCCGGTAGGCGTGATTGTGCAGTATGGCGGTCAGACACCACTGAAGCTCGCACTCGACCTCGAAGCCAATGGCGTGCCGATTATCGGCACCTCGCCCGACATGATTGATGCCGCAGAAGATCGTGAGCGCTTCCAGAAACTGCTACATGAATTAAAACTGCGCCAGCCGCCAAACCGCACTGCGCGTACCGAAGCAGACGCGTTGCGTCTGGCACAGGAAATCGGCTATCCATTGGTGGTGCGTCCGTCCTATGTGCTGGGTGGCCGGGCCATGGAAATCGTGCATGAACAGCGCGACCTCGAGCGCTATATGCGCGAGGCGGTCAAGGTCTCGCATGACTCACCAGTGCTGCTCGATCGTTTTCTCAATGATGCCATTGAGGTCGACGTTGATTGCCTCTCTGACGGCACGCGTACTTTCATCGGTGGCGTAATGGAGCACATCGAGCAAGCTGGTGTGCACTCGGGCGACTCGGCTTGTTCATTGCCGCCGTATTCGCTCTCGCAAGCTACCATCGACGAATTGAAACATCAGACCGCGCTGATGGCCAAAGGTCTCAATGTGGTGGGTCTGATGAATGTACAGTTTGCGATTCAGCAAAAAGAAATCGACGGCAAGCTCGAAGACATCGTCTTTGTACTTGAAGTCAATCCGCGTGCCTCGCGCACGGTGCCTTATGTGTCAAAAGCGACGGGTCTGCAACTAGCCAAGATTGCTGCGCGCTGCATGGTCGGCCAGTCGCTCGAAAGCCAGGGCATCAAGGATGAAGTCGTGCCTGCGTATTTTAGTGTCAAGGAAGCGGTGTTCCCGTTTGTGAAATTCCCAGGCGTAGATACCATTCTCGGACCGGAGATGAAGTCGACCGGTGAGGTCATGGGCGTGGGTCGTACTTTTGGTGAAGCGTTTGTAAAATCCCAACTCGGTGCGAGTGTCCGTTTGCCTGAATCAGGCAAGGTCTTCCTGTCAGTAAAAAATAGTGACAAACCACGTGCTGTCAAAGTCGCCAAAGATCTGCTCGACATTGGTTTTTCGGTCGTGGCAACCAAGGGTACCGCGGCCGCGATTGCAGCGGCCGGGATACCGGTTACCATTGTTAATAAAGTGGCAGAGGGACGGCCGCATATCGTCGACATGATTAAAAATAACGAGATCGCGCTGGTGGTCAATACGGTCGAAGAAAAGCGTACCGCGATTACGGATTCACGCACCATTCGCACCTCGGCACTGGCAGCGCGGGTGACGACTTATACGACGATGGCGGGTGCGGAAGCTGCGGTCGAGGGTATCGCTCACTTGCATGATCTGCATGTGTTTGATTTGCAAAGTCTGCACACCTCGCTCCATAAGGTATCGAATTAACACGTTGATCGCGTGATCCCTGCCACAGAAGCCGTTCCCGGCCTCTGCGGTGTTCATTTAGGCAAACGAAAAATCCATGAACTCATCCGTCCCCATTACCGTCCACGGCGCGCAGCTACTGAAAGAAGAACTGCATCGTTTAAAAACCAAGGAACGTCCGGCCGTGATTAACGCCATCTCGGAAGCGCGTGCTCAGGGTGACTTGTCCGAAAACGCCGAATACGACGCAGCCAAGGAACGCCAGAGTTTTATTGAGGGTCGTATTGCCGAACTAGAGGGCAAGCTTGGCGCGGCGCAAATTATCGACCCTAGCTTGCTTGATGCAGAAGGGCGTGTGGTATTTGCCTCCACAGTCAGTCTTGAAGATCTGGGTAGCGGTGAAAAGGTGAAGTACCAGATCGTCGGCACCGACGAGGCGGACTTGAAAGAAATGAAAGTCTCGATCACTTCGCCGATTGCACGCGCGCTCATCGGCAAATATGCCGGCGATGTCGTTGAGGTGCAGGCGCCGGGCGGCGTGCGCGAATACGAGATTCTCGAAGTGTATTACATCTGATGTTGCGGATGCCGGATCGTGTGCTGTCAGCAGCAAGCGTGTTGCTCGTGACGATTTGGGTGGGCAGTATCTGGAGTATTGGTTACCTGGTTGCGCCGACTTTGTTTGCGACCTTATCGGATCGGGTGCTCGCTGGGACGATTGCGGGTAACCTGTTTCGCGTCGGCGCGCTAGTGTCTCTGCTGTGTGGCGGTGCATTGCTCGGTTTATTTTGGTTTGACCGCAACCATCCGTCACGGCGGACTTTGTTACGGTTGGTCGCGGCGATGCTGATCTGTGTGTTGGTCGTCTATGTCGGCTTGCAGCCATTAATGGCTGCACTGCGTGAAGCGGCAGGCCCGGGCGGCGTGATGGATGGCCCAAGCCGGACTCAATTCGGCATCTTGCACGGCGTGTCTAGCCTGATTTACCTGGTGCAGAGCGGCCTGGCAGTGGTGCTGGTTTTCAAGAGCCGCTGAAACCTGCGCCGGATTTATTCCCCTAGCGCGCGTTTCTTTTTGCTGGTTTGTCGCAGCTTGGCGCGTTTGATATTGCCGCCAAAAGTGACGCGCTCATTACCCTTGACCATAACCTTGGTGACGGTAGGTTTGCGGATGCCGCTGGGCTTGACGATGGTGACTTCGCGCAGACCCTTGCCGCGCTTGGCGCTGAGCTCTTTTTCAGCTTCGGGTTTGGGGCGATAGAGTACGAGAAGTTTGCCTATGTGCTGGATAGGGGCGGCGTCGAGTTCAGCGCAAATCGACTCGTAAAATTGAATGCGCTGCTCGCGATCGTCGCCAAACACGCGCACCTTGATCAGGCCATGCGCATTGAGACCCGCATTAATTTCTTTCATGACTGCCGGCGTCAATCCGGCTTCGCCGATCAGGACAACGGGAGACAGACCGTGGGCTTCGGCACGCAGTGCACTACGCTCTGCTGGTGAGAGTTTCAACATAACCATCCTTTAAAAGCGGTATTCTACGTGAATGGCAAAGAACAAACTGAACAAAAACTGGTTACACGATCACATCAATGACCCTTACGTAAAACTGGCGCAGAAAGAAGGTTACCGTGCCCGTGCCGCCTACAAGCTCAAAGAGATCGACGAATCCGACAAGCTGATCAAGCCCGGTCAGATCATTGTGGATCTTGGCTGCACACCAGGTAGCTGGTCGCAGTACGTGCGCAGAAAACTCGCAGGCAAGGAAGGCGGTGGTATCCACGGCATGATCATCGGGCTTGATATGCTGCCCATGGAGCCCGTGGCCGACGTGCACTTCATTCAGGGTGACTTTCGCGAGCAGGACGTGCTGGAGCAGCTCGAAGCCGCATTGGGCGGACAAAAAGTCGATCTGGTGCTCTCCGATATGGCTCCTAATTTGTCCGGCATAGCCCTGGCCGATGCGGCCCGCATGGAAGATATAATCGATTTGGCAATAGAGTTTACCCGCGCCCATATGAAACCTTCGGGGAGCTTGCTCGTCAAATGTTTTAATGGCAGCGGCTACACACAAATCATTGAAAAATTTCGGCAGGAGTTCAAAGTCGTCAGCCCCAAAAAGCCTAAGGCCAGCAGGGATAAGTCATCCGAGATTTTCCTTCTCGGGAAGGGTCTGAAAAATCCCGCATAAAAATCGCCCCAAAAGTCGGGATTTTGGCTTGAATAATCAGGGTTTTGGCCCCATATCGATGCTGGCAAGGCTTTGTTATTGCGAGTAGAATTTACTATTAAATAAAAGCCGGTCCGCATTTAAGGAGTTTTCGTGAATAATATGTTTTCCAAAACAGCCATCTGGGTCGTGATCGCGCTGGTTCTGTTTACAGTGTTCAAACAGTTTGACGATCGCAGCATCGGCAGTGGTGCTACCCCGATTCCGTACTCCGATTTTCTCGATGAGGTGAAAGCCCAGCGTATCCGCGAGGCGACCATCGAAGACCGGACCATCATCGCATTAACCAGTGACGGCAAAAAAATCAAGGCGACCACCACTAACCTGGATCGCGGCCTGATTGGCGACTTGGTAAACAACGGCGTTAAGTTTGACGTCCGTCAGCCTGAGCCGCCGTCGTTCCTTTCGCAAGTTTTCATCTCATGGTTTCCGATGTTGCTGTTGATTGGAGTCTGGGTTTTTTTCATGCGTCAGATGCAGGGCGGCGGCAAGGGTGGCGCGTTTTCCTTCGGTAAATCCAAGGCGCGCATGCTCGACGAAAATGCCAACGCCGTCACTTTTGCTGACGTGGCTGGCTGTGATGAGGCCAAAGAGGAAGTCAACGAGTTGGTCGATTTTTTGCGTGACCCGACCAAATTTCAAAAACTCGGTGGTCGAATTCCGCGCGGCGTACTGATGGTAGGCCCACCTGGTACAGGTAAGACGTTGCTCGCACGCGCGATTGCGGGTGAGGCAAAAGTCCCATTCTTCACCATCTCTGGTTCAGACTTTGTTGAGATGTTCGTTGGCGTGGGTGCGTCCCGTGTCCGTGACATGTTTGAAAACGCCAAAAAGCATTCGCCTTGCATCATCTTTATTGATGAAATTGATGCGGTAGGGCGTCATCGTGGTGCCGGCATGGGCGGTGGTAATGATGAGCGTGAACAAACCCTGAATCAATTGCTCGTTGAGATGGACGGCTTTGAAGCGAATGCAGGCGTGATCGTTATCGCCGCAACGAACCGGGCCGATGTGCTCGACAAGGCCTTGCTGCGTCCAGGTCGTTTTGATCGCCAGGTGATTGTTGGTCTGCCAGACATTCGCGGCCGCGAACAGATTTTGATGGTGCACATGCGTAAGGTACCGATTGGTCCTGATGTAAAGGCCGATATCCTTGCCCGCGGTACACCGGGATTTTCAGGCGCTGATCTGGCCAACCTCGTTAATGAGGCTGCGCTGTTCGCGGCCCGTCGTAACAAGCGCCTCGTCGAGATGCAAGACTTCGAAGATGCCAAAGACAAAATCGTCATGGGGCCTGAGCGTAAGTCAGCGGTCATGCGCGAAGAAGAGCGCCGCAATACCGCTTTTCATGAGTCTGGTCATGCGGTGGTTGCCAAGCTGTTGCCCAAGGCGGATCCCGTTCACAAAGTGACCATCATGCCGCGCGGTTTTGCGCTTGGTCTGACTTGGCAACTGCCCGAGCATGATCGTATCAACATGTACAAAGACAAGATGCTAGAAGAAATCGCCATCCTGTTTGCAGGTCGGATTGCGGAAGAAATTTTCATGCATCAGATGTCGACCGGTGCGTCGAACGATTTCGAGCGTGCGACCAAACTTGCTCGTGCAATGGTGACCCGTTATGGCATGTCAGACGCGCTTGGCACCATGGTCTACGAAGACACGGAGCAGGACGCGTACTTTGGCCGGATGTCTGCCAAGACGGTTTCTGAAGCGACGCAGCAAAAAGTCGACACCGAAATTCGCAGTATTTTGGATCAGCAGTACGCCCTCTCGCGCAGTCTGCTCGAGCGTAATATGGACAAGGTTGAAATGATGGCCAAAACCTTGCTCGAATGGGAAACCATTGATGCTGATCAGATCAATGACATCATGGAAGGTCGTGATCCGCGGCCGCCAAAAGCAGGTATTCCGCCACCGCGTGCGAGTGGAGATTCCACTGGCGGTGGTGTTGCACCTGCCACTGCACCGGCCTGATCATCGCTAGTACTGAAGTCGTACACGAATGGGGTGGGGAGCGATCCCCACCCCATTTTTTTGCCTTTTTTTTCTCCACTTTCAGTGTGCCCGCCCTTGAACACCGATAAAAAAACAGATGCCCTGCAATGTGGCCGTTACCGCTTTGCGATGGCGGGCGAAAATTTCCGTCCGCTAGTCATGGGCGTGCTGAATGTAACGCCCGATTCTTTTTCCGATGGTGGCTTGCACGGCACACTTGACCTCGCGATCACCCATGCAGAAAACATGATTGCCGAGGGCGCTGACATCATCGATATCGGGGGCGAATCGACTCGCCCCGGCTCGCCGGCCGTGCCCGTTGAAGAAGAGTTGCGGCGCATCATGCCCGTCATCTATGCGCTGCGGGATTGTGGCACCCCCATTTCTGTCGATACACGCCGGCACGCTGTGATGCGTGCGGCAGTCGATGCTGGTGTTGACATGATTAATGATATCGATGGCTTTCGTGATGCGGAGAGCTTAAGCGCAGTCAGCGACAGTGATTGCGCCTTATGTATCATGCACATGCAGGGAGCACCTGAGACCATGCAGCAGGCACCGTATTACGATGACGTTGTCGCCGAGGTGACCAGTTTTCTTCATGGACGCGTTACCGCGGCACTGGCCAGAGGGATTGTGCGGCAGCGCTTATGCGTGGACCCCGGTTTCGGCTTCGGTAAGACGCTGGCGCATAATCTGACGTTGCTCGCACAAATCGGTGCGATGCAATCTGCGTTGCAGGTGCCGATGCTGGCTGGCTTGTCTCGCAAGAGCATGATCGGGCAGATCACGGGCCGGCCTGCCGGGCAGCGCATGGTCGGTAGCGTCACGGCAGCGCTCGTGGCGACGGCGCAGGGGGCGCGCATTGTGCGGGTGCATGATGTGGCCGAGACTGTGGATGCATTAAAGGTATGGCAGGCAGCACAACAAACAATGAATAAAGACGGAGCATCATGACAAGACATTATTTCGGCACCGACGGTATCCGGGGGCGGGTGGGCACGATGCCGATCACACCGGATTTCGTTATGCGTCTGGGCTATGCTGCCGGCAAGGTACTTGCGCAGGCTGAGGTCGTCGGATCTGGCGCCAACAGACCAACGGTATTGATCGGCAAAGACACCCGCATCTCTGGCTACATGCTAGAAGCAGCGCTGGAAGCTGGCTTCGCAGCCGCTGGCGTTGACGTGATGCTGGCAGGCCCCGTACCTACGCCGGCTGTGGCTTACCTGACCCGTGCGTTGCGCCTGTCTGCCGGGGTGGTGATCTCGGCGTCGCACAATCCCTATCAGGACAATGGGATCAAGTTTTTTTCTGCACAAGGTAACAAACTGCCGGACGCCGTGGAGTTGGCGATCGAGGCTGAGTTGGTCCACCCGATGGCCTGCGTGCCCTCAGAAAAACTGGGCCGGGCGCGGCGTCTTGATGATGCGCGCGGGCGCTATATTGAATTTTGCAAGAGTACCTTTCCGACCGAGTTGGACTTACGCGGCGTCAAGCTTGTTATTGATTGCGCGCACGGCGCGGCGTACCACATTGCCCCGGATGTGTTTCATGAACTCGGCGCTGAAGTCATTGCCATTGGCAACCAGCCTAACGGATTTAACATTAACGACAAGCATGGTGCGACAGCGCCGGCGTCGTTGGTCGAGGCCGTAAAGGCGCACGGTGCCGACTTAGGCATTGCGCTGGATGGTGACGCCGACCGTTTGCTGATGGTGGATGCAAGTGGCCGGATTTATAACGGCGATGAGCTGTTATACCTAATGGTGAAAGACCGTCTTGCCAACGGTGGCGTGGCCGGGGTCGTTGGTACCTTGATGACCAATATGGCAGTGGAGACGGCATTCAAATCGATGGGCGTGGGCTTTGTGCGGGCCAAAGTGGGGGACCGTTATGTGCTCGAAGTTTTACAAGAACGCGGCTGGCTGATGGGCGGCGAGGGCTCGGGTCATTTACTGTTTCTGGACAAGCACACCACGGGCGATGGCATCGTTTCGGCCTTGCAGGTTTTGTCTGCGCTACAACGGCGGGGGCAGACTTTGGCACAAAGCACAGCCGACATGACGATGTGGCCGCAGACCCTTATTAATGTCGCCGTACAGCCGGGCTATGACTGGCAGAAAAGTACGGCTTTGATGGCGGAGAAAGAACGAGCGGAGGCTAAGTTGGTAGGGGCAGGACGGGTGCTGATCCGCGCCTCTGGAACGGAGCCGTTGATCCGGGTAATGGTCGAAGCACGGGATGCGCAGCTTGCGCATAGCGTGGCGACGCGTCTGGCAGCGGTGATTGAACCTGCGTGATAAAGGATGGCGCTTGATGCAGCAAAATTTTGTGACGGCTGCTTTGCTTGAGGTATAATTGCCGACTTCGGAGTGTGGCGCAGCCCGGTAGCGCACCTGGTTTGGGACCAGGGGGTCCAAGGTTCGAATCCTTGTACTCCGACCAATAAAAAAACGGGTTGTCATTGACAACCCGTTTTTCATTTTGCAAACTCTTCTTGTACCTCTCCAACTTCCCGCACTGCCCATAGCTCAGATGGATAGAGCAACGGCCTTCTAAGCCGTAGGTCACAGGTTCGACTCCTGTTGGGCAGGCCAATCTTTTTTCTCAGGCTTTTAGATTGTGGACTGTGACGATGGTGCGGAAAAGTGCACCTGCTTGTTTACACCCTTGAAGTTTGGGGATGCTCCACCGCACGGAATCCTCTGGATTATTCAGCAACTGCGAGCAGTCTAGTGACGGGGCGGTTGACATTTTTCTGAACATCTAACAAAATCGACAAGAGTGTTAAGATCCAAGGACGTTTCGGTGACGCGGTTAATTTAACCTAGCCTGAATCTGCCACACGGCCAATAGGAAGCGGTGTGAATTTGCCGCATCACGAACGGATTCTCCTCAGGCTGGACACAATTGCTTGCGTAGAGCTTATTTTTACCGGACTTCTAGTCCTGCCCGAGATTGCTTGAGTCGTAAGCTCGAACAGCTGCACGTGGAAGAACAGAAAGGTGAAGCCGTGGTTTTCTCATTGACCTCCGAAAAACGCACATCCTCTACGCAGTCTGAAAAATCCTCGTCAGAGGATTTTTCAAGAGGTTTCGAAGCGTGGCTAACCGCTAATCCTTCTTGGCTGGAAGATAACGAATTCGGGGGGCTGCAGCTGCAAGTCATTACCTCCAGTACGACATTTCCGGATCTGGAATTCTCCAACCCTGGAAAGGCAAGAGGTTTTGATTACTGGTACCAGAATATTGCCAAGCTGGCTGATGACCTAGCGGCGCCAAGCGCATCGTTAGTCGGGGATCCAGCAGCAAGTGAACCGGCCAACGGTGGGATCGATCCTGTCCCAAGCGACTTTGTGCCTGCCCGATGTCTGCCTATCTATTGGGCAGAGGAAGTTTCCGACCCCGTGGATATTTTCGACGAGGCTGGCGTAAAAGTGGGCTACAAAATCGTTGTCACAGGTGCAGGGTACACCACAATGAATACCTACGACATTGACGGTGTAATGACTGCGACCGACTACCAAAGTGTTTATGGAGATTGGTCACGAACTAATTACGAAACTATATCTTATGAAAATGTCGGCTCACTGATCCGCGCCACAACCACTGGAAAGAGCGGATCATATACATGGACCTCACTGGAGCTGCATGATTCAAATAATAATTTGATTGAGTCTAGTTTCAATAATAGTGATGGATACGCATCGTCCATAAAGCAGAGCTTTGACTCCGACAACAACTTAATTGAATCTACTTATAAGTCGAGTGACGGTAGTACATCTCATACAACGCAAATTTTCCAAAAGGGTGCGGATGGCTCGCTCGAAAAAATTATTATTTCGAGCGAGGGTTCAGGAGCTGGATATCAGTACTCATCGTATTCTGAGTACGACGCTTCTTGGAATTTATTGAATTCAGAATATAACGATGGAAATGGTTACCGCTCAACTACCGCGAGGGCTGCATTCGTGGATGAGAGCGGTATCGTGCAAGGCTATTCTATTATCTCTGAGGGCAGTGGCTCTAACGGCTACTGGTATACATCCACGGAGATGCTGGACACAGGCGGAAACCTTATCGCTAACAGCTATCAGGACTCCTCCGGATACTTCTCAAAAAGAACCTCAGAAAGACAAGTTGATTCGTATTGGGGCGAAGTAATTATCGTAACGGATGTCTCTGGCTCAGGCAGCGAATATGTGACGATCACTTACAATTCAGTCGCAAAATACACCCTTGACTGGAGGGGAATCGAGTCTGAGCACACTGACTCATACGGCAATGGCGGCAATCTTACAACGACCATTAAGGTCAGTGCCACTGGCGAAAAGATTTATGCGCAGACTTATCAATACAAATACTCTGATGGTGCGACAACGGAGTGGACCACTGAGTATAACGACCAGTGGTGGCCTCTATTAGATGGCAAGCCTGTCGAGATACTCCCCGTTCTGTATAAGCAGCCAACAGATGCGGAGTTTCCCGAACCAGAGATCGTACCGACATTAGAAAGGACGGCTACTGAGGAATTTAAAATGCAGACTACATCTGCATCAGACATTGTCTCGGAACAAGTTGTAATGGGTATTTCGGGAAAGAGCGATAAGCTCATTGGCAGTGACGAAGATGATGTCTTCATGGTGAACGACAGTACCGACAGAATCGTCGTTGGTCAAATCGGCAGTTCGGATTCTGTGATGTCTGAGAAATTCAGTCTTAACCTCACAGGAAAAAAGTGGAAGGACATCGAAAATGCCATGCTGGTCGGCTCAGCTGATTTGAATCTAAATGGTGATGCAGGGGCCAACACGCTGTCCGGTAATGGTGGTGATAACGTCATAAGAGGTGGTGCTGGAATCGACACCTTGTTCGGTGGTGGGGGTGAGGATGTATTTGTTATCTCTCGAGAGAGTAAGACTTTCGACGAGGTGATCGATTTTCACTCTGGCGAAGACAAGATCGGGCTGTCAGGTCGGATTTTCAGATCTCTGTTCGGCAAGGATCAGCAGTTAAAAGAGGGCGTAATTGGCGAAAAACTGATCGTCGATGAAGAGGGGGTGCTTTGGTTTGACGCTGATGGCGCAGGCAGAAAGGCCGCATTCGAAATCGCTGTTATAGGCGTTCAAGACGGCTTGGGTCGGGAAGATTTTTGTACATGGCCTGAGTAGTTTTGTGGGCCGGTGGCATACGGCAGTAATCTCCTAGCATCAGTTGATGTCATTTAAAACGTTATATAAACTGAAATAATCGCGACTTGATCTGACAGTTACCCGATTTGATCGATGTGGCTGTCAGATCAAATTCAGTTATTCAATGTGGTGACTTTATCGTGCCACGCTTCCTTCCCGTTAATCAGTGTTTGCATCGGTGTGCGCCCGCAGCACATCTTCCCCTGATGCGTGCGTTCGAAGTTGTATTCGTGTAGCCAGTCATCCAGATCCCGCTGTAAGGGATGAGGCGAATCCGGCCTGGTTAGAGTAGGCACGTTCGTTTGTGGTTGGCTGCTTGAGGCGGCGCGCCTGATATCATCTGCCGGCTTGAGCAGGTACAATTCGTTACTTTTTCCCAAGCCGCGCAAGCGCGCTCGGGTATTCCCCAAGAACATTGGCATTGGAGCCGTTTTTGAACCCTTATCCTCACCCCATCATTGCCCGCGAAGGCTGGCCTTTTCTCGGTTTGGCCCTCGTTGCTGCGCTGTTAGCCAGCCAGTTTCTGGGCTGGTGGTCGATACCGTTCTGGATCATCGCGCTGTTTGTGCTGCAGTTTTTTCGCGACCCGGCCCGTGTGATCCCACAAGACCCGAACGCGGTACTGTCACCGGCTGATGGCCGTATCGTTGTGGTCGGCAAAGCGCACGACCCTTATGCGAATCGGGAAGCGTTGAAAATCAGCGTGTTCATGAATGTATTTAATGTGCATTCCAACCGTGCACCGGTCGATGGCAAAATTGAAAAGGTCGACTATTTCCCGGGTCAATTTGTGAATGCAGACCTGGATAAGGCTTCCACCGAAAACGAGCGTAATGCGCTCGTCATCACGGCTGCTAACGGAGCAACTGTCAGCTGTGTGCAAGTCGCTGGCCTGATTGCGCGCCGCATCTTGTGCTACGTCGACGCAGGCGATGTGTTGGCGCGCGGTCAGCGTTATGGCTTTATTCGGTTTGGTTCGCGGGTGGATGTCTATTTGCCGCTCTCAGCTCAGCCTAAAGTGGCCGTTGGCGACAAAGTGTCAGCAACTGAGACGGTGCTGGCGCAATTCTGATCCGCCGCGTGGGCATCGTCGGTTACCATAAGCGTTATGTCAATTTTCAGCAGCCGTAAATCTAAGGCCAAAGCAGGCCATCCCAAGCTTTCGCGGTTGCATAAGCTTGCTCTGCGTCGTGCTGGGCTAGCCGAAGGCGCCGACGCGCTGCCCCCACCGGTGCGCAGCAGGGGCATCTATTTGCTGCCCAATGCATTTACGACGGCGGCCTTATTCTGCGGCTTTTATGCCATCGTGATGGCGATGAACATGCAGTTCTCCAATGCCGCCGTGGCCATCTTTGCGGCAATGGTGCTCGATGCTGTCGACGGCCGGGTGGCGAGGCTGACGAATACCCAAAGTGAATTCGGTGCGCAGTACGATAGCTTGTCGGACATGGTGTCATTTGGCGCGGCGCCGGCGTTGATTGTGTATGAATGGTCGTTGCGCGGCATGGGCAAGCTCGGTTGGCTGGCGGCGTTTGTTTACTGCGCGGGTGCGGCGTTGCGATTGGCGCGTTTTAACACCAACATCGCTGTTGTCGATAAGCGGTTTTTCCAGGGTCTGCCTAGCCCAGCTGCGGCGGCGCTGGTGGCGGGCTTTATCTGGCTGATGGATGACTTGCGGATTGCGGGTGCGGATTTTCTCTGGCTGTCCTGGAGTATTACGCTCTATGCGGGCCTGACCATGGTCACTAATGTGCCGTTTTATAGTTTCAAGGATGTGAATTTCCGCAAGTCGGTGCCGTTCATTGCGATTTTTTTGATCGTGTTGATTTTTGTGGCGGTCTCGAGTGACCCGCCAAAAGTTTTGTTTGGCTTGTTTGTGGTGTATGGACTATCCGGCTACGCGGTGTTTTTCTGGCGCTGGTTTAAGGGCCGACCGGTCAGTATCGTGCAGACCAGCGATGACCCCGGCGAGGATAAATAGGCGGCCCAGCCGGCGGAGCGGGGCGCTGGTTGCGCAATTTGCCAATTCCGCTTATGCTTTGCCTCATGTCAAGTGCTTCTTTCTCTCTCGCTCATGCATGTCGTGGCAGCCTCCCCGGCCTGCTAATGCTGTATCTACTGCGCTAACGCGCAGACATCCCCTACCCCCAATTTGTGTTTTGCCTCGCTCATGCCCCAAACGGCAAGGGCCGGTAAAAAACTGTTTCGATCAGATATCGTCCCTACCTTAGGAGCCCAGCATGGCCGACTCAAACAAGCTCATCATTTTTGATACTACATTGCGCGACGGCGAGCAGTCGCCCGGTGCGTCGATGACACGCGAAGAAAAAATCCGTATTGCTCGCCAGCTTGAGCGGCTTAAGGTGGACGTTATCGAAGCCGGCTTTGCGGCATCCTCGCAGGGTGACTTTGAATCGATCAAGGCCATTGCCGGTACCATCAAGGAATCCATTGTCTGCTCGCTTTCACGCGCTAATGACCGTGATATTTCGCGCGCTGCCGAAGCCCTGGCACCAGCGGCCAGAAAGCGCATCCATACTTTTATTGCCACGTCGCCTTTGCACATGGAGAAAAAGCTGCGCATGTCACCTGATCAGGTGCTTGAGCAAGCCAAACAGGCTGTGCGCTTTGCCCGTAAATTTACCGATGACGTTGAGTTTAGTCCGGAAGACGGCAGCCGCTCGGAGATGGATTTTCTCTGCCGCGTGCTTGAGGCGGTCATTGATGAGGGCGCGACCACGATTAATTTTGCGGACACCGTCGGCTACGCGGTACCCGAGTTGTACGGCACTATGTTGAAGACCTTACGTGAGCGCATTCCTAACTCCGATAAAGCGGTTTGGTCAGTGCATTGTCATAACGACCTGGGCATGGCCGTGGCCAACTCACTCGCCGGTGTGATGATCGGCGGCGCGCGGCAAGTGGAATGCACCATTAACGGTTTGGGCGAGCGGGCCGGCAACACCGCGCTTGAAGAGATCGTAATGGCGGTGCGTACCCGCAAGGATCATTTCAATCTGCAGTTGGGGATTGACGCGACCCAGATCGTGCCGACCTCCAAGCTGGTGTCGCAGATTACTGGTTTTGCGGTCCAGCCTAACAAGGCGGTGGTCGGTGCGAATGCGTTTGCCCATGCGTCAGGTATCCATCAGGATGGCATTCTCAAGGCCCGTGATACCTATGAAATCATGCGCGCCGAAGACGTGGGCTGGGCCGCTAATAAAATCGTGCTGGGCAAGCTGTCTGGGCGCAATGCGTTTAAGCAGCGGCTTGAAGAGCTCGGTATCAAGCTCGAATCGGAAGCTGAAGTCAATGCGGCGTTTACCCGTTTCAAAGAACTCGCCGACCGCAAATCCGAGATTTTTGATGAAGACATCATGGCCTTGGTGTCGGACGAGCAGCAGTCGCACGAAAAAGAGCATTACAACTTTGTGTCGCTCTCTCAGCATTCTGAAACCGGCGAAAAGCCGTTTGCCAAAGTTACTTTTTCGATTGAGGGGCATGAGGTGACTTGTCAGGGGCAGGGTAACGGTCCGGTTGATGCGATCGTTAATGCCATTGAATCCCGCACTGAAAGTGGCGCGGAATTGCTGCTGTTTTCGGTCAATGCGATTACGACTGGTACCGAGTCGCAGGGCGAAGTGACGATGCGTTTGTCGAAGGCGGGGCGGATTGTTAATGGCGTGGGGGCTGACCTCGACATCGTCGTGGCGTCTGCCAAGGCGTATTTGTCGGCGCTCAACAAGCTGCATTCAAAAATTGAAAAACTCAATCCGCAGCTGTAGCCCGAGCAGTCATCTAAGA
Source organism: Bordetella parapertussis (assembly GCA_945866125.1). GTDB lineage: Bacteria > Pseudomonadota > Gammaproteobacteria > Burkholderiales > Burkholderiaceae_D > Pernthalerella. The sequence continues at coordinate 44,605 of CAMBFZ010000014.1, forward strand.
TCATTGCTATTTTAAAAACCCCGGCCTGCTGGTCGGGGTTTTTTTGTGGCGCCATGGATGGTTTGTCGGGTGGGGTAGTTTCGGCTATAATCGCTGGCTGGCTGGATTTGGCCAGATTTAATCGATGTCACGGTATCCGGGGTTGCGACTCCAGGTGCCGCATGTGAAAGGTAAGCGTATGTCAGTCACGAAAGAAAGCAAAGCCGCCGTTATCGCCGATAACGCCCGTGCTCAAAACGACACCGGCTCCCCGGAAGTCCAGGTCGCATTGTTGACCGCCCGCATTAACGAACTCAACGGTCACTTCAAGGCCCACGCCAAGGATCACCATTCCCGCCGCGGCCTGATCATGATGGTCAACCGTCGTAAAAGCCTGTTGGCCTACTTGAAGCGCAAAGATGCAGACCGCTATCGCGCACTGATCGAAAAGCTCGGTCTGCGCAAGTAAACGCATTGCGCCACTTATGCATCTTCGACGGGATGCCTGTGTCAGCTAGCTGATGCGGGCATTTCGTCTTTTTGACGTGAGCATTGCCAACGGTTTATCCGTTGTGAAGTAAGGCGGCGGCAAGTCCGTTGCCCGTGGTGAGGTGAACGACAGCGCCTGAAAATCTGTCGGCAAAAATAGAGAGGAACCACCTTATGTTTAATAAAGTTACGAAGACCTTCCAATATGGCCAGCACACCGTCACCTTGGAAACCGGCGAGATCGCGCGCCAGGCATCCGGCGCCGTGATGGTCTCAGTCGAAGACACCGTGATTCTTGCCACCGTTGTGGCACGCAAGGACGCCAAGCCCGGTCAGGATTTTTTCCCATTGACCGTTGATTACGTCGAAAAAACTTATGCAGCCGGCCGTATTCCGGGCGGCTTTTTCAAGCGCGAAGGCCGTCCTTCTGAAAAAGAGACGCTGACCTCACGCCTGATCGATCGCCCGATTCGTCCGCTGTTCCCTGAAGGGTATCTCAATGAAGTGCAGGTCATTCTGCATGTGTTGTCGGTCAACCCGGACATCGATCCTGACATCCCTGCGATGATTGGCGCGTCGGCTGCGCTGTGTGTTGCAGGTATTCCATTCAATGGCCCGGTGGGGGCCGCCCGTGTTGGCTATATTGACGGCCAGTACGTGCTCAATCCGACCGTTTCCCAGTTGCCCAAGTCGCAGCTTGATCTGGTCGTGGCCGGTACAGAGTCGGCGGTGTTGATGGTGGAGTCCGAAGCGCAGCAGCTGTCCGAAGAGATCATGCTCGGTGCGGTCGTGTTTGGTCATGAGCAGATGCGTGTCGTTATTGATGCCATCCATGAACTCGTCCGTGACGGCGGCAAGCCTGAAGTCGAATGGAAGCCAGCCCCAAAAAATGAACCACTGATTGCGCGCGTGTCGGCGTTGGCCAATGAGAAATTGCGTGAGGCTTATCAGATCAAGGAAAAGCAGGCACGTACGCAAAAACTCAAAGAAGTCACGGCCTCGGTATCGGCGGCGCTGGCGGCTGACGCCGATGCGCCTGATTCTGCTGAACTTAGCAATATCTTGTTTGACCTCGAAGCCAAAATCGTCCGCTCGCAGATTCTCGAAGGCGAGCCGCGTATTGATGGTCGTGACACGCGTACGGTGCGTCCGATTTCGATTCGTACCAGCGTGCTGCCGCGCACCCACGGATCAGCTCTGTTCACCCGCGGTGAAACGCAGGCGCTCGTGGTGGCTACCTTGGGTACCGCACGTGACGAACAGCGCATTGATGCGCTTACGGGTGAGTACAGTGACCGCTTTATGCTGCACTACAATATGCCTCCGTTCGCCACTGGTGAAACCGGTCGCGTCGGTTCGCCAAAGCGTCGCGAAATCGGTCATGGTCGTCTGGCCAAGCGTGCACTGATTGCGGCCTTGCCGCCGGCTGAAGAATTCAGTTATTCGGTGCGTTTGGTGTCCGAAATTACTGAGTCGAATGGTTCGTCGTCGATGGCCTCAGTGTGTGGTGGCTGTCTGGCGCTGATGGATGCGGGTGTACCGATGAAAGAGCACGTTGCGGGTATCGCGATGGGCTTGATCAAAGAAGGTAATCGCTTCGCGGTCTTGTCCGATATTCTGGGCGACGAAGATCACCTCGGCGACATGGACTTCAAAGTTGCGGGTACGGCCAACGGCATTACTGCGCTGCAGATGGACATCAAGATTCAGGGCATCACCAAAGAAATCATGCAAGTTGCACTGGCGCAGGCGCAAGAAGGCCGACTGCACATTTTGGGCAAAATGCAAGAAGCCGTGCCAACCGGTCGCACGGAGCTGTCCAACTTTGCGCCACGCCTGATCACCATCAAGATCAACCCTGAAAAAATTCGTGACGTCATCGGTAAAGGCGGCGCTGTCATTCGCGCATTGACCGAAGAAACCGGTACCCAGATCGACATCACTGATGAGGGTTTGGTCACCATCGCGTCTGTGGATGCGGCGGCCGGTCAAGAAGCCAAACGCCGTATCGAAGAGCTGACCGCGTCAGTTGAAGTGGGCAAAATTTACGATGGCGTAGTATTGAAGCTGCTGGATTTCGGTGCGATCGTCCAAGTCATGCCGGGTAAAGACGGTCTGCTGCATATCAGCCAGATTGCCAACGAGCGCGTCAATGCGGTCGCTGACTATCTGACCGAAGGTCAGCATGTGCGCGTTAAAGTGCTCGAGACCGACGACCGTGGTCGCCTCAAATTGTCGATGAAGGCCGCCGCAGCGGACGACGGCGGCGAAGCGCCAGCACCAGCGGCGCAATAAGAAATAGGTCGCACGCGGTTTATCGTGATGGCCAAGCCGCCCGGTGTTGCAGCCAGGGCGGCTTTTTTCTGCGAGTGCGTTTGTACAATAATTTTAAAAAATTGAGGGAGAGACCAGCATGCGTGCCATTGAAATTATTCACCCGGGTGGACCGGAAGTACTCACCCCTTGCGAGCGGCCAATGCCGACTTTGAAGGCCGGCGAGGTCTTGATCAAGGTGCATGCTGCCGGCGTCAATCGTCCTGACGTGTTGCAACGTACGGGCAATTATCCGGTGCCGCCGGGTGCCTCTGATATTCCCGGGCTTGAAGTCGCCGGTGAAATCGTGGACGGTGATCTGGCTGGCAGTGCCTTTAAAAAAGGCGATCTGGTCTGTGCGCTGGTGCAGGGTGGTGGCTATGCCGAATATTGTGCGGCGCCGATTGCACAATGTCTGCCCGTGCCAAAAGGGCTGACCGCACTGGAAGCGGCGTCTCTGCCTGAGACATTTTTTACCGTGTACAGCAATCTGTTTGAACGAGCCAAACTGACTGGCGACGAAACCTTGTTAGTGCAGGGCGGTAGCTCTGGCATCGGGGTCACCGCGATTCAAATGGCGCGTGCGCTTGGACACCGCGTATTTGCCACCGCCGGCTCGGACGACAAGTGCCGTGCCTGCGAAAGTCTGGGAGCTGAGCGCGGGATTAATTACCGTTCCGAAGATTTTGCCGAAGTCGTGAAGGCCGCCACGGGTGGCAAGGGGGCTGATGTGATTCTCGACATGGTTGCCGGTGATTACGTCGCGCGCGAGATCGATTGTCTGGCTGACGATGGGCGTTTGGTGGTGATCGCCTTGTTGGGTGGGGCGACCGGCAAGATTGATTTTGGTCATGTCATGCGACGCAGGCTGACGATTACTGGCTCGACCTTACGACCACGTCCGGTGGCGTTCAAGCAGATGGTGGCAGACAAGCTGCGTCAGCGGATATGGCCCCTGATTGAGTCTGGACAAATCAAGCCGGTGATATTTCAGACTTTCCCGCTTGATCAGGCAGCACAAGCCCACGCGCTAATGGAAACCAGCACGCACGTTGGCAAAATCATGCTGACGGTAGCTTGAACAAAAGAGGCAAGGCATTTCCGCTTGGTTTGACCGGGATTCTTGCCACAAGCTAAAATAGCGGGTTATTAAAAAAGCAGACTCCTATGCGTCGCACTCTGATCGCTGGCAACTGGAAAATGAATGGCAGTCTCGCCGCTAACGCTGCGCTGTTGGACGGCGTGCGCGCAGGCGCTGTTGGTTTGTCGTGTGAGTTGGCGGTGTGTGTGCCGGCGCCTTATTTGTCGCAGGTGCAGTCACTGTTAGCGGGCTCCCCGGTTTCCTGGGGGGCGCAAGATCTGTCCGACCAAGAGGCCGGCGCCTTCACCGGTGAAATATCGGCGGCCATGCTCAAAGACTTTGCTTGCCGCTATGTGATTGTTGGTCATTCCGAACGACGGGCGTTACATGGTGAGAGCAGTGAATTGGTTGCGAAAAAAACAATCGCAGCTTTGTCGGCAGGATTGGTGCCGATTGTTTGTGTCGGCGAAACGCTGGCCGAGCGCGAGGCCGGGCTGACTGCCGGCGTCGTGGAGCAGCAGCTCGCGCCGGTGCTGGCAGCGGTTGGTTCGCGGTTAGCCGACATCGTCATCGCCTATGAACCAGTTTGGGCCATTGGAACCGGCAAGACAGCAACACCAGAAATGGCGCAGCAGGTACACGAACTCATTCGCGCCAAACTTGCCCAAGTTGATGGGCAGGCGGCGGCGAAGGTGCAGATTATTTATGGCGGCAGTATGAAACCGGACAATGCGCAAGCGTTGCTGGCGATGCCCGATATTGATGGCGGTCTCATTGGTGGTGCTGCGTTGAAGGCGACGGATTTTCTTGCTATTGCTCACGCCGCCTGAGAGGGCGGAAGCAACCAACAGCACGAACACCACGAACATCGTGGGGATGAATAGAAACACTGAATGATCTCAAAACATTGGAAATTAAAATAAATGACTACTTTGCTCGCCATCATCATCTTGATTCAAGTGCTTTCGGCGCTGATCATCATCGGCTTGGTACTGCTCCAGCATGGTAAAGGTGCCGACATGGGAGCCGCATTCGGATCCGGTGCCTCTGGCAGCCTCTTTGGTGCGACCGGCTCATCGAATTTTCTCTCCAAATTTACCGGTGTGGCCGCTGCGGTCTTTTTTTCCTCAACGCTGGCCTTATCGTTTTTCGGAAGCCGTCCTATCGCAACCGGTGGTGGCGTGATGGATCAAATCCCTGCGACACAATCGCAAACCCAAACCCCTGGCGCGCCGGCCGCGCCGCAGGGTGCACCGGCGAAAGTCGTACCCGGTCAATCTGGTGAAATTCCGAAATAATGCTTATTCTTTGCTCGTTGCGCAATTCAGCGTTGAACTGGGTTGTCAAAACGGGTTAAAATAGCGTGCTTTGGCCGACGTGGTGAAATTGGTAGACACGCTATCTTGAGGGGGTAGTGGCGCAAGCTGTGCGAGTTCGAGTCTCGCCGTCGGCACCAGCCAGAACAAAAACAAACCAGGCCAGCATGGGGGTGCTCCTTGCTGGCTTTTTGTCGAGAAGGCAAAGTTGCCTTTTTGGCTCAACATTTGATCTTCTCGATGAGAGTCAAAGTTTTGTACTGCGGATGATCGTGAACCTCGAAAATTATTTACCGATATTGTTGTTCATTCTTGTCGGTATTCTTGTCGGCGTGGCACCTCAGGTGCTGGGTCGGCTGATCGCTCCCTATCGGCCAGACGCCGCAAAAACTTCTGCGTATGAGTGCGGCTTCGAAGCCTTCGAAGACGCCCGCATGAAGTTTGATGTGCGCTACTACCTGGTCGCTATCCTTTTTATCCTGTTTGATCTTGAAGTCGCATTCCTGGTGCCTTGGGCCGTCGCGATGAGCGATGTCGGTCTGCTGGGTTTCTGGGCAATGATGATCTTCCTCGGTGTATTGATCGTTGGCCTGATTTTCGAATGGAAAAAAGGCGCGTTGGATTGGGAATAAGTCATGGCAATTGAAGGCATGTTGAATGAAGGGTTTGTCACCACCACGGCCGACAAGCTCATTAACTGGACCCGTACCGGCTCAATGTGGCCTATGACATTTGGTCTGGCCTGCTGTGCGGTTGAAATGATGCACGCCGGCGCGTCGCGCTATGACCTTGACCGCTTCGGTGTGGTCTTTCGTCCGTCGCCCCGTCAGTCTGACGTAATGATCGTGGCTGGCACGCTGTGCAACAAAATGGCGCCGGCCTTGCGTAAGGTTTATGACCAGATGGCTGAACCGCGTTGGGTGATCTCGATGGGGTCCTGCGCCAATGGCGGTGGCTACTATCACTATTCCTACTCTGTGGTGCGCGGTTGTGACCGCATCGTACCGGTCGATATTTATGTGCCCGGTTGCCCGCCGACTGCCGAGGCGCTCTTGTACGGGATCATGCAGCTGCAAAACAAAATTCGTCGTACCAACACGATTGCGCGCTGACCATGACGACCAAACTCGATACCCTCGAAGCCGCCTTGCGTGCAGTACTAGGCGAGCACGTGCAGAGCTTGACGACGGCGCTCGGTGAGATCACCGTTGTCGTCAAGGCCGCTGATTATTTGCAGGCGATGACGGCGTTACGCGACCATGCTGATCTGCAGTTTGAACAACTGATCGATCTGTGCGGTGTCGACTATTCGACCTATGGTGATGGTGCATGGGACGGTGCCCGCTTTGCGGTGGTCTCTCATCTGCTGTCGATTCACTACAACTGGCGTGTGCGCGTGCGAACCTTCGCGCCCGACGAGGCGTTACCGGTCGTGGCATCGGTATCGGATCTGTGGTCTGCCGCAAACTGGTATGAACGCGAAGCCTTCGATCTGTTTGGCATCCTGTTTGATGGCCACAATGACTTGCGCCGCATTCTCACTGACTACGGTTTTATCGGCCATCCTTTCCGCAAGGATTTCCCCGTCAGTGGCTATGTCGAAATGCGTTATGACCCTGAGCAAAAGCGCGTGATCTACCAGCCAGTGACGATTGAGCCACGCGAAAATGTGCCGCGCGTGATCCGCGAAGAACACTACGGAATCAAATAATGGCCGAGATTAAGAACTACACCCTCAATTTTGGGCCCCAACATCCTGCCGCGCATGGCGTGCTGCGTCTGGTGCTTGAGCTCGACGGCGAAGTGATCCAGCGTGCCGATCCGCACATTGGTCTCTTGCATCGCGCAACCGAAAAACTCGCTGAGCAAAAAACCTTCCTGCAATCCGTGCCTTACATGGATCGTCTCGACTACGTGTCGATGATGTGTAATGAGCATGCGTATGTGATGGCCATCGAAAAATTGCTCGGCGTTGAGGTGCCGCTTCGTGCGCAATATATCCGGGTCATGTTCGACGAAATCACCCGCATCCTGAATCATCTATTGTGGCTCGGTGCGCACGCGCTTGACGTTGGTGCGATGGGGGTATTTTTGTACGCATTCCGCGAGCGCGAAGATCTGATGGATTGCTACGAGGCGGTCTCGGGTGCGCGTTTGCATGCTGCCTACTATCGCCCGGGCGGCGTTTATCGTGACCTGCCCGACAGCATGCCGCAGTACAAAGCATCACTGCTGCGCAACGACAAAGCAATGTCGCATTTGAACGAAAACCGTCAGGGTTCGTTACTCGATTTTATTGAAGACTTCACCAATCGTTTTCCGACTTATGTCGATGAATACGAAACCCTCCTGACGGATAACCGTATTTGGAAACAGCGTTTGGTGGGCATTGGTGTGGTGTCGCCTGAGCGTGCGCTGGCAATGGGATTTAGCGGCGCGATGTTGCGCGGCTCGGGCATCGAATGGGATTTGCGCAAAAAGCAGCCTTACGAAGTCTATGACTTGCTCGACTTCGATATTCCGGTGGGGGTCAACGGCGATTGCTACGACCGCTATCTGGTGCGCGTTGAAGAAATGCGACAGTCCAATCGCCTCATCAAGCAATGCGTTGAATGGCTACGCAATAACGGCGGCCCGGTGATGTCGGACAATCATAAAGTCGCCCCGCCGTCGCGGGTGGACATGAAGTCCAACATGGAAGAACTGATTCACCACTTCAAGCTCTTCACGGAAGGCTTCCACGTGCCAGCCGGCGAAGCCTATGCAGCGGTAGAACATCCCAAGGGCGAGTTCGGCATTTACATCGTGTCCGACGGCGCAAACAAACCGTATCGCCTCAAAATTCGGGCGCCTGGTTATGCGCACCTTGAGGGACTGCATGAAATGGCGAAAGGTCACATGATTGCCGACGCAGTCACGATCATCGGTACCCAGGACATCGTGTTTGGCGAAATCGATCGCTAAAAAAGCAAAAGGCACAGACGATGGCGTTATCAGAACAATCCTTAAAAAAAATCGATCGCGAAATAGCGAAGTTTCCGGCTGACCAAAAACAGTCAGCGGTGATGGCCGCGCTCGCGATTGCGCAAGACGAAACCGGCTGGCTCGCACCCGAGGTGATGCAAGAAGTGGCCGGCTATCTCGACATGCCGGCCATCGCCGTGCAGGAAGTGGCGACGTTTTATGCGATGTATAACCTCAAGCCGCTGGGCAAGCACAAGATCACCATCTGTACTAACTTGCCCTGTGCATTGTCGGGCGGCGAAAAGGCGGCACACTATCTGAAACAAAAGCTTGGCATCGACTACCGAGACACCACTGCAGATGGTCAATTTACGTTGCAAGAAGGAGAGTGTATGGGCGCTTGCGGCGATTCACCTGTTCTTTTGGTGAATAACAAACGCATGTGCAGCCACATGTCGAATGACAAAATCGATGCGCTGGTAGAGGAATTGAAAAAATGACCAGTCTGCATACTCGTCACATCAAGCCCCTGATCTTAGCTGGTCTGGATGGTCAAAATTGGCATCTGGAAGATTATGTTAAGCGCGGCGGCTATGGCGCGCTGCGTCGCATCCTGACCGAAGGCATCACGCCTGAGCAGGTCATTGCGGAACTCAAGGCTTCCTCGCTGCGCGGTCGCGGCGGCGCCGGCTTTCCCACTGGTCTGAAATGGAGCTTCATGCCGCGGCAATTCCCGGGCCAAAAATACCTGATCTGCAATTCCGATGAAGGCGAGCCGGGCACGTTCAAAGACCGCGACATCCTGCGCTACAACCCGCACGCGCTGATCGAGGGCATGGCCATCGGTGCGTATGCGATGGGTATTACGGTCGGCTACAACTATATTCACGGTGAAATCTGGGACACCTACGCACGCTTTGAAGCGGCGCTCGATGAGGCGCGTGCCGCTGGTCATCTTGGTGAGCGCATCATGGGCACCGATTTCAGCTTTCAGTTGCATGCGTTTCATGGCTACGGCGCCTATATCTGCGGCGAAGAAACGGCGCTGCTCGAATCGATCGAAGGCAAAAAAGGTCAGCCGCGTTTCAAACCGCCTTTCCCGGCGAGCTTTGGTTTGTACGGCAAGCCCACCACCATCAACAACACCGAGACCTTTGCCGCCGTTCCTTTTGTGATGAACATGGGTGGCGCCGCCTATGCCGCATTAGGCAAACCCAACAACGGTGGCACGAAGATTTTTTCCGTCTCGGGCGATGTGGCGCGTCCGGGTAATTATGAAGTGCCGCTTGGTACGCCGTTTGCCAATCTGTTGGAGCTCGCTGGTGGTATGCGCGATGGGAAAAAAATCAAAGCCGTTATTCCCGGTGGTTCGTCGATGCCTGTGCTGACGGGCGAGGTGATGATGGCCACCGACATGGACTACGATGCCATCGCCAAGGCCGGTTCAATGCTGGGCTCGGGGGCCGTTATTGTGATGGACGAGACGCGCTGCATGGTCAAATCGCTGCTGCGTTTGTCTTATTTTTATTATGAAGAGTCCTGCGGTCAATGCACGCCGTGTCGTGAAGGTACGGGCTGGCTCTACCGGATGGTGCATCGGATTGAGCACGGGCAGGGCAGGGCCGATGACCTCGACATGCTCAATACGATCGCTGACGGCATTCAGGGTCGCACGATCTGCGCATTAGGCGACGCGGCGGCAATGCCGGTGCGCGCGATGGTCAAAAATTTCACTGACGAGTTTGCGTATCACATCGAACATAAGCGGTGTTTGGTACCTGCTTACATCTGACAGAATAAAGCGAAGCCATGGTTGAAATCGAGATAGACGGCAAAAAAGTCGAAGTCCAGGAAGGCAGCATGGTGATGGATGCTGCCAATGCGCTTGGCACCTACATTCCGCATTTTTGCTACCACAAGAAATTGTCGATTGCGGCCAATTGCCGGATGTGTTTGGTCGAAGTCGAAAAAGCACCCAAGCCGCTGCCAGCGTGCGCCACACCTGTGACGGCTGGCATGATCGTGCGCACCCACAGCGACAAGGCGGTCAAGGCGCAAAAAGACGTGATGCAATTTTTGCTGATCAACCATCCGCTGGATTGCCCGATCTGTGATCAGGGTGGCGAGTGCCAATTACAAGATCTCGCTGTTGGATATGGTCCATCGTCTTCGCACTACCGCGAAGAAAAACGTGTTGTTACTCCCAAAGATGCTGGGCCACTGATCTCAATGAAAGAGATGAGTCGTTGCATTCATTGCACCCGCTGCGTACGCTTTGGACAAGAGATCGCCGGTGTGATGGAGTTCGGCATGCTAGGTCGCGGCGAACATGCCGAGATCACTTCATTTGTCGGCAAGACAGTCGACTCTGAGCTGTCGGGCAATATGATCGATCTGTGCCCGGTGGGGGCCTTGACATCCAAACCCTTTCGTTACAGCGCTCGCACCTGGGAGCTCTCGCGTCGCAAGTCCGTCAGTCCGCATGACAGCCTCGGCGCCAACTTAGTCGTACAGGTTAAGGGCGCTAAAGTAATGCGTGTGCTGCCGCTCGAAAACGATGCGGTCAACGAATGCTGGCTGTCGGACAAAGATCGCTTTGCCTACGAGGGCTTGCATAGCGACCAGCGTTTGACGGCGCCAATGATTAAGCAAGACGGCCAATGGCAACAAACTGACTGGCAAACCGCGCTTGAGTATGTTGCCCATGGCTTGCGTAATATTCGGCATGAGCACGGCGCTGATGCACTCGCTGCCCTGGCGACACCTTACTCCACACTCGAAGAACTCGCGTTGCTGCAAAAAATGGTGCGCGGCCTAGGCTCAGATAACGTCGACTTCCGTCTGCGTCAGTCTGATTTTTCGCTTGGTGACAACGTCGTGCCTTGGTTGGGTATGCCGGTAGCAGCATTGAGTAAATTAAAGCGGGTGTTTGTCATTGGTTCGTTCTTGCGTAAAGACCATCCGCTGGTCGCCGCGCGCTTGCGCGACGCCGTTCGCCGTGGCGCCAAGCTGAGCCTGTTGCATGCAAGCGATGATGACTTGCTGATGCCAGTGGCAAACAAATTGATTGCCGCGCCATCGGATTGGCTCGCGCAACTCGGTGAAGTCATCGTTGCCGTCGCACAAAGCAAAAACATCGACGTACCGGCTGCCTTTGCTGGTCTCCAGCCATCGGCGACGGCCAAACAAATTGCCACCAGTCTGCTCTCTGGTGAGCCGCGCGCTATTTTGCTCGGTAACGCCGCGACGCAGCACCCGCAAGCTTCGCAGTTACACGCTGCGGCGCAGTGGCTCGCGCAACAGACCGACGCCGGTTTTGGCAACCTGACCGAGGCTGCCAATACGGTGGGTGCGTATTTGGCCACGGCCTTGCCTGCCAAAGGCGGCAACGCAATCGAGTTTTTTGCCAAGCCGCGCAAAGCCTATGTGCTCTTTAACACCGAGCCGGAGCTCGATTGCTACGATCCGCAGACGGCTCGTGCGGCGCTAGATCAGGCAGACATGGTGGTGGCGCTCTCGCCGTTTATGCACGGCATGGATTACGCCGATGTGTTGCTGCCGATTGCGCCGTTTACCGAAACCGCTGGCACCTTTGTCAATGCAGAAGGCCGTGCGCAGAGCTTCAATGGCACCGTCAAGCCCTTGGCCGACACCCGTCCTGGTTGGAAGGTCTTGCGCGTTCTGGGTAACTTGCTTGGTTTGGACGGCTTTGACTACGAGACATCGGAAGCCATTCGCACCGAAGTGCTCGGTGGGGCTGATCTGGCCGCGCTGGACTTGTCGTCCCGCCTAAACAATCTGACGACGATCGGCCTCCAGGCGCCCCAGCCTTTGGCTGGTTTGCAGCGCGTAGCCGATGTGCCGATCTATGCGACTGACGGCATCGTGCGTCGTGCCGAGTCTTTGCAGCAGACGACGGACGCCCAAGCACCGCAAGCGAACCTGTCTGCGACACTGGCCGAGAAATTAGGCGTCACCGACGGCGCAACAGTTCGTGTGACGCAGGGCAAAGGAAGCGTACTGCTGCGTGCGGCAGTTGACGCAAGTTTGCCCGCACAGGTTGTGCGAGTCGCGGCCGCTCATGCGTCTACGTCAGCGCTCGGCGCCATGTTCGGTGCGATCTCGGTGGAGAAAGCCTGATGGACCAATTTCTGGCCTTTGTCACGACTACGGGCACCGGTCTGTTTGGTGCTTACTGGCCGATTGTCTGGAACCTGATCAAGATCGTGGCCATCGTACTGCCGGTGATGGGTTGCGTCGCCTACCTAACGCTATGGGAACGTAAACTGATCGGCTGGATGCACGTGCGTATTGGTCCCAATCGCGTAGGTCCGGCCGGCTTGCTGCAGCCGATTGCCGATGCGCTTAAGTTGCTGCTTAAAGAAATCGTCGTGCCCGCCAAAGCTAGCAAGGCTTTGTTTGTGATCGCGCCGGTGATGACGATCATGCCCGCCTTGGCTGCCTGGTCGGTGGTACCGTTCGGTCCCGAAGTCGCGCTCGCCAACATCAATGCCGGGCTGCTGTTTGTGATGGCCATTACCTCGCTCGAAGTATATGGCGTCATCGTCGCCGGTTGGGCATCCAATTCCAAGTATGCGTTCCTTGGTGCGATGCGCGCCTCTGCGCAAATGGTGTCGTATGAAATCGCGATGGGTTTTGTGTTGGTTATCGTGCTGATGGTCTCCGGCAGTCTGAACCTGTCCGAGATCGTCGCTACGCAAACGCGCGGCACCTTTGCCAGTATGGGTCTCAATTTCCTTTCGTGGAACTGGTTGCCGTTGTTGCCGATGTTTGGGGTTTACATCATCTCCGGCATCGCCGAAACCGCCCGTCATCCGTTTGACGTGGTTGAGGGCGAATCGGAAATTGTGGCTGGTCACATGGTCGAATATTCCGGCATGTCCTTTGCGATGTTTTTCCTTGCCGAGTACGCCAACATGATCCTCATTTCGATCATGGCCACGCTGATGTTCCTTGGTGGCTGGAGCGCGCCGCTTGCAATATTGAGCTTCATTCCTGGCTGGATCTGGCTGGGCATCAAGACCTTTTTAGTCGTCTCGATTTTTATCTGGGTGCGTGCTTCTTTCCCGCGCTATCGTTTTGACCAGATTATGCGTCTGGGCTGGAAGGTATTCATTCCGCTGACCGTGGTCTATCTGATCATCGTAGCTGTGTGGATGCAGACCTCCTGGAACATCTGGAAATAAGTTACAAGTTAAAGGCTGAATGCAAAATGGAAGCGATCAAAGATTTCTTCGCAAGCCTGATGTTGCGCGAGTTGTTCAAGGGCTTGGCTCTGACCGGCCGCTATTTGTTCGCGCGCAAAATCACCGTACAATTTCCGGAAGAAAAAACACCGCAGTCGCCGCGTTTCCGGGGTCTCCATGCACTGCGTCGGTATCCCAACGGCGAAGAACGCTGCATCGCCTGCAAGCTGTGCGAAGCAGTCTGTCCGGCTATGGCCATTACGATCGAGTCGGATCAGCGTGACGACGGCTCGCGCCGCACCACCCGTTACGACATTGACCTGACCAAATGTATCTTCTGCGGTTTTTGCGAAGAGTCCTGCCCGGTTGATTCTATCGTCGAGACTCACATTCTTGAGTATCACGGCGAAAAGCGGGGCGACTTGTATTACACCAAAGAGATGCTGCTAGCCGTGGGTGACCGCTATGAATCCGACATCGCCGCCGCCCGTGCGGCGGATGCGCGCTACCGCTGAGAAATCACATGGAATTTACGACTGTTCTTTTTTATGCTTTTTCGACGCTGCTGATTTTGGCAGCGCTGCGGGTCATCACTGACAGCAATCCGGTGCATGCGGCTTTGTTTCTGATCTTGTCGTTTTTTTCGGCATCGGCGATCTGGATGCTGCTGCAGGCCGAGTTCCTTGCCATCGTGCTGGTGCTGGTCTATGTCGGCGCGGTGATGGTGCTGTTTCTGTTCGTCGTGATGATGCTCGACATTGATATGGCTAAGCTGCGAGCGGGTTTCTGGGGCAATTTTCCGCTGGCGCTCACCATCGGCTTGATCATCGCGGTGGAAATGTCGGCGGTACTGATACGCGGCTTCCTTATTGATGCCTCGCAGGTGCCGGCTGGGTCGGCCATGATCGGGGACACCCGTGAACTCGGCAAGCTGATCTACACCCATTATTTGTATGCCTTTGAGATCGCCGCCTTTATTCTGCTCGCCGCCATGGTTGCTGCAGTGGCATTGACCTTGCGCCGTCGCAAAGACACCAAGTATTTTGATCCGGGTGAGGCCGTCAAGGTCAAGAGCACGGATCGCGTGCGGTTGGTTCGCATGGCTTCCGAGTCCGTGCGCGCAAATGCCGACGCAACGGCTAAAAAAGAATAGAGGCACATCATGAATTTGACGCTGGCACATTTTCTGGTTTTGGGCGCGATCCTGTTTGCTATCTCCGTTGTGGGTATTTTTATGAACCGCAAAAATATCATCGTGCTGTTGATGGCGATCGAATTGATGCTGCTGGCGGTGAACATGAATTTCATCGCGTTTTCGCATTATCTGGGGGACGCTGCCGGGCAGATTTTTGTATTTTTCATCCTGACCGTGGCGGCGGCTGAATCCGCGATCGGTCTGGCAATTCTTGTGGTGCTGTTCCGTAACCTCAACACGATCAACGTGGAAGAGTTGGACAGCCTCAAGGGCTAATCAAAAAATAACGACAAGGTTCATCATGGCGGGGCAACTCAACCCACATCTGCTGTTGTGCGTACCATTGGCACCTTTGGCTGGCTCGGCCATTGCCGGGCTATTTGGCACGCGCTTTTTTGGTAACCTGATTGGCCGCACTGCGTCGCATAGCGTGACAATTTTAGGCGTGCTGATCGCTTTTTTGATTTCGCTGCAAACCCTGCTGCAGGTGATCGATGGCGCCACGTATAGCGGCACGCTGTACACCTGGATGACCGTCGGTACGCTCAAGATGGAAATTGGTTTTCTGGTCGACAGTCTGACCGCGATGATGATGTGCGTCGTCACCTTTGTGTCGCTGATGGTGCATATCTACACAATCGGCTATATGCAAGATGACGAGGGCTACAACCGCTTCTTCTCCTACATTTCGCTCTTTACCTTCGCCATGCTGATGCTGGTGATGAGTAATAACTTCCTGCAGTTGTTTTTTGGCTGGGAAGCGGTGGGTCTGGTGTCGTATCTGCTGATCGGTTTCTGGTTTAAGCGGCCGACTGCGATCTTCGCCAACATGAAAGCATTTTTGGTCAACCGCGTGGGTGACTTTGGTTTCATTCTCGGTATTGGGCTCTTGCTTGCCTATGCCGGATCGATGAATTATGCCGAGGTCTTTGCCAAGCGGGATGCGCTCGCGCTGCTGACCTTGCCGGGTAGCGACTGGATGCTGATTACGGTGGCGTGTATTTGCCTCTTTATTGGTGCCATGGGCAAGTCGGCGCAATTTCCCTTGCATGTCTGGTTGCCGGATTCGATGGAAGGTCCCACGCCCATTTCGGCACTGATTCATGCCGCGACAATGGTCACAGCCGGGATCTTTATGGTGGCGCGCATGTCGCCGCTGTTTGAGTTGTCAGACACTGCGCTGTCTTTTGTGATGGTGATCGGTGCCATCACGGCGTTATTTATGGGGTTTCTGGGCATCATTCAAAACGATATCAAGCGCGTCGTTGCCTATTCGACCTTGTCCCAATTGGGCTATATGACTGTCGCGCTTGGTGCCTCGGCGTATTCCGTTGCGGTGTTTCATCTGATGACGCACGCGTTTTTCAAGGCCTTGCTGTTTTTGGGGGCTGGCGCGGTCATCATCGGCATGCATCATGATCAGGATATTCGGAACATGGGTGGCTTGCGCAAGTACATGCCCATTACCTGGATCACGGCCTTACTGGGTTCGCTTGCGTTGATCGGCACGCCTTTCTTTTCTGGTTTTTACTCCAAGGACAGCATCATCGAAGCGGTGCATGCAAGCCATCTCTGGGGTGCGGGGTTTGCAAATTTTGCGGTGCTTGCCGGCGTGTTCGTCACCGCCTTCTATTCATTCCGGATGTACTTTCTTGTGTTCCATGGCGAAGAGCGTTTCGGTAAAGCGCATCACCATGATGATCATGGTGACGACCACCATCATCATGGTCTGGCACCCGGCGAGAAGCCGCACGAAGCGCCTTGGGTAGTCACCCTGCCGCTGATTTTGCTGGCGATTCCCTCGGTGGTGATTGGCTACTTGACGATAGCGCCGATGTTGCATGGCGAGTTTTTCAAGGGCGTGATTTTTGTTAGCGACACGCATCCCGCGATGTCGGAACTGTCCCACGAATTTCATGGTGCAACCGCGATGGCGGTGCATGCGTTCACGTCGCTGCCTTTCTTGCTTGCCGTCGCCGGCGTAGTCTCGGCTTGGTACTGTTATCTAATCAATCCTAAAGTGCCGGCGTGGTTCCACGCCAAATTTGGCGCGGTCTATACGCTGCTCGACAACAAGTACTACCTGGACAAAATCAATGATGTTGTGTTCGCCGCTGGCGCACGCGCACTGGGCAGAGGTTTCTCCAATACCGGCGACCGCAGTCTGATTGACGGCCTGATCGTCAACGGCAGTGCCCGCGCGGTGGGCTGGTTCTCGACGGTGACACGCACCTTCCAGACGGGCTATATCTATCACTACGCATTTACGATGATCGTGGCACTGGCCCTGTATCTGGGCTACCTGCTGCTGCGTTCCTGATCCGCTAACGACAGCACAACCCGTATTTAAAAAAATTATGCAGTCAACTATTCCCTATCTGAGTCTGGCGATCTGGCTGCCGATTGCCTTTGGCGCCTTGGTGCTGGCCGTCGGCCGCGATGACAACCCAACCGTCGCGCGCGGTATCGCGCTCGTTGGTGCACTCATCGGTTTGCTGGTCACGATTCCCCTCATCACTGGTTTTGATGCGGCGGCGCATGGGATGCAGTTTGTTGAAAAAACAGCGTGGATTGGGCGCTTTAATTTATTTTATTCGCTCGGCATCGACGGTATTTCATTATGGTTTGTGCCGCTGACGGCGTTCATTACCGTCATCGTCGTCATCGCCGGCTGGGAAGTGATCGAAAAACGGGTTGCCCAGTATATGGGCGCATTTCTGATTTTGTCGGGTGTCATGATCGGTGTGTTCTGCGCGCTCGACGGCATGTTGTTTTATGTGTTTTTTGAATCGACCCTGATCCCGATGTTCATCATCATCGGTGTGTGGGGCGGGCCGCGTCGCGTGTACGCCGCGATCAAATTTTTTCTTTACACCTTTCTTGGCTCGTTGCTGATGTTGGTGGCGCTGATTTATCTCTATCTGCAATCTAACGGTAGCTTCGATATTTTGACCTGGCACCAGTTGCCTTTGGCGAAGCCGGCGCAGACACTGATTTTCCTCGCGTTCCTGATGGCCTTCGCCGTTAAGGTCCCAATGTGGCCGGTGCATACCTGGTTGCCGGACGCGCACGTTGAAGCGCCAACTGGCGGTTCTGTGGTGCTGGCGGCCATCATGCTCAAGCTCGGTGGTTATGGTTTCTTGCGTTTCTCGCTGCCGATCACGCCGGATGCTAGTCATGATTTGTCTTGGCTGATGATTGCTCTGTCGCTGACTGCGGTGATTTATATTGGTTTGGTCGCGCTGGTGCAAGCGGACATGAAAAAACTAGTCGCTTATTCGTCGATCGCGCATATGGGTTTTGTCACGCTGGGCTTTTTCATGTTTGGCGACATGGCCGTGCAGGGCGGGGTGATGCAAATGATCTCGCACGGCTTTGTGTCGGGCGCGATGTTCCTCTGCATCGGCGTGTTGTACGACCGCATGCACTCGCGCGAGATCGCCGACTACGGCGGCGTGATCAACACCATGCCGCGTTTCGCTGCGTTGTTTGTTTTGTTTTCGCTGGCCAATGCCGGCTTGCCAGCGACCTCGGGTTTTATCGGTGAGTTTATGGTGATCCTGGGTGCGGTGAAATTCAATTTCTGGATCGGCATGTTGTCTGGCACCGCCTTGATCCTTGGCGCAGCGTATTCACTATGGTTGGTCAAGCGTGTTGTGTTTGGTGAGATCAGTAATCCCCATGTTGCGACCCTGACGGATCTGACCATGCGCGAATTTTTCATGCTCGGTGTGCTCGCCATTGCCGTACTGTGGATGGGCGTCTACCCGGCGCCATTTACTGATGCGATGCAGACCTCGGTGACAGACTTGCTAACGCACGTCTCTGTCAGCAAGATCCCACAATAAGCTTAAGGCGAAGGCAGCCAAGAATGAATGCACTCAATCTGATTCCGGCGACGACGGAAATTTTCCTCGCCATCGCGATCACGGTAATTTTAGTCGCCGGTCTGTTCGTGAAAGAAGAAGAGCGGCCAGTCAGTCACTTGCTCTCGCTGGTGACGATCTCTATTTGCGCGATGCTGACGCTGGCCGACTTTAATGCCGGTCAGACTGCCACCACGTTCAACAATATGTTCGTCTCGGATCCGCTGGCTAATCTGCTCAAGTTGTTTGCCTGTATTGCCACCGCGATGACGCTGATTTATTCGCGGCAGTACACCGCGCAGCGCGGCATGCTGGGCGGCACGCTCAGTGGTGAATTTTATGTGCTGGCCATGATGACCTTGTTGGGGCAGATGATCATGATTTCAGGGAATAACTTCCTGATCATTTATCTCGGGCTGGAGTTGATGTCACTCTCGCTGTATGCGCTGGTGGCGATGCGGCGTGACCATGTGCAATCAACCGAAGCATCAATGAAATATTTTATCCTCGGCGCGCTTGCCTCGGGCTTTATGTTGTACGGCATTTCGATGTTGTATGGCGCCACCGGCTCGCTTGATATCAGCCAGGTCGCCAGCGCGACGGCGTCGGGTGCAGCCAACAAGACCGTGCTGGTGTTTGGCTTGGTGTTTGTGGTGGCCGGTCTGGCGTTCAAGCTGGGTGCCGCGCCTTTTCACATGTGGGTACCGGATGTGTATCAGGGCGCGCCTACTTCGGTGACCCTGTTACTTGGTGCTGCGCCCAAGTTGGCCGCCTTCGCCATTTGTCTGCGTTTACTGGTCGAAGGGCTCGGTACGCTGGCGGCAGACTGGCAGCAGATGCTGGTGGTTATGGCAGTCGCTTCCATGGCGATCGGTAATATCACTGCGATCGCGCAAACCAACATCAAGCGCATGCTAGCTTATTCGACCATTTCTCAGATGGGGTTTATGTTGTTGGGTTTGCTGTCAGGCGTCTTTGCCGGCAGCACTCCCGCGGCCGCGGCCAACGCCTACAGCGCATCCCTGTTTTATTCACTGACCTATGTGTTGACGACCTTGGGGTGCTTTGGTGTGATCATGCTGCTCTCCCGCAGCGGCTTTGAAGCCGACAACCTGGATGATTTCAAAGGACTCAATCAGCGTAGCCCGTGGTTTGCGGCGGTGATGATGGTGCTGTTGCTGTCGTTGGCTGGCGTGCCGCCGATGGTCGGTTTTTACGCCAAATTGTCGGTGTTGGAAGCTGTGCTGGCGTCGGGTCAGATCTGGCTGGCCGTTGTTGCGGTTTTATTTTCTTTGATCGGTGCTTACTACTATCTGCGCATCATCAAGCTGATGTATTTCGATGAGGCGGTTGATCAAAGTCCGATCGTGGTTGGCCGCGACATGCAGGTGACACTGTCGGCAAACGGGATTGCGATCGTACTGCTGGGAATACTGCCGGGGCCACTGATGGTGGCCTGTGCTCACGCGATTGCGCAGGCTCTGGCATCGTGAACACAACGCTGTCCGTCTGGATCGTGATTTTGTTGATGGCGGTTGCGGCTAATCTGCCATTTTTTACTGAGTCGCTGTTTGGTGTACGGCGTCTAAAATCCGGACAGAAATCCTTGCCCCTCAGATTGCTGGAGATGCTGGTGCTGTATTTTCTGGTGCTGGGTGTGGCGCGCTTGCTTGAATCGCGGCTTGGTAATGTGCCGGATCAGGAGTGGCAGTTCTACGCCGTCACCACTTGCCTGTTTTTGGTCTTGGCTTTTCCTGGCTTTGTGCTGCGCTATCTGAAGCGGCGCAACGACTGATCCAAGCCCTGCTGCAGGGCGCCTCGCCCCGCTTCAACTCGGAGATTGTCATCGATATCCATCTGAAAGAATCCCTCATTAGCGGCGAGGTCGTCTATGACGGCGTGTTTCTGAAAGTTCGGCGCGATCTGGTACGTCTTCCTGATGGCAAAGAAACCGTCCGCGAATATTTTCGTCATCCTGGTGCAGTAGTGATCATCCCCGTTCTTGAGGATGGCAGCGTGCTACTGGAGCGGCAATTTCGCTACCCTCCCGATCAGGTCTTTGTCGAGTTCCCCGCGGGTAAACTTGAATTTGGCGAGGATTCTTTACTGTGCGCACAACGCGAGTTACGGGAAGAAACCGGTTATAGCGCCAGCGACTGGCAGTTCGTCTGCACCATCCACAACGCCATCGCTTACTCGGATGAGCACCTTGATCTGTATCTTGCCCGTGGTTTGACATCGGGAGCGCAGCAGCTGGACGAAGGGGAGTTCCTTGATGTGTTCAGTTTGCCCTTTGATGAGCTGATGCACTGGATCAGGCTGGGAAAAATCACCGACGTCAAAACTCTCATCGGTGCATTTTGGCTCGACAAGATCCGACGTGGCGAATGGGACCCCGCAGCACGCGATAGATAAAAAAAAGCCCGTTCAGTGAACGGGCTTTTTACTGATGGCGGTGCGCGTCAGATTGGCGGCACCTTGCTGTGCAAGATCAGCGTTGGGTTTCTATCTGCACCAGTGGTTCAGCCGGTGCTTCTGGTGCCGGCTTGCGCTGGCGCGGTGCACGTGCCACGGGTGCGGTCTCGGTTGTCTGCTGTACAGCGCGCAGTTTGTCGGGGTTGGTGACTGCCATCGTCAACCCTGCTGCTTTCAGCACTAAGTCGAGCTCGGCTTTTGGCGCGACTGCGACAGGTGCAGCAGTCGCTACCACTGGTGCTGCAGCAACGGGCTCTGGTAGTACGACGGGTGCTGGTGCGACAGGCGCAATTACTACTTGAGGGGCCTCTGCGGCCGTAACTTCAGGCGCAGCGTGTTCGACCGTTGCGGCGGATGCGACCTGAGACGCTGGTGCGATCGCCGCCGGCTCAGCTGCTTGGATTGCAGCGGACTCCGAGGGTGCAGGCGCTTCGGCTGCAGTCTCTGCTGCAGCCATCGCTACCACTACAGGCGCGGTCGGTGCGACAGGTGCCGGCACATGGCCGAGCGACGAACCCGGTTGGGACGTCACTACGTCATTGGCAGTGCTGTTGGCCGGCGCGACTTCGGCGATCAAGACCGGCGCAGCAACGGCTGCCGGCGCAAAATGATCCACGCCGTGCGTGTCTGCCTCGTGGGTCGACTCATCGCCTTCGACGTTGCCATCTTCGCTACCGGTTGCTTCGGTCTGATCCCGGTCGCGACGATTACGATTACGACCACCACGACGACGACGACGACGCGGCTGATCATCCCCTTCGATGGTCTGCTCTTCGCTTGTGTTGAGCAGCAATTCTTCCTGAACCTGCTCGCCCGTGGCGACTTGCGTCGGGGCGACAGCAATCAGGTGCTCATCGATTGGGCCAACGGGCTCTTTGCGTTCCTCACGTGGCACGCGCGGGGGCCGTTCTCGACGTCCCTCGCCGCCTTCCTTTGGCTCGCGTGGCTCACGTGTTTCCCGTGGCTCGCGGGCTTCACGCGGCTCACGTTGTGGCTTGGGTGCGCGTGCGCTTGGTTCTTTTGGCTCGCGCGCTTCGGCCACTGCTGCGACCGCTTTGTCTTCTTTACCCTCGCGCCCGCCACGTCCACCTCGGCCGCGGCCGCGTGGAGATTTACCCGAGCGCTCGCCACCGCGTTCGCGATGGGCGGGCTTGGGTGCTGCGACAGGTGCCGCTGCTTCCGCTGGTTTTTTGCGGAAAAAGCCAAACAGCTTCGACAGAAATCCCTCAGCGGCCGTGTCGATGACGGTCACTTCGGCCGGACGACGATCGACGATCGGTGCAGGACGGTCTGGGGTAATGGTCTTGACGACGGCTTCCTGACGCGGCTTGGCATCTTCTTTTTCGCGCTTGTTGTAGCCGATGTCGGTGTCGGCTTGCTCGGCGAGCGAGTAGCTTGCCTGCATGTCTTCAAGGCGCGGATCATCGTGTTTCAAACGCTCAAGTTTGTAGTGCGGTGTTTCGAGGTGCTTGTTGGGGATCATCACCACAGTCACGCGATGACGAGTTTCGATTTTCAGGATCTCGCCCCGCTTTTCATTCAACAAAAATGCCGCCACATCGACCGGTGCCTGTACATGAATGGCAGCCGAGTTTTCCTTCATCGCCTCTTCCTGGATGATGCGCAATACTTGCAGGCCGGACGATTCGGTATCGCGAATGTGGCCGGTGCCGTTGCAACGCGGGCAGGTGACGTGGCTGCCTTCGGAGAGCGACGGACGCAGACGCTGACGCGACAATTCCATGAGGCCAAAGCGGGAGATCTTACCCATTTGCACGCGGGCGCGATCGTAATGGAGCGCATCTTTCAGACGCGTCTCGATTTCGCGCTGGTTTTTCGCGTTTTCCATGTCGATGAAGTCGATCACGATCAAGCCACCCAGATCGCGCAGACGCAATTGACGGGCTACTTCATCAGCGGCTTCGAGATTGGTGTTGAAGGCGGTAGCTTCGATATCGCTGCCGCGGGTCGCACGCGCGGAGTTGACGTCCACTGACACCAGCGCTTCGGTGTGATCGATGACGATGGCGCCGCCGGACGGCAGCGGAACGGTGCGCGAGTAGGCCGTTTCGATTTGATGCTCAATTTGAAAACGGGAAAACAGCGGCACATCATCACGGTAGCGCTTGACTCGATGCACCATGTCCGGCATCACATGGCTCATGAACTGCTGAGCCTGTTCGTAAATGTCGTCGGTATCGATCAGAATCTCGCCGATGTCTGGCTGGAAGTAATCACGAATGGCACGAATGACCAGCGACGACTCCTGATAAATCAGGAAGGCGCCGTTACTGGATTGGCTGGCACCTTCGATGGCGCTCCAGAGTTGCATCAGATAATTTAAGTCCCACTGCAGTTCATCGACATTGCGTCCAATGCCGGCGGTACGGGCAATGACGGACATGCCAGTCGGCAGATCAAGGCGGTCCATTGTGTCGCGCAGTTCCTGACGGTCTTCGCCTTCCACGCGGCGTGACACGCCACCACCACGCGGATTGTTTGGCATCAAAACCAGATAGCGGCCGGCAAGCGACACGAAGGAAGTCAGCGCAGCGCCTTTGTTGCCGCGCTCTTCTTTTTCCACCTGCACCATGATTTCCTGGCCTTCGCGCAGGGCGTCACGGATAGAGACGTTACGGACATCGACGCCTTCGCGGAAATAACTGCGGGCAACTTCTTTAAATGGCAAGAAGCCATGGCGCTCTTCGCCATAATTAACAAAGCAGGCTTCGAGCGAAGGCTCAATGCGCGTGATAACACCTTTGTAAATATTGGATTTGCGTTGTTCGCGACCAGTGGTCTCGATATCGATGTCGATGAGTTTTTGTCCATCGACGATTGCCACGCGCAATTCTTCTTGTTGCGTGGCGTTGAACAGCATGCGTTTCATTGAATAACTCCGCGGCCATGAGAGGCCAATTTTTGCTGCGCACGGCGAAAGACGCCCGGGGCGCTAGCAAAGCTAACTAAGGGGAGTATGCGAGGGCCGTGCCTGGGGAGGGAGGAGTTGCCTTGACGTGCGGGCAGAGCGCTCAAGCGCTGCAGCCACACTGGGCGCGGATGAAACTGTTCAGATTACTGCTTGCTCACCAGAGTCACGCCTTACACTGCAGGCCAGCAGACATGCCAGTGGCAGTGCTTGTGTCAGTGGAGGGCGGCTCAGGATAACCATAATATTATTAGGTCAGCAAAATGAGTAAACAGGGTTCAGTTACATCAACCAGCGAGCCTGCTCATTGTGAGACGGCTCGCCGGACTTATCCTTACGATCCAAGCATTCGGTTCCAACATTCCAGCGCACAGTCCGACTACAACGAAGGTGCAACCCTGACGGCGCAGGAATGATGCATACACGGCTTTTCCATCGAATTTGCAAATTGGGCGAGGCCGATGGAGACGCCCCTGTGTAGAATGTATTTTTTTATTCTTACACAATTCTCAGCGGTTTTTAGCCACTGCGTCTTGATTATATATTCAAAATGAAGGACTTAGCGAGACTTTCTGGAGCATTAGCTCCACTCTCCGGCACCATACCGGCCGGGCAGGTCCAAGCTCAGGTGCAGTTGATTGCCATTGGTGCCGACGAAGCCGGGCAGCGCATTGATAATTTTTTGCTACGTTTGTGTAAAGGCGTGCCAAAAAGCCATGTTTATCAGGTGCTCCGCTCAGGTCAGGTGCGGGTGAATAAAGGCCGCATTTCTCAGACCTATCGTTTAGTCGAGGGCGATACCGTGCGGGTGCCGCCGATGCGCGTGGCCGAGCGCACGCAAAGCCATGCGCCTGGAGCAGAATTTACGGTTCTTTTTGAAGACGCGCATTTGCTGGTCATCGATAAGCCCGCTGGTGTGGCGGTTCACGGTGGATCTGGCGTTAGCTACGGCGTCATCGAGCAGTTGCGTGCAGCACGTCCAGATGCCAAATTTCTGGAGCTCGTGCACCGGCTGGATCGGGATACGTCAGGCATCCTGATGCTGGCAAAAAAACGCAGTGCGCTAGTTAATATGCATGAACAGATTCGCGAGGGCTTGCTGGACAAACGTTACCTGACCTTGGTGCGAGGTGAATGGCACAATAGTCGCCAGCATATTAAGTTGCCACTGTTTAAATACACTGCAGCCGATGGCGAGCGACGGGTGAGGGTGCAAACCGAAGGCGGACTGGCTTCGCACACGGTATTCAATTTATTGAGAAAATACGGCAAATTCGTGTTGCTTGAAGCTGAATTGAAGACCGGGCGCACCCACCAGATTCGCGTGCATCTGTCGGCGAGCGGCTTTCCTATTTTGGGGGACGACAAATATGGTGACTTTACGCTGAACCGCCAGCTACAAAAGGCCGAGGGTGCCCGGCTGGCATTAAAGCGCATGTTTTTACATGCACACCAGATTCGATTTACGCACCCTGACACTGGCAATCCTGTCAGTTTAAAAGTGTCGCTGCCGGCAGAGTGCGAACGATTTTTGGCAAGCTTGAACGCCGAAGCGAATGCGGAAGAAACCACCGCCGCTGCGCAAGCAGGCCGGCACGACTAAACGAGCAGACCTATCCGCCTCAATAAGGAACAGGCAGCACGCGCTGCCAGCAACAACGATGCCAAGAAAACAATTTGATCTGATCGTCTTCGATTGGGACGGGACGCTGATGGATAGCACGCCCACGATCGTTGCCTGCATACAGGCTGCCGCGCGCGACCTCGGTCTGCCGGTGCCGGATAATCGTGCCGCCTCTTATGTAATCGGGCTTGGCTTGCAGGACGCGATGCAGGCAGCCATGCCGGATCTTGATTCCCGCCACTATCCGCGCATGGTCGAGCGCTATAAGCATCATTATTTAACGCAAGATCAAAGCTTAGTATTATTTGACGGTGCGCGCGAGATGCTGCACGATTTGTCCGCGCAGGGTTACTTTTTGGCGGTTGCAACGGGAAAAAGTCGGGTAGGGCTCAATCGTGCGCTCGACACGGTCGGCATGATGTCTTTGTTCGATGCGACGCGCTGCGCCGATGAGACTTTTTCCAAGCCGCATCCGGCAATGTTGCAGGAGCTCACCCGTGAGCTCGGGCAGGACATGAAGCGCACCGTGATGATCGGCGACACCACGCATGATTTGAATATGGCCGTCAATGCCGGTGCAGCAGCGATCGGCGTGCACTACGGTGCGCATCCGGCGGAAGACTTAATCGCGCTTGCGCCGTGCTTCGGGGCAAATTCGATTGCTGAGCTGCATGGCTGGCTCAATGAACACGCCTGATTCAATACCGATTGCGTCTATGTCTGAGCCACTTATTTTTATTTGTGCATCCGATGCCATCCAAGAAGGGGGCAGAGGTGTCCGCTTCCCCGTCACCGCCCACGGCGAAGACGGCACGGCATTTGTTGTGCGCTATGAAAATCAGGCGCGGGCTTATCTCAATCGTTGCGCGCACATTCCGGTCGAGCTTGACTGGAACGAAGGTGAATTCTTTGAATCAAGCGGCTTGTATTTGATGTGTGCCACCCATGGCGCACTTTATGAGCCCGACACAGGCCGCTGTGCGGGTGGCCCGTGTCGTGGCGGCAAACTGCTGCCGATTCGGGTGATCGAACAAGATCAGAAAATAAGTTGGCAGCCTGACGAATTTGTCCGGCCAGCCCGCGCCTGAATTACCCTTCTTACCGAGAAAAACCATCATGAACGAACACGAGCCCGATCCGGTCACAGCGCCTGTATCAGCGACGACGCCCGAGACCCAAGCGACCCAAGCGACCCAAGCTACTGAGGCCCCTGTTATCGGCGTGCTCGAAAAACTAGCCTCCGAAATATTGAACGAGCAACGTGCTGACCGTCGCTGGCGCAATTTCTTTCGCCTTGCCACACTTGCTATTTTGCTCGTCGGTATCTGGGTCGCATTTGATCTCAGCGGTTCGCCCAAACAGGTGAGCGCACGACACACCGCACTGATTGAAATTGATGGCGAAATTGATGCAGATAGCAGCACCGGTTCGGTCAGCTCCATCTTGCCGGCATTGAACGATGCATTCAATGATACTGCTTCGGTAGGCATTATTTTGCGCATGAATAGTCCCGGCGGTAGCCCCGTACAGGCAGGCATCGTCAATGATGAGATTACCCGCTTGCGTGCGCTGCACCCGACCAAGCCCGTCTACGTCGTTGTCGAAGACATGTGCGCATCGGGCTGCTACTACATCGCTGCCGCAGCGGATCGGATTTATGTCAATCAGGCCAGTATCGTCGGCTCGATTGGTGTCTTGATGAGCAGCTTTGGTTTTACCGGTCTGATGGACAAGCTTGGCGTTGAGCGCCGATTGTTGACGGCAGGTGAAAATAAAGGTTTTCTGGATCCGTTTTCAACGCAGAGTCAAAAGCAAAAAGAATTTACACAAAGCCTCTTGGCCGAAATTCATCAGCAGTTCATCAGCGTTGTGCGCAAGGGTCGCGGCAGTCGTCTCAAAGAAACGCCCGATATGTTTTCCGGGCTGTTCTGGACTGGTAGCAAAGCAGTGTCGCTTGGACTTGCGGATGGTTTGGGTACCGTCGACAGTGTGGCGCGTGACGTCCTCAAAGTCGAAGACCTGATCGACTATACGACGCGTGAAGGTTTGTCTGACCGGGTGCTGAAGCGCTTTGGTGCTGCAGCAGGCGAGGGCGCTGTCAAGGCGATGGGTGCGGAGTGGCTCAAGTTGCGCTGAGGACCATAGCGCTCTGAGGCGTTATCTTGGGCGCTTAGGCCAGTAGCAAAAACACGGTCGGTTTTTTATGAAAATCGGGTCCGCGCCCCCTTGCGATGTCTTGTTTCCATTGCGCTGCGCTGCGGGTGTTGATCGTTTCGCTAGCCAGACTTAAATCGGTTGCCACGCACACCAGTGTCAGTGCGCTGCAATGCGTCGCGAGCGCTTCAAGCAGTGCGGCATTGCGGTAGGGCGTCTCAATAAAAATCTGGGTCTGCTTTTCCTGCCGCGAGCGCTGCTCAAGTAATTTGATTCGCTTCCCGCGCGCGTCGGCATCGGTTGGCAAATAGCCGTTAAAGGCAAAGCTCTGTCCATTGAGTCCGCTGGCCATCACCGCAAGCAAGATCGACGAAGGCCCCACCAGCGGCCGCACCGTGATGCCTTGCGCGTGCGCCAGTCGAACCAGATCCGCGCCGGGGTCGGCCACTGCCGGCACTCCCGCCTCTGATAATAAGCCGACGTCTTTCCCGGCAATCAGGGGGGCAAGCAGCACAGGCAATTGCGTCGCTGCGGTGTTGACATTGAGTTCGTCAATCTGGATTTCCTGCAGGCTTTTACAGAGCGGACAGGTGGCGCCCACCAGTTTTAAAAAAGCGCGCGCTGTCTTCGCATTTTCGGCAATAAAAGTATCGAGCCCTGCCGTAATTATCCGCACCTCCGCCGGCAGCAC
The DNA here is from genome assembly GCA_945866125.1 of Bordetella parapertussis. Classification (GTDB taxonomy): domain Bacteria; phylum Pseudomonadota; class Gammaproteobacteria; order Burkholderiales; family Burkholderiaceae_D; genus Pernthalerella. The sequence goes on from CAMBFZ010000014.1 coordinate 72,888, forward strand.
GGCGTCGAGCGAGCAAGGCCCTAGCGTATTGGGAATCAAATAAAGCGTACCAGTCATTGGGTGTCGGGAGTGGGTCTGGTCAAGGTGGTGTCGTGCCAAAAAATGGCATGCCGGCATGACGCAACATCGAGGTTAAGGCGATCAGTGGTAAACCGGTCAACGCGGTCGGGTCGCTGCTGTGGATGGCGGCGATCAGGGCAATGCCGAGGCCTTCATTTTTGGCACTGCCGGCGCAATCGTAAGGTTGTTCTATACGCAAATAGGCATCAAGCTCAGCATCGGGCAGCGTGCGAAATGTCACCACAGTCTGCACGTTTTCACATTGCAGCGGCGTGGCGCTGCCAGGTCGAGTGTCGAGCACGCACAGTGCGGTGTGAAACAGCACATCGCGGCCGCGCATCATTTGCAATTGAGACAGCGCACGCGCGTGGGTGCCGGGTTTGCCGATCAGCTGACCGTCGAGTGTCGCCACCTGATCCGAGCCAATAATGAGCGCGGGTCCGGTGTTCACAGCAATCGCTCGTGCTTTGGCCTCGGCCAGTCGCAAGGCAGTGTGCGGCGCCTGTTCATCGGGCAGCGCGGTTTCGTCGAGATCAGGAACGTGGACTTCAAAAGGCAGATGCAAACGTGCGAGCAAGGCTTTGCGGTAAACCGAACTCGAGCCAAGAATCAGGCGAGGCAGGGTAAAAGAAGGCGTCATCGGTCAGGAGCTTGGCAGGTAGTGGCGGCACTTGGCAGGAGGTAGAACCGCGGAGCAGAGAATAGTGCTAAGGCTTTGACTTCAAAGATATAAGCCTGATATTATCGCAGGTTTTCCGAAGTATCCTGCCTCCATGAGCGTCCAACACATCGACCCCTTCGAGTTTTGCCGTCATTCGCAGCAAATCTCCGGTCAGACGGCCATCGCAGAGCTGGCACGCTTGTCGGCCGAGCTCGTGGACAGTCAGGGTACCTTGCAGTGGGTGGTGACCGGGGGGCAATCTGCGTCCGGATTGCCGCAACTGACGGTGCGCGTCGAGGGTAAAGTTAGTCTTTTGTGTCAGCGCTGTCTGACGCCGGTGGGTTTTGATATCGCATCGACATCCTTGTTGGTGCTGGCCCGCAGTGAGGCGGAAGCCGACGAGACCGAAACCCGGCTGGATGACGAAAGCATTGATGTGATCGTGGCGACAACGCCGCTTGACCTGATGGTGCTCATTGAGGACGATGCCTTATTGGCATTGCCTTTATCTCCGCGTCATCCTGTGTGCCCGGATGGAGCGGCAGTGGCAAGCGTGGTGGACAAGGCGGAGTCACCGTTTGCTGTGTTAAAAAAATTGAAATAAAAATAGAATAATGATTAAAAGAGCGACGCGATGATTGTTCGGTCGTTCGCTCGTTAGTGAGCAGTTAAGTAGTTAATTAGTAGTGCGTAGCCCCTCGCACAACGCAGCCCTCGGAGCCGGGTTGCCGGGGTGAGAAGTCGGCTCAGGTGGAATTGCTGCTGTTTCGCAATCCGGGTATGTTAAAATTTCGAATTCACAGGTTTAGGAGCACGTTATGGCAGTCCAACAAAATAAAAAGTCCCCATCCAAGCGCGGCATGCATCGTTCGCACGACTTTCTGAAAGCACCGGCTACAGCCGTGGAGCCTGTTACGGGCGAGACGCATCTGCGTCACCATATCAGCCCTACGGGCTTTTATCGTGGCCATAAAGTCATGAAGACCAAAAACGACGAATAACAGCGCATCATTTTTTCGTCGCTGTAAAAAAAACAAACCGGCGTGAAGCGTCCCCGACTGCTTGGCGCCGTTTTTGTATGCGAAGACAGCTTCCTTGCGTCATATTGCACCGTGCTTGACCCAGTTCCTTGTGTGGCTAGCGCCTCTTGTGTAGCTAGCAGCGTCACGGCTTGGTTAATGTCATGACCATTCACATCGCCATTGATTGCATGGGTGGTGACCATGGCCCTTCGGTCACGGTCCCTGCCGCGATTGCGTTCGTTAAACGCGAGCCTGCAGCTAAACTCATTCTGGTCGGTCGTGAAGACGCCATTCGTGCTGAAATGGCGCGTCATAAAGCGGCATACCATCCGCGACTCTCAGTGGTGAATGCCAGCGAAATCGTTGAGATGGATGATTCGCTCGAAGTCGCCTTGCGCCGTAAAAAAGATTCCTCGATGCGCGTGGCGATCAATCTCGTCAAGGAGGCTGTCGCGCAAGCCTGCGTCTCGGCTGGGAACACTGGCGCGCTGATGGCCGTGTCACGTTATGTTCTCAAGACCTTGCCCGGCGTTGATCGACCTGCGATCTGTACTATCTTGCCCAATCAAAAAGACGGTCCAACCTACATGCTGGATCTGGGTGCCAATGTAGATTGTGCTCCGCTGCACCTGCATCAATTTGCCTTGATGGGTTCGGCGCTGGTGTCGGCCATGGAAGGGCACGCCAGGCCAACGGTCGGTCTGCTCAATGTCGGTGAAGAAGACATCAAGGGCAATGAACTCGTCAAGCAAACCGCCGAGTTGCTGCGGGCTGACCATGCAAAAGGCCTGCTTAATTTTTATGGCAACGTCGAAGGTAACGACATCTTCGAAGGTACCACCGACATCGTGGTCTGCGATGGTTTTGTCGGTAATGTCACGCTGAAATCAGCTGAAGGCCTCGGCCGATTGATCAAGGGCGTGCTCAAAAGCGAGCTCAGCAAAGGCTGGATCAATATGCTCGGCGCGATCATTGCGCAGCGCGCACTCAAACAAGTTTCCCGTCGCCTCAATCCTTCCCGCTACAATGGCGCCAGCCTGCTCGGACTGCGCGGGCTGGTATTCAAAAGCCATGGTGGCGAAGACGCGTATGGCTTCGAATGGGCGATACGACGTGCCTACGATGCGGCGCATCACGATGTTCTGGCACGTATCGAAAAATCGATTGCAGAACTGATGCCGCAGACTGCGGCCGCGCCAGAAACCAACCTATAAAAAAACGGTATGAGCGCCTACACAAAAATTATCGGTACCGGCAGTTGTCTGCCGCCTAACCGTGTCACCAATCAAGATCTTGAGCAGATGCTGGCAAAAAAAGGTCTGGAGACATCGGACGAGTGGATCGTCTCCCGCAGCGGGATCTCGGCGCGTCACTATGCTGCGGCTGATGTATTTTCCAGTGACCTGGGCACCACGGCAGCGCTGGCCGCACTGGATATGGCGGGGCTGTCGCCGAACGACATCGATCTCATCATTCTGGCCACATCAACACCCGACTATCTGGGCGGCTTTCCCAGCACCGCATGCGTGGTGCAGCAAAAACTCGGCATCACCAATGAATGCGCTGCGCTCGACGTGCAGGCTGTCTGTAGCGGCTTTGTGTATGCGGTCTCGGTCGCGGACAGTTTCATCAAGTCGGGCATGCACAAACGGGTGCTGGTCATTGGTGCAGAAGTATTCTCGCGTATTCTCGATTTCAACGACCGCACCACCTGCGTCTTATTTGGTGATGGGGCCGGTGCAGTTGTGCTCGCAGCGTCGGACGAGCCGGGTATTTTGGCCACCCGCTTACATGCGGATGGCCGTCATGCCGACATCTTGTGTGTGCCCGGCTCGGTCACTGGTGGCGCATTAGCGGGCAGCGGCCTCTTGCAAATGGATGGTCAGGCCGTCTTTAAACTCGCTGTCTCGGTACTCGAAAAGGTCGCCAACGAAGTGCTCGATGACGCCGGCGTCGCTGCGTCGCAGATCGATTGGCTCATACCGCATCAGGCTAACATTCGCATCATGCAGGGCACCGCCAAAAAATTAGGCCTGCCTCTGGAAAAAATGGTTGTCACCGTCGACCAGCATGGCAACACCTCAGCCGCATCCATTCCTTTGGCGCTTGACGTCGCCATGCGTGACGGTCGTATCAAGCCCGGCCAGACCGTTCTGATGGAAGGCGTTGGCGGCGGTTTCACTTGGGGCGCTGTGCTCACCAAAATCTGATTTCATTTTCATAGACCAGCATGACAACACCATTCGCTTTTGTATTTCCAGGTCAGGGTTCGCAAGCCATTGGCATGTTGAACGGTTTTGCCGACAATGCCGTCGTCAGGGACACCATTGCCGAGGCTGGTGAGGCGCTGCAATTTGATCTGGGCAAATTGATTGCCGAGGGTCCGAAAGAAGCGCTCGACCTCACCACCAACACGCAGCCTGTGATGCTCGCTTGTGCTGTAGCGTTTTACCGTGCCTGGATCGCCGCCGGTGGCCGCGCGCCTGTTATCGTCGCCGGCCATAGTTTGGGTGAGTATTCGGCGCTGGTGGCCTCTGGCGTCATTGCTTTTGCTGATGCCGTGCCGCTGGTACGCTTTCGCGCGCAGGCCATGCAAGAAGCTGTGCCAGTTGGCCAGGGCGGCATGGCGGCTATTTTGGGTTTGTCGGATGACGACGTGCGTGCAGCCTGCGCCGAGGCGGCGCAGGGTCAGGTCGTCGAAGCAGTTAATTTCAACGCACCTGCGCAAGTCGTGATCGCAGGGCACAAGGCCGCCGTTGAGCGAGCCTGCGAGATCGCTAAAGCCAAAGGTGCCAAACGCGCGTTGGGCTTGCCGGTATCGGCACCGTTTCATTCGTCTTTATTGCAGCCGGCATCAGATCGCCTGCGTGATTATCTGACTACGCTCACATTTTCGGCGCCGCAGATCCCGCTCATCAACAACGTCGATGTCGCCATCGTCACCGATCCAGCACTGATCAAAGACGCCTTGGTGCGGCAAGCCGCGCATCCGGTGCGCTGGGTTGAAAGCATGCAATCCATCGCTACGGGTGGTGTCACCCGTTTGGTTGAATGCGGGCCCGGCAAAGTACTCGCGGGTCTGGCAAAACGAATCGATAGCCAGTTGCAGGCCGACGCCATCGTTGATCAAGCGTCGCTCGATACTATCCTGGAGGCCTTACGATGAGCACACACAACGCCAGTCTCGACAAACAAGTCGCACTCGTGACCGGCGCCTCACGGGGTATCGGTCGCGCCATCGCCCAAGAGCTTGCGCGCCGTGGCGCGATCGTCGTCGGCACCGCAACCTCCGAGTCCGGTGCCGCAGCCATCACGGCTTATCTCAGCGAAATAGGAACGGCTGCCGGGCATGGTGCGGTCTTGAACGTCGACGACGCTGCGCAATCAAACGAACTCGTCGAGGTAATACAAAAAGAATTTGGTGGACTATCCATCCTCGTCAACAATGCTGGTATCACGCACGACCAGCTTGCCATGCGCATGAAAGACGACGAATGGGACGCCGTGATCACCACCAATCTGACTGCCGTAGCAAGGTTGTCGCGGGCGGTGTTGCGCGGGATGATGAAAGCCAAGCACGGTCGCATCATCAGCATCACCTCGGTCGTGGGTTCGGCGGGCAATGCCGGACAAATGAACTACGCCGCAGCCAAAGCAGGGGTCGCCGGCATGAGTCGCGCACTGGCGCGCGAAATCGGTAGCCGCAACATTACGGTCAATTGCGTCGCACCAGGGTTTATTGATACCGATATGACCAAGGCCCTCAATGAGCAGCAAGTCGCTGCTTTATTGCAGCAAATACCGGCAGGACGCTTTGGTTTGCCCGAAGATATTGCCGCAGCGGTCGCATTTCTTGCCTCGGGTGAGGCAAGCTACATTACCGGGTCGACCCTGCATGTGAACGGCGGCATGTACATGTCGGGCGGCTAATAGCTATCCGCACCGTTTATATCTATCATTAACGTACGATTAATTGTTATTAAAAGCAAAAGTCAAAAGTTAAGTTCCGCGTCGCAAACCTGATAAAATGCGCGCACTTTAGGTAACCCACTCTCTGGAGGTACAAGATGTCTGATATCGAATCACGTGTTAAAAAAATTGTTGCCGAACAACTTGGTGTGGCGGAAGCCGACATCAAAATTGAATCATCCTTCGTTGATGATCTCGGTGCGGATTCGTTAGATACCGTTGAGCTTGTGATGGCGCTCGAAGATGAATTCGAAATGGAAATCCCCGATGAGCAAGCCGAAAAAATCACCACGGTGCAGCAGGCGATCGATTACGCCAAGGCACACGTTAAAGGCTGATTGTCGCGCGATGATCGTATTGAGGAGGTTTGTTTGAGCCGTTCGAATCAACGTCGTGTCGTCATCACAGGACTCGGTTGTGTCTCGCCCATCGGCAATACCGTTGCGGCGGCCTGGGATGCATTGATCGCCGGTCAGTCCGGTATCGCGACCATCACTAAGTTTGATGCAACGCCTTTCTCAACGCATTTTGCCGGAGAGGTCAAAGGCTTCAATGTCGAGGATTACATGCCCGGCAAAGAGGCGCGCCACATGGATAGCTTTATCCATTTCGGCATGGCCGCAGGCATACAGGCCATGCAAGACAGCGGCTTAGTCGTAACCGATGCCAACGCCGAGCGCATTGGCGTCATCGTAGGGTCCGGCATCGGTGGTTTGCCGATGATTGAAGAGACGCACAAAGAGTTGACCAACCGCGGCCCGCGCCGCATCAGTCCGTTTTTCGTGCCGGCCTCGATCATCAATATGATCTCCGGTCATTTGTCGATCAAATACGGCCTCAAAGGTCCCAATCTCGCTATCGTCACCGCCTGCACTACGGGTCTGCATTGCATCGGTGCGGCTGGCCGCATGATCGAATACGGTGATGCCGACGTCATGATTGCGGGTGGTGCAGAGTCCACCATTTCACCGCTTGGTCTCGGTGGCTTTGCCTCGGCACGCGCGCTGTCCTCGCGCAATGATGACCCGGCGACGGCATCCCGGCCGTGGGATAAAGACCGGGATGGTTTTGTGCTCGGCGAAGGTGCCGGCGTCATGGTGCTGGAAGAATACGAACACGCCAAAGCGCGCGGGGCAAAAATTTATGCCGAGCTGCTCGGTTTTGGCATGAGCGCCGATGCGCATCACATGACAGCGCCCCTCGAAGATGGTGACGGTGCCCGACGCTGCATGGTCGCGGCAATGAAAAACGCCGGCATCAACGCCGATCAGGTTGATTATGTCAACGCGCACGGCACCTCGACGCCCTTGGGTGATCTGGCCGAAACGGTTGCCATCAAGCGCGCCTTGGGCGAGCATGCAAAAAAAGTCGTCGTCAATTCCACCAAGTCCATGACTGGGCATCTGCTCGGTGGAGCCGGTGGGCTCGAAGCGGTCTTTACCGTGCTCGCGACGCATCAGCAACTCTCGCCACCCACGATGAACATCTTTAACCAGGATCCTGCCTGTGACCTGGATTATTGTGCCAATGCAGCACGCAAGATGCCCATCAACATCGCGGTCAAAAATTCATTTGGCTTTGGTGGTACCAACGGTACCCTGATTTTCGGCAAATTTTAAATCCCTCCGCGCGTTATCTACTACCCACCGTTCGATTCAATGCGGGTACTTCGGATGACGCGCAATCTGTTCTTCCTCCTTTGATGTCCATTGCGGTCTCCGTAATCATCCGGCCCTCGCGCGCTCTGATGCTCTGCGTGGCTGCGTTTGCTTGCTGCTTACTCACTGTTGCGGCATTACTTTGGGTACAGCTGGCAGGCAACATCCCCGATCACGATCGTTGGATCCTCTCGGCGGTTTGTGCAATGTCGGCCATCGCCGTGTTTTTACTCAGCTACGCCCGTAGAAACACCTATCGACTTGATCTATCCGGAAGCGGCCAGATCCGCTTGACCCAATATAAGGCAAGCGCTACTGCCAGGGAGAACGTGGATGGCAGTGGTGAAGTGGTTCATCTGATCGGAGACTCAACACTTTGGCCAATGCTCATGCTGCTTCGTCTGCAATTACCGTCGGGCCGTGTACTTGTTGTGTCGGTCTTGCCCGACTCGCTCGAGCGCGATGCATTTCGCGCGGTGTACGTCGCCTGCCGCTGGATTGCGGCGCAGGATATGCGGGTCGGTGCAGGCGAAAAACATTCTCCAATCGATTGAACTTTTCATATTTCATTGAGTCAATGCATGTGGAGTCGCGACACGAACCGATTCGTTACAACAAGCTGCCACCGCTGTGCAAAGCCAGATTTTTAAAAACAAAAATCAGACTTGGCCTTGCTGTTGCGTGTTGTGCCGTGCCGGTTTAGTGCGCGCTTCTGCGATTGCCTGCATGTTGCATGAGCATGAGGAATTGGGGATTGACGACAGAACGCGATATTGATCAACTCCTTGTTGATCGCGTCCAGCACGGCGACAAGAAGGCGTTCGAGCTCCTGGTAGTCAAATATCAGCGCAAGCTGATGCGGTTAGTGTCCCGTCTCGTGCGTGACCAGGCCGAAGCTGAAGACGTCGTGCAGGAGGCATTCATCAAAGCCTATCGGGCCTTGCCGCAGTTTCGTGGCGACTCCGCGTTTTATACCTGGCTCTACCGGATTGGCATTAACACCGCCAAAAATTATCTTGTGACGCAGGGACGGCGGGCGCCGACATCGACTGAGGCCGATGCTGAAGAAGCGGAAACTTTTGACGATGGGGAACACCTAAGAGATATCAACACACCCGAGTCGATGCTGGCGACCAAGCAAATTGCTGAAACCGTCAACACGGCAATGGATGCCTTACCGGACGAGCTCAGAATGGCGATCACCTTGCGAGAAATAGAAGGCTTAAGCTACGATGAAATTGCTGAGGCCATGGGCTGTCCTATCGGCACCGTGCGCAGCCGCATCTTCCGGGCACGTGAAGCGATCGCTGAAAAATTACGTCCCTTGCTGGACACTGCAATAGATAAACGCTGGTAGCAGCTGAGGAGAGCAGGTTGGGCATTGCACAGAAAAAATAAGCGATCAAAAAAATAGCATCACCAGCACACACTGGCAGTGTGAAAAATCAACGACGAAACCGGGCAGGACTAAAGTAGGGGGCAACATGGAAAGTGGTACGGCAGGGCGGCAGCAGATTTCAGCATTAGCCGATGGCGAACTCGACGACGCGCAAGTCAAACAAGCACTCACCGACTTACGCGACCCCGCGCAGCAAGCCACGTGGGCGTTGTATCACAAGATAGGGGACGTCTTACGCTCAGATCAGATGGTGGCGCCCGTCAGTGAAGATTTTGCTGCGCGGTTTGCGGCTCGCCTCAATGCAGAGCCAACCTTGCTCGCGCCCGCCTCCAACCAAGCCACGCGCGGGCGCATTACAACCGCATCCAGATGGTCGACGGTATTGGCCGTCATGGCTGCAGCCAGTGCCGCTCTGTTTGTTGCTCCCCAGCTGATCACCTTAACAGCACCTGGTGAAGCAGGTGGAGGCGCGCCGACTACCGGTACTCAGGCCGCCTTGCTAGCCGACGCCGGACCAGTGCTCACGCCTCCTTCTCCCGCCATCGAACCCTACATTCAGTTTCACCAAAATGCGCACCCTTCATTATTTGGCAGCGCGCAGCTCGCTCGCCCCGTGACCTTGACTAGCGAAGTAAAAAAATAAGTCTATGAGCCAGGCATGGGTTAACGTGCAGCGGGCCTTCCTGCTGCTCTTGTCGCTGTCTGTTACCCAGTCGGCGTTCGCAGGTGGCCAAGCCACTGCGCTTGATGGACTACAATTTCTGAGCCGGGCGCGGCTCGCTGCGCAGCGCCTCGATTATGCGGGCACCTTTATTTATCAGCAGGGCCCGCAAGTATGGACCTCGCGCATAGTCCATCTGCGTGAGGGCGACATCAGCAAAGAAAAACTGGAAATACTCGATGGTCCGCCACGCGAAACCATTCGTAACGGCGAAGAAATTATTTCCTATTTGCCCGCCGAGCGTCGACTCATCGTAGAGAGCCGGATTAGCGAAAAAGCCTTTCCTGCTTTACCCGGTGTCAGCCCCGAGCAGATCGCGCAGTACTATCGCGTGCGAAAAATTGCCGGTGACCGGGTAGCCGGTCGCGATACCGAGGCAATTGCCCTCGTCCCCATTGACGCCATGCGCTATGGCTACCGGCTCTGGCTTGAAAAATCCTCTGGGTTGCTCATGCGCGCCCAGACCCTGAACGAAAAAGGACAGGTCATTGAACAGATCGCCTTTACGACCCTGGCCATTGGCAACATCACGCGCGCGCAGATCAGGCCCGCCTATCCCGATACACGCGGCTGGCGTATCGAGAACGCCGTGGCCAAGCCTCTTGATTTATCGCACTGGACCGCCAAATGGATGCCCGGTGGATTTCGGCAGATTCATTCGGTCAAGCGGCACATGGGCGAGCCCATTGCCGGGCGGCCGGGTAGCCAAAAGGAAGTAGAACAGTTGGTCTACTCCGACGGTCTTGCCGGAATTTCAATATTTATTGAGCCTTGGTCAGCCCAGCAGAGCGGGTTGCCAATACAACAAGGTGCGCTCAACATGGTCGGCAAGCGGCACAAAGAATTTTGGCTTACCATTGTCGGCGAAGTGCCAATGGCGGCGATCCTGCAGGTCGCTGATTCAATTGAATTGACTGCAATCAAATAAGAGCCCATGAAAACAACCAGTATGTTGAAGCATCACTTTTCGGCCGCTGCATTTGCTGCGGCCACCGCATTATTCCTGCCCCTGACTGCAGCCGTCTTGATGCCGGTCTCCGTTGCTGCGGCAGCGGCCTTGCCAGACTTCACCGATTTAGTCGACAAAGTCGGCCCGGCTGTAGTCAACATCCGTACAACAGAGCGTTCAAAAACCGGTGTGCCCCAGGGTGTGCCGGGCGCGCCACCGGGCGCCGATGACGAAGAAATGCAAGAATTTTTTCGGCGTTTTTTTGGTCAGCCTGCGCCGCGGCAGCAGCAACCGCAGCAGCCTAATCCGCGCGGTCGCCGCCCCGGTCCGCAGCAGGATGAGCAAGTCCCCCGCGGTGTTGGTTCGGGATTCATTATTTCTGCCGATGGCTACGTCCTCACCAACGCGCACGTCGTCGAAGGTGCCGATGAAGTGTTCGTCACCTTGACTGATAAACGTGAATTCAAAGCCAAGCTGATCGGTTCAGACCGCCGCACCGACGTCGCAGTTGTCAAAATCGACGGCACCAACCTGCCGCGCCTCAACATGGGTGACTCCAGCAAGTTGCGCGTGGGCGAATGGGTCATTGCCATCGGTTCGCCGTTTGGCCTGGAAAACACCGTCACGGCCGGTATCGTCTCCGCTATTTCACGTGACACGGGCGACTACCTGCCGCTGATCCAAACCGACGTTGCGGTCAATCCGGGCAACTCCGGTGGACCGTTAATCAATATGCGCGGCGAAGTTGTGGGCATCAATTCCCAGATTTACAGCCGTTCCGGCGGCTACATGGGCATCTCGTTTGCGGTGCCCATTGACGAAGCTATGCGCGTATCCGAGCAACTTAAAACCACCGGCCGGGTTGTGCGTGGTCGTATCGGTGTGCAGATTGGTGAGGTAACAAAAGACGTCGCTGAGTCATTGGGATTGCCGCGCGCCCAAGGTGCACTCGTAGCACGGGTCGAGCCCGGTAGTCCAGCCGAGAAAGCTGGCGTCGAAGCAGGCGATATCATCACCCACTTTAACGCCGCCTCAATCGAAAAATCGGGCGACCTGCCGCGTCAGGTTGGCAACACTAAGCCCGGTTCGCGTTCCACCATCACCGTCTGGCGCAAAGGCGCCAAACGTGACTTGGCCGTGACCGTCGCCGAAATGGAATTGGAAACCACCGTAGCCAAGAAAGAAGACAAAAAGCCCAAGCAAGAGCAAGTGCTCAATGCACTTGGGCTCGCCGTCTCTGACTTGACTGATGTGCAAAAACGCGAGCTCAAACTCGAAGGCGGCGTCATCATTGAAGTCGCCGAGGGGGCTGCCGCACGCGCTGGCTTACAGCCGGGCGACGTCATTGTCCGTGTCAGTAACACCGACGTGCGCGATGCCAAGCAGTTCAACGCCTTGGTCGCCAAGCTTGATCCGAAGAAAAACGCGCTCTTGCTGGTGCGTCGGGGTGACTCTTCGCAATTCGTTCCTGTGCGTCCGGCTCAGCCTTAAACGCAGGGTTTTCTGACGACAAGCAAGGGCTGCGGGTATCCCCGCAGCCCTTGTTGCGTTTAGCGGTTGTTTTAATCCCAAGGACCAGTGAATGCCGCGTTTTATTCTTTATTCCCGTAGCTACTGTCATCTGTGCGATGACATGCTCAAGGCCCTCAATGCGCTCTTGGGCGATGCCGCGATCCCTATCGACGTGATCGATGTGGACGCTGATCCGGCGCTCGTGACCCTCTATGACGAGCTCGTACCCGTACTCGTTGGGATACGAGATGCGCAGGCGCCACGTCAGCTTTGTCATTACGTGCTCGACGAAAACGCCGTGCGGGTCTTTCTCGGCGGGGATGGGCATTGAGACGTAATTGGCCTGATATCGTTATTGCAACAGTGATTGCGCCGCGGTCTTGCTGCGGCTACCAGGGCAGTTGGGTCGGTCATCAAACAGCGATAAGCCCTAATTTGGCCAGCCGATTTGGCTTGATGCGGCCCGAATCCGGCTTTCAGGCATCAAATCCGGTAAAATGCCGGGTCTGACTGGCTTCCGTAACAAGGCGCTCGCTTGGGGGAATGCCCCGGACAGGGCGCTTTTTTTGTATCTGATTCGTTAATGAACAATATTCGCAATTTTTCCATCATCGCGCACATCGACCATGGCAAGTCCACGCTTGCTGATCGCATCATTCAGCTTTGCGGCGGCCTGTCTGACCGTGAAATGGAAGCGCAAGTACTCGACTCGATGGATCTCGAACGCGAACGCGGCATCACCATCAAAGCGCAGACCGCGGCCTTAAGCTACAAGGCGCGCGACGGCAAAATCTATAACCTCAACCTGATCGACACACCGGGCCACGTTGACTTCAGCTACGAAGTCAGTCGCTCGTTGTCAGCCTGCGAGGGTGCACTCTTAGTGGTCGATGCCTCGCAAGGCGTCGAGGCCCAGACGGTCGCCAACTGCTACACCGCGCTCGAACTCGGTGTTGAAGTCGTACCCGTCCTGAACAAAATCGATCTGCCTTCGGCCGACCCCGACAATGCCATCGCCGAGATCGAAGAAGTCATCGGCATCGAAGCTGGCGACGCCGTACATTGCTCGGCCAAGACCGGTCTGGGCGTGCAAGATGTACTCGAAGCGCTCATCGTCAAAGTGCCGCCGCCTGTGGGTGACCCGGATGCGCCTTTGCAATGCCTCATTGTTGACTCGTGGTTTGATAATTACGTCGGCGTAGTCATGCTGGTGCGGGTGATCAACGGTACGCTCAAGCCCAAAGAAAAAATCTTGCTGATGGCCACTGGCTCACAGCATCTCGTTGAAAGTGTTGGGGTATTTACGCCCAAGTCGGTGGCGCGAGAAAACCTCTCTGCCGGGCAGGTTGGTTTCATTATCGCCGGCATCAAAGAACTCAAGGCTGCCAAAGTTGGTGACACCGTCACGCTGGCAGCCAAGCCCGCTGCGACGGCACTGCCGGGTTTCAAAGAAGTCCAGCCGCAAGTCTTTGCGGGATTGTTTCCTGTGGAGGCCAACCAGTACGACGCGTTGCGCGACTCGCTCGAAAAACTCAAACTGAACGATGCTGCACTGATGTACGAACCCGAAGTCTCGCAGGCTTTGGGTTTTGGTTTCCGTTGCGGCTTCCTTGGGCTGCTGCACATGGAAATCGTGCAGGAAAGGCTGGAGCGCGAGTTCGACATGGACTTGATCACCACCGCGCCCACCGTTATTTATGAAGTCATCATGCGCGATGGCAGCACCATCATGGTCGACAATCCGTCAAAAATGCCGGACCCCTCGAAGATCGAAGAAGTGCGCGAGCCCATCGTGACAGTCAATCTCTACATGCCCCAAGAGTACGTGGGCGCTGTCATCACGCTGTGCACCCAAAAGCGTGGTCTGCAGATCAACATGAGCTATCACGGTAAGCAAGTTCAGCTCACCTATGAAATTCCGATGGCCGAAGTCGTTCTCGATTTTTTTGACAGACTCAAATCAATTTCACGCGGTTATGCGTCGATGGATTATGAATTCAAAGAATACCGTGCAGCCGACGTCGTCAAAGTCGACATGCTCATCAACTCAGAAAAAGTCGATGCGCTGGCCATCATCGTGCACCGTTCCAATAGCAACTTCCGGGGCAGAGCGGTCGCGGCCAAAATGCGCGAACTGATTCCGCGTCAGATGTTTGACGTCGCCATTCAGGCAGCGATCGGCTCAAATATTATTTCACGCGAAAACGTCAAAGCCTTGCGCAAAAACGTGCTTGCCAAATGTTATGGCGGCGATATTTCACGCAAACGCAAACTCCTCGAAAAACAAAAAGCCGGTAAAAAACGGATGAAGCAAGTCGGATCGGTCGAAATACCGCAAGAAGCTTTCCTCGCCATACTTCAAGTTGATGATAAATAAATGACTCTGCAATCCATACTGGGCAATTTTGCGCTGATCCTTTTTTTGCTGACTCTGGGCACCGGCTTGGTCTGGGGATTTGACCGCTACTATCTGGCGCCACGTCGTCGTAAAGGATTGGAAGCGGCGCTGGCTGAATTTGATGCACGCAGCGCACGCCTGACTGACAGCGGCATCAAGCTTGATACCGCAGGCCGGGCAGAACTGATTGCAAATTTTGAGGTGCCGCCGGCTTGGGTCGCTTATACGGGGAGTTTTTTCCCCGTGATTGCCGCGGTCTTCATATTTCGCTCGTTCATCTATGAGCCGTTCAAAATCCCGTCAAGCTCTATGGTCCCGACGCTACAAATCGGCGACCTGATCCTGGTAAACAAATTCACCTTCGGGATACGTTTGCCGGTTGTGAATAAAAAAATCATTTCCATCAACGATCCCGCGCGCGGCGATGTGGTGGTGTTCAAATTCCCCAAAGACCCCGCGCTCGACTATATCAAGCGCGTCGTCGGCATCCCCGGCGATAAAATAATTTATAGAAATAAACGCCTGACAATCAACGGCCAAGAAATCGTCTACGAAAAATTGCCCGATTATCTCGATGAAGAGCGTCTGAGTTACTACAGCCACTATCGCGAAAACCTCACCGGCGTGGTGCACGGCATCCTCAATGACGATCGGATTCCCGCTTACGTACCCAGCCCGGACGCCTTTCCTCAGCACGAGCTCTGCACCTACAACCTAGAAGGATTCGCCTGCACCGTGCCGGCTGGACATACCTTTGTAATGGGCGATAATCGAGACAACAGTCTGGATTCACGTTATTGGGGATTTGTGCCGGACAAAAATATTGTCGGAAAAGCATTTTTCGTTTGGATGAACCTCGGTAACCTCAAGCGCATCGGGCCTTTCGATTGATCTGCGTGTCACCCTTGTTTTTCAGGAGCCATTCGATGCGATTGCGGTCTGATCAAATGCGGCGATTACCGCGCCGGCAGAACGGGTTTTCCCTGATCGGCTTGCTTTGTACGCTACTGGTATTTGGTCTGATCGGTGTCTTGGGCGTGCGTGCTGGCCCGAGCGTCATTGAGTACTGGGCAGTGGGCAAGGCCGTCGCTGCGGCGAAAGCGGTGTCAAAAACGCCAGCCGAGCTCAGGGCAAGCTTTGACAAGCTGGCTGCGGCCGGTTACATCGATTCCATCGCCGGCAGCGATCTGAGCATCAGTGGCAGCAATGACGACTTGCAAGTCGATTTTGTCTACCAAAAGAAAATTCCTTTGGCCGGTCCGGCGAGTCTGCTCATTGAGTATAAGGGGAGCACCGCCAGTAGCGTCGAGGAGCAGCCCGCATCTTGATTCGTTGGAGAATAAAAGCAGTTAACGTCAATGCAGCATCGATTACATGGACATCACCCTATTACAAACCCGGCTAGGCCATACGTTTCAGAATGCTGCACTTTTGCAGCAGGCTTTGACGCATCGTAGTCATAGTAGTGTGCACAACGAGCGGCTTGAATTTCTTGGCGACTCCGTCCTCAACTGCGTGGTCGCGTCGCTGCTCTTTGATCGTTATGCCAAGATCGACGAAGGGGACCTGTCCCGCTTGCGCGCCAATTTGGTCAAGCAGCAGTCACTTTATGAGATCGCGCAAAGGCTTGAGCTCTCGCAGTTTTTGCGGCTTGGTGAAGGCGAGCTCAAATCCGGTGGCTTCCGTCGTCCGTCGATTCTTGCTGACACACTGGAAGCACTGTTTGGCGCCATTTTTCTTGATAGCGGTTTTAATGCTGCGCGCGACACCATCCGTGCGCTCTACATTCCGATTCTCGAGACCGTCGACCCCAAGACCCTCGGCAAGGACGCCAAGACCTTGTTGCAGGAGTACCTGCAAGGTAAAAAAATCGCACTACCCCAATACAATGTCGTGGCCACCCATGGCGCTGCACATAATCAGGAATTTGAAATCGAATGTCTCGTGCCCAAGCTCGATATTCAAGTCTTTGGTACCGGCGGCAGTCGTCGCGCTGGTGAGCAGGCGGCGGCCAAGCTAGCGCTCGAAGCAGTACAGGTCGCCTTCATCAAAACGCCGGCGGCGGCCAAAAAAAGCAAGCCCCGCACCACGCAACTCAAGCTCGCCGGCATCGCCACCATACAGGGCGACGCGCAACCCGAGCCGGTCAAATTTGCCAGGATCAAAGCCGAGCCAAAAAGGGCCGATAAGCCCGGCAACAGCGACGAGTCCGCCAAAATAGTAGCTAAAAGCGCCGGTCCAAAAGCGCCGGAAAAATCGGTCCAAGATCAACTCGATCAACCCGATCAGCAAGACCATAACGACCAAAAAGATCTGCTCGCCGAACTTGATGACAGCCTATCCATCGCCGTCAACCAAACTAAATCCGCATGACCCAACTCGCTGCAAACCCTGATTTCCGTTGTGGCTACATCGCCATCGTCGGCCGACCCAATGTCGGCAAATCGACCCTGATGAATATGCTCATCGGTGCCAACGTCAGCATCACCTCGCGCAAGGCGCAGACGACCCGGCACCGTATCACCGGCATCCAGACGCGTGCTGACGCGCAGTTCATCTACGTCGATACACCCGGCTTTCAGACACGTCATAACAACCCGCTCAACAAAAACCTCAACCGTACCGTCACCAACACCCTAACCGCTGCCGATGTCGTCCTCTATGTCGTCGAAGCGGGCAGTTTTGGTGATCCCGATGTGCAAGTGCTCAATCTGCTGCCCAAGACCGTGCCGGTCATCCTCGTCATCAATAAATCCGACAAGGTCAAGGACAAAGCGCAGCTGATGCCCTTTGCCCAGCAGGTCGCTGCACGTCATCCCTTTACTGCCATCGTGCCGGTCTCGGCGCGGCAGCGCTTTCAGCTGGATCGTCTCGAAGCCGAGATCCGTTTGCACTTGCCGCAAAACGATCCTGTGTTTGACGAAGATGACATCACCGACCGCAGTGAAAAATTTCTTGCCACCGAAATCGTGCGCGAAAAAGTATTCCGCTTTGTTGGCGACGAGCTGCCCTACACCAGCACTGTAGTGCTCGAAAAATTTGAACAGGAAGGCCAGTTACGCCGGATTTTTGTCGCGATCTTAGTCGAGCGCGACTCCCACAAATCCATGGTCATCGGCCAAAAAGGCGCGCGCCTGAAAGACATCTCCAGCCAGTCACGGCTCGACATGGAAAAGTTGTTTGGTGGCCCCGTCTATCTGGAAATCTGGGTCAAGGTCAAGTCCGGCTGGGCAGACAACGAAGCCGGATTACGCGCCTACGGTTACGAATAAGCGAGCTGCCATGAGCGTGATCGCGCCCGCTGCCCAACCTCCCCAATCGGTCATTGCCAGTCGACCCGTGGCCACCGCGGTGCGCAACAAACCCGCCGAACGTGAGTATCGTATCGCCAACCAGCCTGCGTTTGTCCTGCACAGCTATCCCTACAAAGAAACCAGCCTGATCGTCGATGCTTTTTCGCGCGACTACGGTCGTGTTGCATTGATGGCCAAAGGGGCCAAACGTCCCCATTCTAAATTGCGCGGCGCGCTGCAAACATTTCAGCCTTTGCAATTGGGTTGGAGCGGTAAATCCGAAGTACGCACCCTGATTGCTGCCGAATGGATCGGCGGGCTGTTGCCGCTCGAACGTGCTGCGCTGCTGTGCGGTTTTTATCTCAATGAATTGCTGGTGAGATTGCTCGCACGCGACGATCCGCATCCGGTTTTGTTTGACCACTACGTCGCTGCACTGAATCAACTCGCGCACGATGAGCCTGCCGCGATTGTGTTGCGCAAATTTGAACTCGCGCTGCTCAAAGAAACAGGCGTTGCCGGTAGCCTGACCGTATCGGTCACCACCGGCGAGCCAGTCGAGCCTGAACTGCTCTATGTCGTCGAACCCGAACGCGGTCCGCGTGAAGCCTATGTCAGCGATACTGCGCCCGTGGTGGCAGGCAAAACGCTCATTGATATGGCGCGCGAAGACTACAGTGACGCCACCACGCAGAGCCAAAGTAAATTTCTGATGCGCGCTTTACTCGCCCACCATTTGGGTGGCGCGCCGCTCAATACCAGGCAGATCTTGATCGACCTCTTGCATCTCTAATGACCCTCTTTTTCGGTACATTGTCTTTATGAGTTTTCTTCAGCCTAACCATCCCGCCATCGATCTTGGTATCAACATCGATCACGTTGCCACCCTGCGCAATGCGCGTGGCACCACTTACCCCGACCCCATCCAGGCAGCGTTACTGGCCGAGCAGGCGGGGGCTGATGCCATCACGCTCCACTTGCGCGAAGACCGCCGGCACATTAAAGATGCTGATGTCGAAGCCATTCGGCCTTTGCTGGCGACGCGCATGAATCTTGAATCTGCCGTCACCGCAGAGATGCTTGATTTTGCCTGCCGTATCCAACCCCAAGACGTATGCCTCGTGCCCGAGCGTCGTGCCGAAATCACCACCGAAGGTGGGCTTGATGTCGTGCGTTTTTTTCCGCAGGTGCGTGCTGCTGTCATGCAGTTGCAGCAGCAGGGTATACGCGTGTCCCTTTTCATCGACGCCGACCGCGAGCAGATCGCGGCAGCAGCGGAGGCAGGTGCCCCCGTCATCGAACTGCATACCGGACGTTATGCCGATGCCCATAGCGAGAGCGAGCAGCAAAAAGAACTATTACGGATCCATGATGGTGTCGCAGCAGGCGTCAAGTGCGGGCTCAAAGTCAATGCCGGGCACGGACTACATTACACCAACGTACAAGCGATTGCCGCCATACCCGACATCACCGAGCTCAACATCGGGCATGCCATCGTTGCCCACGCCGTGTTTGTGGGCTGGCAAGCGGCGGTGCGTGAGATGAAGGCAATCATGATCAAGGCACGACAAGCATGATCTTCGGTATCGGCACCGACATCTTGAAGATAGAACGCGTCGCGGCCGTGCTCGGTCGCCGTGGCGACCGTTTTGCTGAAAAAATTCTGGGCCCTGATGAGCTCGAAAAATACCATCGTCGCAAAGATAAAGTCGCCGTGCGCGGCTTACGTTTTTTGGCGACCCGCTTTGCCGCCAAAGAAGCTTTTTCAAAAGCGATTGGACTAGGCATGCGCATGCCCATGACCTGGCGCGCCATGCAAGTCTTAAACGCACCCGGCGGCAAGCCCATCGTCGTCACCAGCGGCGCGCTGACGACCTTCATGCAACAACACGGCCTGACAGCGCAGGTAACCATTACCGATGAAGCCGAATACGCTGTGGCTTTCGTCATTGTGGAGAAACAAGAATGAATTCAAACTCTGTAGCCGCACCGCTTGGTCCCGTTATGCTCGACGTCGAGGGCACCACGCTCGACGCCGACGACCTGCGCCGCATTCGTCATCCGCTAACGGGTGGGGTGATTCTGTTCGCGCGAAACTATACCGACAGGGCGCAACTCACGACATTGTGCGCCGCCATTCATGCCGCGCGGCCGGGCGTGCTCATCGCAGTCGACCACGAAGGGGGGCGCGTACAGCGTTTTCGTACCGATGGTTTTACCCGCCTGCCTGCGATGCGGGCGCTGGGTGCGTTATGGGAGCGTGATGTGTTAGCCGCCTGTAAAGCGGCCACCGCACTTGGCTACGTACTCGCTGCCGAATTACGTGCCTGCGGCGTCGACTTATCTTTTACGCCGGTGCTAGATCTCGACTACGGCGAATCCGGCGTCATTGGCGACCGGGCTTTTCATCGTGACCCGCGCGTGGTGACCTTGCTGGCCAAAAGCCTCAATCATGGGCTGGCATTGGCTGGCATGGCTAATTGCGGCAAGCATTTTCCCGGGCACGGCTTTGTCAAAGCCGACTCGCATACCGAGATACCGGTGGACGAGCGCGACCCCGCGGCCATCGTCAAAGAAGACGCGGCGCCCTATGACTGGCTGGGCATGAGCCTCGCCGCCGTGATGCCCGCGCATGTGATTTATCCGGCCTTTGACAAACATCCTGCCGGATTTTCAAAAAAATGGTTGTCGCTGCTGCGTAAAAAAATGGGCTTCGAAGGCGTCATCTTCAGTGACGATTTGTCCATGGAAGGCGCTAGTGTTGCCGGCAACGTCGTTCAGGGCGCACACGCAGCACTCGCCGCTGGCTGCGACATGGTCCTGATCTGTAACGCGCCAGATAAAGCCGACGCGCTGCTGCAAGGCCTCGATCCGTCCCGCAGTATCGACGCGGCACGTTCAGCCCAACGCTTGCGCACAATGCTGCCCCAGAGCGCCGCACCGGATTGGACTACCTTGCAGGCTGATGCACCTTACAAAGCGGCTAGGGCATTGGTCAAATCATTAGCGTAGTGTTCGTTAGGACGCGCAAAATACGATTGAGATACGATTGCAATCCGCTCCGAGCCAGATAAAAAATCTTGTATCCACATAATGGCTGAACCCGTCGCACCTGCTGACTCCGCTGCCCCCGCCGATCCCCGTGCTGCGTTGCTCGCTGAAGTCGCCAGCCTGCCGCATCTGCCCGGGGTCTATCGGTATTTTGATACGCAGGACAAGCTGCTTTATGTGGGCAAGGCGCGCGACCTAAAAAAGCGCGTCAGTAGTTATTTTCAGAAAAATCTCGCCAGCCCGCGCACGGCCATGATGGTCGATCGCATCGTGCGCCTTGAGACCACCGTCACACGCAGCGAAGCGGAAGCGCTGATCCTCGAAAACAATCTGATCAAGACGCTGCAACCGCGTTTCAATATTCTTTTTCGTGACGATAAATCTTATCCCTATCTGAAACTCTCAGGCGGCGCGTATCCCCGCATGGCCTACTACCGTGGCGCGGTGGATAAAAAAAATCAATACTTCGGCCCGTTCCCCAGCGCCTGGGCCGTCAAAGAATCGATGCAGATCCTGCAAAAGATTTTTTTGCTGCGCACCTGCGAAGACTCCGTCTTTGCTAACCGCACCCGGCCGTGCTTACTGCATCAGATTCATCGCTGCAGCGGACCTTGTGTGAACCTTATTTCCAAAGACGACTATGCCGCCGACGTCGATAATGCGGCGCAATTTTTGCGTGGTCGTCAGAGCGAATTAATGCGCACGCTCGAACAAAAAATGCACGCCTATGCCGCCGAACTCAAATTCGAACAGGCCGCAGCCGTGCGCAACCAGATCACGGCACTCTCGCGCATCCTGCACCAGCAAAGCATGGAGACCGGCAGTGATACCGACATCGACATCCTTGCCGTCATCGTGCAGGGCGGCCGCGCCTGCGTCAACCTCGCGATGGTGCGCGGCGGGCGGCACTTGGGCGACCGGGCCTATTTTCCTTCTCACCTAGATGGCGCCTTAGCCGTCGTCGATAGCGCCATTGAAATCGAAGTGCTGAAAGCTTTTCTGGCGCAGCACTACCTCGACAAATTTATTCCCACTACGCTCATCATCAACCTCGAACTCGACGAGCCTGAGTTGATGTTGGCCCTCATGGAGCAATGTGGGCACCGGATCAATCTCATCTTTCAGCCGCAGGGTCAGCGGCGGCAGTGGCAAGAGATGGCCATCAAAGGTGCCGAGCTGGCACTAGCGCGGCTGTTATCCGAGCAAGGCTCGCAGCAGGCGCGCACCAGTGCGCTGATTGACACACTCGGCATCGATGTCGCTGACAGGGAGGCCTTGCGGGTGGAATGCTTCGATGTCAGCCACACGCAGGGCGAGGCCACGCAGGCATCTTGCGTCGTCTTTCATCATCATCAAATGCAAAACGGCGAATACCGGCGCTACAACATTCACGACATCACGCCGGGCGACGACTACGCGGCCATGCGGCAGGTACTCATGCGGCGCTACGAAAAAGTCGCCAACGGTGAAGGCGTGATGCCGGACATCGTACTCATCGACGGCGGCAAGGGTCAGGTCGAGATCGCGCGGCAGGTCTTGGCTGAGCTCGGGCTGGATATCAGCCTCATCGTCGGCGTCGCCAAAGGGGAGGGACGCAAGGTCGGACTCGAGACCCTCATTTTTGCCGATGGGCGAGCCGCGCTGGAATTAGGCAAGGAATCTGCCGCACTCATGCTGATTGCGCAAATTCGCGACGAAGCGCATCGCTTTGCCATTACCGGCATGCGTGCCAAGCGCGCCAAGGCCCGTCAGACCTCAAGGCTGGAAGAAATTGAAGGGGTCGGCGCCAAACGGCGGCAGAAGCTGCTAGCGCGCTTTGGCGGACTGCGCGGCGTGGCTGACGCCAGTGTCGAAGAAATCGCCTCGGTGGAAGGCATCTCGCGTCAGCTGGCAGAAGACATTTACCGACAATTACATTAAATTAGACCTTGCTCGGCGTTTCGATGACGCCTCACACGACAAGAAGCCTCAATGCCCTTGACTATTCCAATGCTGCTGACCTGGTTGCGCGTGGCCTTAATCCCGCTGGTCGTCGGCGTATTTTATCTGCCACCAACGTGGCTGACGCCGCATGAACAGGGTACTTCGGCGACCATCATTTTTGTAGTGGCAGCCGTCACCGACTGGTTTGATGGTTACCTGGCGCGGCGCTGGAACCAGACCTCGGCCTTCGGGGCGTTTCTTGATCCGGTGGCGGATAAATTAATGGTCGCCGGTGCCTTGTTGTTGCTGGTGCAGTTAGGGCGCACCGATGCCGTCATTGCATTCATCATCATCGGCCGCGAAATCGCCATTAGCGCGCTGCGTGAATGGATGGCACAGATAGGGGCCTCCAAGTCAGTGGCGGTCAGCTCCATCGGCAAAATAAAAACCTTCGCGCAGATGCTGGCCATTCCGATGCTGCTCTACGCGGATCCTTTGTTTGACCGTGTCGATACGCTGTATCTGGGTCAGCGTTTACTGGACATTGCGGCCGTGCTGACGATCTGGTCGATGTTTTATTATTTGCGTAAAGCCTGGCCGATGATCAAAGATCGCTCTGACCTATAAGTGGACTTGATAAATTTTTACGGTCGCATTGCTTGACAAAGCCTCGTTACCGTTTATAATCTTGTTTCTGTTTTACGCGGGAGTAGCTCAGTTGGTAGAGCGCAACCTTGCCAAGGTTGAGGTCGAGAGTTCGAGACTCTTCTCCCGCTCCAAAATTTTAAAAGGGAAGCTCGCAAGGCTTCCCTTTTTCATTGGTGAGCTGTTTGGGTGACGCACGCGGCATGTAGTAAAGCGTTCGCTCGGGGCTTACCAAAGTTACGCAATCACGGTTACAATACGCTCCCTTGGCGGGGTAGCAAAGTGGTTATGCAGCGGCCTGCAAAGCCGTTTACGCCGGTTCGATCCCGACCCCCGCCTCCATATTCTAAAAAAAGCGCAAAGGCGCTTTTTTTGTTGGTTGTCTGACTTACAATGTCGGCTTCAGGTGCAACGCCTGAGATTCTGCTCCTAGCCCGAGTGGTGAAATTGGTAGACACAGCGGACTTAAAATCCGCCGCTTACCCGAGAGGGGGCGTACCGGTTCGATTCCGGTCTCGGGCACCACTATCCATGCGGCTTTTCAAGCCTTCCATAGTTTTCCTGTTAATTTTCCTTGATTTTGGCGTTGCACAGTCGTTGCACAAAAAATCAAATATCCATACGGTTTGGGGCGTAATGTTTGGGCTAATTTCAAGCGATTAGCCCATTGCATAAATGCCCCAAAAAAGCGAAGACACTGTTCACACACTGGAGGGCAAGGAAACGTTGTTTAAACGCCCTCTAAGCCCCTGTTGGCATGTGCGCTACAAAGTGCACGGCAAGTGGGAGCGTTCAACTACAAAGTGCGATGAGCTAGCTGATGCCAAACAACGGGCAGTGGATCTAGTAACTGAAGCATGGTTTAAAGAACGTCATGGCATGCCTGTAGTCAACAAGCGCTTCAAAAGTGTTGCACGACTTGCGATCAGGCGCATGGCGGAATTGGAAAAATCTGGACGAGGTAAATCAACCTATAAAACCTACACGCAAGTGATCAACAACTACCTGATTCCTTTGTTGGGCAATCACAACGTTGATCGCATCGACAATGCAGTGCTTGCTCAGTTCGAGCGAGAACGTTTTGAGATATTGGGACGAATGCCAAGTGCTAGCGTGATCAACAACCACAACTCAGCACTGAATCGTGTGTTTGATGAAGCCATCGAGCGTGGCTACATGACTAAATTTCAGCTGCCCTTGCTACGTAACGACGGGGTCAAGAGTCAACGACGTCCCGACTTTAGACTTGAGGACTACACTCAGCTGTATAAAGGCATGCGAACTTGGGTGGGGGAAGCGCGACGGGGCAATGAAACTGTACTTCGCAACATGCTGCGTAACTATGTGTTGGTACTAGCAAATACTGGCATCCGAGCAGGCACAGAAGGCATGAATCTTCAGTGGCAGCACATTGAGTTTTTTGAGCAAGATGCTCGTAGGTACCTGATGCTGCATGTGCGCGGTAAGACTGGACAACATGAAGTGATTGCACGTCACAACACAGTGCGCTATCTGGACAGACTGCGAAGGCTAAATCCTGCGTGGGCAGCAGGTACATTCGAGCAATTTCTGCAGCGTCGTTTGCCTGATTATGTGTTTAGAGTGGACGATCGCGACATGACTACGGCATTTGGCAGAATGTTTGCCAGATTGTTAGATAAACTGAATTTGTTGTACGACACCAGAAACGGCAAGCAGAGAACCATGTACAGCTTGCGGCATTACTACGCAACAATGGCACTGACTTACAACCGCATGACTGTGTATACGCTAGCCAGGCATTTGAGCACCAGCGTTGCCATGATTGAGCAACACTATGGACATGTGGAGCTACGCAAGATGGCACATGAGATAGCTGGTGGGTGATCGTGATGCAACCCACTGGGTATGTTTTAATGAAACATAAAATTAGAATAACTATTATCGAGGGCAGCGATGAAAATTAACGGAGTATTTTTGATACTGTCATTGGCGAGTACGGTATGGTTAGCTACTAGTTTAGTCAGGGTTGAGAATCAACGTTATGCAATGCAGGTAGGGATGTGCAGGCAAGAAGTGGGTGACTGGAACTATAAATGCTTAAAGCAAGTGGAAACTCGCACTAGCTGGGTATGGCATCTCTTTTATGCATTGACTGATTAGGAGTGCATGTCGCTTTCCCAAACCACTTGAGCACCAGCGTTGCCATTTGGGGTTACGCAAGATGGCGCGTGCTATTGCAGGTGGTTAGAGTGATTAAAGAAGAATATTCCAGAAAATGACACTAAATGCCTTCTGCTCAGTGTTCGAGCTAGACAAATTCCAGCACAGCGCCTACTGTGTGTCATCCACCAATTCTGGCGCTCAGTTGCCAAGCCAACATGACGCAGCTCCAACAATCAAAAGCAACAGAAGAGCGTGAGGGATTCTCAGCGCGACTAACGCTTGCGCTTGAGAAAGCAAATAAATCTACGAGAATAGTTGATGTGTGGCGCGAATTTAATGCGCTCAATGCCCATGCGCCTGTGAGTCATGTTGCGGCTCGCAAATGGGTTCTGGGGAAATCTTTGCCCACACAAGAAAAACTGCGAACTTTGGCAGATTGGCTTGGCGTGTCAGTAGCTTGGCTTCGCTTTGGAGATGAAACAGGCGATAAGAAAGCACGCAGTTTGTCGGCGCAAGAACAAGCACTAGTCACTGAGTACCGCAGGCTTACTCGTGTTGAAAAACTCCATTTGCTAGAGTTAACGCGAGCCATGACTGCGAGCAAAAAGAAAAAGTAGTGGTTTTTGACGTTATCTAATCACATTCTTGCTTGATGCATAAGCACCAAATAAATGAAACGAACAACCCAGCAAGCACTGTTTCCAGTCAAAGATCTCTTGAATCATTCCTTCTTCAATCAATCAAAAAAAAGCAGCGAAGAAAGCGAAGCTTTTTGAAACTGCAAGCGAACGCAGTTCGCTCCATAAGCCCACAAAGCACAAAATACCTGATTGTGAGTAGATTTTCTTGGCGAAAAAAATCTACGCTGAAATTTCAGCGCAAGTCATGGAGAGCGAAGATTCGATAAAAAACCCCCATACAGTCTTGTACGGGGTTAAAAAAACGCGAGAGTAAAGAAGTATGGGATTGAGTAAACCTCGCGATACAGCTATCGGACGCAATACTTGGCTTACTTCTTCTCTGTCAACGCCTTGACAATTTCACCCAAATCTTTCAGTGCAATTGCATCCTCGGCACTCACTAGATCGGAGCCAGGGCAGCGAGGATCTGTTCTTTGCAGAGCACCGAACATGGCTTGCGTCACAGGAATAGGGGCGCAGCCATTCTCTGAGCCCTTGCCACAAGTAAAATCATGTTCGGGTCTGGCTTGTACATGGCACGCAAAGCAATTCAACCCGAAGCGGTTGTTGACTTCAGCAAAGCCGCGTGTGTAAATCTTTTGCCCTTTCTTGTCCACATCGATCCAGAAAAACTCCCAGTCTTTGGTAGCAGAGCTGTAGCCTTTCTGTTGTTTGATCATGACTTCGTTGGGCATGAGCTGGAGAACCGAGCCAGGTGGATACTCGCCTTTGCCGTCTTTGGCAACCTTAACAGTGCCAGCTACATTACCCACGAGATTGTCGACATAAAAATGTCCAACCTTGGTCATGCTAGTGATGCACTTGAATGAGTCGTCATCTACTTTGATTAATGGTTCAGCCGTCAAAGCGATGGGCGATTGGAAAACCAAAGTGGCACCAGCCAAAGCCAGCAATATTTTTTTAATGTACGAATACATCTACATCTCCTTAAGAGTTAGAAAACTGACGATCAATCGAGCAAATTATGTTTGCGAGATTACACGTCGATTTTTGATATTCGCTCCAAGACGCAAGTGGCTAGGTCACCATGAGAATACTTTGAGCAAGCAGTACGCTATCTAAAACGTGGTGCTGTGTCAATTTTTCCTTTCCAAACAATAATTTATTAAATATTTTGCAATTTGTTACTGAAAAATAGTGTGATTAAACAAAGTTGCAGTGAGTGAAGACCGTCGTCGCAAACCCTTGGCGCCCTTACGAGCTAGACAAATTCCAGCACAGCGGCTAATATTTTTTGCCAATAAATTTTGGCATTTAGTCGCCACTAAAATATCGTGCACCTTCAACAATTAGAAGCGATTAAAGAGCGTACGGAATTCGCCAAGCGGTTTGCACTTGCGCTTGAGCAAACCAATAAGTCCAAGCTAGTGGTTGATGTGTGGCGCGAATTTAATGCGCTCAACACCCATGCGCCCGTAACCCCACACGCAGTACGAAAATGGCTAACAGGCGAGGCAATACCTGCGCAGCCTAAACTGCGTACTCTGGCAGATTGGCTTGGCGTATCTGTAGCATGGCTTCGCTTTGGAGATGATGCGGCAGCCGAAGTGGCAAA
>CAMBFZ010000015.1 GCA_945866125.1 Bordetella parapertussis
GGAGATAAAATTGGCACAATCTAATGTATTCGTAAAAGGCGCACTGGCGTCCGCAATGTTCCTGGCTTTTTC
The DNA here is from genome assembly GCA_945866125.1 of Bordetella parapertussis. GTDB lineage: Bacteria > Pseudomonadota > Gammaproteobacteria > Burkholderiales > Burkholderiaceae_D > Pernthalerella. The sequence continues at coordinate 73 of CAMBFZ010000015.1, forward strand.
AGCCTCGGCTTTCGCCGCTGACAATCTGTCGACCCTGCAACAAATGAAAAACACGGCAACTGATATGAATATCAAGACCGTGGATCAAGGCGGCAAAAATGCCGACGCGATCAAAGCCAACCTGAAGAAAATAAAACTGCCAGAGGGCTTCAAGATCGAGCTCTACGCGATCGTTCCTGATGCACGTTACATGGCTGTTGCACCATCGACCAACATGCTCTTCGTTGGCACCCGCAAGACCACAGTCTGGGCCGTGACCGACCGTAACAACGACAACGTTGCCGACGAAGTCAAATCATTCGCTCCATCGATCAAATTCAGCAACCCTAACGGCGTGTGCTGGACCAAGGACGGCTTCCTGATCGTTACTGAATCCAACCGCGTGCTCAACTTCCCAGCGGCTGAATATTTCTATGAAGGCCCGGACGTTGCCGTGATCACAGTCGTGCCAGAAGGCGGCCTGATTCCGGTTGAAGAGCAGTCCTTCAACCACACCGGTCGTGTCTGCCGTGTGGCTGATGACGGTAAGCTCTACATCACCTTGGGTCAGCCATTCAACGTGCAACCTAAAGACAAGATCGACCTGTACAACAAAGTCGGTATCGGTGGCGTTGTGCGCATGGACCCTTTCAACGGTTCAGGCCGTGAAGTCTACGCAATGGGTATGCGTAACCCAGCTGGTATCGATGTCAGCCCGAAAGACAAAACTATCTGGACGACTGACAATCAAGTCGACGGTCTGGGCAACGACGTCCCACCAGGCGAGCTGAACCACCTGACCAAAGCCGGTCAGCATTTTGGCTTCCCATACTGGAACGGCAAATTCAAAGTTGCTGGTTCAGGTGCAGCACCTGACTTGAAAGACATGGCAGAGCCAGCCAATGCCGTGTTCCCACAAGTTGAGTTCCCTGCCCACCAGGCACAACTTGGCCTGACGCACTACACGGGCAAGGCGTTTCCAACCAAGTACCAGGGCGGCCTCTTCGTTGCATCCCATGGTTCATGGAATCGTACTGAGCCAAGTGGCTACCTGATTAACTACGTGCCCATCAAGGCCGACGGTACGGCTGGCAAAGCGGAAGTGTTTGCAGATGGCTTCCTCGACCCAGTGAGCAAGCGCGCATTGGGCCGTCCAGTTGACGTCGCCAACATGCCAGACGGCTCGATCCTGGTTTCCGATGACTACGCTGGCGCGATCTATCGCATCAGTTACGCCGGCAACTAATCGACTGTCGCCGCTGCAACGCTTTGCTGCGGATGTGTGACAAGGTTTCCTCCTTGGCACACATCCAGATGCAAGGGCTGAGTAGCAGGCTTGTTTTCGAAAGTCGCCTGTCCCGAGTAATCGTGGCAGGCGATTTTTTTATGAACTTAGTTTAGTCTTTGCTTTCATCCTTCAGACCCAGAACCAGAATCAGAGCCATAAAATGAAATTACTGTTATCCCTTTTACTGGGCTTGTTAAGCGCAAGCCTATGCCCGGTCGCCTTTTCGGCAGACATCGATGCCGGCGCAACGGTCTCGCAAGGCTGCGTCATGTGTCACGGCCAAAACGGTATCAGCCACTTGCCCGGTATACCGTCACTAGCGGGCCAACCTGAGCCCTATCTGGCCAGCCAGATCAAACAATTTCGTGACGGTAAGCGCCACCACGAGCAAATGAATGTGATCGCCAAACCTTTGTCGGATACAGACATTGAAAACGTCGCTGCGTGGTTTGCGCAATTCGAAATCGAGCTCAAGAAACCTTGATGACGTTTGCGATAAAAAAAAGCCTGCACGTTTTGCGCGCAGGCTTTTTTTATCGCAAACAGGTTTATTTCGCAGCACGTTCCATTAACAATTTTTTCACATCAAGCTGACCTGCCTCGTCGGCAATCTGCAGGGCAGTCTTGCCGCGATTGTCGAGTAAAGCAGTATCGGCGCCCTTATCTAGCAAAACAGCCACAGCCTTTGCATGACCTGAGCCCGCCGCCCACATCAATGCCGTCAATTCGTTAGGGTAGCGCGCATTGACGTCAACACCCCGTTCAATCAGCAAGGAGACAATCTCCATGCTGCCTTGACCGGCTGCGTAAACCATCGCTGTCTTTTTTAGCTGATCAACGGCGTGAATGTCGGCGTTTTTATCGATTAGGCGCGTTGCCATATTTAGATCACCCGCAAACGCCGCAGCCATTAAAGGCGTTACTTTGGAAGTATTAGCCACATTCACGTTGGCGCCCTTATCGAGCAGGTAGTGCGCGATATCGGCATGCCCAGCTTTGATTGCCATCATCAGCAGGCTTTCGCCGGGCCGGTTACGCGAATTCATATTGGCACCCTGCTGCTCGATCAAATTTTGCAATTTGGGTAAATTGCCGGCCCTCACCGCAGCGAGCGACAGGCTGTGCGGGTTATCTACTGGCTGCGCGTGCACGGCGTTAAAACTTAACAAAGCGATAAAAATAGCAAAACTTCCGGTCATTAATTTCATATATATACGCCTCAATTTTTCCATGTTTTCTATTGCCAATTGGCCTAACAAACACTACGATCATCGGGCGCAATAATAATGTGTTTTTTATTGCCGTCAATAAGAATGTCCAGAAAGCAGATTTAGCCCTAAGGGTCTGCAAAATGATGAACGAATTTTGCGTCAATTGATGCATTGTTGGTTTACCTGAAATGCTGGACAAAAGAGACTCTAAACCCACCAAGAGAGGAAGCTACATGGCTCTGAATAAGATGCTTAAAACGCTAGCCGCTACCAGCCTCGTGCTGGCTGGCTCGGCCTATGCGCAAGAACCGATCTCCGGAGCAGGCATCAAGCCTATCTCCATGCCGAATTTCGGCTCGGTCAGTCAATCAATGCTCGACAGCGCTGCCAAAGATAGCAAAAACTGGCTGCTGCCAAACGGTAGTTACGAGCAGACCCGCTACCATCCTGCAGCGCAAATCAACGCCAGCAATGTGTCGAAGCTGCGTCCTGCTTTCGTGGTGCAAACCGCGATGCTGGAGTCGATGGAAACTGCACCGCTGGTCGTCAACGGCGTGATGTTCCTGACGACGTCGTATAACCACGTATACGCCGTCAACGCAACCACGGGTGAGCAGTACTGGCACTACAAGCAGAAGATCGGCCCAGTGTCGACCTACTGCTGCGGCCCGAACAACAAGGGCGTTGCTGTCTCAGAAGGCAAACTCTTCATGGGTACGCTCGACGCAAAACTCGTCGCACTTGATGCAAAGACGGGCAAGCTGCTGTGGGAAACACAGATCGCTGATCCAGAACTCGGTTACAGCGAAACAATGGCACCAACCGTCGTTGACGGCAAAGTGCTCATCGGTACCAACGGCGGCGAGTATGGCGTGCGTGGTTTCGTTAAAGCGTTCGATGCCAACAGCGGTAAGCTGTCATGGACCTTCCACACGATTCCTGAAAAGGGTCATGAGGGTGTGTTCGCTGAAAACGATGCAACCGGTCGCAACATGAAGCGTGATGTCGCAGCCGAAAAAGCAGCGTTGGCCAAAAACGGCGGCGACTTCTACAAAACCTTGGGTGGTGGTGTCTGGATGACACCAGCTGTCGACAAGAAGACCCGTACAGTGTTCTTCGTTGCAGGCAACCCATCTCCTGACCTGTACGGCGCCGAGCGTCCTGGTGACAACCTGTACACCAATTCGATGATCGCTGTTGATCTCGATACCGGTAACTACAAGTGGCACTACCAGTACATCGCCCATGACGTATGGGATCTGGATGCAGTCTCGCCACCAATTCTGGTCGATATCAAGGACAAGAGCGGCAAGATGATTCCAGGTGTGATCCACGGTGGTAAAACCGGCCACATCTACATGCACGACCGCAGCAATGGCAACCTGATTCGCTTCTCCGAAGCAATGGTTTCCCAAGAAGGTCTGTGGAGCCTGCCAACACCACAAGGTACCCGTATGTCGCTGGGTGCTAATGGTGGCGTTGAGTGGTCCCCAATGGCTGTGAACCCACCACTGCGTTTGGCATTCGCTGCCAATCTTGAGCAGCCAATGACCTACCACGTTGAAGCCTCTGCTTACCCAGGCGGCAAACTGTGGCTGGGCGGCGCGTTCAAAAACGTTCCAGGTGAAGAGCAGTTCGGCAACGTGACGGCTGTCAATCTGGACACCGGCAAAATTGCATGGAAAACCAAAACGGCTCAGCCAATGATCGGCGGCGTTCTGGCAACCGCTGGTAATGTTGTGTTTGCAGGCGAAGGTAATGGCTGGTTCAAAGCCTACGATGCAAAAACTGGCAAAGTCTTGTGGCAGTACCAGTGCGGCGCAGGTGTGAACGCTCCACCTACCTCGTACACGGTTAACGGCAAGCAGTACATCGCCGTTGCTGCTGGCGGCAATTCGCAGATGGACTTCAAGCGCGGCAATAGCGTGTTTGTGTTCGCACTGTAAGTAGTTTGTTGTGCAAAGAGGCTGCCTTCCGGCAGCCTCTTTTTTATCTAAAACGCGCCTTTAAGGTTTGATCATGATATTTCGTGGACTCATCATTGCCATCTTGGCGCTGACCTCGCTTTCGTTTAGCGCTCACGCTCAAGATATCGAAGCAGGTAAGAAAAAAGCCGAGGCCTGTGCCGCCTGCCATGGTGCAACAGGTAATGCGCCGGTCAGTATGTTTCCAACGCTGGCGGGACAAAACGCACGTTACCTGTATCTGCAATTGAAAGATTACAAAGAAGGACGTCGCAAAAATCCAATGATGTCGCCAATGGCGGCAAACCTATCGAAGGAGGATATGCACGATCTGGCTGCGTATTTTTCATCGCAAAAGCAGCAAAGAAGTACATTCACTTCAGATCCGCAGCGTATCAAGGCAGGCGCGGCCAAAGCCGAAGAATCGCTGTGTGCAATGTGTCACATGGGTGGCATGTCCGGCCAAAACGAGATCCCTCGTTTAGCGGGTCAACATCCGGACTACATCATCACGCAACTGAAAAATTTCAAGGCGCGGGAGCGTAACAATGACGCAGGCAACATGACAAGTCTGGCGCAGACGCTGTCAGAAAACGATATGGAAAATCTGGCGCACTGGATCAGCAGTTTATATTGATTTTGCGATCCGAATCGAAGCAGGAACCAGAGCCGGCTTTCAGCCGGTTCTTTTTTTAAACACCCTGCCATGCATCGCTGTCAGGATCGCCTCGATTGCAGGATGCTGAATCTTGCGCTCTGTCGAGATGGCATAAAACTGCTCGCGCACGCCGTGCATCACACCCACCGGAATTGCATCAAACTGCTCCCTAACCTCTTTGGCCAAAATCGACGGTGCGGGAAACAGTCCTCGACCATTACCCCCAAAGGACTGCAATAAGGCGTTGTCGTCGAATTCACCGATCACGTCGGTGCGCACATCCTGTGATTCAAACCAATGATCAATACGCGCGCGAATGGCGTTATTGCGTGTGGGGAGTAACATCGGCGCACCTCGCAGGCTCGTCGGAAAATCCGGCACATATTGTTTTGCAAGCGCCGGCACACCATATAGGCTGATCTCAGTCTCGCCAAGCAAATGACTAAACACCCGCAAATTTGTCCCGGGTGGCACAGCTCGGTCGGTCAATACAACATCTAGTTTATGCACCGACAATTCACCCAGTAAGGATTCGAACTGACCCTCGAAGCACACCAGTTTGACGCGCTCCGGCAAGGCCAGTGCCGCGTCCAGCAGGCGCGAAGCGATCAGCTTGGGAAGCGAATCGGATAAGCCAACTGTCAGGCGCATTGTCCGGTCAATCCCGGTCTCGCTCAATGCATCCTGGAGCTGCTCACCGAGTAAAAATATCTGATCCGCGTAGCGCAACGCAACACGCCCCGCTTCGGTCAAGACTAGACGCCGCCCTTGCGTGCTGAACAACGACTTCCCCACGGACTGCTCTAACGAAGCGAGCTGGGCACTGACTGTTTGCACGGCCAGATTGAGTCGTTCGGCGGCACGCGTCACGCTCCCCTCTTTGGCGACTACCCAAAAATAATGTAGATGACGAAAATTTAAATGGACTGACTTTGTCATTTTTCCAGCTTCGTTTTTTACGAAAGAATAGTCTTATTATCTTCGCATTTTCATAGAATGTGGGGAGTCAATTGTTTTGCGCACGCTGATAAGATGGCAGATTAGATTTTTCCGGAGGTTAATCCATGTTTGAACTATTGAGCGACCCGCAAGTCTGGCTTGCCTTTGCCACACTTACCGCACTTGAACTGGTGTTGGGTATCGATAATGTGATTTTTATCTCCATTCTGGTCGACAAATTACCGGCCCACCAAAAAGAGCGGGCACGCAAGATCGGACTTTTTGCTGCGATGTTCATGCGAATTGGATTACTACTGATGCTGGCGTGGATCGTTGGCCTGACCGCACCGCTTTTCACCTTACTCGACCAAGCTTTTTCGGGTCGCGACCTGGTGCTGTTATTTGGTGGATTATTTTTGTTATGGAAAAGTGTCGGCGAGATTCATCAGACACTGGAAGGAGACTCGCATCAGGGGGATGCCAATATCGTTCACGCGACTTTCGGCACAATTATTTTACAAATCATGCTCATCGATATCGTGTTTTCACTCGACTCGATCATCACCGCCGTAGGCATGGTGGATCAAGTCGCTGTCATGATCGCAGCTGTAATTACTTCCGTAGGATTGATGATGCTATTTGCCAGCGCAATTGGCCGATTTGTATCGGCCCACCCAACCATCAAGGTGTTGGCGCTCGCGTTTTTGGTGGTCATCGGCGTGGCGCTAGTCGCAGAAGGTTTTGGTCACCATCTGCCCAAAGGCTATATCTATGCGGCCATGGCGTTTTCGGTTACTGTTGAAATGCTCAATCTTCGCTTACGCAAACGTTCGGCCAGACCGGTCGATTTAATCTCGGCCCTGGCAATTAATGAAGAGAGTGAAAAGAGAGATTAAAACAGCGGGCATCTACACCAATCCCGCGCCGGTTAATTCTGTTTTTACATACGCATAAAAAACCGGCGCGGCGATTACACCAGGAATCCCGAACAGGGATTCCATCAGCAGCATCGCACCAAGTAATTCCCACGACCGCGCATTAATTTGTGTGCCAATAATTTTGGCATTCAAGAAATATTCGAGCTTATGAATCGTGATCAAAAATAGCAGTGCCGCAGCAGCAGTAGTCAATGAGTGCGACAGGCTGATGACGACAATCACCGTGTTAGAAATCAGATTTCCCGCTACCGGCAACAAGCCAGCGACAAACGTGATCAGGATCAAGGTCTTCACGAAAGGCAAATGAATACCTGCCATCGGCAAAGCCACCCACAAAAATATCCCGGTGAACAAAGCGTTGAGTGCGGCAATGCGCACCTGCGCGAAGACAATCTGTCGAAACGCGTTGTGCAGGTTAACGATGCGCTGATGCAGAGCGGCCGCCAGCGGTCGGTAATGATGAACTTGCGTCGTGTCATACAACGCGGCTAGCGCACCGATCACCATGCCGATGAGAAGATGCACAATCAGCCGGCCTGTTTGTTCGCCAATACTTTTTGCTTCCCCTGCATGTTCGCGCAGCCATTTCGTCAGGGTTTGTTGCAACGCCTCGGCGCTTTCAGGGAGGTACGATGCAAGCCAGTCAGGAATTTGCGCGCGAGATTGATCAATCAAGTCCGCCATTTTTTTAAGCATTACCGGCAGGCTGCCCGCTTCCGATAAAAAGAACGATACTGCCACCCAAACAGTTAGCGTCAACAACAGCACAATCAATGACCCCAGCACGGCAACCGCAATCACGCGTGCACGCTGACTACCAATACGCTTGCCTAAGGTTGGGGCGAGCAAATGTACAAGCGCATAAACCAGCAGGCCAGAATACAGCGCAGCGAGCAAGCCGCCAGACATAACCTGAATCAAGGCAGCGGCAGCAAGCAGATAAGATGCGATGACGGGAAAATTATTTTTAGCAGGTTCTGGCATGGGGAATTCTTTAGCACGCCGACCTCGGCAAGCCATCTGATCGGATCAAAAAAATGCCGCTCGCCGAGTGTGCGAGCGGCAATTACATCGCCACCATTATTGCAGAGTCTGTTTAGGCTTGCTGTATTCCGGCCAGCATCCACCCAGCATTACCCGTAACAGGCTTTGATAAAACCCAGATCTCATTGAACGGTTCAGTCGGAGCGTGGTCGGCTTCGCGAATCATGCCGGAGAAACGCACGCTGGCCAAATAAGCGCTTTCAGTAGTCTCAATGCCAAGCAACTCGGCATCAATAGAAACCACGTCCGTGACGTTCGGGGATTCGCCACGCTCGGCAAGCTGCATCTTTAGCTCAGCAAACATCTCCGGCGTCGTAAATTCCCGGATATCGTTAGTATCGGCCTTGTCCCACGCAGCTTGCATGCGCAGGAAATTAGTCTTGGCATGACGCAAAAATCCTACCGTATCAAAGTCAGCCGGTACATTGCTCTGCGCTGCTGCGTAGTCCACTGGCTGCTGCTGACTCCCTCCCAGATTGGCGCCAATCTCAGGCGTCACATTTTTTTCAGTCACGCCAGCAAAGGCCGGATTAGCGGCCTGATTGGCACCCGACTTGCGCATCACCATTCGGTAAATGAACAAAGCGGCAAATGCGAACAATCCCACCATCAGCATCGTGCTGAGCATGCTGGCAAGCTCACCGCCCATGCCGAAGTGTGACAACAATGCCCCGATGCCCAAACCAAGCAGAGCCCCACCGATGATGCCGCGCCATGGACTAGCGGGCGCAGCGGCCGGTGCCGCAGGTCGAGCGGCAGCGGCCTGATTACCCGAAGCGGGTGCCTGACGGCTATAACTTGGTGACGATTTGCCAAAAGAACCGCCCCCCCCCAAACGCTTGGCTTCGGCATTAGTGACAGCAAGCGTGACCCCAACGATTGCGATTCCCAGGGCCATCCAGAATTTCTTCATATTTCCTCCAAACTGACTGTAAGCGAAAAAAACGGTCGCCACTGCCGTTACAGCAAGTACAAATTGTATCCGCGACAGCATTCCGAAAAAAGCGCAACTAAACGAACGCTTACTTCGGAAAAATGAGATTGGAATCAACAATTAACCCACGTTGCCACATATCACTGCCAAGCACCCTTGGAGGAGACGAACCATTCTCGCTGCGGAGACGCCTTTTTGGGCATCCCGCCCCAATCTTATCTCAGCCGGCGACTTACGTTATTTTATGGAAAGTCGAAGCCCAATTGAAATTGGCTATTTAATTAATAAAAACTATCAAATAGAATTAATAATAGTTTAGATCTATTATTTGTCCATCGCACTTCATTCACCTCAAAGGAGTTTTCACAATGTCTCTGATCAACACCACCATCAAGCCTTTTCACGCCACCGCTTATCATGACGGCAAGTTTGTCCCCGTCTCCGACGATAACCTGAAAGGCCAATGGTCTGTCGTGTTTTTTTATCCGGCCGACTTCACCTTTGTCTGCCCGACCGAACTCGGTGATCTGGCTGATCACTATGACACCTTCAAGGCTCTAGGCGTCGAAATCTATTCGGTCTCGACCGATACTCATTTTACGCATAAGGCCTGGCATGACACGTCAGACACGATCGGCAAGCTGACCTATCCGATGATTGCGGATCCGACCGGCACGATCACACGTAACTTCGATGTGATGATTGAAGAAGAGGGCCTCGCACAACGTGGGACCTTTGTAATCAATCCAGAAGGGCAAATCAAATTGTACGAAATTCATGACAACGGTATCGGCCGCGATGCGAAAGAATTACTGCGCAAGGTTCAGGCGGCTCAATACATTGCTGCACACCCGGGCGAAGTTTGCCCTGCCAAATGGACGCCTGGCGCCGAAACACTGGCACCGTCGCTTGATCTGGTTGGCAAAATTTAATAGCAATTACACCGAGGCGGTCGCCTTAAGCGGCGCCCTCTTTGGCAAGTTACGCATACCCTTTTTTTCAGATTCGAGGCCATCATGTTGGACGCACCGATTACCACTCAACTGCAAGCTTATCTCGGCAAGGTCACAAGCCCCGTTGAGATCACTGCATCGCTTGACGACAGCGACAAATCCCGCGAAATGCGCGCGCTATTGCAAGACATCGCCGCACTCTCTGATAAGTTAACGTTCATCGAGCGTCATGACAGCAACGAACGCACGCCCTCATTTGCGTTAAATCGCTTGGGCAGCGAAGCGGGCGTGCGCTTTGCCGGCATTCCAATGGGCCATGAGTTTACCTCTCTCGTTTTGGCGCTATTGCAAGTTGGCGGTCACCCGCCCAAGGTGGAAGCTGACGTACTCGAGCAGATTGCCAATCTCAAAGGTGATTACGTGTTCGAGACCTACATCTCGCTGTCTTGCCAAAACTGCCCGGAGGTGGTGCAGGCCTTGAATTTGATGGCTGTCATCAGTCCCAATATTCGTCATGTGATGATCGATGGCGCGCTATTTCAAGACGAAGTCAATGCGCATCAGATCATGGCCGTGCCATCGATTTTCTTAAATGGCCAAGCATTTGGCCAAGGCCGGATGAGCCTTGAACAAATCATCGCGCAACTCGATACGGGTGCTGCCGGGCGTGAGGCCGCCAAGCTTGATCAGAAGGAGGTGTTTGATTTGCTCGTGGTAGGCGGCGGCCCAGCCGGCGCTTCCGCAGCGATTTATGCAGCACGCAAAGGCATTCGCACCGGCGTGGTGGCTGACCGCTTTGGTGGCCAGGTACTCGATACGCTGGGTATTGAAAATTTCATCTCCGTCAAAGAGACCGAAGGACCAAAATTAGTCAGCGCGTTGGAACAGCACGTCAAAGCCTACGATGTGGATGTGATGAATCTGCAGCGTGCCTCAGCATTAATTCCGGGCGAGATCATTGAAATCAAGCTGGAGAGCGGCGCAAGCTTAAAGGCAAAAACGGTGATCCTCGCCACCGGCGCACGGTGGCGCGAATTGCATGTCCCTGGTGAGCAGCAGTACCGCAATCGTGGGGTGGCCTACTGCCCGCATTGCGACGGCCCGCTATTTAAAGGCAAACGCGTTGCTGTGGTCGGCGGCGGCAATTCAGGCGTGGAAGCGGCAAACGATCTGGCCGGTATTGTTGGTCATGTCACCTTGCTCGAATACGACGCAGAATTACGCGCTGATGCGGTCTTGCAGCGCAAGCTACGCAGCTTGGCAAACGTCACCGTGATCACGCAAGCCCAAACTTCAGAAGTGACCGGCGATGGCGCCAAGGTCAATGGCATGCGTTACATCGACCGCAAAACAGGTGGAGTACAACAACTCACACTCGACGGCATTTTCGTGCAGATTGGTTTACTACCCAATACGGATTGGCTCAAGGGTGTCCTGGCGCTGTCAAGCCGCGGCGAAATTGAAGTCGACACGCGTGGTCAGACTTCCGTCGCAGGCGTGTTTGCTGCCGGTGACGTGACCACGGTACCGTATAAGCAAATTATTATTGCGATGGGTGAAGGATCGAAAGCGGCACTCGGCGCCTTTGATCATTTGATCAGGTCTTCTGCGCCAATTGAGATGCCCATCAAAATCGCTGCATAAATTTTTACCCCTGCGGGACAAAAAAACATCGGCCCGAAGGCCGATGTTTTTTTATTGAAGCTGGCAAATTTATACGTCAATATTGCCCGCAGCGAGTGCGTTAAGCTCAATGAAAGCGCGGCGCGGTTCGACATCATCTCCCATTAACGTCGTAAAAATTTGATCCGCAGCGATAGCGTCTTCAATTTGTACGCGCAACAAGCGGCGCACTGTCGGATCCATCGTCGTCTCCCAAAGCTGCTCGGGGTTCATCTCACCCAAACCTTTGTAACGCTGCTTAGATACACCGCGCTCAGCTTCGGCGCGCAACCACGCCATCGCATGATGGAAATCTACGATGCCGGTCTCACGCATTTTTTCACCTACACCACGCTTCATCAATGCGCCGCCCCCAATCAGCCCTTTGAAGGTAGCCGCGGCTTCGGCTAGCACCGCATAGTCAGGACCCTGAACAAAATCGGCATCAATCACGCTAATTTTCAGGTTGCCGTGAAAGCGACGCTGGATGCGCAGCATGTGTTTATCTGACAGTTCATCAGAACTGACAATAACGTCAACAGCAGGATCATTGATCGCCAACGCCAGGGCCTGCGCAGACTGCCCGGCAACTACCGTGTCAGACAGATCAAGTGTCACACCGGTCATGATGGCTGACAGCGCAGCATGATCGATCGCGCGCGACAGCCGGCGGATGATTGCGTTGGCGGTGTTGTATTTGCGAACCAACTCGGCCAGGGCATCACCGGAAATAGCGGGCGCATTTTCAGACGGCACCAGGGTGGCATCATTCAACGCAATCTGCATCATGTAGCTGGCTTCTTCGAGATCATCTTTAAGATAACGCTCATCGCGGCCGTGCTTAACTTTGTACAGCGGCGGCTGCGCAATATACACGTGACCACGCTCAACCAACAATGGCATCTGGCGGTACAACAACGTCAGCAGCAGCGTACGGATATGCGCGCCATCGACGTCAGCGTCGGTCATGATGATGATGCGGTGATAACGTAGTTTATCGATGTTGAATTCATCCGCGCCAATGGAGGTACCAAGCGTCGCAATAAGGGTGGTGATTTGCTCGGACGAGAGCATCTTTTCGAAGCGTGCCTTTTCCACATTCAGCACTTTACCGCGCAAGGGCAAAATCGCCTGAAATTTGCGGTCGCGTCCTTGCTTAGCCGATCCACCCGCGGAGTCACCCTCGACGATGTAGAGCTCGCACAGCGCCGGATCTTTTTCTTGGCAATCGGCGAGTTTGGCTGACAAACCGAGACCGTCCATGATGCCCTTGCGACGCGTTAGTTCGCGCGCTTTGCGTGCTGCTTCGCGCGCACGCGCAGCCTCCACAATTTTGCCGCAAATGATTTTTGCATCGTGCGGTCTTTCCATCAGATACTCGGTCAGGGTCTTGGCCACGATGTCCTCAACCGGGCCACGCACTTCGGATGAGACCAGCTTATCTTTGGTTTGGGAACTGAATTTTGGCTCAGGTACCTTGACGGAGAGCACGCAGGTCAAACCTTCGCGCATATCGTCCCCGGCGATTTCGACTTTGGCTTTTTTGGCAAAGTCATGCTCATCGATATATTTATTGATCACGCGCGTCATGGCCGCGCGCAAACCAGTCAGATGGGTACCCCCATCGCGTTGCGGAATATTATTGGTAAAGCAAAGCACCTGCTCATTGTAGGCATCGTTCCACTGCATGGAGACGTCAACTGTAATGAGCGTGCCTTGATCAGAAACTTTTTCGCCCGTCGCCTGAAAAATCGTGGGATGTAAGGTGCTTTTGCTTTTGTTGATGTATTCAACAAATCCGCGTGTGCCGCCTTCGAAGGCAAAATCTTCTTCTTTGCCGGAACGCTGGTCGGTCAACTTGATATGCACGCCATTGTTCAGAAACGACAGTTCACGAATCCGTTTGGCGAGAATATCGTAGTGAAATTCTACATGCGAAAAGATTTCTTCATCTGCCCAGAAATGGACTTCGGTACCACGCTTGTCGGTGTCACCCGTGACCTTGATTGGCGAGACTTCTTTACCGTCGATGACTTCGATTTCGCGATTTTGCGGCACACCGCGCACAAATTCCATATAGTGCTGCTTGCCATCACGACGTACCGTCAGTTTAAGCAATTTTGACAGCCCATTGACGCAAGAGACCCCAACGCCATGCAAGCCACCAGACACTTTGTACGAGTTCTGATCAAACTTGCCACCAGCGTGTAATTCGGTCATCACGATCTCCGCAGCGCTGCGCTTGGGCTCGTGCTTGTCATCCCATTTGATACCCGTCGGAATACCGCGACCGTTATCGGTAATCGAAATCGAATTATCTGAATGGATAGTGACGTGAATTTCGGTGCAGTGACCTGCCAGCGATTCGTCAATCGAGTTATCGAGCACTTCAAAGACCAAGTGGTGCAAGCCGGTCCCATCAGACGTATCTCCGATATACATGCCGGGTCGCTTGCGCACGGCCTCCAGACCCTCGAGAATCTGGATGGACGAAGCACCATACTGGTTTGATTGATTGAGGTTTTCAGAGGGAATTGCTGACATGGCTACCTTCAAGAATACAAAAACACAAAAACGGCGAATAGAAAAATGGAACGAAGGGGCCGTTTGGCCCCCTGCCACTGCGCTTCAATACGGGCTGGATTAAATACGCATCGGCATGACAACGTACTTGAAATCGGTATCTTCCGGAATCGTGATCAGTGCCGAAGAATTTGCGTCACCCAATGCGACGTTGATGCTGTCGCACTTGAGGTTGTTGAGCACGTCGAGCAGATAGCTGACATTAAATCCAATATCCACGCTGTCACCGCCATAGTCGATTTCGAGTTCTTCGACAGCCTCTTCCTGGTCTGCATTGGTCGAACTGATTTTCAAACTACCCGGTGCAATGATGCAGCGCACGCCCTTGAATTTATCCGAGGTCATGATGGCCGCGCGCTGCAAGGATCGCAGCAGCAAATCACGGCTTATCGTGAAATTATTTTTGTATCCCTTTGGTACCACGCGCGTGTAATCAGGGAATTTTCCTTCGACGAGCTTGGAGATCAGCTCGATATGAGAAAAAGTAAACTTAACCTGATTAGTTGCAATTTGCAGCTCGACCGGCTCGTCGCTGTCGTCGAGCAGACGCTGCAGCTCGATGATGGTCTTGCGCGGAATGATCACATCCTGCCGGGTGAATTCCTGTTCGGTTGCGACCTGACAAAATGCCAGACGGTGACCATCGGTGGCCACGGCAATCACGTTCTTACCATCGACAACGAGCAACAAGCCATTGAGGTAGTAACGGATATCCTGCTGCGCCATCGAAAAATGCACCATGTTAAACAGATGCTTGAGCGTCTTTTGCGGCAAGCTGACATGAGTCCCGTAATGCTCGGCTTGCGCGACCGTTGGAAATTCTTCGGCAGCGAGCGTCTGCAAAGCAAAGCGCGATTTACCTGCCTGCACCGTCATGCGCTTATTGGTTACCGAAAGGGTCACCTCATGCGTCTCCGGCAGCGCACGCAAAATATCGAGCAACTTGCGTGCCGCGACCGTGGTGGCAGCAACTTCTTTGCCCGAACCAATGGCGGCATGGGTGCTGATCTGCACTTCAATATCTGTTGACAGGAACGAGACGTTCTCGCCGTCCTTACGAATAAGGATATTGGCCAGAATCGGCAACGTGTGCCGACGCTCGACAATACCACTCACGATTTGCAGCGGCCGCAACAGCGCATCTCTGTGGGTTTTTACCAATTGCATAGTGATTTCCTTTCACAAAACACGCTCTGACTGAAAATTCGGATTCTTGCTTTCATTTTTTCATGCTGCACCAGCCACGCCATGGCCAGTCTCAGCCCTTCAAGGTTTGTTCTAGTACATGAAGCTCATGATTGCACTCAGGGTTTTTATTGCGATCTGCGGAGATCTTGCGCACTGCATGCAAGACCGTCGTGTGATCTCGTCCACCAAACAGCTCGCCAATCTCTGGCAAACTTTTTTGGGTTAGTTCTTTGGCCAGATACATCGCGATCTGGCGCGGTCGAGCAATGTTAGCTGGCCGCTTTTTTGAATACATGTCGGCGACCTTGATATTGAAAAAATCGGCGACAGTTTTTTGAATATTTTCAACCGAGATCTGACGGTTTTGTACGGACAACAAATCCTTGAGCGCATCCTTGACGACGTCGATGGTGATGTCCTTGCCGTGGAAGCGCGAATACGCAAGAATCTTGCGCAACGCACCTTCGAGCTCACGCACATTTGAGCGCAAATGCTTGGCAACAAAAAACGCGACATCGTCGGACAACACGGCACCTTCCTGCACCGCCTTTTTCAACAGAATCGCTACCCGCATTTCCAGCTCAGGCGGCTCAACAGCCACCGTCAGCCCAGAATCAAAACGCGAAATCAGACGGTCATCCATGCCAGTGATTTCTTTAGGATAGGTATCGCTGGTAATGATAATTTGTTTTTTGGCCGCGATCAGAGCCTCGAAGGCATAGAAAAACTCTTCCTGGGTGCGGCTTTTCCCACCAAAAAACTGAATATCGTCAATGAGCAGCAAATCGAGCGAATGATAGTAGCGCTTGAAATCATCAAAGCCCTTGCGCTGATACGCCGTGACCACATCTCGTACATACTGCTCGGCGTGGATATACCGAATTTTGACGGACGGATTATCTGCCAGCACCTGATTGCCAATCGCATGAATCAAATGCGTCTTGCCGAGCCCAACGCCACCATATAAAAATAACGGGTTGTATGAACTGCCCGGGTTGCTAGCCACCTGAATGGCGGCCGCGCGCGCGAGCTGATTGGCTTTACCCGTGACGAAACTGTCGAAAGTCAACGCAGTATTGATACGACTCTGGTCGCGGCGCGCATTGTTTTCTTCGGTCAGATCGGGCAAGGCAATCGGCGCATCGAAACCATTGGCAGCATTGCCCATATTGGCCATGCTGGGGGCCGGCATCGGGCCGGGCATGGGGCGCTTCGCATTGCCACGCGTATCGAGCACAAACTGCACATCAACTGGACCCTGCCAAAAATCAGCCGCGATAGTGGTGATACGGGCAGCAAACTGAGCCTTAACCCAGTCAAGCTTAAAGCGGTTGGGGGCGGCAATGCGCAGACAGCCGTCCTCGAAGTCAAGCGGCGCAAGCGGCTTGATCCAGGCACTGAACTGTTGGGGCGTCAGCTCCTGCTCCAGCTTGGAGGAGCAAGTCTGCCAGAATTCTTCCATGCTTTTTTCAGGTTTCGAGCGGCGACGAGACGCGCGCTCCGGTTGTGTTGGGGGGTGACAAGGCAGAGCGCAAGGGCTTGCCGCAATGACCGCTATTTTACTCTTGCCGAGCCAAGTTATCCACAGGCAGCGCAGGAAATTCGCCGAACGGCAATTTGACCCCGGCGGCAGGGGCAGAGAGTAGTTATTGACAGACAACTATAAAATGCTGTCTAATCCAGGGTTCGCTGCGCCATGCGCCAGCAACCCGCATTTACGGCAGCGCATTCACCGCAGTTCAGGCGCCGCAATTTCCGATTTCTTTGCAGATTTTCTGCTGATTAGCGAGACCCATCATGAAACGTACTTACCAACCTTCCGTCGTTCGTCGCAAGCGTACCCATGGCTTTCGTGCCCGTATGGCGACTCGTGGCGGCCGCGCTGTGCTCAACGCACGTCGCGCCAAAGGCCGCAAGCGCCTTGCCGCTTAATCAGGCGTCGCGTCCTTGCCTGCTGGCTTGACCGGCAACCGTTCGGAAGACTACGACAGATGCCGGCGAATCGTAAAAACGGATGAATTTTCATCCGTTTTTCGTTTGCGGCCAGCCAACCGCACTGACAACTTCATGCTGTATACCCGCCCGAACAATCTTGCCCATGCCCGTCTTGGCGTTGTGGTGGCCAAACGTTTGGCGCCGCGTGCCGTCACACGTAACATGATCAAGCGCCTGGCGCGCGAGTTGTTTCGCAAAGCCGCTCTGCCACCGGTTGATTGTATTATTCGCCTCACCAAGCCCGTTGGAACCCGCGTTCAAAGCGCCTCATCACGGGACAAAAAACGCCGTATTGGCGCAGAATTATCGCGCTTGCTTTTATCGCAACGCCTAGGTGAAGCCTCATGAAAGCGGTATTGCTTCTTTTGTTACGTGCCTATCAAGTTGGCATCAGCCCGCTGTTGGGACAAAACTGCCGTTTCTATCCGAGCTGCTCGGCCTATGCCCATGAAGCCGTACGCACCCATGGCGCCGTCAAAGGGAGCCTGCTAGCGGGCCGGCGTCTATGCAAATGTCATCCTTGGCATGCCGGTGGCGTCGACCTAGTGCCGCCGGCACACTCTTACGTTACCCGCCCCGAGGCCGGGGCAGGGCAACATCATTCCTGACCTTCTGATCACCGAGTAGACACTTATGGATATCAAACGTACCGTGCTGTGGGTGGTGTTCTCGCTATCCCTGTTAATGCTGTGGGACAGCTGGACCGGCTATAACGGCGGCCTATCGATGTTCGCGCCGCAAGTCGTCAAACCTGTCCCGCCATCGGCTGGCGGGGGTGCGACGCCCGCTACCGATCTGCCGCAATCCAGCGCGGTGGCGCCGACGGCGGCACCAACCCTGGCCGATGTGCCCGCTGGCGCGGCCGCTCCAGTTCAAGCCGAGCACATCGTCATCACCACCGATCTGGTCAAGGCGACCATCAGCACAGCTGGCGGTGAATTGATCCGACTGGAGCTGTTAAAACATCAAGACGCCAGCGACCCAACCAAAAATATCGTGTTGATGGAATCCGGTGGCGGTCGCACTTACATCGGCCAAAGTGGCCTGATAGGCGGCGCTTTCCCCAACCATAAGTCACTGTTCAGTGCGCGGCCAGGTGCCCGCGCGCTCGATGGCAGCAATAGCGTACAGCTGGTTCTGGACGCGGAGCAGGATGGGGTTAAGCTGACAAAGACCTACACCTTCAAGCGTGGCGAATACGAAATCGACGTCAGGCATGACGTCAGCAATGCTACCGATCACAACATCACGCCGTCGGTCTACGTACAGTTTGTGCGCGATGGCAGCAAGCTCGAAGGCGACTCTGCTTTTTACAGCACCTTTAATGGTCCGGCGATTTATACCGATGCCGAAAAATTCCGCAAGGTGACCTTCGAGGACATCGAAAAAGGCAAAAATGCCCCACCTGCTGTTGGCGACAACGGCTGGATCGCAATGGTGCAGCATTATTTTGTCGCGGCCTTCCAACCGCAGGACAAAGCACCACGTGAACTGTTCACGAAAAAAATTGATGCCAATTTATATGCAGTCGGCGCAATCATGAAGCTCGGTAGCGTCGCACCCGGCGCCAGCGCCTCGCTCAACGGCAAACTGTTCACCGGTCCGCAAGAGTCCGCGCCGCTAGAAAAATTCGCAACCGACTTCGATCTCGTCAAAGACTATGGCTGGCTCACCATCATCGCCAAACCAATCTTTTTGTTGATGGAGCAAATCCACAAATTGCTCGGTAACTGGGGCTGGACCATCATCGTCCTGACCATCCTGATCAAGCTTGCGTTCTTCCCTTTGTCTGCGGCCAGCTATCGCAGCATGGCCAAGATGAAACTCGTCACACCAAAGATGACCGCCATTCGCGAACGTCACCAAGGTGATCCGCAAAAAATGAACGCGGCCATGATGGAGCTCTACAAGACTGAAAAAATTAATCCGCTCGGTGGCTGCCTGCCTATCGTCGTGCAGATTCCGGTCTTCATTGCGCTCTACTGGGTTTTGCTGGCCAGCGTGGAAATGCGTAACGCCCCCTGGCTTGGCTGGATTCAGGATCTGTCTTCGCCGGATCCGTTCTACATCCTGCCCGTCATCATGGCCGTCTCGATGTTCATCCAGACCAAGCTCAACCCGACACCGCCGGATCCGATCCAAGCCAAGGTGATGATGTTCATGCCAATCGCGTTTTCGGTGATGTTCTTTTTCTTCCCGGCGGGCCTGGTGCTGTACTGGGTCGTCAACAACATTCTGTCGATTGGGCAGCAATGGGCCATCACTAAAAAATCCGAGCAAGGTAAAGCCTAATCGCTTCACACGCCGCGTAAGCCAACAAAAGTCCACGGCTCACATCAAGCCGTGGACTTTTTTTATGTCAGCTAAAATCACTGCATGAAACTTGATTCTTATCCCATCGCAGCCATCGCCACCGCACCCGGCAGAGGCGGTATTGGTGTCGTGCGCGTGTCCGGCAAAAACCTCATGCCTCTCGCTTGCGCCGTCTGTGGTTTGCCCGCTGATAGCGTACTCAAAGCCCGCCATGCGACTTATCTCAATTTTGTCCGCAGTGACGGCAGCGTGATTGATCGGGGTCTGGCGATTTATTTCAATGCGCCGCACTCTTACACCGGCGAAGAAGTGCTCGAACTGCAAGGCCACGGTGGCCCGGTCGTCATGCACATGCTGCTCAACCGCTGCATCGAAGCGGGGCAGGAGATCGGTCTGCGGCTAGCCAACCCCGGCGAATTTACCTACCGTGCATTTTTAAACGACAAGCTCGATCTGGCACAGGCTGAAGCCGTGTCGGATCTGATCGAAGCCTCCACCGAGGCGGCCGCAAAACTCGCCACACAATCGCTATCGGGCGTATTCTCCCAGACGATTCACAGCCTCGTTGAGCAAGTCGTCGCACTGCGCATGCTGGTCGAAGCCACATTGGATTTTCCGGAAGAAGAAATCGAATTTCTTGAAAAATCTAATGCGCGCGGACAGCTGCAAACCATCCGCACTGCGCTCGAGCTGGTGTTCTCACAGGCAGCGCAAGGCGCGCTGCTGCGCGATGGCCTCAAGGTGGTCTTGGCCGGCCAGCCAAATGTCGGCAAGAGTTCGCTTTTAAATACGCTCGCCGGTGCCGACATCGCCATCGTCACGCCGATCGCCGGCACTACCCGCGACAAAATCACCGAAACCATTCATGTCGAAGGCATCCCGATCAACATCATTGACACCGCCGGCATTCGCGAGGCCGACGAGGCCGACGGTGAGGTCGAGCGCATCGGCATTCTGCGCACCTGGGCCGCGGTGGCCGACGCCGATGTGGTGCTGCATATTTTAGATGCCAGTCGCGGTCCGACCCGCGGCGACGACGCCATCGTGGCGCGCTTTCCTGAAGGCGTGCCGGTACTGCGCGTTTGGAACAAGATCGACCTCTCGGGCCATAAACCAGCCGTCGATATCCTGCCGGACGCCACGCATATTTATCTTTCTGCCGCCGAAGGCGCAGGCATGGATTTATTGCGCAAGGAATTGCTGCGTATCGCCGGCTGGCAGCAGACCGGCGAATCCGTATACCTGGCGCGTGAGCGTCATTTACTGGCCCTACAAGCTGCGCGCGCCCATTTGCAAGTCGCCGCCGAGCTGGCCGCGCAAAATGATCAGGCGTTGGATTTGTTTGCCGAAGAATTACGCCTGGCGCAAGACCGCCTCAACAGCATCACCGGCGCCTTTACCTCGGATGATTTACTTGGTGTAATTTTTAGTCGCTTTTGTATTGGGAAGTAATCGAGCCGGCGACCCGCTCTGCCAAAAAATCCATCAGCGCCCGCGCCCGATGTGGCACCTGCCGATTACTTGGCAACATCGCATAGATGCCTAATTCCGGCGCAGGAAATTCAGTCAAAATTTGCTCGACCCGACCGGCGGCGATATCGTCATCGGCAATAAAATCCGGCTGACAGGTAATCCCCAAACCTTGCGCAGCAGCCTGCATCAATGCCTCGCCGTTATTGGCGTGGATGCGCGCCTTCACCGGAAACCCCGTCGTCACCCCATCAACCACAAATTGCCACTGCTGCTGGTTGCCCTGCATGGTGTAACCCAAACATTCGTGGCGCGCCAATTCCGACGGGTGCTGCGGACGACCGCAACGCGCCAGATAGTCCGGCGAAGCCACCATCCGTATCGAGCACGATCCTATTTTGCGCGCCACATCGCCGCCTTCGAGGCGGCCGGTAATACGAATGGACAGATCGATCCCTTCTTCAATCAGATGCGCGCGCCGGTCGCTAAAATCCATATCCAGACTCACCTCCGGATAGCGCCGGGCAAAGTCAAACAACAGCGGGGCGAGCCGCTTAAGACCAAAATGAAGCGGCAGCCCAATGCGAATATTGCCGCGCAGCGTAGCGCGTTGTTCCGCCATGCCTGTTTCGGCGACCTCGACTAAATTTAAAATGACCCGGCACTTTTCCAGATACGCCGTGCCTGCCGAAGTCAGCGTCAGCCGCCGCGTACTGCGCACCATCAGCTTGGCGCCAAGGTGCATTTCCAGCGCCGCAATCTGTCGCGTCACCACAGAACGGGCTACCCCGAGCTGCTGGGCCACGGCAGAAAAACTGTTCAGCTCGGCCACCCTAACAAATAAATGCATCGCTTGTAATCGATCCATTGTTGCGCTCAATGCAATAAAGATGCGCATATTGTCTACTATTTCAGCGCGAATGTGCCGGGTAAAGTACGCCCATCATGCAAACAAGCCTCCCCATCTTTTTTGTCCCGCACGGTGCGCCGACCTTTGCGCTGCGCCCCGGCGCAGCGGGCGCGGCCATTGCTGCCGCAGCCAGCACATTGCCTCGACCCCGCGCCATCATCATCATCAGCCCGCACTGGGAAACAGCAGTGGCGACAGTCGGTTTCGCCGAACGACCTGAGACCCTGTATGACTTCGGCGGATTTCCGCAAGAACTCTACTCGCTGCGCTATCCGGCAACCGGGTGCCCCGAAGCGGCAGCGCAAGTCGTCGACGCGATTGCAGCAGCCGGCTTACCGGTCCGACAGGATCCGCAGCGCGGCCTTGACCACGGCGCCTGGGTACCACTGCGCCTGATGTTTCCCGACGCCGATATTCCGGTGATCCCTGTCTCACTACAAAGTCAGGGCGGCCCAAGGCAAGCACTCGCGTTAGGACAGGCGCTCGCGCCCTTAGTCGCACAAGGCTTTTTGCTCATCGCCTCGGGCAATCTCACCCACAACCTTCGCGATTACCAGATCGTCAGACAAAGCGGCGGGCAAACGCCGGCCTATGTCCGCGGCTTTGCCGACTGGCTTGCCGACCGGATGCGCAGCGGTGACCGCGAAGCCTTGCTGGATTACCGGCAGCAAGCGCCCGATGCCGTGCGCGCCCACCCAAGCGATGAGCATCTGCTGCCTTTGTATGTCGCGCTTGGGGCAGCCGGCGAGGGCGCCGATGTGACACGCATCCATGCCGGCATCGACGACTATGTACTGGCGATGGATGCCTATACGTTTTTGCCGAAGCAAAGAGCCCAACAATGAGCAACACCGCTTGGACCGCGCCTTACACCCGCACCGCCAAGTCCTTACACTGGATCATGGCAGTCATCATTCTCGATGTGATGGTGATGGGTTTTTACATGCAAGATTTGCCTCTGTCGCCAGAAAAATTGCAGCTCTATTCCTGGCACAAGTGGGGTGGGGTCAGCGTCATGCTGCTCTTGCTCATTCGTGTGAGCTGGCGCCTCACGCACCGCCCGCCCGCGCTACCCTGGATGATGTCGCGTCTGCAGCAAACTGTCGCGCATATCGGGCATCTGGCCTTATATGGGCTGATGGTTGCCATCCCGCTGTCGGGCTGGATGATGAGCTCAGCCAAAGGCTTTCAAACTGTCTGGTTTGGCGTAGTGCCCATTCCCGACCTGCTTGCCAAAGACAAGGCATGGGGCGAATTGTTGCAGACCGTGCACCTGAGCCTGAATCTGACGTTCATCGCGATCCTCGTTGCCCATGTGGGGGCTTCGCTCAAGCATCATTTTATTGATCGGGACGACATCTTGACGCGCATGCTGCCGCAAGGCCGAAACCGGACACATTGAACAGATCATCATGAAAAAATTATTTCTGCGACTGGTCTTGATCGCCATCGTCGCCACTGTTGCACCAGCTGCTCACGCAGTCGAATACGCGCAAATTCAAGTCAGCAAAAGTAGTATAAGTTTCACGTACAAACAAATGAACGTGGCAATGGCAGGGAAATTTAAAAAATTCAACGGCCAGTTACGTTTTGATCCACAACAAGTAACGAAGGCGATGGCCAGTTTCGACATTGACCTCAACAGTATCGACACCGGCGCCGCCGATGCGGATACCGAAGTCGCCGGCAAATCCTGGTTCAATACCACCGCTTTTCCCGCTGCACATTTTGAATCAGGCAGCGTCAAAGCCGTCGGCGGCAATCGTTATGACGTAGCCGGCAAACTCAGCATCAAAGGCCAGACGCGCGACATCATCGTCCCGACGACGTTGATTGAACAAGGCAAGGTCGCCGTCTTCGATGGCAGCTTCACCATTCGTCGCGGTGACTTTAGCATCGGCGAAGGCGCATGGGCCAAGTTCGATATCGTCGCCAATGACATCGTCGTCAAATTTCGTTTCACCGCCTTACCCGGCAAATAAAACCCACCCCCGCTTTTTATCAGGAGCAAACAGATGCACAAACTCAGCACACTCGCCGCCGCAGCTATCCTTTCCATCGCTGCTGCCGCACCGGCATTGGCCGCGCCGGAAACCTATGTCGTCGATGGCAGTCACACCTTTCCGCGCTTCTCGTATAGCCACCTTGGTTTCTCGACCCAGCTCTCCCGTTTTAACAAAACAACCGGCAAAGTCGTCTTCGACAAAGCTGCCAAAACCGGTTCGGTCGATATCGAAATTGATGCCAAATCAGTCGATACCGGCTCGACGCTCTTTAACGAACATATTCAAGGCGAAGATTTTCTCGACACTGCAAAATTTCCAACGGCGACATTCAAGTCGACAAAGGTAATTTTCAAAGGCGATAAACCTGCAAAAATTCAAGGCGAACTGACCATCAAAGGCGTCACCAAACCTGTCATCCTGACCGTGACCTCCTTCCAGGCCATGCCGCATCCGATGCAAAAGAAAGACGCGATCGGTGCGAATGCCACTACCACCATCAAGCGCAGCGAATTCAACGCCGGCAAATATGCGCCGCACGTAGGCGATGAAGTTCGTATCGACATCGCGATCGAAGCAATCAAGGACTAAATTGCTACTCGCAGGGTCCGGTAAAAAAGCACTGATCGCTCAGTGCTTTTTTTTGGAAAAGGCAGACGCGGATTACAAAATGGTAGACTTTTCGTTTTACGTGTTTACCTCTTTTGATCCTATGAGCCACTCGCCCCAACAACAAGAACAAGCCGCCGCGATACTGCACGACCTCTGGTTACAAAAAAATCGTTTTGTCGGCCTGCCCGAAGCCCTTAAACCCGTCGACCGAGCAGAGGGCTATGCGATACAGGCAGCATTTTCGCGGCTAAACAAACAAGCCGTCTTCGGCTGGAAAATTGCCGCCACCAGCGTCGATGGTCAGCGCCACATCGGCGTCGACGGCCCACTCGCCGGCCGCTTATTTGCCGACCGCATCCTACCCGATGGTGCGCTCGTGTCGCTTGAGCGCAATCTGATGCAGGTAGCCGAAATTGAATTCGCTTTCCGGTTTGCCCGCAGCCTGGCACCCCGCGCAGAGGAATATACGGTCGATGAGGTCTTGGCCGCCGTCGGCACGGTGCACCCGTCGATTGAAATTCCCGATTCGCGCTATGCCGATTTTGTGACTGCAGGTGCGCCTCAACTGATCGCCGATCTCGCCTGTGCCAACCTGTTCGTGCTGGGGCCGGCAGCAGAGCAGTGGGCCAACTTTGATTTTATTGATACCGAAATACCTGTGATGCAAAACGGCGCGCCGGTCAGCTCCGGCTACGGGCGCAATGTGCTGGGTGACCCGCGCGTCGCGCTCACCTGGCTGGTCAATGAATTGTCCCGGCACGGCATGGTTTGTGAAGCTGGTCAGGCGGTCACCACAGGGACCTGCCGCATTCCGGTTGCGGTCAAACCCGGCGACGACATTAGCGCTGACTTTGGCGTACTTGGGCGTGTGCACTGCCGTTTCGGTCAATAGCCTGCGCTCACCCGCCGTTTTCTACCCCGCTCTCACTGATCAAGGAGTCTTCTTTCATGACCCATCTAACGATTCGCAGCATTCAAGCCCGCGCCGTGATTGTGCCTTTAGCGCGTCCAGTGCGTACCGCTTCGGGCGCCGTTGATGTCTCGCCCTTAATTCTGCTCGACGTGCTCACCGACGAAGGCATCACCGGCAGCGCCTATCTGTTTGCCTACACGCCGGCGATGTTAAAACCGCTGATGGCCTTAGTCGGCGAAGTCGGGCCCGAGCTCGTTGGCCAGCCACTGGTGCCGGCCGAGCGCATGCAACAGCTTGAGCGCCGTTTTCGTTTGCTCGGATTACACGGTCTCTTGGGCATGCTGATTTCCTCGCTCGACATGGCCTACTGGGATGCGCTGGGCAAAGCCGCCAATGTACCGGTTGTAAAGTTACTAGGCGGCGCGCCAACACCGCTGTGGGCCTACGACAGCTACGGCATGGTCGACCCCGTCAAAGACGCCAAGGCACTTGAACACTCGCTGGCGCAAGGCTTTCGCGCCATCAAAATTAAAGTCGGCTATGCCGATGCTGCACACGATGTGGATGCCGTGCGTGGTGTGCGCGCCATCATCGGTGACGACATTGCGCTGATGGTCGATTACAACCAAAGTCAGTCTCCGACCGAGGCGATTCGCCGTATCCGTCTGCTCGAGCAATTCAATCTGAGCTGGATAGAAGAACCGGTCATTGCCGAAGATTTGCAGGGCCATGCCAAGGTCAGGGCGGCCGTCAACGTCAACATTCAGACTGGTGAAAATTGGTGGTTCCCGCGCGGTGCTGAGCAAGCATTAAGCGCGGGGGCATGCGACTTGATGATGCCGGACCTGATGAAAATCGGTGGCATTTCAGGTTGGCTTCATGTGATCGGCATCGCACGTGCGGCATCCATGCCGGTATCGAGCCACTTATTTATCGAGGCAAGCTCCCATGTACTCGCCGTGACCCCAACCTGTCACTGGCTTGAATTCATGGATTTTGGATCAGGGATTCTGGCTCATCCTTATCAAATCAACGACGGCCAAGTCACGGCCCAAGGTCCGGGCCTCGGCATGGCGTGGAATGAATCCGCGGTCGCACGCTTCGCCGTCCAATAAAAACAAGCTGGCGAAAACGCGCTCTTTTTTTATCCTCTATCATAGCGCCCAGCATTTCTCATTTTCCGGAGATCCGTATCGTGTCCCAACCGCATTCCGTTTTATACAGACTCAGCGCAGCGTGCATGTTGTCGCTCACCGCGGCATCAGTGCTCGCGGTTGATCCCGTCAAACTTGACAACCTCAACACCACCAACACCTGCAAATACTGCGACCTGACAGACGCTGCATTAGCTGGGCGTGATTTGCGTGGCGCAGACTTTCAAAACGCCAACCTCGCCGGCGCAAACATGAGCAAGGCCGATCTATCGCAGCGCCCCTTAGAAAAACGCACGCTGTCGACCAATTTCGAAAGCGCCAATTTAAGAAAAACAAATTTGTCCGGCGCAAATTTGTCCGGCGCAAATTTTTCTAATGCGTATTTACGTGAGACCAATCTGAACGAATCCAATCTCACTGGCGCCATTTTTACGACAGCCAATCTCAAGGGTGCAAACTTGAAAGGCGCCAATGTAACGGGCGTCAAATTTGACGACGCAAAGTTATGCAATACCACCATGCCGGATGGCAGCGTCAACGATTCGGGCTGCTGATTACCCTGCATCGCTTTCCCACAACATCCTTGGCTCCGTGCGCGGCACCGCGCTTATCTGCGCAGATTTTGGCTTAGTTAGACGAGGCGCTGCCTCGGCCCGCAGCCACGCAGCCGGCCATGGCTGCAAATAGTCCGCCACGCTCTCCGGTGAAGTATGCAACCAGGTGTCGACCTGCGCAGACTGCAACAGCACAACCATGCGCTTCTCCTCCTCGGGTCGATGAAAGCGCTGCATCAACGGATGCCCGTCCGCGTTAATAGTGAGCATCGTAAAGGACACCAGCGGCTGATCTTGCGGCCCGCCATGCGGCCGCCACTCCCATAGCCCGGCAATAGCGAGCGGCTCATCCAAAGCCGCGGCAATCTTCCAGCGTACCGCGTGCCCACTCTCATAATTGGGCTCAAAAAATGACTCTGCCGGTATCACGCAAAACTGTCGCTTGGCAAATGCATGACGAAACGACGGCTTGCTCGCTACCGTTTCGCTGCGCGCATTGTAGGTGTGGCGCGCCAGACGAAGTTCGGCCCAGTGCGGCACCATCCCAAAGCAGGCGCTTACGCACTCGCGCGACCCGGAACCATCATCAGCAAGCCGGATAATGGGCGCCAGATGGCCGGGATAGATTTCCGTTTTGATCTCCGCCGCCGGGCTTGCCACACCAAAAAATTGATGCAGGCGTTGCGATGTAGGCGGGGTGTAATTTGCGCACATGAACACTCCTTTGCAAGATAGAGATCTAGCTTAGACCGTCGTGACGCAGAAAAAAGCCCGCGCTTCGGACGCGGGCCTTACTTAAGCCATGCAAGCTTATTTTTTTATGCGTTTTTTGACTTTCGCAAAATCAGACTTGCGAATCATGCCGTGCACGCCTTTGGTACGGTCAACCACTTGCGAGACCTGATAATCTGCGGCCGCTGACAGATAAGCATAAGCAACCGCTGGTTGCATACCTAGCACCTCGGTCAAAAAGCGCAACGATTCACGCACCGCCTCTTTCATTGCCTCATCAAGGTCCGCGTTAAGGCCAACTGTAATCCAATGCTGCGCCGTCTCACCAAAAGGCTTCTCGAGTGAGCCTGAGGCCGATGGAATACGCGGGTCGCCTTTTTTGAGCAAGGTCAGCCGAAAGCTCGCGCGCATTGAATGCTCCAGCGCCGTCAACGCGACTTCGCCATCGCCCTGTGCCATATGCGGGTCACCGGTATAAAAATGGGCGCCCTTCACAAACACGGGCAAATACACCGAAGTCCCCGCACCTAAATCATTGATGTCGAGATTGCCGCCATAGACGCCGGGCGGCACCGAATGCACCAGCTCTGCAGTCGGCGCGGCGACACCCATGACGCCCATGAAAGGCGCGGTCGGAAAAGTAATCTCCACACCCTGATCATTGTGCAAAACCGCTTCCCACGCACCGTGACGATTTTTACGAATCGGCGTAAAGACCGAGACATTGTGGAATTTGTGCGGCTCGGCGGCGCTAGCACCCGGCTCCGGCGCAGCACCTTGCGGAAACTCGCCCGGTAGTGCGCCCTTACCGTGCCGGTTCGAGATCACGCCATAAGGTACCCGGGGCTGCACAGCAAGCACGTCGACCTTCAACACATCACCCGGCTCCGCACCATCAATCGCCACCGGGCCGGTAATAATATGCGGGCCGTCTTTGGAAAAATCATGGGCCTTCGCCGAGCCGGTAATAGCCAGCGCGTCTTGCAACACCATCCGGGCAGGCACGCCGTGCAATGCAAAATACGCAAGTGGATCACGCCCCTGATCTTCCAATAGCCCTTCATGCGAGAGCGTATCAAACACCACCGTCGCACCCGAGGGCACTGTCAGCACCGGCGCATCGGTCGCGTTGGGCAGATAGCCCCATTTGATTGTCTCCAACGTCGACGGAACGTAGTAGACCTTGCCCGGCAAGCCTTTGATGGTCAGTTGCGTCGGCGTCGAGGCAAGGGGTTGCAACGGCAGCCCTGATTTGACTTTGTCTCCTGCACTGGCGGCCGAGGTCATCACAACGAGCAGGGCGAAAGCGATAGTATGTTTTGAGGTATGCATGAATGATCGAATGCAAAGAATGGATCGGTAAGCGACGTAGTTTACCGCGTTCCTCTTTTCCAGATAAATAGTACCCGGCGCAGCGCGCAATATTTTTTCCTGGCGCCGCTTGATCAGGGCTCGACAAGAACGATGCGCGCTATGTAGCGCGCACGTCAGATTGGATTGCCCCGATTCCTCAGACAGGAATCAGGGGTAAATGGTGATTAATTCGTTGCGTGATTCGACGGGCATGCCGATCAGGTCTCGCAGACACTACATTGCACGCCCTTGCAGTTATGCAGGACCGACGAGCGCATCGCATTTTTCTTGGTGCCGGGGCCCGTGATGCCATTGCCAGCCAGTTGCTGGGCCAGACTTTGCGGCTTCCATCGCTCAACCGAATGCATCGCCACGCGTGCGCTGGTAATTTGCGGCGCGGCCTTTGTCGTCTGTTTGCAATAAGGGCAATCAATGTCGGAATGCAGACTGGCGATGGTCAATCGCTTTTCAAAAATGCCGTCGCATTCGGTACAACGGATATCGTATAAAGGCATCGTCGTTTTCCTTCTCTCTCAGTCAATTGCCGTGCTGCGCGTGCAGCACGGCCTGTCGCATCAAGGCTTATCGGCCCCAATAAGACTTGTCGTTCAACATGCCCTTCGGCGTAATATCAACTTCGAAAATTTCTGTCGGAATCGATACGGTCGCCGCGCAGTTTGGTATATCCACGATGCCGCCGATACGACCCTCAACCGGTGCTGCGGTCAGCAACATATAGGCTTGCGGACCGGTCAGGCCAAAGTGCGTCAGATAGTCGATCGCTTTCAGGCAAGCCTGGCGATAGGCGACGGTGGCGTCGAGATAATAGTTTTTGCCGTTCTCGACGCTGATGCCCTCAAAGGTCAGATACTTGCTGTAATGCGGCTTGACCACTGATGGCATAAAAATCGGTGCCGACAGGTTGTACTTGGCCATGCCCCCTTTGATCAGATCAAAGCCAACGTGGGTCGCGCCATCCATTTCGATTGCGCCGCAAAAGCCAATCTCGCCATCGCCCTGCGAGAAGTGCAAGTCGCCCATCGAGAAGCCGGCGCCTTTGACATACACCGGGAAGAAAATGCGGGTACCCGTCGACAGATCTTTGATGTCGGTGTTGCCGCCGTGTTCGCGTGGTGGCACGGTGCGCGCCGCTTCTTTGGCCATGCGATCAAATTCCGCGCCTTGCACACCGCGTAATACCGCGGTCTCAGCATGCGGTGGTTTGGCCAGGCCCATCTTTGCCAGCGGTGCCTCGCGACGATTCCATTCGGCCAGCAAATCATGCGATGGCAGGCAACCCATCAGACCGGGATGGGTCAGACCTGCGATACGCACGCCGGGAATATGGCGCGAGGTTGCATACAAACCTTTCAAATCCCAGATCGCTTTGGCAGGATCAGGAAAGTAATCAGCCAGAAAACCGCCGCCGTTAGACTTGGCGAACACACCGGAAAAACCCACCGGCGTAATCGGCTTAATGTCGAGCAGGTCAATCACCAGCAAATCACCCGGCTCAGCGCCTTCGACATAAAACGGACCAGTCAACGGATGCGCGCGCGTCAGATCGACATCGCGCACATCGGAGCAATCATCGTTGTCCAAAATTTGTGCATCAAGAAAATCCAGTGTCTCGATGATGATCTCTTCGCCCGGTTTGACCTTGGACAAAAAAGGAATATCAGGATGCCAGCGGTTATGGCCCAATTCGGCTTGCTCAGAGAGCCGCTTGCCCGGCTTGATCGTAAAGTGTTGCATGGTTTCTCCTTAGTTTTTAGAACGGTGCAAATGCACCTGCGCTGCAGCCGGCCTGATAGCCGCCGCTGACGGTGTCGTCCTTGATCGTCTTGCAAACTTGCTTGATCCATTCGTCTTGCTTTAGCACCGTGCCATCTGGCAGCGTGCCCCCCTCAGCATTAAACGACTGCAAACAGACCGGGCAGGTTTGCACCGATGCGGTGGTGCGCGCCTTGCCACGATCGGTGAAACCGTCGTTGCCAAATTTGTTGTAATGCATGTAGCCAATCATCTGATCAGTCCCCTTGTTGGATTGCCTGCTGCTGCGTTGTCTGCTGGGTCAGGCGATAAAACCGGTCGCCTCTGTTGATGCGACCGGAGCAGATTTCTTACACTGACAAATACCGGCTGATCGTCGCCGCATCCACATTAGCGCGCGTATCTTCATAAGCGAAACGACCTTTATCAATCACAAAAAAGCGATCTGCAATCTCGAGCGTGAACGACAACACTTGTTCAGAGACGATGATGGTCAAGTCACGCATCTTGCGAATCTCTTTCAGACTCTTGGCAATGTCTTTGA
Organism: Bordetella parapertussis; assembly: GCA_945866125.1. GTDB lineage: Bacteria > Pseudomonadota > Gammaproteobacteria > Burkholderiales > Burkholderiaceae_D > Pernthalerella. The sequence continues at coordinate 31,740 of CAMBFZ010000015.1, forward strand.
TGATGGAGGGTTGTATGCCTTCAGTCGGCTCGTCGAGCAGCAAGACTTTTGGATTAGTCGCGAGTGCACGCGCAATCGCGAGTTGCTGTTGCTGACCACCCGAGAGATTGCCGCCACGCCGGCCTTTCATTTCATACAGCACGGGAAAAAGCGCATAGAGCTCGTCGGGCACTTTGCCATTGGCAGACGCCGGCAAACCGGTTTGTATATTTTCAAGCACGCTCATGCTGGGGAAAATCATGCGCCCCTGCGGCACATAGGCGATGCCGCTGGCGACCCGATCATGGCTTTCCATGCCGGCCACATTGACACCAGCGATCTCGATGCTGCCTGCGCGCACAGGCAGGATGCCCATCAGGGTTTTAAACAGCGTGGTCTTGCCCATGCCGTTGCGGCCCATGATGGCGATAATTTCCTGTTTCTCTACCGTGAAGTTCAGATCATGAATAACCTGACTCTGACCATATCCGGATGCGAGATTTGATACCTTAAACATGATTGCCTCCGAATTTTTTCTTAATGACCGAGATAGACTTCAATCACTTTAGGATTGTTTTGCACCGCCTCCATCGTGCCGGCAGCGAGCAATTTGCCCTGATGCAGAACGGTGACTTTGCTGGCAATCGATTTCACAAATTCCATGTCATGCTCAATCACGATCACAGAGCGCCCCTTGCTGATCCGCGCCAACAACTCGGCCGTTTTTTCACGCTCGGACACGCTCATGCCAGCCACGGGCTCGTCCAGCATCAACAGCTCTGGCTCCTGCATGAGCAGCATGCCAATTTCCAGCCATTGCTTTTGTCCGTGCGAAAGTAGATCAGCGGTCTGTGTTAAAAAGTCCGTCAGAAAAATATCTTTGGCAACTTGTCGGACCCGCTCAACCACGTCATCCGTGCGCTTGAACATCAACGCGCCAAATACGCCACGGCCGCGGGGAAAGGACATCTCCAGATTTTCAAAAACGGTCAAGGCTTCATAGATGGAAGGCGTTTGAAACTTACGGCCCACACCGGCGTGCACGATCTGGTGCTCGCTCATCTTGGTCAGCTCCAGATCCTTAAACTGGATGCTGCCCGACGTCGCCTGTGTCTTGCCGCAGATCAGATCAAGCAGCGTGGTCTTACCAGCGCCGTTTGGTCCGATCACGACGTGCACTTCATTGCGGTCGATATATAGATTGAGATCATCGACTGCCTTGAAGCCGTCGAAGGACACCGTCAACCCTTCAATGGCCAGTACCGGACGATTACTATTGGTGATGCCGATCGCAGCGGTACTCATTTGACACCCTCCATGCTGGATAACGTGAGTTTGGTTTTGCCGCCGAAAAGTTTGGCAAGCCATTGCTTGCCATGGCTCTCATACAAACCGGCTAAGCCATTCGGGAAATACATGACCACGGTGATGAACAACCCGCCCATTAGGAACAACCAGAGCTCCGGAACAGTCTCGGAAAAGTAGGTCTTGCCATAATTGACCAGCAACGTGCCGTAGACCGCGCCAAGCAAGGACATGCGGCCGCCAACAGCGGCGTAAATGACCATTTCAATCGAGGGCACGATACCAACGAAGGACGGCGACATAAAGCCTACCTGCAAGGTAAACATGGCCCCGCCAATAGCCGAGATACCGGCAGCTGCACAGAACACAAACACTTTGAAGTTGGCCACGTCGTAGCCTGAAAACCGGACCCGCTCTTCTTTGTCACGCATCGCGACCAAAAGACGGCCCAGCTTCGAGGTCAGCACAAAGCGTCCGAAGATGATGCAGGCAACCAGCAGACCAACGCAGGCGAAATACAAAATCATCCGCGCTTCATCGGTGCGAATATCCCAACCCAGCATGGTCTTCAAATCGGTGATGCCGTTGACACCACCGGTCCAGCCTTGACGGCCAATAATCAAAATCGCCAGAATCGCCGCAATCGCTTGCGTGACAATCGAAAAATAGACGTCGCCAACACGGCGCTTAAACATCGCCGTGCCAACAATCAGCGCAAGGATCACCGGTACGGCAATGACGAGCAGGAAGGTCAGCGGCAGACTCTGAAAAGGCACCCAGATCGCGGGCAACTCCGTAATCTGATTCCAGTCCATGAAGTCAGGAATACCAGGCGTGGTTTGAATTTTAGTGCTGATCGGATCCGATGCTTCGAGTTTCAAAAACATCGCCATGCAGTAACCACCGAGACCAAAAAACACGCCTTGGCCGAGCGAGAGAATACCGCCATAGCCCCAGCACAATACCAAGCCGACAGCGACAAAGGCATACGACAGATATTTGCCGATCATGTTGAGCCGGAACGGATCTAGTGCCAACGGGAAGACAATCATCAGCAAGGCGCACAAGATCAAGAGACCGATCGCGCCTTGTTTGCCACCCAATAATTTTTCAAATGCGGAATTCATTTTTGACCTTTCGATTATGCGAAGCGAGTTATTTGCGCAGCTTGGTTGCGAACAAGCCTTGCGGACGCATCAGAAGGATCAGAATCACGATCGACAGTGTCAGCACCTTGGCCATCGAACCCGTCAGGAAAAACTCCAGCGTTGACTGGGCCTGCGCAATCGTGAAGGCCGATACGATGGTGCCAATCAAACTTTGCGCACCGCCAAACACCACGGTGAGAAAGGTATCAACGATATAGAGCGAACCCGACGTCGGACCGGTTGAGCCAATGGTGGTAAACGCCGCGCCTGCAACGCCGGCCACACCGCAACCCAGCGCAAAGGTCGTGCGGTCAACCTGGCGGGTATTGATGCCTACTGCGCCACTCATCATGCGATTTTGCATGGTGGCCCGAACTTGCAGACCCCAGCGGGAGCGATACAACAACACAAAGATGGCGCTGGTCAGCACAATGGTCAGCGCCATCATGAACAAACCATTGATCGGAATATCGACGCCTTCAGCAGGCTGGAAAGAACCCATCAGCCAGTCAGGCAAGGTGGCACTAACTTCTTTGGCGCCAAAAATAGAACGAAACGATTGCTGCATCACCAGCGACAAACCCCAGGTCGCCAAGAGTGTGTCGAGCGGTCGTTTATAGAGATGCGAGATCATCAGGCGCTCAACCAGGTAGCCGATCCCATAGGCGACGAGGAAGGCCATCACGATCGCGCCAAAAAAATAATACGGCTGCAAAGCCGGTGCGTAATCTGTCGTGAGCTTGGAGAGCAGATACGTCGAATAGGCGCCGATGGTGAGAAACTCGCCATGCGCCATATTGATCACGCCCATCTGACCGAAAATGATTGCTAGCCCGAGTGCCATCAGCAGCAACACGCAAAACACGGACAGGCCGTTAAATCCCTGCATCATTAAGATGCCGCCAAATTCAGATAACCAGCTCATGATGACTCCTTAGGTACGACAAAACAGATACAAACAATCCACTTCAAAAAAACAAGCGGCGGGCGACCACGAGGCCGCTCGCCGCTCTATTGCAACTTACTGATAACCCTTAGGGAAAGGATTTGGTTCGATCAGACCCGATTCAAAGATGAGTTTGAACTGGCCGTTCTTCTGCACTTCACCGATACGGGTCTTGGACCAGAGGTGATGATTCTCGTGCAGCTTGACGTAACCTTCTGGTGCCGTCTTGAGTTCAATACCAGGGGAGGCAGCGACAACTTTATCGATGTCGAAGCTACCTGCTTTTTCAACAGCCGCTTTCCACAACCAAGGGCCTAAGTAAGCAGCCTGGGTCACATCGCCAATGACGGAATTTGCGCCGTACTTAGCCTTGAATGCCGCGACAAACTTTTTGTTGTTGTCATTTTCAAGCGATTGGAAATACTTCATCGACGAATAAAAACCTTCGGCGTTTTCACCACCAATGCCGAGCATTTCGTCTTCCGTCACCGACAGCGTCAGCACTTTTTGGGTTTTACCCGTTACGCCCGCTGCTTTCAATTGCTTGAAGAAAGCAACCGTTGAACCGCCCACTACGTCAACGAAAATGACGTCAGGTTTTTTCAGCTTGATCTTGTTGATCAGGGAGCCGAATTGCGTATTACCCAGTGGGTAGTACTCTTCACCGACGACTTCGCCTTTGACGACGTTTTCGATGTGCTTGCGTGCGATCTTGTTCGAGGTACGTGGCCAGATGTAGTCAGAGCCGACCAAGAAGAAGGTCTTGGCTTTTTTCTCTTTCACGATCCAGTCGAGACCCGCCAGAATTTGTTGCGTCGCTTCTTGACCGGTGTAGATCACGTTCTTGGATTGCTCCAGACCTTCATAAAAAGTCGGGTAGTAGAGCAGACCGTTTTCTTTTTCGAACACCGGCAGTACGGCTTTACGGGAAGCCGATGTCCAGCAACCGAAGACGGTTGCAACACGATCGCTGACCAACAACTTCTTGGCCTTTTCAGCGAAGGTCGGCCAGTCTGATGCGCCGTCTTCCTGAATGATCTTGATCTTGCGACCGAGGATGCCGCCCATGGCGTTGATCTGCTCAATGGCGAGACGTTCCGCTTGGATCGAGCCGGTTTCGCTGATCGCCATGGTGCCGGTTGCTGAATGCAACTGACCAACAATGACTTCGGTGTCGGTCACGGCCAGCTTGGTCGTGTTGATCGCAGCCGTAGCTGGCGGCGCGGCCAAGCTCATGCCCGGCAGGGCGATGGCGGTAGCAGCAGCGAGGCCCATGAGGACTTTACGGCGGCTGGCGGATTTGATGGATTGATCAGACATTCAGTGTTCCTTTCACACTTGGCGTTTCGAAAATGACGGATAGAGACTGCGGCTGGCCCTGCAGATTTGGCATTACGTTGAACGTTGTGCAAACCGCAGGACTTGGAGCGAGAATAGTTTTCGTGTCGCGACGCAGCAATACGCTGTTTAACGTACGCATGCGGCAAAACGGCGCCCGCCAAGCCGACCCGTGCAGGAGGGAATGCGACCACGCGCTAGTTTGGGGCGCGTGATTGCGCTGGGGCGCACGCACAAAATGCGCTGCGATGGGGAGAGGCCGCACCGTAATCGTGCGGCCAAGCAGGGCGCCTTGCCGGTTTCCGGCAAACCAGGGGGCTTACGTCAAATGACGTAGCGCCCAATCACTTGGTGCAAAACTTGCTCAAGGCGAAGTAATACGCTTAAAACGGATCGCCTTCCGCACTTAGCAACGATTGCCGCACCCACCCTCTGCCCGGAGTTATTTTTGAAGTCTCAATCTGTCCAGCGCATTGTCAAAAGTCGACGCGACTACAACACCTGGGTCGCTAACGAAACGCTGGAGGACTATGCGTTGCGCTACACCCCAAGGAGTTTTCGCAAATGGTCTGAGCTGCGTATCGCCAATACGGCGTTAGGCGCGGTGTCTTTCCTCGCGCTTGAAGCGATCGGTGCGGCCATTACGCTGAGCTACGGCTTCACCAATGCACTGTGGGCGATTTTGTGCGTGTCGCTGATGATCTTCATGACTGGGCTGCCGATCAGTTATTACAGCGCCAAATACGGCATCGATATGGATCTGCTCACGCGTGGAGCCGGATTCGGCTACATCGGCTCGACCATCACCTCGCTGATTTACGCCAGCTTTACGTTCATCTTTTTTGCGCTCGAAGCCTCGATCATGGCGCAGGCGCTGGAGCTGGTATTCGGACTGCCGCTGGTATACGGCTATGTGGTTTGCTCGCTGGTGATTATCCCGCTAGTGATCCACGGCGTGACCTTAATCGGCCGCGTTCAAGCGTGGACCCAGCCGGTTTGGCTAGTGCTGATGATCCTGCCGTTCGTGGCCGTGCTCTACCAAGACCCGGGCGCGGTGGGGCGTCTGATGCAATTCACGGGCAGCACGGTGAATGGCGGACAGTTTGACTGGCTGCTCTTCGGCGCCGCCGCGACCGTCGCTTTTTCATTGATTGCGCAGATCGGCGAACAGGTCGACTTCTTGCGGTTTTTGCCGGACAAGACCGCTGAAAATCGCGTGCGCTGGTGGTCAGCTTTATTGTTGGCGGGACCCGGATGGATATTAATGGGAGCGGTCAAAATGCTGGGCGGTGCGCTACTCGCTTTTTTGGCGATTCAGCATGGGATTGCCGCCGAGCGTGCCGTGGAGCCAACGCAAATGTATGCCGTCGCCTTTAGCTATGTGTTCGCCGACCCGCGCTGGGTAATGGGAGCGGTTGCCTTGTTTGTCGTGGTCTCGCAAGTAAAAATCAATGTCACGAATGCCTATGCGGGCTCGCTGGCATGGTCGAATTTTTTTGCGCGGCTGACGCATAGCCACCCGGGGCGCGTGGTCTGGGTAGTCTTTAACGTATTGATCGCGATCCTGCTGATGGAAATCGGCGTCTTCGCTGCGCTCAAAGAAGTCTTAACGCTGTATTCGATGGTGGCGATCTCCTGGATCGGTGCCGTGTTATCGGACTTATTAATCAATAAGCCACTCGGATTGTCACCGCCGCATATCGAATTCAAGCGTGCGCATTTATATGACATCAATCCCGTTGGCGTCGGATCAATGGCCGGCGCGTCATTGTTATCCCTGCTAGCGCTGTCAGGCGTACTGGGCGAGTTGGCCGCAGCAATGGCGCCCTTCATTGCAATGGGCACCGCACTGATTACTGCGCCACTCATTGCGATGGCCACCAAGAGCCGCTATTACATTGCACGTGAACCTGCCACACAAGATCCAGCGAGCGCACATCAGTGCGTCATTTGCGAAAATCATTTCGAAGTCGCTGATGTGGCCCACTGTCCTGCCTATGCCGGCACCATCTGCTCACTATGCTGCTCATTGGATGCGCGCTGCAACGATCGCTGCAAACCGCAAGCGCGTCTGTCTTTTCAGTTGCAAAGTCTGGGCAATACGATGTTCCCTGCGCGAATGACACGCTGGTTACAAACCGATGTCGGTCATTACCTGATCATGCTGCTGCTGTTTTCGAGTGTGCTCGCTGGGGTGTTGAGTGCGATTTATTTTCTGGAATTACCGGCGCTAATGCATGCGCCGTTTTATGCCGAAACCGATCTGCGTGAAGTCTTCATCAAGTTATTTGCCGCCTTGTTTTTGATGACCGGCATCGGCACCTGGTGGCTAGTCTTAACGGCAGAGAGTCGGCGCAACGCCCAACAAGAATCCGAACGGCAGACTAATTTACTCTTGACCGAAATCGACGCGCACCAGCTTACCGACCGTGAACTGCAGCGCGCGAAAGACGCTGCCGACGCATCCAATCTGGCCAAGAGCCGGTTTGTAACGGGCATGAGTCACGAGCTGCGCACGCCTCTCAATAGTATTCTGGGCTACGCGCAAATTCTGCAAGTGGACAATAGCATTCCACTTCACCGCCAAAATGCCATTAGTGTCATTCGTCGTAGCGGTGAACATTTGCTCTCGCTGATTGACGGTATGCTCGATATCGCCCGAATTGAAGCCGGCAAAATGCGCTTGGAATCAGCTGAGTTGCCGTTGCGCGAATTTCTGGACCAGATCGTGCAAATGGTCGCCCCGCAAGCGGCCCAAAAAGGATTGGGCTTTCATTTTGTCGAAGCCGGTCGCATCCCCTCAGCGGTCCACGCAGACGAAAAACGGCTGCGGCAAATTTTGATCAATCTGCTCGCCAATGCCGTGAAATTTACCGATGCCGGCGCGGTCACGTTGCGCGTGACTTATGCGCGCGAGATTGCGCAATTCGAAGTGGAAGATACCGGCATCGGCATTGCCCAAGACGACATCGAACGTATTTTTCTACCGTTCGAGCGCAGCAAATCGGCCAGCGTACAACAAGAAGTGGGGACCGGTCTTGGTCTGGCTATTTCCAACATGCTGGTGCACATCATGGGCGGCGAATTGTCCGTTACAAGCCAAGCCGGGAAGGGTAGTACGTTTAAGTTGCGCATGTATTTGCGCGAAGTGCGCCAGCCTCTGCAAACAACAACCAGCGCGGCACAAACCACCGGTTATATCGGTGCCCGTAAGCGGGTGTTGATTGTGGACGATCAAGCGTCGCAGCGCGTCGTTCTCTCAGAGCTGCTCGCCCCGCTCGGTTTTACGCTGACCGAAGCCGACAGTGGTGCGGCCTGTCTAGCAGCAGTGGCCGCCAGCCCGCCAGATATTCTGCTGATGGATATTGCCATGCCGGGCATGGATGGCTGGGAAGTGTGCCGACTACTCCGTGAGCGCGGCTATACGGATTTGCCGATTATTATTATCTCGGCCAATGTGTTTGATCCGACCGCTCGACAATCTGAAAGCCTGTATTGCAATGATTTTATTGCCAAGCCATTCATGATGAAAGACCTGCTTGCCAAACTCAAACTACACCTTGGCATTGAATGGATTGCGGCTCCCAAAACGGAACCTGCCACTGCTCAGACACTGCGTATGATTCCGCCGCGAGCGACCCTGGCAAAGTTGGTCGAGCTAGGCGACATCGGTTATGTCAAAGGTATCGTCGCTTTACTCAGTGACATCGAAAACAAAAACGCGCTCTATGCGCCGTTTTGTACTGAACTCAAAACCCTGGTGGAGCGTTTCCGCTTGCCTGAATATTCGAACCGACTCAAGGAGTGGATGCATGACGACGTGGACCACGTTTGACGGCGACGTCGCGCTGATTGTTGATGATGTGCCAGAAAACCTGGCACTTCTGTCCGACGCGCTATCCGAAGCAGGCTATACGGTGTTGGTCGCCACCGACGGACTCTCTGCGCTTGAGCGTCTGCAGATGGTGGTGCCCGATATTATTTTGCTCGATGCGGTAATGCCAGGAATTGACGGCTTTGAAACCTGCCGCCGCATCAAACAGATTGAGGCGGTGCGGCATGTGCCCGTGATGTTCATGACCGGCCTGACTGAAACCGAGCATGTCCTGAAAGGTTTTGAAGCGGGCGGTCTTGACTACGTCACCAAGCCCATCGAACCGGTTGAAGTCATTGCCCGCATGGGCACGCACATTCGGAACGCGCGCATGATGTCGCAGGCGCGGCACGCAATTGACGCCGTCTCGCATGCTGCCATTTCAATCAAGCCCGATGGCACGCCGCTATGGCAAACGCGCCAGGCCGCCGAATGGATGGAAAAATATTTTCCGGGGGCGCAGGCGGCATCCAGCGCGTTACCCGCTAACGTCGCCACATGGCTCAAGGATGCCATGCAAGCAGAACAAACGGCGCCACTGATCGTCAGTCACGACACACAGCGGCTCTACCTAAGCTTGTCACGACGGCAGCGCGAGTGGCTGTTGCTGCTTGAAGAGAAGGCCGCCGACACTGAACCGGCATCGCTAGCGCACTATCAGCTCACGCCCCGTGAAACCGATGTGCTGGCCTGGGTTGCCAAGGGCAAGACCAATCGCGACATTGCTGAAATTTTAGGCATGAGCCCACGCACGGTCAACAAGCACCTTGAACATATTTTCATCAAACTCGGCGTAGAGACGCGTTCCGCTGCCGCAGCATTAGTAGCAGGCAGGTTGGCTAACTTGGTGACGCCGGAGGGCTAACAGCCAAGCAGCTGATTGGCGTTGATGACGGCGCGCGCAAGCTCTTCGATGCTGCAGCGCTTACGCATGGCCTGCTCGCGCAGAAAGGCATACGCTTGTTCTTCACTCAAATTGCGGGTGCGAATCAAGACGAGCTTGGCCTCGCTCACTAAATTAAAGGCCCTCAGTTTTTGTTCAAGTCGGTGCGCTTTTTTTTGTAGCGCACGCATCTCGGCGTGCACCGCCCGCGCCAAGACGATGGTCGACAAAATACCGGCGGTGCGGATTGGCTTAGCGACGACGCCTTTTGCGCCGATACGCAGCACCAGCTCGACGATGGTCGGGTTTTCATATTCGATCACGGCAATGATGGCCGGTGCTGCCTCACTGTACGCCCAAGAAAAATCACATTCCAGCGTATCCGGGCGGGCCGCCAAAAATACTAAGTCCGTGTCATCCGGTGGTATCAGTGAAGGTGGCCAAAACAGGTGAACTTTGCATCCGATGCGCTCAAGATGTGCGACCAGCAATTCGCCATCCGGGTCACGCGGATGGAGTACCGCAACGCGCAACCCACGCAGCTCTTTGAGTAACTGCGGTGTCTTGCGCGGCGCGGCTGTGCTAATCGCGGCGTTAGTCATATACGGCGTCCAGCGCGTGCGTGACCAGATAGGGATCAGGCAACACGCCGACGTTGGCTTGCGCGAGGATAGAAAACTGTCCGTTTGTCTGCGCCCTTCCTATGCGTGGATAAAGCACCGTATGGTGGGTGCGCGCGTCAATTTTTACCCGCCCTTGCGGGGCATTGAATTCGGCTCCAAGCAGATAAGGCCGCAGACATTCAATCTCATCATTGCCCGATGCACGTAGTGCGTGAGCAAACAGATGCACTTGAAAATAGGCGGCTTCCCAACACATGTTGGGTTGGATCGATGCCCGATCCTGTGCGAAGAAACGTTGCAGGCAGGCGCGATTTTCTTCGCTGTCGATCGACTGAAAATAAGACGCCGCGGTGATGTGGCCGGCAGCTACGACGGCGCCCATTTGCGCAATCTCGGTTTCGGAGGTGGTCAGACTCGCGATCGGCATGCGCAAGGGATCAAGGCCGGCCTCGGCATACGCTTGATACAGTAAAGCGGTGTCTGCACCGACCACGGTAGAGAAAATAAAATCTGGTGCAAGGTGACGGATCTCTTGAATCGCTTTGGCAAAGTCTTGCCGGCTTGCGCCCAGTTTCAGATAGCGTTCACTGAGCTTTTTTCCACCAGGATGCTGCAGCACCAGATCCGACATGATGCGATTGGATTCATAGGGATAAATGTAGTCACTGCCGATCAGGCTGACCCTTGAGCCGAAATGCTGCAACATGTAATTAGCCAGCGGTACGCTGTTCTGGTTCGGCGCCGCACCGGTATAAATCACGTTGGCAGAGTACTCGAAGCCTTCATACAAGGTCGGATAAAACAAAAGCCGATTCCATTTTTCCACCACCGGCACAACGGCCTTGCGACTACTCGACAGATAGCAACCAAAAATAACCTGCACCTTGTGATCCACAATAAGTGCAGTGGCTTATTCGCGATAACGCTGGGGATGGGATTGCGGATCGACATGGATTGGCAACAGCGGGCGACCATCAATGCCACCGACTGCGTTGATCTCACTAATGGCGAACAGGGTCGCCGCCAATTGAGATTGCTCAATAGCGGCAGTACTGCCCGATGTGGAGAAAAGTACGCCTACGCGAAACGGATCGGAGTTAGCCAAGTTAAAACACCTTACGCATCATGATGAAGCACGATGAAAAGCTCTAGCAAGTAGCTTGCCAGCATCTTTCTGATTGACAAAAAAATCTCCCGGCATTTAAGATGGCACGGTAATTTCAGCTCGCCGCTGCCAACGATGTCAGCGAGCGACAAGGCAAATAAGCCCGAACAGACACGCTCGTGTCCGCTCGGGTTTTTTTTCGTCCTCATTTTTGTTTATCGCTTTTTTTCAAGGGAGATTGGCATGTATCACGGAGATATTTCGAGTAGCAAAGACACCGTCGGTGTCGCTGTCGTCAACTATAAAATGCCGCGCCTGCATACCAAGGCCGAAGTGCTCGACAACGCCCGCAAGATCGGCGAGATGCTCAAGGGTATGAAGCTTGGATTGCCCGGAATGGATCTGGTGATTTTTCCGGAATACTCCACCCACGGCATCATGTACGACAGCAAAGAAATGTATGACACCGCCGCGGCGATCCCGGGGGAAGAAACCGAGATATTTGCCGCTGCGTGTCGTGCTGCAAAGGTGTGGGGCGTCTTTTCATTAACCGGCGAGCGTCATGAAGAGCACCCGCACAAGGCGCCCTACAACACGCTGATCCTGATGAATGACCAAGGCGAGATCGTTCAAAAATATCGCAAGATCATGCCCTGGGTGCCGATCGAAGGCTGGTATCCGGGGAACTGCACATATGTCTCGGATGGCCCAAAGGGCATGAAGATCAGCCTGATTATTTGCGACGACGGTAACTATCCGGAGATCTGGCGCGATTGTGCAATGAAAGGAGCCGAGCTAATCGTGCGCTGCCAGGGCTATATGTATCCTGCCAAAGATCAGCAGGTGTTAATGGCCAAGGCCATGGCTTGGGCTAATAACAGCTATGTTGCGGTGGCTAATGCGTCCGGCTTCGATGGGGTGTATTCGTATTTCGGTCACTCTGCCATCATCGGCTTTGATGGCCGCACCATGGGCGAATGCGGCGAGGAAGATATGGGTATTCAATACGCGCAGCTGTCGACATCGCTGATCCGTGATGCACGCAAAAATATGCAATCCGAAAATCACTTGTTCAAGCTGCTGCATCGCGGCTACACCGGCAAAATAAATTCCGGCGAGGACCATCAGGGTGTCGCAGCCTGCCCATACGACTTCTACACGAAGTGGGTCAATGATCCCGAAGGCACGCGCGAGATGGTCGAATCCTTTACCCGTCCGACCGTGGGCACAGAAGAGTGTCCGATCCCGGGCATCCCCAATGAAGCAGACTTGAAACACAAATAAGCATCATGGAACACGCCGCCATCATTGCGCAGTACCGGGTGCAGGCAGAGCCGTTTTATCTGCCGGCCCAACAAGAGATCGCTGCCTTTGAGGCGGCCTATGCGGCGCGTTTGCCGACGATGCTGAAAGGTCCAACCGGTTGCGGCAAGACGCGCTTCATTGAGCATATGGCGTGGCGTCTGCAGCGCCCGCTGATTACCGTTGCCTGCAACGAAGATACGACAGCAGGCGACCTGATCGGCCGCTATCTGCTTGACACCAATGGCACCTACTGGCAAGACGGACCGTTGACGCTGGCAGCGCGCGCGGGGGCGATTTGTTATCTCGATGAAGTAGTGGAAGCGCGTCAGGATACGGTGGTGGCGATTCATCCACTAACAGACAGCAGACGTAATTTGCCACTGGATAAAAAAAATGAACTGCTGCAAGCGCATCCGGATTTTCAATTGGTGATTTCATACAATCCCGGATACCAGCGCATGCTAAAAGATTTAAAGCAGTCGACCAAGCAGCGGTTTGTTGCGATCGATTTTCATTATCCGGTCAATACTATTGAAATCGATATCGTTTTGCATGAGAGCGGCGTGACGCGTGCCGTCGCCACCTCGCTGGTAGCCATCGCAGAAAAGATGCGGCACCTCAAGGGTCATGGCCTCGACGAAGGCGCATCGACCCGTATGTTGGTTTACGCCGGCACGCTAATGGCCAAAGGACTGCCGCCTCTGCAGGCCTGCAACATGGCACTGGTGCAGCCCATTAGCGACGATCCGGACATGCTGACGGCCTTATCCAATGTGGTGTCGAGTTTTTTCAGTTGATGCCAGGGAGCCAGCGTGATGATAACTTTGACGCCGCCGACAAAAGTCTGCGGCTTTATTTGCGCGCACTTTGGGATCGTGAATTCATCTTGCGCCCATGTGAGCAGCCGCTGACGCAAATCCGGCCCTATATTTCCGAGCTAGGTATTCATCTACCGCGACAATACGGCGCGGTTCAAGGTCAGCTGGCAAAAGACCTCTACCGCGCCGCGGCAGCGCATGCGGCCGCCCATCAAGTTTATTCGGCCAAACCATTTGAGCGTCAAAAGTTAAGGCCGGTACAAATCGCCATCATCGCCTTACTCGAAGACGCGCGTGTCGAACACCTTGCCATCAGTGCCATACCGGGACTACGTCGATTATGGCTACAGTTTTTTGATGCGCGCAGCTACGAGGGCATTGGTGTGGAATCGTTGTTGCTGCGGCTCTCCCATGCCTTGCTTGATCCCGATCGTGATGATGATAATCCGTGGGTCATCAAAGCGCGACGCTTGTATTACGCCTCACAACAATCGGGCAGCAATGCTGACAGTCTGCGCGAAGTCGGCTCGTTGCTCGGCAATGACCTCGGCCAAATGCGGGTGCAGTTCAATGCCAAATCGTATACGGTAGAGCCGCTTTATCGCGATGACAATCTGTTTTTGTGGGACAGCGAGGCCCCACCGCAAGAGATGCGCATAGCCGATCTGGCGCCAATCCCCACGGAAGAAGCGTCGCAGTCCACACCACAATTCAAGCCCGACAGTGCAGACGATGCGCGCTATCGCGCACGCGAACTTGCGCAAGCCGACCCCGACAAACAAACCAACAATGAACCCGAACGCCCGACCTATCCGGAATGGGATCAGCGTACCGGTCATCTGCGTCCGCACTGGTGCAGCATCACCGAGCAAGACCTCTTAGAAGGCGATGCGCAGCGATTACGTAGCAAACTGGCTCAACACGCACCCTTATCAAAACGTCTGGCACAAGGACTGCATGCGAGAAAAATCGGGCAAGCTGTGCGCTTATATAAGGAAGATAGCGGCGAGTCTTTTGCGCTCGACGCCCTCATCGCGGCACGCACCGCTTTGCGTTGCGGCCAACTGCCTGATTGGCGCGTGTTTCATCAGCGCCGTTTGAAAAAACAAGATTTATCCGTTTTGCTACTGCTCGATTTATCGGCCTCCACAAATGCTGTTCTTGGTGAGGCGACGGTGCTCGCACTCATTCGTGAGGCCAGCATGTTGTTGGGTGCTGCAATCAGCCAAAGTGGCGATCAGTTTGCCATCCACGGCTTTCGCTCGAACGGCCGTCATGAGGTTAATTACTTGCGCTTCAAGGAATTCAATCAGCCATTCGATGATACGGTACTAGGGCGACTCGACCGGGTAGAGGGCGCGCTATCGACACGGATGGGAGCTGCGATTCGGCATGCCCACACCTGTCTGCAAGGCTGTCGTACGGCGCAACAGCTAATCTTGCTAGTTACGGATGGCGAGCCGCATGATATTGATGTTTTTCACCCCGGCGTTTTGATGCACGATGCGGCACACGCGGTGGCACACGCTACGGCCGCAGGCTCGCCTGTATTTTGCGTGTCCGTCGACCCCAAGGCAGATGACTATATTCGACGCATTTTTGGACTGCATCATTATTTAGTGATTGAAAATGTCGAGCAGTTACCGCAACGACTCCCCGAACTTTATCTGCGCTTGACTGCGTAAAATGGCCTAGCGCGTCGTAAATGACCAGCGCTGACTGACTGCAAGATCATCAACCCAGCCGTCAAATTGAACCTCGTAGTTAGTCCCACTACGCAGCGGCTGCAGCGGAATCAGTGCAGCTGCCGACAAGGGCGTCTCAAGGTCACGCAAGCCATCGAGCAGGTAGGCCAGCAATGGCGGCTCACCACGCGCACGTAATACAAACCGCGCCACACGCAGGACTTTGTCTCTGTCGGCATGCACGCTGATGGGATAGCCGACTTCGTCCAGTGCAGTCACTGGGTCGGGTGTTTCCTGATTGCTAAAAAAGTTAGGGCGTACATTTTGTTGTCCCGCGCGCGGCCAATAAATGATCCGTCCGGGCACCAGGCCCGCGGCGGGCGGACTTAACACCAGGTTTGCGGTAAACCAGGTAGCGCCGTCAACGCGGGTCGATGTACCCGCACCGACTTGGTTAAACGTGGGCTCGAAGATCACAAAGCGGTGATACACGGCAGAGAGCAAACCCTCTGCCGCAGCAAAGCCATCGCTTTGCTGCGTGGCCGCGATGACTTCGGCATCGGCATAACCCTCAGCAGGTAAGTTAAGTCCGGCAGCGAGCAATCGTTGCCGGACATTGACGCCTGTATAGCCGGGTAAAGTGGGATTTTCTTCGTGCGTGGTGACAGAATTGATCTGCTGATAGTTTGCGTGCGCGCCGGCGGCACGGTCTATCGTGTCGCTACGAAGCAGCGCAGCAAGACCCGCTTGCTGGCGTCGATAATTAAACCAATTCAGCCCGTCAGTGGCAACATCACCCGTGACAATTGGCGCACTTGGCTCTTGTGCCGAGAGCACCGTGGCCGTGGAGAGGCTTGCTGTCGTGGCGGGCGTCTGGTCGCCACACCCGGCTAATGAGATAAGCGCGAACAGCAGGAGCAATGCTTTGCGCGTTGAATGCATGCGATGTATTCCTGTTGTTGTTAAAGTACGGCCAGCTAATGTGTCTGTCACGCACACATTGAACCGTTCGACCGCACCACAGCGTGTCGGTTGCATTCCGGGCGATTGCTACAATACTGGCCATGTGGAACACTTCCTCGCACGCACTGCGTGCTTTTTTATTGACCTTGATGCTGGCACTGCTGGCGGCATCGGTTTGCGTGTATCTCGATACACCTTTGCCTTGGATGATCGGTCCGCTGTTTGCCACCGCCGGTGCGCGCTTGCTACAGGCGCCCTTGTATTGTCCGGTGCCCGTTCGTGAAGCGGGACAGTGGGCCATTGGCACCGCACTGGGTTTGTATTTCACACCTGCCGTGATGCACATTTTGCTTACGCGTTTGGGCTTAATCGCCGCCGGCGTCGCCTTTGCACTATTACTTGGCGTGCTGTGCGCAAGCTTGCTACGCAAGCTGAGTGGCGCAGACCGGCCGACTGCTTTTTTTGCGATGGCCGTTGGGGGTGCTTCAGAGATGGCTACGCAGGGGGAGCGTTATGGCGCCGCCGTGGAGTTTGTCGCGGCCGCACACAGCTTACGCATCATGATGGTGGTGGCCACCATTCCTTTTGCGCTGAAGTTTTTTGACGTACATGGATCGGATGCTTATGCGCCGGGAACACACGAGGTAGCCTATGTCGGACTGACTGCGCTGGTGCTGGTAACGACGGTGACGGCAGTGGCATTGAAGCGGCTTGGATGGCCGAATGCTTGGGTGATCGGACCTTTGTTAATGAGCATTGCGCTGACTGCAAACGGTGTGACGTTGTCGGCATTGCCGGAATGGTCCATTCACTTGGGTCAGCTGTTTATCGGGATCTCATTGGGCACACGCTTTACGCCGACATTTTTGCGCGCCGCGCCACGCTTTATGATCAGCGTGATGCTCTGCACCGTATTGGCATTATTTTTGGCGGCGGGCTTTGGATGGCTGCTCGCATTAGTCGGTGGGATTCACCCTGCCACCGCCATATTAGCCACCTCGCCAGGCGGCATTGCCGAGATGAGCCTGACAGCAAAAACCCTGCAGCTTGGCGTGCCTATCGTGACGACATTTCACGTCACACGCATGGCGGTGCTGGTGTTAACGATTGGTCCCCTGTTCAGACTGCTGAATCAGCCTGCTTAGCTCAACGTGCGCCGCTCAAACGCCCCGGCCACACGATTTTTTACTACGTCGTCCCACGCAAACAGCGTGGCCTGCATGGCGATACTGACACCGTGTGGCTGTAGTTGGGCCGCGGCCAGCGCAAATCCCAGATTGAAAAAAGCATCCGATCCAACGATCTCGTAAGGCACCATCGCCCCTGTTAGCACGATACTGCGCGCCAGTCCCGCGCGCCCAAGTACTTCGGCCGTTTCGCGCATGGTGTCGGTACCATGGATGATGACGATGCGCTCTTCGGGGGAGTCGATGCAAGCCGCCAGTATTTGTTGACGATGACGGTCGTTCATCTCTAGTGAATCTAGCGCGAATAAAGACTGAAAAATAACCGTGTCATGCACCCGCGCCGCAGCGAGTGCCGCAGGTATGACACTATCTCCAAACACGAGCTGGCCGCCCTGAGGGTCATAGTGTTTATCGAAGGTACCGCCGGTGGCAATGAGTCGGATGCGCATGGGTGTCAAAACATAAAGTTATTAAACAGAATGGGCATGATACCGCTCGCGGGAATCTCCATGTGCGAAGTGACGGCGCCCGATCGGAGAGTGCCGTCGCCTGCTAAACCGTGCAAACAAAAAAAAGAGTGGGTGTCATGATGACCCCACTCCAAAGTTGCAGAGCAAACAAGGCGAGGAACGACCTGTTTGCAAGCCATCCGAGACAAGATGGACGTCAATCATACGAGCGATGCTGAGGACAATGCCAATGCTATGTTGTCATGATCTTATGCAGATTGTCGCAATAGCAAAGCACTTGTTTTAACTTGCCTGAGCAAACAATCTATATTCGTGCGGTGATAAAAATTTGCTTTTGATGAGCGCGCATTAGCCGCTACACTTGCTTGGTTCGAGTCATCTTCTCGTTAGCATTTTATGAAACCTGTCGCTCCCGGTACTGTTATTTTTCATCGCTATCGCGGCTATGGCGTGGTCACGTCTGTCAATCTGATGACGGGCTGGATATCGGCCCGCTTTGGCGGCGAGGGCCGCACGCTGGATTTAAATTTGTCTTGTGATCAGGTACACCATGCAGATGGTGAACCCATCCGATTTCGGCGCATGCCACCTGACCGTATGCCGCATGGACGCCTGATGGCGATGATGCGTGAACTGCACATTGCGGGCTATGAGCGTCTTTATTTATATAGCTGGCCGAAGCCTTCCGGGCTACATTGGCGCTGGCATTTGTTTACAGGTCCACGACACTGGATGCAACGCAGTTGGCGCGAGGGTTGGTACGGCTCAGGTGCACAATACAATCTCAATCCAGTCATGGGTTGGGGCGATGCGCCGGGTGCCGACACGCATGATCTGTTGTCTACTTTGGCAAAATTTGATCCGCAAGGTTTGGCACAGGCGCTGGGGCGCGATGAAGATCACACGAAATGGTTTGCCGATGTGTGCGAAATGCTGTTGCCGAACTATACGTTTTCATTAGGCTGGGATCAGCAAGACGGACCTCGACCGGCGCATTTGCCCGTCATCCCTTTGCGCGCGAATGTCCCGGCTTACCAAGGCCCATCCTTACCCTGGCCACCGGGCTGGGGCCGCCTATGGAGCAGTGTGCCGCGCATTAGTTTGCCGGCGCCGGCTACGGGAACAAATCGCGCTGGCGCCCCTTCCGACGCTGATCGTTAATCTGCACGATCGCGACTTCTCGCGGGCCAGGGAGTAATTGCATCGGCATTCCAGCCTCGAGTTCACCGGTTTGAATCACTTTCAAATACACACCGGTGTAGCCCGCTTGCAGCATGTGTCTCACTGCGTGTGCAAATCCCATGCGCGCACCAAATTTATAACAAGGTGCACGGGGTTCGGTGACTTCGAGTATTACGCTGCCAATTTGTAGTCGGTCACCAACCCATAATGCGGTTTCAATCAGGCCTTGCGTGGTCAGGTTCTCGCCCATAGCGCCGGGCTCGAGCGGCAGATGCTTCTTCAATACGCGCTCGCGCTCAGTAATCCAAAAATCATAGTGCTCGTAGGGATAGGCGTAGACCGCCTTGTCGAGTCCACCGTGCACCGTCAGATCAGCTCGCTCATCGCCGTGTAAACCGAGCGGCTTCAGCAAAACTGGGCCGGCTACGGCTTGTTTGCGAATGCCCGTCATGACCGACTCGGTCTTACCGGACTCGGTTACAAATAAAGGCGCAACCGGCCCAACATTGACACTAAGCAGGCGCATAGGGATGAAGATTCGTTGGTCGTAAACGGCCGTGCATAAAGTCAGCAGCGGCTTCAAAGGCAGGGCGGAAGTCGTGCTCGTAGCTGTCTTGTTCAACAAAGCCCAGATGCGGCGTCGCGAGCAAATTTTCCAATTGCAAAATAGGGGCGGTGGGCAATAAGGGCTCTGACTCAAATACATCAATAGCAGCAAACCCGGGGCGCCCGTTGCGCAGGCTTTCTACCAGCGCCTCCGGCGCAATTAATTCGGCACGACTGGTATTAACAAGCAGTGCATCGGGTTTCATGCGGGCGAGATCAGCCGTCGTAATCCCATGCCGGGTCTGTTCGCTGAGTCGCAAGTGCACTGAAAGTATATCCACCTCTGCAAGAAAGGACTCCCGTGAAGACGCGGCGATCAAACCGTCAGCCACCGCTCGCTGGCAACTTTCCGCACTGCCCCAAACCTGGACCGTCATGCCAAATGCTTGGGCATAGCCAGCAACCAACTGACCAATACGTCCGTAGCCCCAAATGCCCAACGTACGCCCCCGCAATACTCGACCTAAGGTGTTATGGCGGGCATGGATTGATGCGCTTTGCCACAAGCCTTGTTTGAGCAGGCCCGCGTAGTGCGGGACCTTCCGGCTGGCCGCCAAGATCAGCGCCCACGTCAGCTCGGCCGGCGCCACCGGGTCCCCGGTGCCCTCAACGACTGAAATGCCATGCTCGGCGGCAGCCGCAAGATCAACGTGTGTCCCCAGCCGGCCGGTCTGGCAAATCAGTTTGAGTTTCGGCAAGCGCGCCAATAATGCGCGCGGTAACGACGTGCGTTCGCGGATTAGCACTAACACATCAAATTCAGCCAACCGAATGGCGAGCTGCCCCACACCTTTGGCGTTACGCTGAAAAATTTTGACCTCAAGACCATCAAGCAAGGAAAAGCACGCTAGGTGCCGCACGCAATCTTGATAGTCATCCAGAATGGCCAGTTTCATGTTGTGCGATGTTATTAAATTTTATCGATTTTTAATTATCAAAAAGTGTATTTATCGGGCCAGTATCTGCTTTTACAGCGTTTTTTGAGCGGCAACAGCAAGCGTCAATGTTCGGTAGAGGTACAATCCTGACTGAAGAGTTTTTTAATTTTAATGGCGAAAGCTCAGCTAAGCGTTCGATCACCATAACATCGCATCGCATCGGACTCCGCGGAACGTATCCACCGCTTTCGACAAGACCGCCGTATCGTCCCTCTCGGGATGCGCCACAAGCCAACGACGATCCTGCCGACCGGGCCAGGCACCATTTTTGGCATGGAGGTAGTGTATGAATCAACCCCGTATGGCTGGTATTGCATCAATCAATCCACCGGCATTTGTAAAAAACCAGAAACTCATCGATTGGGTGGCCGACATCGCGGCACTGACTTTACCCGATCAGGTTTATTGGTGTGATGGCTCACAAGAAGAGTATGACCGCTTATGTGCGCAAATGGTCGCTGGCGGCACCATGAAAAAACTCAATTCCGTAAAGCGGCCGAATAGCTATCTGGCTAATTCGGACCCCTCCGATGTGGCGCGCGTTGAAGACCGCACCTTTATTTGTTCGGCAAAGGAGGAGGATGCCGGACCAACGAATAATTGGATGGCGCCCGCCGCCATGCGTACAACACTCGGCGACCTGTTTACCGGTTGCATGCGCGGTCGCACGCTGTATGTGGTGCCATTTTCAATGGGGCCTTTAGGCTCACCGATTGCCCATATCGGAGTCGAATTGTCGGACTCGCCTTATGTTGCCGTCAATATGCGGGTTATGACGCGCATGGGACGAGCGGTCTATGACGTGCTGGGAACAAACGGCGCATTTGTACCTTGTGTGCATAGCGTGGGAGCGCCGTTGGATGCCGGACAGCAGGATGTTGCCTGGCCATGCAACGCGACAAAATACATTGTGCACTTTCCCGAAACACGTGAAATCTGGTCATACGGTTCCGGTTATGGTGGCAATGCATTGTTAGGTAAAAAATGTTTTGCCCTGCGCATTGCCTCAACGATGGGAAGAGACGAAGGTTGGTTAGCTGAGCACATGTTGATTTTGGGCGTAGAGTCGCCGGCTGGTGAAAAACATTATGTCGCCGCAGCGTTTCCTTCAGCCTGTGGCAAAACCAATTTTGCAATGCTGATTCCACCAGCGAGCTTTACCGGTTGGAAAGTAACCACCATCGGTGACGATATCGCCTGGATCAAACCCGGTGCCGACGGACGACTGTATGCGATTAATCCGGAAGCCGGTTATTTTGGTGTGGCGCCTGGTACGAACACGGCGACCAATGCGAACTGTATGGCTTCGCTTCGAAGCGATACTATTTTCACCAATGTCGCGTTAACTGATGACGGCGATGTATGGTGGGAAGGGATGACGAAAGAAGCGCCATCTCATCTGATTGATTGGCAAGGCAAGGAGTGGACGCCCGAGAGCGCGAGAGAAACCGGCCGCAAAGCAGCTCATCCCAATGCACGCTTTACGGTTTCGGCAACCCAAAACCCCGTACTAGATCCGGCGTGGGATGACCCAGCCGGCGTACCTATTTCCGCATTTATTTTTGGTGGTCGCCGATCCAGCACGGTACCACTGGTGACGGAGGCACGTAATTGGGTCGATGGCGTGTATATGGCCGCGACCATGGGCTCAGAGACCACCGCTGCCGCTGCAGGACAGCAGGGTATCGTACGGCGCGATCCGTTTGCGATGTTGCCTTTTATGGGTTACAACATGAGTGATTATTTCGCGCACTGGTTAAAAATGGGTGAGCGAATTGCACAAAGCGGCGCGCAACAACCAAAAATTTTCTGCGTAAATTGGTTCAGGACTGATGAACAAGGCAAATTCATTTGGCCCGGGTTTGGCGATAATATGCGTGTGTTGAAATGGATGCTTGAGCGCGTTGCTGGTAAGGCACATGCCGTTGAAAATGTATTTGGACTGACGCCGGCATTTGAAGATCTACAGTGGGATGGTATTGCACTGTCTGCTGATCAATACGCGCAGATTACCTCGATCGATATACCAGCGTGGCAGGCAGAACTACAATTACATGCAGAGTTATTTCACAAGTTAAGTCATCATCTTCCGGTTGAACTTGAACAGGCGCGCGTCTTATTAGAGAAGCGGTTGGCAGCCTAAATCATTTTTGAAATGTTTTACTATGGCGCGGCAGGGAAACCTAGCCGCGCTTTTTTATTTCAGTAGTGGCTCAAGGTATGATGCCGACAAATATTGACCTTAATTAATGAAACCTCAAGCCTCGCTACCAGTTCGCGACGGCGTTGCGCCAAGTTTTGTGTGGTGCCCTAACGGCCCTTGGCAAACGATCGGCGAATTTTTTTTATTCCGCTTTCCGGCGATTAGTAGAGACCGCTGGGCGTTGCGGGCCGCGCGCGGTGAGCTACGCGACGAGCGTGGCATTGAGCTTGGCCTTGACAGTGCTTATCGCGTTGGCGCTTGCGTTTTTTATTATCGAGAGCCCGAGGTTGAAGTTTTTATTCCATTTAAAGAAAATATCCTGTTTCAAAATTCGCAAATTCTGGTTGTCGATAAGCCACACTTTTTACCGGTTATTCCGGCTGGGCGGTTTTTGCGCGAGTCTTTACTGGTTAGATTAAAGCATCAAACAGGCCTGAACTCACTTGTGCCAATTCATCGCTTAGATAGAGAGACGGCCGGTGTGATGCTATTTTCAATCAATCCTGCCACGCGTAACGCATGGCAAAGCCTCTTTCGAGACAGGCGTATTAAAAAAATTTACGAAGCCTTGGCAGGCTTATCTGACGGGTTAAGCTTACCTTTGATACGACGTAGCCGTTTAGTCAGAGATGCACAATTTTTCAGGATGAAAGAAGTTCTTGGTGAGGCCAACACTGAAACAGGTATTTCCTTAACTGAAAAACGGGGCACGTTCGGGGTATACAAGCTTGAACCCGTGACCGGCAAAATGCATCAACTACGTGTGCATATGAGCAGCTTGGGCATTCCCATTATTAATGACCGCCTTTATCCAACGGCGCAGACGATTGGGCCAGACGATTTTAGCTCACCGCTGAAATTATTAGCACGATCACTTTCCTTCATCGACCCTATTTCTGGCGATGATCGTGTGTTTGAAAGTCGTCAAAATTTATTTTAATAATCTTTAAAAAACCAATGTCTTTTAACTCCGGCTCCAATTCTGACGAGCGACTTCTCTCAGTTGCAATTATTGCTTTGTCTGGTGCGGCATTTGGTAGTGGCATGTCGATGCGCGTCATGGATCCGATGTTAGTCCAACTTGCGTCAGATTTTTCGATAACGCTTAGCACTGCTTCACAGGTAATTACGGTGTTCGGTTTAGCTTATGGTTTATCGCAACTCTTATTCGGTCCGTTAGGCGATCGGTATGGAAAATATTTGGTTGTTGCTTGGGGTTGTATTGCTTGTTCTGCGACCGCTTTGTTATGTGCGCTTGCGCCAGATTTTTATTTCTTGCTTACTGCGCGTAGCATTGCTGGGGCAACTGCTGCAGCAATTATTCCTCTATCGATGGCCTGGATTGGAGATGTGGTTCCGTATGAGGATAGGCAGCCGATATTGGCGCGATTTTTGATTGGGCAAATTTTAGGATTGTCGTCTGGTGCTTTGATAGGTGGTCTTTGCGCTGATTATTTAACCTGGCGTACGCCGTTCTTTTTGATCTCACTGTCCTTCGTTTTGATCGGTTCTTACTTAATACGTTTAAATACTCGATTGCCAGCGTCTGCACGGTTTTTACATCAGGCACAAGGAGGGGCGGTCGCACGCTTATTTTCAGAGTTTGGAAAGATTTTTTCCCTGCCTTGGGCTCGGGTGGTACTCACTATTGTATTAATTGAAGGTGCGATGGTTTTTGGCGCAATGGCGTTTATTGCGTCGCACTTGCACATGCAGAAAGGCATGTCCTTAACGAGCGCTGGCTCACTCGTGATGTTATTCGGTTTGGGTGGTTTATTGTTTGCGTGGCAATCGCGCAAATTATTGCGTCAATTTGGCGAATCAGGATTAGTCCAACATGGTGCGACTCTAATGGGTTTATCGCTACTTGCAATTGCCTATGGACCAAGTTGGTGGTGGTCGGTACCGGCGTGTTTTTGTTTAGGCTTAGGCTTTTACATGATGCACAACACGTTGCAAATTAATGCGACACAAATGGCCCCCGAACGTCGTGGTTCGGCTGTGGCTGCGTTTGCTTCTTGTTTTTTCTTAGGTCAATCTGCTGGCGTCGCCGCCGGTGCGAGCTTGCTTGACGTCGCTGGTACTAGCAAGTTGCTCGCTATTTCGGGCGCCGGGGTATTTTTTACCGGCCTAATATTTTCCCGACTACGCCTAAAACGAAATCAAATCGTTAGCATCTAATTACGCGTAGCAAAATAACGCAACTCCGCAGCCAAATTAGGCTGGCTTATTTCGACGTCCCGAGCAATACGATTTAGCTTTTTGGTCGTACTCAAACGCTTCGCTTGAGTGCACGTTATCTCGGAAGTACTTTTCTCTACGCCTCGCATAAATACATTATTAAACAGCAGGCGCATTGAAGCTGACGCTAAATCGAAAAGTCTTTGTGCCGTTGGGAAAATGAATTGCATAGAACCTCTATTGAGCAATGAAGCGTGGTTAAATTAGATTTGTTGCTATGCAGTATAGTTTTTTGTAAGATATAAACACAATTTCATTTTCTAATAAGAGCTATTGTTTTTAGGTATACCATAATAGTCTTTTTGCTAATTTAGGCGATCATGAGTTTTTTAACCCTCGATTTAAACCTGCTCCGTGTCTTTGACGCAGTCATGACGGAACAAAACCTCACGCGGGCTGCTGGCCGGTTGGCAATGACACAGCCAGCGGTATCTAATGCCATTAAACGACTGCGAGAGGCCTTAAGTGATGAGTTGTTGATCAGGACCGCCCACGGCGTGAAACCAACCGCACGCGCCGAGTCATTATGGCCTGCGGTCAGACGCGCACTAGCCGAATTGGAAGAAGCAGTTGCTCCTCGCTCATTTGAGTTAGCGAAAGCACATGTAACATTTCGTATGGCAATGGCTGACGCAACAGCGGCGATTTTATTACCCCGACTAGTGCGATTAATTGAGAGTGATGCGCCTGGGATCGATGTTCGGATGGTGCCCTTGACCACGCGTGAACCACGGCCGATGTTGCTACGAGGGGATATTGATTTAGCTATCGGGTTTTTCCCTGGTGTAGTGGCACAGCTACAAGGCGCCACAGAGACACCAATTCGCCATGAACGACTTTATCGAGGACAGTATGTTTGTGTCATGCGGCAGCATCATCCACTGGCAAGCGAAAACCTAACTCTTGATCAATACTGCAATGCCAACCACTTATTAGTAAGCTTTTCTGGTCGCGCCCGTGGTTTAGTAGACGATGCTCTACTCACGCTTAATCGTGAGCGCAGAATATTACTAACTGTTAATCAGTTTTTCACCGCGGGTAAAGTTGTGACCGCATCAAATTTATTGATGGTATTACCACGTCACTTAATTGCGGCAACAGGTATGACGGATGCCCTCATCGTTAAAGAACTACCTTTTCCAATGCCCGATGTTCACATTGATATGCTCTGGCATGAACGTGATGCTCGTAATCCTGGTCACCGTTGGCTACGTGATTTGCTGGGCCATTCAGGGGCATTAGGTGTTTTACCACCGACAGAAAAAGCCTAATCAGATCTGGGCCTTGATTGTTATTCACAATTTATCCACCGGTTTTCCAAAGACTTATTAAATTTTTGGATTTGCAGTTTTTTGTCTGAACTGAAGCAGTTTGTTGTTTTATAGGTTTATATTTATAGATAGTAGTAATAGATAAGGATGAGTACTTTCTGTGTATAAGTACTTTTTTCCCTTTGTAATCAAGACCTTGGAAAAAAGATAACAACGGCATAAGCGTGCAGATAGCGCAGGACAGTTTTGGTATAAGTTTAGGTGTTTTGCAAAACTAAGCGCTTATGCACTTGATTGCAGGAAGATATCCATAGGGTTCTGCACAGCTGACGATCAGCTATTTTTCAAAAAAAGTTCAGCTTGGCCACAGTGACTGTATTAATGCTAGTGCGATGGCAATAGCGGGTTCCTGCGAACGCTTAGCTAAATAGATAAACGACAGTTCGGTAGCGAGGCTCACTTTATCTGCTACGACCAGTCCATGAACATGGGCTTCTCGCAATGCAATGGATTCTCTTACCAGTGATAAACCCACACCCGACTTGACCAGATCTAGCATGGAGGCTTCTTGGTCAACTAATGCAACTTGATGAGCACTGACACCGTGTTTAGTGAAGACTTCGCTTAATAGGCGGTTGTGTACGGACTCTGCAGGCGCCCATATCCATGGCAAACTTGCCAACTCATTCCAGTTCTTATTAAGTACTCTCTGTTTCCAGCCTCGTGGTGCAAGGACGTAATAGGTAAACGTCGTCAATGTGTGG
The DNA here is from genome assembly GCA_945866125.1 of Bordetella parapertussis. GTDB lineage: Bacteria > Pseudomonadota > Gammaproteobacteria > Burkholderiales > Burkholderiaceae_D > Pernthalerella. The sequence continues at coordinate 58,574 of CAMBFZ010000015.1, forward strand.
CTATGAAAATCCGGTCCTGGCGACCCGAGATAATAGCCAACATCCAGTTGGCCAGTCTTAATTTGCTGTAGTACCCAACCTGACATCCCTTGCTGCAACTTAGTCGATATTTGGGGATGGGTTTCAACTAGTCGTTTTAGAAATACACCTAATCGTATAAATTCCGGATCGAGGATAGTACCAATTGATAGGCTGCCAGAAATGGTTGAACTTAGTGATTGGGCTGCTTGTAATAACTCGTCGCTGTTAGCAAGAATCCGTTCAGCGAGGGGTAATAATTTTGCACCATCATCGGTCAGTATCATCCCGGTCGGCCCGCGACTAAACAATTGGACATTAAGACTTTGCTGTAGGGATTTGATTTGTAAGCTCACCGCTGGTTGCGTTAAATGAAGTCGACCCGCTGCTCGTGTCAGGTTACCTTCTTGGGCGACGGTTACAAAAGCACGAAGTTGGGTAAGGTCCATGCGGAAGTTTAATAAAATTTTTTTATGATGATGTTGATGATAACTCATTGGATTTTGGGATTCCCAAGGATTATCCTTGATTCATTTGAATCATCCTCAAAGGAAGCCTTATGACAAACGCAGCATTTCCCTTGATCTCGCACTTCATCAACGGCCAGGTGAGTGTGTCCAATAGCGGGCATGCCCAGGATGTATTTAATCCTGCTACTGGTTTGCCGATTGCTCGAGTTGCTTTAGGTAGTGCTGCAGAAGTTAATGCTGCAATTGCCGCAGCAAATCTGGCAGCTCCTGCATGGGCGGAAACAGCGCCACTAAAGCGGGCGCGTATTTTATGTAAATTTAAAGAGCTCATTGAGAAAAACCACGATGCGCTGGCGGCGGCGATTACCCGGGAACATGGCAAAGTGTTTTCGGATGCCAAAGGTGAAGTAGTGCGTGGTTTAGAGATTGTAGAATTTGCGTGCGGTATACCGCAGTTACTCAAAACGCAGTTCACTGACAATATTGGTGGTGGGATCGATAACTGGCAGCTACGTCAGCCTTTAGGCGTCACTGCAGGTATTACGCCGTTTAATTTTCCGGTGATGGTGCCGCTATGGATGGCGCCGATGGCTATCGCCTGCGGTAACAGTTTTGTTTTAAAACCTTCCGAGCGTGACCCTACCCCCGCAATGATGCTGGCAGATTTATTTAAACAAGCAGGTTTGCCTGATGGCGTTTTTAATGTCGTGCAGGGTGACAAACTGGCAGTGGATACTTTGCTGCAGCATCCTGATATCAAAGCCATTTCCTTTGTTGGGTCGACACCAATTGCGGAATACATTTATACCGAAGGTAGTAAGCGTAAAGGCGCTTATCCGTTGCGTGTACAAGCCTTGGGCGGGGCAAAAAATCACTTGGTTGTGATGCCCGACGCAGATCTTGACCAAGCGGTTGATGCATTAATTGGGGCTGCCTATGGTTCAGCCGGTGAGCGGTGTATGGCGATCTCGGTCGCAGTAGCCGTAGGTAGTGTTGCCGACAAACTAGTTGACGCACTGGTTCCGCGGGTAAAAGCTTTGAAAATTAAAAACGGTATGGAGCCTGATGCCGAAATGGGCCCCGTTGTTACGGCGGCACATAAAGCAAAAATCGAAGATTACATTGAAGCTGGTGTGCGTGCTGGCGCAAAACTGATTGTTGATGGACGCGGCATTTCTGTTGCAGGACATGAGCAAGGATTTTTTCTTGGCGGGACTTTGTTTGATCACGTTACGCCATCAATGACGATTCACCAGGAAGAAATTTTTGGACCTGTTTTATGTGTAGTGCGCGTACCGGATATGGCAGCAGCAATTGATTTAATCAACGCACATGAATATGGAAATGGCGTGGCATTATTTACTTCTGACGGTAATACAGCGCGGGAATTTTCACGTCGGATTGAAGTAGGAATGGTCGGCGTTAATGTGCCCATTCCGGTGCCAATGGCATGGCATTCATTCGGCGGATGGAAACGCTCCTTGTTTGGCGACACACACATTTATGGCGAAGAGGGAGTGCGCTTTTATACGCGCTATAAATCTATTATGCAGCGCTGGCCCGAATCGATTACCAAGGGCGCTGAATTTACCATGCCAGTCGCAAAATAAGGCCAAGGAGCAGCAATGGAATCTGCAGGCAAATACGACTACATCATCATCGGGGCAGGTTCAGCCGGTTGTGTGCTGGCGAACCGCCTTACCCAGGACGCGGATATTTCGGTGTTATTGATTGAAGCCGGAGGCAAAGATGATTATGTCTGGATTCATATTCCGGTTGGCTATCTCTACTGCATCAATAATCCGCGGACTGATTGGTTATTTCGGACAGAAGCAGAGGCCGGACTTAATGGTCGTAGCCTAATTTATCCACGTGGCAAAGTCATGGGGGGATCGTCTTCGATCAACGGCATGATTTATATGCGTGGGCAGCAGCGGGACTATGAAGAATGGGCGCGGCTGACTGGCGATGATAGTTGGCGTTGGGATCAGGTGCTGCCTTTGTTTCGGGTAGCAGAAGATCATCATGGTGGTGGTGATGCGGTTCACGGGAGCGGCGGTGAGTGGCGCGTTGAAAAGCAGCGCCTGCGGTGGGACATTCTCGATGCATTCCGTGCTGCTGCGGCGCAGACGGGCATTCCTGCAACGGACGATTTTAATTCCGGCGATAACGAGGGCTGTGGCTACTTCGAAGTGAACCAAAAAAACGGTATTCGCTGGAATACCGCAAAAGCATTTTTAAAATCGATCAAACATCGTCGGGGTAAACTCGACATCATGACGGGCTGTCATGTAAAACGTTTACGTATCACTTCCACGATTGCCGGCAAACGCTGCGTTGGCGTTGAATTTACGGGCGGCGGCCAAGAGTGGTTTGCTGAATCAGTTCAAGAAACGCTGGTTTGCGCTGGCGCCATCGGCTCGCCGCAGATCTTGCAGCTCTCCGGGATCGGGCCCGCCGCTTTGCTTCAGCAACATGGCGTATCGATCGTCGTCGATGCGCCGGGCGTCGGAGAAAACTTGCAAGATCATTTGCAACTGCGCATGGCATTTAAAGTGGCCGGTGTCAAAACCCTCAACACCATGGCGAATAGTTTGTTAGGTAAATTGCGTATTGGCGTGGAATACGCGTTAAATCGCAGCGGTCCTATGTCGATGGCACCATCGCAGCTTGGGGCGTTTACACGCTCAGACCCATCTCAAGTAACAGCCAACTTGCAATACCATGTGCAGCCGCTGTCACTGGGAAAATTTGGCGAACCCCTGCATCGTTTTCCCGCATTTACTGCAAGCGTGTGCAATCTCCGCCCAACGTCAAGGGGTCATGTCCGTATCGCCTCGGGCGATCCACTTGCGGCGCCGAAGATTACGCCAAACTATCTCACTACTGCAAAAGATCGCAAAGTCGCGGCAGATTCTTTATCGCTGACACGCCGTATCGTAGCGGCGCCTGCTTTGGCGCGCTATCAGCCGCAAGAGTTCATGCCCGGCGTGCAGTTTCAAACAGAGGAAGAGCTTGCCCATGCGGCGGGCGATATTGGGACGACTATTTTCCACCCGGTTGGTACTTGCAAGATCGGGCCGGATGGGGACCCGATGGCGGTACTGGATCAGCAGATGCGGGTGAGGGGAGTTGCTGGGCTTCGTGTTGTGGATGGCTCTGTGATGCCAGCGATTACCTCTGGCAATCCGAATTCACCCATTATCATGATCGCCGAAAAGGCTGCGCAATCAATAAGGTCAGACCGACCACACAAGGGATAATATGGTTAATATCGCCGCCCCAATAACAGCGGGCATCATATAGTAAGCGTGCGCTTACACTCGCTGAATAGGCCGGGGTGCAACAGGTAAAAAGAACGCATGATGGACTTCCTGATTGGCGATTATGGATTATTGGCGCTTGCTGCTTTGTTTGCCGGCTTGGTGGATGCCGTGGTCGGTGGCGGTGGATTGATTCAGTTGCCGGCCTTATTTAGCGTATTGCCTCAGACAGTGCCGGCAAGCTTATTTGGGACCAATAAATTTTCTGCTATTTGGGGCACATTGTTTGCTGCGCGTACGTATGCCCGTAAGATTTCTGTCGAGTGGGGTACCGCAATACCGGCATCGGGTGCCGCTTTATTATTTTCTTTTGCGGGCGCGTGGTTGGTTACCGCCTTCCCACCAGACCTTATTCGCAAAACACTTCCTTTTTTGTTGCTGGCCGTTGCGATTTATGTGGCGATTCGAAAAGACTTTGGCGCCTCTCATGTGCCGCGATTTTCCGGTGCGCGTGAAACGCGGATGGCTGTGGTAACCGGCGCCGGGATTGGTTTTTATGACGGATTTTTCGGGCCTGGTACTGGCAGTTTTTTACTATTTTTATTTGTGCGATTTTTTGGCTTTGATTTTCTCGGCGCCTCAGCGGTCGCCAAGATCGTCAATGTTGCGTGTAATTTCGCCGCCTTAATATGGTTTGGTTACGCGGGACATGTGTTGTGGCAGCTCGGATTGTTAATGGCCATTTGTAATATTTGTGGCGCCATGATTGGCACGCGCGTTGCGCTCAAAGAGGGTAGTGTGTTCATTCGCAAAGCCTTTTTGGTAGTGGTTGGAGCACTCATACTGAAAACGGCCCGGGATGCATTTTGGAGCTAATGATTGTTCCACGTGAAACAAGTCAGGCCGGACTATCATTAGGTTCCACGTGAAACAATTTTTGCAAGAGCGCTTGTTCTGACGTGGGCTGATGATAAAACCCCTTATAATCCAGCCTCTGCTTTCCGTCTCCACGAGGCGCACTTATGGATTTTCCTGCTGAATTTGATGTGATTGTTGTTGGTGGCGGCCATGCCGGCACCGAGGCAGCGCTGGCTGCTGCCCGCATGGGCCAAACCACCTTGTTGTTAACCCATAATATTGAAACCCTGGGTCAGATGTCTTGTAATCCGTCGATTGGCGGCATTGGTAAAGGGCATTTGGTCAGGGAGGTAGATGCGCTGGGCGGGGCAATGGCTCTTGCGACGGATGAGGCAGGCATACAGTTCCGTATTCTTAATTCCTCCAAAGGTCCGGCCGTCCGTGCGACCCGTGCGCAGGCAGACCGCATTCTCTATAAGCAGGCAATACGATCCCGTCTGGAAAATCAAGAAAATTTATGGCTTTTCCAGCAGGCGGTGGATGACTTAATCGTCGAGGGTGAGCGGGTGGTTGGTGCGGTGACGCAGGTCGGGATTCGATTTTGTAGTAAGACCGTGGTGTTGACCGCCGGGACTTTTTTGGATGGCAAGATTCACGTGGGACTGAATAATTATTCGGCAGGTCGTGCAGGCGACCCGCCCGCAGTGTCTTTGTCGGCGCGGCTCAAAGAGCTCAAGCTGCCACAGGGCCGACTTAAAACAGGCACGCCGCCGCGCATTGATGGTCGTAGTATTGATTTTTCCGTGATGACGGAACAGCCTGGTGATCTCGATCCGGTGCCTGTGTTTTCAGTGATGGGTTCGGTGGGGATGCATCCGGCGCAGTTGCCGTGCTGGATCACCCATACGAATGCGCGCACGCATGACATCATTCGGGGTGGGCTGGATCGCAGTCCTATGTATACCGGGGTCATCGAGGGTGTGGGGCCGCGTTACTGTCCCTCGATCGAAGATAAGATTCACCGTTTTGCCGGCAAAGACTCGCATCAGATCTTTCTCGAGCCCGAGGGGCTGACAACCCATGAGTTTTACCCCAACGGGATCTCGACCAGCTTGCCTTTCGATGTGCAACTTGCGCTCGTTCGATCGATGCGTGGCTTGGAGGCGGCGCATATATTGCGACCTGGGTATGCGATCGAATACGACTACTTTGATCCACGTGGGCTCAAGGCGTCGCTCGAAACCCGTGCCATCAAGGGCTTGTTTTTTGCAGGACAAATCAATGGCACCACAGGCTATGAAGAGGCGGCCGCGCAAGGCATGCTTGCCGGGCTAAATGCGGCCCGTATGTCGCAAGAGCGGGACGCCTGGACACCTAGGCGTGATGAGGCCTACCTGGGTGTATTGGTGGATGACCTCATTACCCAAGGCGTGTTGGAGCCTTATCGGATGTTTACCAGTCGTGCTGAATTCCGTTTGAGCTTGCGTGAAGATAACGCCGATATGCGCCTGACCGAAATTGGCCGTCACCTAGGCTGTGTCGGTGACATTCAGTGGGAGGCCTTCGAGCGTAAGCGTGAAGCCGTCGCGCGCGAGCTTGAGCGCCTTAAGTCAACCTGGGTCAATCCCCGGATGATTGCGGCTGCCGAGGCAGAGCGTCTGCTGGGTAAGGCGATGGAGCGAGAATATGCATTGGCTGATTTGTTGCGGCGTCCGAACGTGAGCTACGCAAGCTTGATGACCTTACAGGCAATGGATGGCCAGCGGTTTGATGGTCCGTTACTTGATGCCGCAGTGGCTGAGCAGGTGGAGATACAAGTCAAATATGCGGGTTATATTGACCGTCAGGCAAAGGAAGTGGAGCGGCACGAGCATTATGAAAATCTGAAATTGCCGTCAGAGTTTGATTATCTATCCGTTGCCGCGCTATCAATGGAAGTCAGGCAAAAGCTCAATAAGCACAAGCCGGAAACATTAGGGCAGGCGTCGCGGATTGCTGGCGTTACGCCGGCGGCGATTTCTCTTTTGCTGGTCCATCTTAAAAAAGGTGGGATGCGGGAGTTGTTAGGGTCAACGCAGCACACTAGCGCGGTTTGAATGGCCGCCGAATTGATCGACCGCGCCCTCTTGGGAGAGCACCTAAGGAAGGGCGCTGCAGCGCTTGCATTATCTCTTTCGGACGCGCAGTTCGAGAAGCTGCTTGATTACCTTGCGTTGCTGCACAAGTGGAATGCCGTTTATAACCTGACCTCGGTGCGAGACCCGCGCCAGATGGTGACGCAACATTTGCTTGATGCGATGGCTGCATTGCCGGCGTTTCGTGGTGCCCACCATGTGCTCGATGTGGGCTCGGGCGGTGGCTTACCTGGCGTGGTACTGGCAATTTGGGCGCAGGAAGCCGAGTCCGCTATGCAACTGAGCATGATCGACACGGTGCACAAAAAAACGGCATTTTTGACGCAAGTAAAAGCGGAATTGCATTTAAAAAATGCCACGATTCATACTGGACGAGTAGAAAAATTACAAATTAAGCAAGATTTTGATGTGATTACTTCACGCGCTTTCGCTGAGCTTACGGACTTTATTAGCTGGTCTGGCCACCTGTTGGCCGAGGGTGGACGGATGATTGCATTGAAGGGGCAGGCGCCTGTTGACGAGATTGCTCGTATCCCGAGCGGTTGGCAGGTACAGCAGCTTGTGCCACTGACGGTCCCGGGGATGGATGCGCAGCGCCATCTGGTTATTATCGCGCGTCACGAATAACTGCAATAAAACTATTGAGCATTTTCCTTCGATTTTGAATCACCAACGTCACTAATCCATGGCTAAAATTTTTTGTGTCGCCAATCAAAAAGGCGGAGTCGGCAAAACCACCACGGCAGTCAATCTTGCCGCGGCGCTGGCCAATATTAAACAGCGTGTACTGCTCGTTGACCTTGACCCGCAAGGCAACGCCACCATGGGTGCGGGTATCAACAAGGCTGACTTGCCGAGCTCGATTTATCAGGTGCTATTAGGCATGGGTGAGGTCAAAGACGCGCGTCAGACCTCTAAGACCGGACACTTTGATGTGCTTCCTGCCAACCGTGATCTCGCTGGTGCAGAAGTCGAAATGGTCGAACTCGACAATCGCGAAACACGCTTGAAAACGGCACTTGCTGATATCCGCGATGCGTATGATTTTGTGCTCATCGATTGCCCGCCTGCGCTCTCGATGCTGACCTTGAATGGCCTATGTGCTGCGCATGGTGTGATCATCCCGATGCAGTGCGAATACTATGCGCTTGAGGGTTTGTCCGACCTCGTCAACACCATCAAAATTGTTCACGCAAAATTGAATCCGGATTTGAAAGTGATTGGTCTTTTGCGCGTCATGTTTGACCCTCGCATGATGCTTTCCCAGCAGGTTTCTTCGCAGCTCGAACAGCATTTTGGCGACAAGGTTTTCAAGTCCATTATTCCGCGTAATGTCCGGCTCGCTGAAGCGCCATCGTACGGTATTCCGGGTGTCAATTTTGATGCTGGCGCGAAGGGCGCGCAAGCCTACATCGCATTTGCCAAAGAGCTTGTCGAGCGCATTCGGGTGCTCTGAGCATTCACGCCAACCGATTATTTTTGATTTACAGAAAGCGCATTCATGGTTACCAAAAAACCCAAAGGCCTCGGTCGAGGCCTTGAGGCATTGCTCGGCGGTTCGTCCAACTTTACCGAAGATGTTCCTCTCGTCGTTGGTGCGCCGACCACCCTGCCAGTGGGCGCGCTGCAGGCGGGAAAGTACCAGCCTCGAACGCGCATGGATGAGGGGGCGCTTAATGAGCTCGCCGACTCCATCCGCGAGCAAGGCTTGCTGCAGGCGATTCTGGTGCGCCCCATCAGCGGCGGCAAGCAAGGCATTGGTTATGAAATCATCGCCGGTGAACGGCGCTTCAGAGCCGCCCAACTCGCCGGGCTTACCGAAGTGCCGGTGTTAGTTAAAGACGTCGATGATCAAGCCGCAGCAGCGATGGCTCTGATCGAAAACATGCAGCGCGAAGACCTGAATCCCCTAGAAGAAGCCCAGGGGATTCAGCGACTCGTGGGAGACTTTAGTTTTACCCATGAACAGGCCGCCGCAGCGGTAGGGCGCTCACGCAGCGCGGTCTCCAACCTGCTGCGATTGCTCAACTTGGCCAAGCCAGTGCAGACCATGTTGATGGCCAACGACATCGATATGGGTCACGCGCGAGCTTTGTTAGCCGTTGATGCCGCGACGCAGATCGCGCTGGCAATTGAGATTGTCGCTAAACGATTGTCGGTCCGCGAGGCTGAGAAATTAGTCGTGCGCAGCACAATCGGGCAGGACAACAAGCCCGGTCGCCGCTCGAAAGAAAAATCACGCGACATTACCCGGCTGGAAGAAGAGCTGTCAGATGGACTGGCGACCCAGGTTCAGATAAAGATTGGCGCTCGTAACAAGGGAGAGCTGGTCATTTCCTTTGCCAATCTCGATCAGCTCGATGGCCTTCTGGCGTATTTGCGCCAAGAACCGGCTAAAAATAGCCAGTAAAGGAAGTTGGAATTGGCTCAGCACACCGGCTTCCGGCCGGGCAAAAATTTGACCGCCTGCATCGAAAGCTCTTATAATCACCCGGTTTTACAAAATGCACATCACGCCACAGTACCAACGTAGTTCCCGGTATACGCAAAAGCACCCCCGGTTATTCGATAAGACTAAATGTTGCGCGCCGTTTTAATTCAGCTGGCAGCGACATTGTTTGCCGCTACAGCCGCAGGTCTAATCGCAGGGGGGCATGCCTTTTTTTCGGCTTTGTTGGGGGGCTTGTGTTGTGTGGTACCAAACGGCTTGTTTGCCTTGCGCTTGTTTGTGGGCGCGCGCAAGCCGGAAAGCTTAAACCCGATGACGTTTTTTTTCGGGGAGTTTACAAAAATTGCGTTGACGATTGCCTTGCTTGCTGCAGTCGTCTGGTGGTATCGCGACTTGAATTGGCTGGCGCTACTCGCTGCTTTCATCGTCGCTTTAAAAAGTTATCTCATCTTATTATTTAGGCACTGACATGGCATCTGAACTGGTAAGTGAAGGGGCGGCGCACGCGCCTACCGCGTCCGAATACATTGTTCACCACTTGGGCCATCTTTCTACGGCACACCAAGATAAAATTATTGATTTCTCCATCATCAACCTCGACACAATGTTGTGGTCTCTGATTATGGGTGTGCTCGGCAGTTTCTTTATGTTTCGCGCCGCCCGCAAGGCGACATCCGGTGTGCCAGGGCGATTTCAGATTTTTGTGGAAATGGTCGTTGAGATGGTAAACGATCAGGCAAAAAATATTGTGCACGGCGACCGTTCCTTCATTGCGCCGCTTGCGTTGACCGTGTTTGTCTGGGTGTTCCTGATGAATTCGCTCGATTTTCTGCCGGTTGATCTGTTTTCTGCCATTTTCAGACTCGCCGGAATTGAAACCCATTTTCGGATTGTGCCGACGGCGGATTTGAACGGTGCCCTTGGCATGTCAATTGGTGTTTTCGCGCTCATGCTTTATTACAACATCAAGATCAAAGGCATCGGTGGTTTTGTCCACGAATTGTTTTGTGCGCCATTTGGGTCTCATCCTGCGTTGTGGATTGCCAATCTCGGTTTGAACATCATCGAATTTGTGGCTAAGACCGTTTCATTGGGCATGCGACTATTTGGCAACATGTACGCTGGCGAGCTGGTCTTTATGCTTATTGCCTTGCTAGGTTCAACGGCAACCTGGTGGGGTTTTGGTATGCATGTGGTTGCTGGTTCGGTCTGGGCAATTTTCCATATCCTGATCGTGTTGTTGCAGGCGTTTATTTTCATGATGCTGACCCTGGTTTATCTTGGTCAGGCGCATGAGGGGCACTGATCAGTTTGTGCAGTTTTCGGGTTTTTGATTTTTTGATTTTTTGACTTTGACTATCTAAGGAGTTTTCATGACTAACGTCGCTTTCGTTGCATTGGCTTGCGGTTTGATCATCGGTCTGGGCGCCATTGGTGCTTGTATCGGTATTGGCATCATGGGTGGCAAATTTATCGAGGCATCGGCGCGTCAGCCGGAGCTGATGAACGCGTTGCAAACCAAGATGTTCCTGCTGGCTGGTCTGATCGATGCAGCATTCCTGATCGGCGTCGGTATCGCGATGATGTTTGCGTTCGCAAATCCATTCGCTGGATAATTTTCGGTCTCTTATGGTGTCGGGCATTGGCTCGGCGTCTGTCTTTTTGAGAAGGAAAACACGTGAACTTAAACGCAACATTGTTCGCGCAGTTCGTTGTCTTCTTCATCCTCGCGCTATTCACGATGAAATTCGTGTGGCCGCCGCTGATGAAAGTACTCGACGAACGTGCGCAAAAAATATCAGAAGGCTTAGCAGCTGCTGATCGTGGCCATGCAGAACTGGCTTTTGCCGAAAAGCGTGTCCAGGTAGAGCTTGCTAATGCCCATGAAGAAACACAAAAACGCATTATTGATTCCGAGCGCCGTGCTGCCGAGATAATCGAAGACGCGAAGCGTCATGCATCCGAGGAGGCGCAAGGAATCATCGAGTCTGCGCGCCATGAGGCTGCTGCAGAAGCACTGCGTCTGCGTGACATACTGCGTCACGACGTCGCAGCACTCGCCGTTAAAGGTGCTGAGCAGATCCTAAAGCGTGAAATCAACGCTGCAGCGCATGCTGATTTGTTGAATCAACTCAAAGCCGAGCTGTAATTATGGCCGAACTCGCGACGATAGCCCGCCCATACGCCGAAGCGCTTTTTCGGATTGCCAAGCCGGACGGACTCGACGTCTGGTCTGACTTGCTTTCTGAAATGGCGCAAATAGCGTCAGTGCCTGAGCTCAAAGAACTTGCGCACAATCCACGTGCGGATGATGCCATGGTGGCAGAAACCTTTTTGTCTGCTATGAAGACGACGCTCAATGCGGAAGCAAAAAACTTCGTCAGCACACTCGTTGAGAATAACCGTCTGCCTTTGCTGCCCGAAATTGCTGCACAGTTTCAGGTTTTGAAGAACATGCATCAAAAGATGGCCGATGCAACGATTGTCAGCGCCTTTGAAATGAGTTCGGTGCAAACGGCTGATCTCGTGGCAGCGCTAGAGAGAAAATTTGGCTGCAAGCTTAACGCGACCGTCACAGTCGATCCTTCATTGATCGGCGGCGTACGCGTTATTGTCGGCGATGAAGTTCTCGACACCTCAGTGACGGCACGCCTTGACCAGATGCTCACCGTGCTGGCAGCGTAACGGCAATTGTCAACCTATTTAGATATTGCGAGACAAGGCAGGCAGCGTCCAGGCCGGTCTCAACCAATCAGGAGCTAACATGCAACTCAACCCGTCTGAAATCAGCGAGCTGATCAAGAGCCGGATCCAGGGTATCGGCGCAGGTGCCGAGGTCCGTAATCAGGGTACGGTCATCTCGGTGACCGATGGTATTTGCCGCATTCACGGTTTGTCCGACGCGATGCAGGGCGAGATGCTGGAATTTCCCGGCCACACCTACGGTCTGGCATTGAATCTCGAGCGCGACTCCGTCGGCGCCGTTATTCTCGGTGAATACGAACACATCTCCGAAGGCGACATCGTCAAATGTACCGGCCGAATTTTGGAAGTGCCAATCGGCCCTGAGCTGTGTGGTCGTGTTGTTAACGCGCTCGGCCAGCCTATTGACGGCAAGGGTCCGATTGATGCCAAGCTGACCGCCCCGATCGAAAAAATCGCACCCGGTGTGATTGCTCGTCAGTCCGTGTCTCAGCCTATGCAGACAGGCTTGAAGTCCATTGACTCAATGGTGCCGATTGGTCGTGGCCAGCGCGAGCTGATCATTGGCGACCGTCAGACCGGTAAAACCGCCGTCGCGATCGACACGATCATCAATCAAAAAGGTCAGGGAGTCACCTGTATTTATGTCGCGATCGGTCAAAAGGCTTCGTCTGTCAAAAACGTCGTGCGTGCGCTCGATCAGCATGGTGCGATGGACTACACTATCGTGGTAGCAGCGACTGCTTCTGAGTCGGCTGCGATGCAATATGTCTCTGCCTATTCAGGATGCGCGATGGGCGAATATTTCCGCGATCGCGGCGAAGACGCCTTGATTATTTATGATGATCTGTCTAAACAGGCAGTCGCCTATCGTCAAGTTTCGCTGCTATTGCGTCGCCCGCCTGGTCGCGAAGCTTACCCTGGGGACGTGTTCTATCTCCATTCCCGTCTGTTAGAGCGTGCCGCGCGTGTCAACCCAGATTACGTTGAAAAATTTACGAATGGCGCGGTCAAAGGAAAGACCGGTTCGTTGACGGCATTGCCGATCATTGAAACGCAGGCAGGCGATGTCTCGGCCTTCGTACCCACCAACGTGATTTCGATTACCGACGGTCAGATTTTTCTGGAGACGTCGTTATTTAATGCGGGTATTCGTCCTGCGATTAATGCCGGTATTTCAGTGTCACGCGTCGGTGGCGCAGCGCAGACCAAGGTCATCAAGAGCTTGTCTGGCGGTATCCGTACTGACTTAGCGCAATATCGTGAATTAGCCGCTTTCGCGCAGTTTGCATCCGACCTGGATGAAGCGACTCGCAAGCAGCTTGACCGAGGTGCACGTGTGACCGAATTGCTTAAGCAGGCGCAGTACTCGCCACAGCCTATTTCCCTGATGGCAGTGACGCTGTTCGCTGTCAACAAAGGTTACCTCGACGATATTGAAGTTAAAGATATCCTCGGATTTGAAAGCGACCTGCATCACTTTATGCAAAACAGCCACGCCGCACTCTTGAAGAAAATCGAGGACAGCAAGCAGCTTGATAAGGACGGCGAGACCGAACTTGCCGCTGCGATTGTCGATTTCAAGAAAACCTTCTGATCGTAACCCGCGCTATAAGGAGCACGTTGTATGGCAGCAGGTAAAGAGATACGCGGGAAGATCAAAAGCGTAGAAAATACGAAAAAGATCACCAAGGCGATGGAGATGGTTGCCGCTTCAAAAATGCGCAAGGCGCAGGAGAGAATGCGCGCAGCCAGACCGTATAGCGAAAAGATCCGCACGGTAGCGGCCCACCTTGCCCAGGCTAATCCGGAGTACTCGCATCCGTTCTTGGTGAAACAAGATCGTAGCAAGACGGTAGGCTTAATCATTGTTACCACCGACAAAGGATTATGCGGTGGCATGAACACCAACATGTTGCGCCTGGCGACGCAAAAAATGCGTGAACTTGAAAGCCAGGGCCAAAAAGTTGAAGCGGTTGCAATTGGTAATAAAGGTTTGGGTTTTCTCAATCGTGTCGGCGCGAAGGTGATCGCTCATGTGACGCAATTTGGTGACACGCCGCACCTTGAGCAATTGATTGGGCCGGTCAAGGTGATGCTCGACGCGTATGACGAGGGTAAATTTGATGCGGTTTATCTGTGCTTCACCCGATTCGTCAACACGATGAAGCAAGAGCCGGTGATTGACCAATTATTGCCGCTGACAGCTGACAAGATGCAGCCCGTGAATTCACATTCGTGGGATTACCTCTATGAGCCAGATGCGCAAACGGTGATTGATGAACTTTTGTTGCGGTACATCGAAGCGCTGGTGTACCAGGCTGTCGCTGAAAACATGGCCTCAGAGCAGTCGGCGCGCATGGTTGCGATGAAATCTGCCTCCGACAATGCCGGGAACGTGATCGGTGAATTGAAGCTGATCTACAACAAGACCCGTCAGGCAGCGATTACCAAAGAACTTTCCGAGATCGTAGCCGGTGCGGCTGCGGTTTAATTGAATCCAATTCTAATTTCTAATTGAAGGAACGAAAATGGCTGATGGCAAAATCGTTCAGTGTATCGGCGCAGTGGTTGACGTAGAGTTCCCGCGCAATGCCCTGCCCAAGATTTATGATGCCCTGAAAATGGAAGGCTCCGCACTGACGCTGGAAGTACAGCAGCAGCTTGGTGATGGCATCGTCCGTACCATTGCGCTGGGTTCATCCGACGGCCTGCGTCGCGGCATGATCATCCAGAACACCGGTAAACCAATAATGGTGCCAGTCGGTACTGCGACCCTTGGTCGTATCATGGACGTGCTCGGTAACCCGATTGATGAAGTTGGTCCAGTCAATGCAGAGAAGTATGCGTCCATCCATCGCAAAGCACCGGCTTACGATGAATTGTCACCGTCCCAAGAATTGCTCGAAACCGGCATCAAAGTGATTGATCTGGTATGCCCATTTGCCAAGGGCGGGAAGGTTGGCTTATTTGGCGGCGCTGGTGTCGGCAAAACCGTCAACATGATGGAATTGATCAATAACATCGCCAAAGCGCACTCCGGATTATCCGTATTTGCCGGCGTAGGTGAGCGCACCCGTGAAGGTAACGACTTTTATCACGAGATGATGGAGGCCGGTGTGGTTAACATCGAAGACTTTACGAAGTCGAAAGTTGCGATGGTCTACGGCCAAATGAATGAACCGCCAGGCAACCGTTTACGTGTCGCATTAACCGGTTTGACGATTGCGGAATCGTTCCGTGACGAAGGCCGCGATGTTCTCTTCTTTGTTGATAATATCTATCGCTATACACTGGCCGGTACCGAAGTCTCCGCACTGTTAGGCCGTATGCCATCGGCGGTAGGTTACCAGCCGACGCTGGCCGAAGAAATGGGTCGCCTTCAAGAGCGTATTACATCGACAAAAACGGGGTCAATTACCTCGATTCAGGCTGTCTATGTGCCTGCCGATGACTTGACGGATCCGTCACCAGCGACCACCTTCGCGCACTTGGATTCCACGGTCGTGTTGTCGCGCGATATTGCAGCATTGGGTATTTACCCCGCTGTTGATCCACTCGACTCGACCTCGCGTCAACTTGATCCTAACGTTGTCGGTCCGGACCACTACGACACAGCACGCGCCGTGCAAGGAACACTGCAACGCTACAAAGAACTGCGTGACATTATCGCTATTCTTGGTATGGACGAACTTGCGCCGGAAGACAAACTCGCTGTTGCACGTGCACGTAAAATGCAGCGCTTCCTCTCGCAGCCGTTCCACGTCGCTGAAGTTTTTACCGGCTCGCCTGGCAAGTACGTCTCTCTCAAAGACACTATTAAGGGCTTCAAGATGATTGCATCCGGAGAGCTCGATCACCTGCCAGAGCAAGCATTTTATATGGTCGGCACCATTGATGAAGCGATCGAAAAAGCGAAGAAGATGCAGTAACACGTAATGACGCCACGCGTCTGGACGCGTGGCTCGCGTGGTTTGAATCGAATCGCATTGGATCACTTAATAAAGGCATCATATGGCACACACAATTCACGTTGACGTGGTCTCTGCCGAAGAGCAAATCTTCTCTGGCGAAGCCGAATTTGTCGCCTTGCCTGGCGAAGCGGGTGAGCTCGGTATTTACCCGAAACATACGCCGCTCATCACCCGTATTAAGCCTGGCGCTGTGCGCATCAAAGTTGTCGGTCAGGCCGAAGAAGAATTTGTTTTCGTGGCCGGTGGATTATTGGAAGTTCAGCCCAAAACCGTGACGGTGTTGGCTGATACGGCAATCCGTGGACGTGACCTCGATGAAGCAAAGGCAAATGAAGTGAAGAAGATGGCTTCGGAAGCACTTGCTAACCGTACTTCTGATATTGATTATGCTGTTGCGCAGACCGAGTTATCGATCGCCGTAGCGCAGCTTGCTGCGTTGGCAAAATACCGTCACAAGCGCTAGCAGACAATACGAATGACATTGCAGAGAACCACTCTCCAGTAAATCAACGAACAAAAAAGGCAGCACAAGCTGCCTTTTTTGTCGTCTTAGTGATGGGCCCAATTTTTCGAGCGGCCGATCGCCGCCCCCCACACCGCAAGTTTTTCTTCTCGAACCGACGCTGACATCTCTGGCTCGAAGCGTCGCTCTAACTGCCATTGCGCGGCAATCTCTTCCTGCGTCGACCAGAAGCCCACACCCAGTCCGGCAAGGTACGCAGCGCCCAGCGCGGTTGTTTCCGTCACCGCTGGACGTAACACGGGAACGCCAAGGATATCGGCCTGAAATTGCATAAGCAGATTATTGCGCGCTGCCCCACCATCTACCCGCAATTCCTTTAATGGAATCGTGGCATCTTTCTGCATGGCGGTAACTACATCGGCCGTCTGAAATGCAACACCCTCGAGGGCAGCCCGCGCAATATGGCCGGCGGTCGTGCCCCGCGTCAGACCAAGCAGCGTACCGCGTGCGTACGCATCCCAGTGCGGCGCACCAAGACCAGAAAATGCTGGCACAAAGCTCACCCCATCGCTATCGGTAACCTTGCTTGCCAACGCCTCCACTTCAGACGAGTCTCGAATAATGCCCAGGCCATCACGCAGCCATTGAATGGTTGCGCCCCCCATGAAAACGCCACCTTCCAGCATATAGTCCGTGTTGGGCGATTTCGACAGGCCGGTGGTCCATCCCACCGTTGTGAGCAAATTATTATTTGACGACACCGCCTCGCCAGTATTCATGAGGATGAAGCAGCCGGTACCGTAGGTGCTTTTCACCATGCCGCGATGAAAGCAGGCCTGTCCGTAGGTTGCTGCCTGCTGGTCGCCTGCAATGCCGGCAATCGCAATAGGCGAGCCAAAAAATTGCGGGTCCGTATGTACCGCAATGCCGCTGCTAGGGACAACCTCCGGGAGAATGGCTCGGGGTATCTTCAGAATATTGAGCAGCTCATCGTCCCACTCCAGCGTATGAATATTAAACATCATCGTGCGTGACGCATTGCTCGTGTCCGTCAAGTGCACGCCGGCGAGTTTGTACATCAACCAGGAATCAACTGTGCCGAAGGCAAGTTCGCCTCGCTCCGCCCGCGCGCGTGCCCCAGGCACATTGTCGAGAAGCCAGCGCAGCTTGGTACCAGAAAAATAGCCATCCATAATAAGGCCGGTCTTTTGTTGAAATAGAGCCCCGTAACCCTCGGTCCGCAGTGCGTCGCACAACTTGGCCGTCCGGCGGTCTTGCCAGACAATCGCGTTTGCCAGCGCTTCTCCTGTACTGCGGTCCCATAGCACTGTCGTCTCGCGTTGATTCGTAATGCCGATTGCTGCGATATCGGCTGCAGTCACCCGCCGTTCACGCAGCACTCGTTGCGCTAGCGCGAGTTGAGAAGTCCAGATCTCTTCGGCGTTATGCTCAACCCAGCCGGGTTGAGGATAAATCTGTCGAAGTTCCTGCTGCGCGCTGCCACAAATACGCCCATCGCGGTCAAATAGGATCGCACGCGAGCTCGTGGTGCCTTGATCGAGTGCGAGAATAAATTGGGAAGACATCAGGACCTTCTATAAAAATTGCGGGTCATTGCGCCAACGTAAGCTGGCATCACCACGGATAAGCATAAATATTATATTTAACTACAGTCAGAATTTAGCGAAAATCCATGCCCTGCCATTATGGGTATTGCTCAGACCCGGAGCAAGTTGCCCCATCGATCTTGGGTCAGCTTGCACTATTAGGCCGAACGAAAAGCGATGGAGGCCGCCCTAGCGGTGCGGGGTGATGATTTCCTGCCCGCATTTTTCTGTCTTTCGGTGATAATAACGGCTCCCAGGAACTGACCAGAGAATCCGGATGCCGACTAAATTCGCACCCTTAAAAAATGATACCTTCTTGCGGGCGCTTTTGCGCCAGCCCACTGAATACGCGCCGCTGTGGCTAATGCGTCAAGCCGGCCGTTACCTGCCCGAGTACCGCGCCACGCGCAAGCAGGCCGGCTCGTTCATGGGATTGGCAACTAATCCCGACTACGCCACCGAAGTCACCTTGCAGCCGCTGGAACGCTACCCGCTTGATGCCGCTATCCTGTTTTCGGACATCCTCACCGTACCCGACGCAATGGGCTTGGGTCTGTCATTTGCCGAAGGCGAGGGCCCACGGTTTGCCCGTCCACTACGCGACGAAGCGGCAGTGCGTGCGCTGCGCGCCCCAGATCTGGCCAGTTTGCAATATGTGTTCGATGCCGTCAGTCAAATCCGCACGGCCCTAGATGGCCGCGTGCCACTGATCGGATTTTCAGGCAGCCCTTGGACTCTTGCTTGTTACATGGTTGAAGGCGGCGGTTCTGACGATTTTCGCACCGTCAAGAGCATGTTGTATGACCGCCCTGACTTGATGCACCACATTTTGAAAATCAATGCGGCAGCGGTCGCCGCGTACTTAAACGCCCAGATTGACGCGGGTGCGCAAGCTGTGATGATTTTCGATACCTGGGGTGGCGCGCTGGCCGACGGTGTTTATCAGGCATTTTCGCTTGCATACATGCGCGAAGTGATCGGTCAGCTCAAGCGCGAGCACGACGGGGTACGCATTCCGTGCATCGTATTCACTAAAGGTGGCGGCTTATGGCTGGAAGAAATCGCCGATAGTGGGGCTGATGCCGTTGGTCTGGACTGGACCGTTAACCTTGGCAAGGCGCGAGCCAAAGTCGGGCACAAGGTCGCGCTGCAGGGCAATCTTGATCCGAACGTGTTGTTTGCCAAGCCCGAGCAAATTCACGCCGAGGTTGAGCGTGTGCTGCAATCCTTCGGCAAACCTGCTGCCGGCGAGGGGCATGTGTTTAATCTCGGACATGGCATCTCACAATTCACGCCACCCGAGTCCGTCACCGCGTTGGTGGAGGCTGTCCACACGATTAGCCGTCGCCTGTACGCCTGATTGATGCGATGTTCACCGAAACGCTCAAGTAGCGCGATTGTTAACTGATTATTTCAGTTATACACATTGTCGATTTCATTTCGTGGGACAGGTGGTGTCGGTGCAAAGAGACCGGGTTGCAAATAATAAATTTCTATAAGTAGTTGATTCGTAAAAAGAATACAAAGCCGCTGAAGGCAAAAACGAAGGTGTTTGGCGTTCAATAACAAAACAGTTTTGATAACGATGACAGGATTTGTGCACAAAGATATCCACAGGATCACCGTGCGAGATGAAAACTGCTGTAAAAACCGGCACTTATTGAAATTTCGGAAGTGTTACATGAACTTTCTCTATTGCTTAATAAGTATCGCTGTCGGATTACGGAAGAGGAAAATGCTCGTTTACTCACCTTGTTTAGTCGCCGATAAAACATGTTTAGACTAAAAAGAGGCCATAGAAATTTCTGCTGCGCAAGCTTTTTTCCCTAATAAAACCCTCACTTATTCACAAAAATTAAACCGGGCAAGTCAAGCAAAATTTAAATCAAAAATATTTTTTCCTTTCCGGCAAAATCTCCTAAGTCATTGATTTTAGGGCACTTAAATCTCTGCATTTTGATTGGGCAAATTGTCGGACCCCGCGTGGCGTCAGGGTTTTGGCGTGTCAAGGCCCACTTGTACACAAAGTTATCCACAAATTTTGTGGATAGTTCAAAAACACCTTGTGAAACCAAGGCTTAGCAAAACTCCTAAGGATTTACATTAAGTTGTGCATTGCCGAATCTTACAGATTGCGCTGGATACCCCTCTTGACACCACGTTTGATTATCAGTGGATAAGTCCAGCTGAGGGGGCGCCTTTGCCTCAGGTTGGTCAGTTTGCGTTGGTGCCTTTTGGCCGGCGCGAGGTGGTTGGCCTGATATTGGCAGTGAAAGAAGACAGCGCCGTTCCTGCTGACAAGATTCGCGACGTCATTGCGGTGCGCAGTCAACTCACGCCGCTCTCGCCGGCGTGGCTTGCGTTGTGCGAATTCGCCGCCGATTATTACCAACGGCCGGTCGGGGAGGTCGTGATTCCCTGTAGCCCAAAAAACCTGCGGGCGCTCACTAATCTGGCCTTGGACAAGGCATTGAAAAAAATCGCCCGGCCAGCGCCGCTCTCCGAGACGCCCGCCTCGCCCCGACCTCCCCTGCATCCCGAGCAGGAGCTAGCGGTGGCTACCCTGGCGGCTGACACCGGTTTCACCGTGAGTTTACTGTTCGGCGTGACTGGAAGCGGTAAAACGGAAGTGTATTTGCAGGCTGCCGAGCGACTGTTGAAGCGGGCCAGTGCCAAGGGCGAGCCGGCACAGATCCTGATTCTGGTGCCGGAAATTAATCTCACGCCGCAGCTTGAATACAATGTCCGCGCCCGCTTTCCGCAGCTGCATGTCGCTACCTTGCACAGCCAACTGGCCGAGGGCGAGCGCTTGCGCAACTGGTTGGCGGCGCATGCCGGCAGTGCTGCCATCGTACTCGGCACCCGGCTTGCCGTATTGGCTTCCATGCCGCACCTTAAGCTGATCGTCGTCGATGAAGAGCACGACCCGTCCTACAAACAGCAAGAGGGCTTGCGCTATTCGGCGCGGGATTTGGCTATATGGCGGGCCCATCAACTCGGAATTCCGGTGGTCCTTGGTTCGGCCACGCCCTCCATTGAGAGTTGGCAGCATGCCGCAACCGGGCGTTACCGCAAACTGGTTTTGAGCCAACGCGCCGCCAGCAACGCCCAATTGCCGCAAGTAAGCTTGATCGATATGGAGCGCCATAAAGCGCCCGATGGCTTGAGCACGCCACTGATTGACGCCATCAAATTGCGATTGCAAAAAGGCGAGCAATCTTTGCTCTTCTTAAACCGGCGCGGGTATGCCCCGGTGATTCATTGTGACGCCTGCGGTTGGATTAGTAACTGTCGCCGATGTACGGCCTTTATGGTTTTGCATAAACCGGAACGTCGGCTGCGCTGTCATCATTGCAGCCTCGAGTTACGCATACCGGCAGCATGCCCAACTTGCGGCAACGTGGATTTACAGCCGATGGGCCGCGGTACGCAGCGCGTCGAGGAAAACTTGCAGGCGATATTTCCAGGCGCCCGTGTACTGCGCATTGATGCCGACTCAACCCGAAAAAAAGGCAGCGCCCAGGCTGCGTTTGATTCGGTGCATCGTGGTGAGGTCGATATTTTGCTCGGAACACAAATGGTCGCCAAGGGCCACGACTTTCAGCGTCTCACTTTAGTCGGTGTGATCAACCCTGATACGGCCCTGTTTTCGCAAGACTATCGCGCAGGTGAGCGGCTCTTTGCGCAGCTGATGCAAGTAGCCGGTCGCGCTGGCCGCGCGGCGCAAAACGAGGGCGGCAATCCAAGCCAAGTTTTGATTCAGACACGCTATCCCACGCATCCTTTGTATCGTGCCTTGCTCGCGCATGACTACGCAGGTTTTGCCCAGACCACGCTCGAAGAACGACGCAGCGCCGGCTTGCCACCTTATATGTTTCAGGCCTTGCTGCGCGCCGAAGCGCGTGAATTGCAAAAGGCGATTATTTTTCTCGAGCAGGCGCGCGACTTGTCGCCCCACACAGGCATCACGATGAACGACCCGGTGCCGATGACGATCACGCGCGTAGCCGGCATGGAGCGTGCCCAATTATTGATTGAGTCAAACTCGCGCATGCATTTGCAGGCATTTCTGAAGCCGTGGCTTCAGGCACTGCGCGCACAAAAATCACGCATCCGCTGGTCACTCGAGGTCGACCCGGTCGATATCTGATTGGTGGAGACTCTCTTGTGGCAGGTCGACGAAGCGTGGTGGCACATCCGGATTAAAACCTTCCCAATCACCGCGAACAATTTCACCTTCGCTCATCGCAATAGAACGCGCGCCTGCTTCGCTCAATAAGGCCGCCACTTTTTCTTGCGCACCAGAGTCAGGCGCGCTCACAGCCACCATCAATCCGGCGGGCCTTCCCGGCACCGTAATTTCGCTGGGTTTTTTACCCGTCGTACTTGTCTTACGCTGGCCGCCCGGTAAATTACCATTGTGGGTGCTAGTCTGCCTGCTTGCAGGTTGACCCGTTGGACCAACATAAAAAGTACTAATCTGGTCTGCTGAAAATCCAGCATGCGCCAACGCTGCCACAGCGTGGTCAACCTCAGCTTGTTGTAAAAACCTGCCCGCAATAATCATCATGGCATCCTCCTTTTGGCCGCCGCGCATGCAGCCTAAAATTGGAGCGGTGGTCGGAAGGATTAGATCGGCAGAGCGTACACAAGAAGCTAAATTTGTGGATGAGGATCAGCCATCCATCTCGCGCATTGTCCGGGCACTGCGAGGGTCTTTATGCCGACAGCTTTATTGCAAAGGCGCGTCAAGCTGACCTTCGTCGGCCAGTTGACGGATCATGCGTATCGTATCGATGTCGGCCTCCAAATAAGCAGAACGACGAAACTCGTTATAAAACGCTTCTTCACTGCTTTCGGTGTCGCCGGTGTGGTCGTCATATTCAAAGCGTACAAACAGCGCACCTGGGCTTGGTTCTTCAATTGTCATCGTCAAGTCCGAAGCCGGGATATCGTTTTGCTGGGGCACGTGATAGTGCACCTTTTCCATCGACAAAAAATGGACCTGATCATGGATCACCAGCGGACCGAACGCCAGCTCACGTGCCATACCTGTCACAGAGCGTTCAACGATAGTGCAGCGATCCAGTCCGATCACGAACAAGGTCGGTCGCTCGGCCCGCATCACCAACCCATGCCAGAGTTGGGCGCGACTTAAGGGTGCAATAAGCGGATTGCCGGGGACATTAATTTCAATCAGGTGCGCAAATTTCATCGGCATAAAAACAAACAAATCGGTGCAGTGACTTTACCATGCGTCCCCCGCATGCCGGGAGTTTCGATACAATGGCGCGCTTCCTTCATTTCATCCCGTCTATCCTTCCTCATGCAGTCCGGACTCAATACCCCACAGCGCGAAGCGGTGCAATACATGGACGGCCCCTGTCTGGTGTTGGCCGGTGCGGGCTCGGGCAAGACGCGCGTCATTACGCAGAAAATCGCTTTCCTGATCGAATCCTGCGGCTACGAAGCCAAGCATATTGCTGCGCTTACTTTTACCAATAAAGCCGCGCTCGAAATGCGTGAGCGCATTGCCAAATTACTCAAAGAGCCCAAAGCGGCCAAGCAGCTTACTGTCTCCACGTTTCATTCGCTCGGTGTCCACATTTTACGGCGTGAGGCGGCGTCGCTCGGTCTCAAAGATCGCTTCTCCATCATGGACAGCGACGATTGCTTTTCTATCGTCCAGGACTTGTCTGCCACCACCGACAAAGCCGTCATACGGCGCATGCAAAACGCGATGTCTTTGTGGAAAAATACCTTGCAAACACCAGAGCAAGCCCTGCAGCATGCACAAGACGAAGAACAGGCGCAGGCCGCTCGCGTCTATCGCAATTACGTCGCGACGCTATCGAGCTATCAGGCCGTTGATTTCGATGATCTGATTCGTTTGCCGGTTGAGCTTTTTCGTCAGGATGAATCAGCGCGTGAGCGCTGGCAGCGCAAGCTGCGCTACCTGCTGCTCGATGAATATCAGGACACCAATACCTGTCAATATGAGCTCGTCAAATTATTGGTCACCGGTTTGGGCAAAAAGCCCATGTTCACCGCCGTGGGCGATGATGATCAGGCGATCTATGCATGGCGTGGAGCGACAGTAGAAAATTTAAAGACCCTGCAGACTGATTTTTCGGACTTGAAACTCATCAAGCTTGAGCAAAATTATCGTTCCAGCACCCGCATTTTGCAGGCCGCGAATGCCGTCATCGCCAACAACCCAAAGTTATTTGAAAAAGCGCTCTGGTCCGAGCATGGGCTGGGCGATCCGGTCAAAGTCATGGCAATGGAAGACGAAGAAGCCGAAGCCGATCAGGTAGTCATCATGCTGTCGGCGCATAAATTCGAGCGGCGCGCAAAATTTTCTGACTACGCAATTTTGTATCGGGGCAATCACCAAGCGCGTGTCTTTGAGAAAGCCTTGCGGCGCGAGCGCATCCCGTATGTGATGTCAGGCGGCCAGAGTTTTTTTGATCGCGCCGAAATCAAAGACATCATCAGCTACCTGCGTTTGGTTGCCAACGGCGACGACGACCCGGCTTTCATTCGTGCCGTCACGACACCCAAGCGCGGCATTGGGCAGGTCACGCTCGAAGCCTTGGGCAGTTTTGCCGGGCAGTGGCAGTGCTCCTTGTTTGAGGCCGTCGTCAAGGGCGGTATCGAAGCAAAATTAACCGACCGCCAACTGGGGCCCCTGCGCGAATTTTGTGATTTCATCAACCAGCTTGAGGCCCGTGCTTCGCGTGTCGGCGCTGCCGGGAGCGGTGAAAATGCGGCGGCGGTGCTTGACGACATGATGAAAGAAATTAATTACGAAGCCTATCTGTATGACACCTTCGATGACGTGCAAGCCCAAAACAAATGGCAAAACGTGCTCGACTTCACCGGCTGGCTAAAAGAAAAAGGCACCGGCGGTCGCGAAGGCACCGATCCCGAAAAATCCTTGCTCGAGCTGACTCAGATGGTGGCCCTGATGAGCATGCTCGAAGGCCGTGATGAAGAGCCCGATGCAGTGCGTCTGTCGACGTTACACGCGGCCAAGGGACTTGAATTTGGCCATGTCTTTATGGTCGGTGTTGAAGAAGGCATCTTGCCGCACAAAGGTGACCCGGATGCACCCGCTGACAGCATTGCCACCCGCATCGAAGAAGAGCGGCGGCTGATGTACGTCGGCATTACGCGCGCGCAAAGAACCTTGCATCTAAGCTGGTGTAAAAAGCGTAAACGCGCTCGTGACAGCGTACCGTGCGAAGTATCGCGCTTCGTCAAAGAGATGTGCCTCGATCAAGATGAGGCCTCACCGGCGGAGATCGATGCGCAGACGCCGCAAAATCGGCTGGCGAATTTGAAGGCCTTGCTGCAAAAACCAAAAGCAGCCTAAGGCACGCCATTGGCGTGACAAAAATCCTTTCTGTAGAAAGCAATTATGTTAGTATTTTCTACAGAAAGGGCGATTCTATGCTTCCTGCTGCCATAAAAACACAAGGTTCCCGTGGATTTACGCAAACCAGCGCCGTGCTCACCAAGGCGGTGGCGCGTGCGGCGGAGCAGCTTGGCTTGAGCAAAAGTCTGCTCGCCAGACTGCTGGGTTTGAGTCCTGCCACCATCACCCGCATCTACACAGGCGACTACCTGCTCGAACCCAGCCGCAAGGAATGGGAGTTCGGCTTGCTGCTGGTGCGTTTGTTTCGTTCGCTAGATTCGATTGTCGCAGACGAAGCTAGCGCACGGGCGTGGCTCGAGAGTCAGAACAGTGGCCTCAATGGTCGTCCGATCGATTTAATTACGCAAACCGAGGGCTTGGTCCGTGTCGTTCACTACCTGGACGCCTCTCGCGCTGTTGTCTAGCGCGCGGGACTGGCGCGGCAGCGTCTGGCGCATTGTCGATGCGCAGTACGCCGCTGGCGGCATGAAACTCGTTGACAGTCGCGAGGAGCAAGACATTCTCGACACGCTGTTGGATGCTGGTCTGCCATTGCTACCGGAGGTGTTTAAAAAGCTTGATCCTTTGCTGGCAGCCTCGTTTCGCTCGCACCCCAAGCGCTACGGTTCGCGCTTTCGGTCGGCCACCGACCCCGGTGTGTTTTATGGCTGCTGTCACGTTGACACCGCCTGCGCAGAGTTGGGTTATTGGCGCTGGAAATTTTTGCATGATGCGGTTGACCTGACCGGTATCAAGCCCGTTGCGCACACGGCTTTTCAGAGTGATGTCGCAACCCTGGCAATTGATTTGCGAGACCGATTATTTGAACGCGATGCGGCGAACTGGCAGCATCGCACCAGCTACACGGCCACTCAGGCCGTCGCACGCAGTGCACCTACGGCGCATCTGGGCGCCATTCGCTATGCGTCGGTGCGCGACCCCGAGCAGCGCGAGTGTATTGCGCTACTCACGCCCGCGGCGTTTTCTTCGGTCACACCGCATCCAACCAAGGAAGCCTGGTGGTTGCAGGTAAAAGCGACCGAAGTAGTCTGGCGCAGCGATCAACGGTCGCTGGTACTGTCGGCCTTGCCTTGGCAATAAACTTAATCCGAAAGAAAATCCATGAACCATGAAGACCGTTTGATTGCGATGGAGAGCAAACTCTTCGCTCAGGAAGAGCTCGTTGAAATCTTAAACAAGACCGTATACCGGCAGCAGAAAAAAATCGACGAGCTCGATAGCCTCTGCATCGCGCTGGCGCGCCGCCTCTCCGACTTGCATGGTCGGGATGGGGCGGGCATGGCTGCCAACGAAAGACCGCCTCACTACTAAAACGCCGATTGCCATGACCATTGAAAATCACGAAAAAATTCTCTCCGCTTTACGTGTCGAGCTCAATGCCCAGACCGCTGAATATCCGTGGGTAGCGTTACAGCGTCAGTTTGCAGCGGGTAGCGTTGTCGCTGTTGCCGATGAATTAGATTTGGTTGACGTTGGTGCGCACATCGCTGCAGACGATAAGTTTGCTGTGCAACGCTGGATGGCGGCAGGCCAGCTCGGTCAGGTGACCGATGCGCAGGCCGCAGTCTGGCTGGCCGAGGATGCGCTGCTGTGGACGGTCGTCGTTAAGCCTTGGATTCTGGTGCAAAAACGGCGTGTGCCGCCCTTGCATTAGGGTGGGCAGAGGCACGCGCGCACCCCTTCGCTCGCCGCCGAAAGCGACGCAGGTGGCGTAGCTCGGAAGGACCGAGCCCACCGTATTTCTTCTTTCAGTTGTAGAACGTCGCATCGCTAATACTCAGCTTCCTGCAGACCTCTTCGACGCTGGTTCCTGGCTCAGCCTGCTTCAAGGCAAAAGCAATTTGCTGCTCCGTAAATTTGCTTGTCTTCATGACATGACCCCCGTTTCATATGGTGAAAATCACGCCAGAAATTCTAATTTAAAATGAGACTATTTATTGGGATACGGTCAGATTGAGCAAGAGTGGCAAAATTTAACTGATCGGGCTCTTGAGGCATTTTTTGGGTTTTGGGATTGGTTATTGCTGGTCAAAACCAAGTTTATTGTTATTCTCGCTTTTTTTTCAAGCGAGATAACACCGAGGAAATTTTATTAAGAGGTATCTAAAGTGCCCACAATATCGAAAAGCTTTGATCTGAACTCTGTCGAATGGCGTCGCATCACTGATCCAGACTGCACGGCATTTTTAGTTGATTTTGAATACAGCTTGCTTGGATATGACACGGCAAGCGGAAGACTGGACATGTTGCTTAGGTATGCAAAAGGCGGCCATTGCCGCCGTCACCGCCACGTGGCCTCTACCGTAACGTTGGTACTAGAGGGCGAACAAATCCTCAGGCAGACTAGTTCTGACGGGAGTATTCATTTGATACATCGTAAAAAAGGTGACTACGCGCTGGCCACGGCAGATGCTTACCCGCACTTGGAGCAGGGTGGCGATCACGGGGGCACTGTGCTCCTTTCAATGACTGCACTGGATGGAATATTGTTTGAGTACTTTGACGAATCAATGAACAGCACCGGGACGGTGTCGATAGCCGAGTATGTCCAAAGCTGGTTTGCGGGTAAGGCTTACGGAAAAATTCATGATGATCATCGAGGTTGAACCTGTAGATTATTCTGTGAGATCAAGCTATGCCCCAAATTACCATCGCCATATTAATTTCAGGTTTACTACCGATAGCCTGTGCTGGCCTAGCTAAATGGGGATTCAAAGATTACAACAATCGAGAGCCAAGGACATGGCTCGCTGCTCAGGAAGGCTGGCGTGCAAGGGCCAACGCGGCTCAACAAAACAGCTTCGAGATATTCCCCCTGTTTGTGGCAGCCGTTATATTCGCCATTCTGGCGGGTACCGATGCCTCGATAATTTCGCCTCTGTGTTGGTTTTTTGTGGCGACGAGAATTACCTACATTTACTTCTACTTAACCGACAAGGCACTGCTGCGGACTTTGGTCTGGATTCTTGGTCTAGGGGTAATACTGAGGCTATTCCTCTTCGCCATGTAGGAGGCGCCGCATTAGTCACCCGCGTTGATTCTTTGGGCAGCGATGATTAATTCACCTTGCAGATTTTCTGCATTCAATGCAATCAATGATTTGTACTGCGCTCGACGAGTAGAAAACGAATAAATTAGTGCCTTCAGATACTTGGCTACTTTATTTTATTATGGTATAGATGTAAAAAATTTCTAACTGTCTCTTAAATTTCTTTGCTGATGTAATTGTCAATAAAAATAAATCCACTTCACAAAAGGAAACGATCATGCCCCACGACGACTCCCAATCAGATACCGCTTACGACTCCAAGCCATATACCGCTGACATCAGTGAAAGTGGTGCTGTATTGTTTATCGACAGTGATGGTAATTGGCTCGTAGGCTTGGTGAATTCAGAGGTGAGCACTTACATAAAGATTCATACTGCGACGGCTGATAGCATTACCACAAATACCTCCGGGTTGATTCCACAATCTATCGACCTTTCAGAAAGTGGTGCTTACACTTTGTATTTTGAAGATGAGAAGGACGGAGAATTTTATTCTGTCGAGGTTAGCGCAGATGGTTTATTAGATTTTAATGATGTCACAAAAATGTCTTCGGATAATATTGCTGAGTACGAAGAGGAGGAGGGGGAGGATTTAGATGAATCGGGCGGTATTGGCGACGATGAAATTGTTTGGGATGATGGGTTTTGGTTAGATGTTTCTGTGAACGCCGAAGGAGAGTATGTAGTCACGCGTGATGACGACAGCAAGGTTGTAATTTCCCATGAGGGCACTCCTATTGATCACAACTGGCTGACCAAGGGTGGGTATGAAATTTGGGAAGCAATTCCTGATTACATGTCAGAGGGTGAACTCGGATTTGATGTTTTTGTTTACCACGAGGAAGAAGGTGACGTATTAGTATTTACACTAGATTCCTCCGGAGAAATTACGAAAATTGCGAGCCTATATGATTGGGAAAACGCCTATTTAGCCGCAGATGACACAGATGACACAGATGACACAGATGACACAGATGACACAGATGACACAGATGACACAGATGACACAGATGACACAGATGACACAGATGACACAGATGACGAGGAATCATATTATTTAGATATTTCTGTTAATGCAGGTGGGGAGTTTGTAATCACGCGTGAAGACGACAGCAGTGTTGTGATTTCCACTTCTGAGGGCACACCCATTAATCAAGAGTGGCTATCCGATGGTGGCTATGAAATGTGGGACGCAATTCCTGATTACATGTCAGAGGGTGAACTCGGATTTGATGTTTTTGTTTACCAAGAGGAAGAGGGTGAAGTATTAGTATTTACACTAGATTCCTCCGGAAAAATAACGAAAATTTCGAGCCTAGATGATTGGTCAAACTCCTTTGGCGACACAGATGACACAGATGACACAGATGACACAGATGACACAGATGACACAGATGACACAGATGACACAGATGACACAGATGATTATGATAACGAGGATGCTGAGGACGATAATTGGGAAGATGAATATGAAGCCGACTTAGACGGTGACGGTGAAAAAGACGAGACAGATATTCAAGAAGATGGCGACACCGCTGTCGTAACGGGTTGGGCCGCTGATCTAAAAACACCTTATCTGCAAACCGCGCTCAATGAGGGCGGTATGGTTGACGGTGGCATTACGCATGCCGAGGCAGTGGAGCTGTTTCAGGGGCTTAGTTCTGAGCTTTCGTCATCCGGCGTTACGGTGATCAGTGACGATGTGATGGGAGACCTAAAGAGTATTTCCGCACGAGCTGATGGTTTGTTTACCTCGACAAATATGCTTGGAGCGGCAAATGATTATTTGTCCAGTGTTGTCGTCGATTTGATTGCTGGCTCACCCGCGAACGCATTTTATACAGGGGGTGCATCAAAACAAACCAAACTAGGTAATCTTGGTGATGGCACTAGTATTGATAATTTCAATAAATTAATTGATAAATGGTTGCTCGGAAAAGACGTCCCGTTGGCAGTCTCGGGAGGCGATTCGGCTAATCCGGACGGTACCAGTGCGACCGGTAAATACAGCTTGATCGACGGAGAGATGTTCGTTGGTGGCGCAACCGGTGAAGAGGTGGTGCAGGGAAATATTGGCAACTGTTATCTTGATGCGTCATTTATCTCTATCGCTGAGACGAACCCCGACACTTTCAAGGCCGCTGCATCAGAAAATGCAGCGAACGGCACAGAAAAATCTTGGGGTGTTCGCTTTTTTGATAATAAGGGAAAGTCGAATTGGGTTACGGTTAATAATCAGCTTCCAACACAAGATGGGGCAGCAAGCGCTACGACCGATTCACTGATTTATGCCAAATCGACAACTACAGGAGAATTATGGCCGTCCTTGTTCGAGAAGGCTTACGTGCAAGTCAATGAAACAGGCCTGTTAAAGTCGAGCACTGACAGTAAAAATTCTTATTTCTCTACTGAGGGTGGATTTTCAGTCCCGATGCTACATATTGCGGGCGGCACCTCCATTACCGGTTTTAGCGATTCAATGAACTTCGGTGCTGTTGAGGATTGGGTATCAGTTACGAAACTGGATTCAAGTAATGTGGCGAAAAATGCTGAACAGGTAATGAAAGATTTAAATGCCGGCAAACCTGGCTGGATGGCATCGTGGTCGGTGATTCCTAACGATGCCGGCATCACTAATTTTGTGTCAGGCCACGCGTACGCTGTTGTCGATGCGGAGCCAGACAATCCATCCAACACCACCGTCAAAATATTCAACCCGTGGGGTGTAAGTGACGGCTCCAGTGGGTGGGAGTCGCCATTTACAAAATCAGCATCCTACATCGCAGATATTGATTCTATAATAAACTTTGGTGTTTTTATTTTGGATTCTTCCGCGGATGTAACTACGAGCGCCACCACCAAAAAAAATGCGGCCGTTTCAGCGAATGCCTATTTAGCAGCGGGTAGTGCCAAGGCGAACGTGTCCGTTGGCGCATTGCAAGTAGGTGATACCTCGGACGATACCTTGACAGGCGATAGTTTTAATAACACCTTAGTTGGCAAGGACGGCGATGACACAATCGACGGTGGCGTGGGCAATGACGATCTGCTAGGCGGCGATGGCGCCGATTCGCTCATTGGAGGAGATGGACTCGATACTGCTGTGTTCACCGGTGTTATTGCTGATTATCTGATCAAGGTTGATGCGGCAGCCTGTACAGTTGTGGATGAGGCCGATTTCAAGCGCACCACCGATAGTCTGACCACGGTAGAGAGATTGCAGTTTACCGATTCGTCGCTGGCACTCGACACGGACGGTAACGCTGGTGAGGTTTACCGGCTCTATCAGGTGTTTGATCGTGATCCGGCGCAGGGTGACACCACCGGTCTGGGCTATTGGATTGCGCAGGCCGATGGCGGAATGGACTTATCGGAAGTGGCTGCACGGTTTATCGATTCCACTGAATTCAGCACGACTTATGGCGACGACTTAAGTAATGCCGAATTCATCACCAGCCTCTACACCAACTTTTTAAACAGAACTGCCGACCAAAGTGGCTTTGACTGGTGGGTCGCGCAGCTCGATACCAATCCAGACAGAACCCGTGCGACCGTGTTGGCAGAATTTTCCGAGTCGACAGAAAATGTCGCCGCGGTAGCCGGCCTGATTGCCAGCGGCATTGTGTATACCGAGTACGTGGCTTAAGGATATGGCCGCACCAAGCGGTGCGGTAAATAGCACGACGGTGCTCAGCAGCAGCACCGTCGCAAAGGCACTGATCACGCAGAGGCTGGCGGGCGATTCGCTGGATATAACCAATGCTTTTGCGGTTTTGGAGCTTCGATAGCGATGCGTAGGTAAGTCGCGCCCAGCATGGCCACAATAACCACGGCGATGTTGATGGCTACGCTTCGTTTTTGCAGATTAGTGTGCAATTAGTTGGCCATAGTAGAAAACGACAAAACGAAAGATGCCCGGTGGATGCGCTGTTGTGAATGGTTGACTTGATGACGCTATTGACTCACAAGCTATTGAAATACAGCCAAAAGGCATGGAGTCGGGAACAACACAAGCTACAACCATTGTTGTGGCGGGCTCAATCAACGAGGTGCTGCCGATGCTGACACAAGCAGCATCGGCAGCACCGGCGTGGTAAACGGTGATGTAAGTTAGGGCATCCGGCGCCATGCGACAACCGACAATCAAGTACCCGCTGACTTCGCTAACCAGTTTTATGCCAACAGGGAACAATCTGCGGCATAGTCCAGATGATTTGCCCATCCACTAAATCGGACTCTGCTCATTTTCTTAAATTTTTAAAAGGCAACGCATGAAAAAAATTGCTCTTGCTTCTGTTCTTGCTCTCGTGGCTATTGGCGCACAAGCTCAAACTTACGGCGAAATTGGTTACACCAGCATGACCTTCAAAGAAACAAAGGACGGTAACGCTATTAAGGTTTCTCCCTCCGCAATTCGTGGAATTCTGGGCTACGAGTTGAATCCGAATCTGGCGCTTGAAGGGATGGCAGCTTTCGGCATCGGCGATGCAACATTCAAAATCGGTGGCGAGAGCCTTTCTGGGTTTAAGCTTAAAGTTGATAATATTTTCGGTGTCTATCTGAAGCCGAAGATGAAACTGAATGACGCCATTGAGATCTTTGGACGCGTCGGTTATGCACGTCTCAAAGGCACGCTCACCTTTACTGGACTAGGCTCTGAGTCAGCCAGCGACAACGGCTTCTCCTATGGTGCGGGTCTGAACTACGCAATCGATTCGAAGACTTCTCTGAACGTTGACTACATGCAATACCTGAACAAAGACGGAGTTAAATTCAACGGATTTACATTTGGCGCTGGCTACAAGTTCTAATTGTTGAAGTTCCCCAGACTTAAAGCCGCCTTCAGGCGGCCTTTTTATGATCATTGGTAACGCCGCTGCCTCCAACTGAGCGATACCCCCTTTGTTCACTGTAGCCTTCATCTTGATCCTTTAATGGGCCGCTTGCGGCAGTTCAACCAAAAAAGAACTGCCTATCAAGGCGTCGTTTTCTTGTTGTGGAACAATTACGTGAAATTAAATCAGGAATTTCCAGCTTAGTCTTTGCTGAGACTGCCGAGGAGGCGAAGCAGGACTGGTTTCTAGTGATCGCCGACTGTTTTACACAGCAAAAAGCCCAGCCTTGTGGGCTGGGCTAAATGGTTAGATAGCCAAGTTTAGCGGGCTATCGGACTGACTGTGTGGTAACTATTATGGTAGTTTCATCGCAAAGCTTCAGAAAACCTTATAGAACCTATTGACTTGGCGGAGCGGACGGGACTCGAACCCGCGACCCCCGGCGTGACAGGCCGGTATTCTAACCAACTGAACTACCGCTCCTTTATCGGCCTCAACAGATAAGGCACGAAAGCGCAAGATTTTACCGGAAATTAATCATCCTGTCGCGCTCAAATTGTGACGGCCTGCAATTCTATCCAGACTGAGCCGATTTAACGGATGCCGTGACCGCCAAAAGCTTGACGGGTCTAGGAGGGTAATCGCCAATATTTATTATAAATCGGCTATTATTTTTTCCTACTTGCCCATAGGAGAAACAGCATGTTGGAATCGCCCAGCCACACCGCTCGCGTCGAACTTAAAAACCTCATGCAGGAAGTCCAGGCGCTGTTCGCAGAAGCCACTTCGGCAACCGGAGTCAAAGCCGAAGAGCTGCGCCACCGCGGCCTGCACCTGCTCGATAGTGCGCTGGATCAAGTGCACGACCTGCAAGCCGCTACCCTCGAAAAAGGCAAAGAGATTGCCAAGGATACCGATGGCTATGTCCGCGCCAATCCTTGGCAGGCAGTCGGCATTGCGGCCGTTGTCGGGCTCTTGGCCGGTATGCTGATTGCCCGTAAATAAACGCCAAACGCCAATGCACGACGATGATCCAACCCGACCCGGGCTGATGGCTTCGGTTAAAGCGCTGGCAGACCATGCCCTCGGGCTATTGCTTTCCCGTTCAGCGTTAGCTGCACTTGAGCTTGCTGAGGCGCGTGATGCATTGCTGCGTCTGCTGTTGTTGTCGGCTTGCGGCCTGCTCGCCGCCACGTTTGCGCTGGTGCTTTGGTCGGCGTTGCTGATTGTGCTGACTTGGGAGGCCATGGGCTGGACTATTTTGCTTTGGCTGGCTGCCGCTTACTCCTTGCTGGCCTGGCTGTTGTTACGCCAGGTCCGCCGGCTGTTAGGTAGTGCTCAGTTGGGTTTGCCGGCCACCATGGCCGAGCTCAGGGCTGATCGCGACGCCTTATTTGATCGCGCATCATGAGCCAGCAACTGGCCAATTCTGCGGCTATGCGCACGCAGCAAAAAAAAATCCTGCTGTTGGAAGGTGCGCTGCATCGGCTCGCGCTTGTCGAGTCCGTCGCGAATCTGAAAGCTGGGGTGCGTGCTAATAGCGTGTTTGGCCTGATCGGGCCGGCTACCAAGCGGCGACTCTTGATCGATACGGTGTTGCCAGTGTTTCTGAGTGTGCTGCCCATGTTCGCCGGCTCAGCGCGTCTGCCTCGCCTCTTGCGTCGAATACTGGTAGCCGCCGGTGTCGGCGCGACGGTGGTCGCTATGTTGCGCCGTCAGCGGGGTCAGGCTGAGGGGGAGGGCGCTGCCGAGGCAGCTGGCAAAACCTAGCAGAAGCTTTTTTGCACAGGCAGAAAAAAACCGGCGACAGGACTGTCGCCGGTTTTTATTGAATCAAACAAGTCAGCGCGCTAGGCTCAAGGCTCTTTGAATTTCGCGCCGCCGCTGTTCGCCATATAGGCCACTGCACGCGCGATTTCCACATCGTCGAGCGCGGGGTTGCCGCCTTTTGCGGGCATACCGCGGATTCCCTTGATTGCGTGGGACACCAGCGTTTGATAGCCCTGGCCGATCCGTGCTGACCAAGCGCCGCTATCGCCAAATTTAGGGGCACCGGCGACACCGGCACCATGGCAGGCTACGCAGGCGGCGTTATAGACTTCGGTGCCCGATTTGAGCTGGTGCGGTGCGCTCGCGTCGACGAGCGTATAGCCGTCATCGGCAACCGGTTTAATACGGGCGGCGATCGCTTCCGGGGTCTGGCTGGTTGAGCCGGCGCCAACTTTTGGTGCGCCGCCGACGTACTGCACTAGCAGCACGATGATGAAGATCGGTATAACAAAAGCCGCCACGATGGCCGCGATCAGTTGTTTAGGGGTTTTGATCAGGTTCTCGTGCTCGTTGTGCGCGTCGCTCATGATTTCCTCGAAGTGATTTTTTAAGCTGTGGCCCGAGGCTATAAGGGTTGACTCGCCAAGGACAATAATCAGGGCAAGACCGGACCAAGTCTTGCAAAACCGAAGATTATAGACGAAATGGGGTGATTGGCACGCCCAACGCAGGCGTTTACATGGACTGCTCGACCGAAAAACGGTATCCTTCCGGCTCTCACGTTTCACCCTTCCCGCGCGGCTGTAGCTCAGTGGATAGAGTATTGGCCTCCGAAGCCAAGGGTCGCTGGTTCGATTCCAGCCAGCCGCGCCAATCAAATGACGTATTCATGTGGATTTCAGAGTTTGACTCAATCTTTTGTGACTGGGCTTTTTGCTTTTTGGGCGGCGTGTAGGGCAGGAGTAGGATTTGTTATCAACAAACATCAGTGCTTGATGCCAAGACAACTGGGTTGACGGTGGCTATGTTGTCGGCACGAGAAACTGCAAGTAGCCATCCCGATGGATCTGGGGCCTCGATTAGGCCAATTTGTTGGCCATAACATCCCGATTCGGCGCTTTTTAGTGTCCTGTCCAGAGCTTTTCATCTGGGATTGAAAATCCTTGTGTCGGTGGTTCGATTCCGCCCCGAGCCACCAAGATGTTCACAAACCACCTTCGGGTGGTTTTTGTTTTTTGAGCGCAAATTGGGTCGGGCTGGGGATTTTCCAATTCGCTCAATGTAAATGGTTATCATCTAATTACTGGATGCTGACGAACCCAAGGATTCCTCTAGGCTTAGCCACCAAACCCGCTTAAACCTGTAATCAAATTTCCCGATATCTGCTCACAATTAAGTCATGAAAATAATTGTTTCGACTATCGTTCAAGCTCCATTGATGACACACATCGCTTAGTCTATGCGTCAGCTTTTGGGGAGTGACTACAAGCTTGGATGTCAGAATTAACATTCAACATCGCCTTGTTTACGAAATTTTTCGCAAAGAAAAGACTGTTCGTATTTTGTGATTGTGGACTCATTACGAATAAAGCAAACTTTATAAGCTGTCTAGAGACAGGATCACCCATCTTCTACTCGGCTCTGCCCCGTCAATCAAAGTTGCACTTCGTTCTTGAATCTACCAAATAAAAACCTTCATTTTCTCATCGCGAGCATGAAGCACAATGCGCGGAAGTGCCGAACTACAGACAAATTGCGTCACTTTGGTGGCAACGTATTTTTGATTCGATAAAGAGCATGCGTGCGAAGTGGATCACCAACAGCGATCGCAGGATGTTCAAAAAACTCCCCGCTGTGAATCATGCCGATGCGTTGCATAACCGCTTGCGATCGCTGATTAAGAATCGATGTAAAAGACACCACCTCCTTCAGCTGCAGAACTTCAAAAGCGATGCCTAATGCCGCCAATGCGGCCTCAGTCGCAAAGCCATTTCCCCAGTAGCGTGCAGCGAGTCGCCATCCAATTTCAATGCAGGGACCAAAGGGAAGTTCCGGTTCGGGTATGTGTAAGCCCACAAACCCAATGAATGGGTCTTCAGCTTTTATCTCGACCGCCCACAAGCCCCAGCCCCGCACCGTAATCAAGGATTGTATTTTTTCGGCCATTGCATCGCTTTGAATGCGATCTAAAGTCGCAGGAAAAAATTCCATCACTTGCGGATCAGCATTCAGCGCAGCAAAAGGACTTCTGTCATTTTGCTGCCATTGCCGCAGCTCTAGTCGGCGCGTTTGAAATTCCAACACTTTTGTCATTAGTAATCTTGCCACATGCACGTCGCAAGCATGACATCAGCAAACCTGATCGGGATGCGATTTCAAAATATCGAACAAATGTTCGATGAACCTGCGGCGAACTACGTGCACACAGCTTGCTGCGCCGACCGGCGCATCAACAAGTGAAAGAGAAAAAAACATGCAAGCACTCTACTCAGGATTTTTTTACATCGGTAGCGAAACCAGACGCGCAGCGAAACCGGTGATCGAATCGTTAACGCCTATTCTGCCGACATTCGGTTACGGCAAAGCCCTCGTTAAAAAAGTGTAGGGAACTGCATACATGAACGAGAAGCCACTGCCGTCGAGAAACGCTATGTGAATGCTGGAAATAAGGGCTACGATGGATACGAAAAAACTACGGTGCGCGGGCTGCAGAACAGCTTGTCGGCTCTTTTGTAAAAACCGTCTTCATTCATTTGATCGCCGACACTTGACCAATGTGATTTCCTTGTTGGTACTAATAGCCCGGTCAGCTCCGCTCAACCTTCGGCATGTCGAATGCCGTTGAGGGCGCGTCATGAGAAAAATAGTGATCCGCTGCGTTGACCCAAGTTTACTTCGTGCTCTCAGCGTAAAAACGGCAGCGACAGCACGCGTATCCCAATCGACATCCAGCGCGCCTGCAGGACATCAGGCGCCCCACCGAAGCGTCGGCCAAACGTGGTGTCGATCTGCACGTGACCGGGGATGAGCCAGTAGCGTAAGCCAGCCTGCCAGAACGGCGCATCACCCGATTGACCGTAGGTCTCTGCAATGACCCAAGCGCGCGGGTTTAGCTCGACTTCGGCGCCCACTCCCCAAGTGCTGCGATTGCGTCCGGTGTTGCGGTCGTGCACACCACCGAGATTGGTGTGAATGATGAGTCCATCATCGTGGAACGAAAAGCTCGCCGGCACATAGCCATACGTATTACCGTTGAGGTTGCCCACGCCGGCAGATCCGGGGCGGTTCATGTTGCCGACTGCGAGACCCCAGGCCCAGCCATTGGGTTCCAGCGTTTTGAAGAGGGTTTTTGCCTGCAACAAGTAGGCGCTCTCGCTCACGGCGCCATCGTTTCGGC
The DNA here is from genome assembly GCA_945866125.1 of Bordetella parapertussis. Taxonomy (GTDB): domain Bacteria; phylum Pseudomonadota; class Gammaproteobacteria; order Burkholderiales; family Burkholderiaceae_D; genus Pernthalerella. Next base: position 97,006 of record CAMBFZ010000015.1, read on the forward strand.
TTCGTGCGCCGCCCAGAGTTAACTCAAGATTACCAGTGAAGTTGCATCCCGGCAGCGCCCAGACTTCATCGCCATCGCGGCCATGCTTGACCCAACTCTCAAGCTGACAGGATTGCGCATCAATAATGCGGGCGTCATCCGTGATCAGGGGCCGCGTCGCCTGACTTGGCGGTGACAAAATACTGAGCAAGATAAATAGAAAAAGCGCCGCTGCGTGTGCGCGGCGAATGCATATTTTTTTTGTGATCGACATAGCAGCGTGCAAAAAGTGGCCTAATCTCATGCTGCGTAAACAAAATGACGGGTTGATGACGGCAGCGAAGCCCTCAACGTGCCCGCCGCTCATCAAGCAAGCGCACGACAAACGGCTGCGCCATATTATTTTCGTCAACCTCAACAAGCGCGGCCTTCACATTGCGTCCGCCTTGCACCACCAGACGCGTGACCTTGCTCAGGCGCTTGCCCTCGAGGACGGGTTGATCCAGCGTGAATTCATGCGTGTCGCCCTGAATCAGTAACACGGGTTTGTCCCATGCGCGCGCCTCTTCTCCGAAGGCCGTCAGCCAACTACTAAAGCCCGAGCCCGCCTGGGCACCAGCCCCAAAAAATGTATCAGCCTGCATCGCGAGGACTACCGCGACATCGTTGCGCGCCTTGGCTTGCGCAAACGTGGCGCGCATCCACGCGATGTTGGCACTATTACGGTCATTGAATTCGCTCGACGAGGGCAGGTTCGCATCCAGATTATTGTTCGAGCCAACCAGATGCAGCGTAGCGAAGCTGACATGGCCATGCGACCAGCGCCGGTTTTCGACAAAACGTCGGAACGGCGCCTCCTCCGATTGTGCTTCCAGCGTGATGCGTCGCTTACCCAAACTCTCAGGCGTTGCAAAAAACAGGGTGCGGATTTTTTCCAGTCGTTCGAGCGGATCATGGCCGCCATTGGAGGTGCGATGGCAGTCGGTCCACTCATTGTCACCGGGCGTATAAATCAGGGGTTGGGCAAAGCGCTCAAAGAGTGCGTGCACGGTCGCGAACGCGTCATCCGAGCACAAGCTCGAGCCGGACTTGATGTCGCCAACGTGGATCGTGAAAGCCAGCGGCTTGCCGTTGAGTGTATCGGCTAACTGCGCCAGCTCTGCCGGCGGGCCATAGGGCACATCGCCAATGGCGGCAAACGTAAAGTTCTGCGTCTGCGCTAGCGCTAGCGGGCAAGCCAGCGTTACCAACAGCACACGAAAAGCCGTAGTCCACGATAAAGCGCGCATGACAACCGTCCCAATTTATCCGCCCACATCGGGCAGCGCAATTGTAACGGGGGACGCGCGATTTAGTGCGACGCTGATCGAACCGGGCTAGCCAGCCCGCGTTTGCTACGCATCAGATTAGCCAGATTGCTAATGTATGTCCGACACATGAAATAATCACCCGGGAACCAGTCCTGGCAGTCGATACGCGAGCGCGCAAAGTCCTTGTTATCGACAATCGCCGTCTGCCGGCTGATGTACAGATCAAGCTGGCGATCGATTTGTGGCCAGTTGCCTGCAAGCTGTCCGCGCAGCTGCGGCTCGGCGAGTTGCAGCAGCACGTCGAGCGGCGCGGGATCGCGGTAGGGTATTTGGTCGAGTCGTAAAAACGTGGTGCGTGGCGCACCGCGATTGCCATCGACTAAGGAATCAATATCGGCCAGATGCGCGCGGCAGGCCACTTCGCTTTGCGTAGTCTGGCACGTCGTGCGTACGTTGGTAAATACTTTCGAGACCGGATGCAAATCCACATGATCCGGCAGGTAGCGCAGAATCACCCCGTGCACCCAATCCCAATGGGCCGAGAGCGCAGATTGTAATTGTGCCGCATCGAATAACAACATCGCATTGAGTACTGCCGTATCACGCCACGGTAACTGCGCCGGTCGCATCAGCACCGGTAAATTAAGAGGAGCGGGGCTGGTGACAGGCTGCCTGGAGGTCATTAAAAAAGATAAAAAATCGGCATAGAGTCTGCATGCCCAAGCCTGTCGCGCGATCAGACAAGACGTTGACACGTTCCTGAAAAAAAGCGAAGGCGCATCAACCGTCACGCCTGCTGGTATATACCGCGCGAACATTTTTTGTAGTTGCGGCCAGGACTTCACCATCACTTCGCCAAAGCGCCGTTCATCCAGGGCCAGCACTTGGTCGAGCGGTCGCGGATCTTCATAGGGCAGCTGCGCCAGCGTCAGAGTTTGCGCTGCGACAGGCAACGCCGGCAACACAAACAACACCAGCAGCAATGCCGGACCCATCAGTAGCAAGGCAAGTGCCCATAACCCGCATCGTGTTCGCTCCTGCATCACACCGCTCCTTTGCACCACAATCAAGAGCGATCATGGTCAGCGCGATCGATGCACTCTGGCTTGATGGTTCGCAAGTGCCAGATGAGCAGGCGTCTATTTTTTTATCAAGTTCGGATGCAGCGCATCGAGCAGCGCTGCGCCGTGCTCGAGCACAAAATAGCGAAAGGCTTCTGCGGCGCTAGATTGGTGGCGACGGTTAAGCGCGACCACATGCCAGGCGCGCGAGATCGGTGTTTCATCAATATCCAGCACCACGATCTCACCGTATTTCACCTCCAGCCCTACCGTGTGCAAAGACACAAACGAAATACCAAGATTGGCAATGACGGCCTGCTTAATACTCTCGTTGGACGACATCGCCATCGAGATGTGGGGAGAGAGGCCACGCTCGCTCAAAAAGCGTTCCATGATTGCGCGCGTGCCCGAGCCCGCTTCACGGGTAATCAACTCGAGTTGATTCAGCACCATCGGCGAAATACCCTGTTGACGGGCCAAGGAGTGCGCCGGATTTCGATGAACGCATGCGGATGCGCGGCGAAGGCCTCAATGCGGGTATCGAGATCAACTGGTGTGCGGCCCATGATGGCCAGATCAATTTCGCCTTCACGCAGCAGTTCCACCATCTGCTCGCGATTGCGCACTTCGAGCTTGATTTGAATACCAAAATGCTCCTGTTTAAAGCGCGCCAAAAACTGTGGCAAGAAATATCTAGCCGTACTCACGAGCCCGATCGTCAGCGTCCCGCCATCGGTGCCGCGCAGGTTGGATAGCGTCGCTTCGGCGTCGCGCAGGTTGGCCGCCACCCGTTTGGCGTGCACCAAAAGTATTCGCCGGCCGTCGTCAACTCAACCCGCCGTCCCACCCGCGCAAATAGCGCAATGCTCATATCGTTTTCGAGTTCCTTGATCTGCATCGAAATCGCCGGCGCCGTCAGATTTAATTCAATTGCCGCTTTGGCAAAACTTCCATGGCGAGCGGCGGATAAAAAC
>CAMBFZ010000016.1 GCA_945866125.1 Bordetella parapertussis
GCGCTAGCCGATGAAGTGTGTGGCTTGCTGGATGATCCGGCTGCCAGAGCCCGACTAGGCGCGGGAGCCCGCCTGTTTGCACAAGAAAATTACGATCTTAAAACGGTGTGTTTACCCAAGCAATTAGCTTGGGTGGCGAGTATGGCACCTTAAGCTCAAAGCAAATCACCAACTTCTTTACATGTGCGTTGACGTCTCGGTATCTGAATCCCTTTTCGCAACACATATTGTGCGCGGGCGCGTCAAGGGGTTTGGACAATAAAAAAACCCCACCGCCTCGTGAGCAGTGGGGTCGTGGAGCAGACTTGAAAGACCTAAGTACCTAGCCCGGTTTATCGGTAGTATTTGCCTTCATCACCAGCCAAGGGGTTGGCCCACTGCGCCATTCCCACGTCGCCAGCAATTGGTCTAGGTGAGCTAAATTATTAAACCAAGCCGGCATGGGGGGCAGTTGTCGCTGACCGTTGTCGTGCACCAGCGTAATCTGATGCGATTCTTTAAACCGATTAATCAGCAGTTCGGTGATGCCCGGTATGAGACATTCATGGCTCTCGACAATGACATCCATGCCGAGTAGAGCAGGAGCGTTGCCCGGGTCAAGGAGTTCACGTTCTGCGCCTTCAATGTCACACAGCACCAGTACCTTCTGCCCTATGTGCTGGGCAAAGTCGGTCGGTTGAAACAAGGCCCCAACCGTCACGCGGTCGGTCACCTTATTCTTCGCAATCAACTCTGCACAGACCTTCTGGGCATTGAGGTTAAGGTCAAACGCTAGGACACGGGTATCGGGCATACGACGTGCCATACCAACGGCGTAGTAGCCTTCTGCACAACCGATGTTCAGGATCAGGGGGTACTGCGCTTGGATCGCCGCTTCGATGAATGGCTGCAAGGGCTGTTCATAACACCCGAGCAGTTTAGCTACATGACAGCCCTCAGCCGACTCGCGCAGAAAATCCATGCCCGTTAGTGGGCCATGCAGAACGGTCGTACCTTGGTGTTGCAGCCATGTGTTTTGAATGAGAACGCTGCGCCATTTAGACAGCAGGCGCAGGGCATTGTTGAGTTGGTCGGCTTCGTCAGCCTTGGGAGTGGCAACTAAGGCGAGTAGTTGCTGCCGGATACGCTCGTGGAGGCTCATGGGTAGTGCTTGCAGTAGGGGGAATAGTCAATAAAAAAACCCCACCGCCTCGTGAGCAGTGGGGTTCTTGTTGGAGCTAAAGGTCTATTTAGACTTTATGCGATTAAACAAAGGCAAAGTTTGCCGCTGTAAGATCAGAAACCGTAACACCAACTAACTCAACTAAGTCAGCACCGTCATCAAACGCCTGAGTTCCAGCCGACTCTACTGCAGAAACATACGTCGACCCACCATCCGTCCAAACGACTAGTATTGCATCTCCATCATCTAATGCTTCTATACCAGCAGCCAGATCAAGATCGGCCCAGACTGCATCAATATCGGCATAAGTTTGGGTTAATACAATAATGTTCGTATTTGCTGTAACCACCACCGCGTCCCCATCAGCGTCAGTTACAAGATTAACAGCAAGAGCACTTGAAAGCGCTGTATCGCCAGCATTTTCCACGCCACCAATAATCGCAGAGACATCAATACTCACGATGTCACCGTCTGCACCGGCTACAAAGTTGGTGATCACGTCTGCCGCCGTGGTGTCGTCGAGAACAATAATTGTGTCGTCGCCAGCGGCTGAAGCTAAAGTAATCTCGTCAGCTTGGTCAAGTTCTGTTGTGATAGTGTTATCGCCCGCACCTGTGGTCAACGTAATTGCAGCACCTGATGTCGAGCTATCGAATACCAATGTACCAGCAGAAGCTGATGCATCGACACTTGTAATAGTCAGGTTGGCTCCAGCAACTGTGAAGTTCACGGTGCCATCTGCATCGGAGGTAATTGTGACGGTATCCAATGTGGCCGCAGCAGCAACGTTAATTGCTGAAACGGTTACGGTTGAACCATCGCCAGCCGTGTCGGTACCAGTCGCTGAAATGGTGAGCGAAGTAGCAATATCAGTAGCCGCATCATTATCAAGACCTAACATCTCAATATCATCAACAGTAACAGTGCCACCATCAACAGCAGTCAGGTTAATTGCGCGAACGTGATCAACATCGAGGATGCCATCGTAACGGATTGAGGAACTAAGACCTGAAGCAGTCAGACTCACTGCCGTAACGTCCGCGTCAGATACGAAATTGCCCGTCTGTAGAAAATCATCCGTCGCTGTCACTGTAAGCGACGTAGCTGCTGTCGCTGTCATCGCTCCTGTCAGCGTGATGTTTCCATCAGCAGCATCAATGCTGATTGTCGTTGCCGCCGTCAAGGTTTGAGCACCATCGACCACGAGTGCGCCGCCAGCAGACTCGATAGTCGCGGAAGTAGCAGCCGTTGCAGACAAGATACCAGTACCTACAGCAGCATCAAGCTCCAAGGCCTCTTCAGTCACAAGCGTCAAGCTTGTCGCAGCGTTTGCAGTGACCGCATAAACACTGTTGCCAGTAAACGCATCTGAGGTAATGGTCAAGGCACCTGCATTGCCAGTTATTGTGAGAATCCCGGCATCAACGTCAGCGGCTGGCGTCGCGGTGTTGTCACCGATGATTACCTCATGAGCAGAACTCGAGCCGGACGCATAACCAATCGACGCAGCGTCTGCTGCAAATCCGGTTGCACCAATCCGAACAGAGGCCACCGCAGATTTGAGATTTGTCAATGACACAGCTTCAGTCGATGCTGCTGCGATTACGATTGAAGTCAAGGCAGTCGTTACATTAACCCCGGAAAAGGTCGAGCCAGAAGTATCAACGGTCAGAGTCGCAGATTCGACGTTACTAATCGTCGCGGCTGCTGTACCGGCAGCCAACGTTGCGGTCAGGCTGTCTGTGCCTGCACCACCGTCTACGGTATCTGTTGTCCCCAGATTGGCACCGAATGCAAAGGTGTCAGCCCCTGATCCACCTGTTAAGTCACTGGCAACTGCGCCAAGGGTGAGACTGACATCACCAGTTGCAGTTGATGCATTGACTTCGATTACCGTCAACGCTGTGACTCCACCAATAGCAATATCAGCGGCGCCAGAGATGTTGAGCACATCAATTTCGTTCAAGGTAACGGTAGAAACAGCAATAGAACCATCAGAAGTGGCGTTAACCACAAGATTGACGGTCTCAATTTCGTCAACGTTAAGGGTTGTAACAGTCAAGTCAACACCTGTGTCATTGCCGTCACCAGTCAAGGTAATAGTAGCGCTGTCGGACGTTCCGGTGTCACTTGCGAATGTAACTCCAAGTGAGGTCTGGGTTACGTCTGTTCCTGATGTGCTGTTTGTGACGAGTACAGTCGAATCCATATCGACATCACTGAGCACCAAGGCGTGAGCGCCCGCATCAACTCCAACTGTCGTGAAGTCTTCGTAACCCGAGAACTGGTCTACTTCTACTGTAACAGCAGCGGACTCTAAAAGAAGAACTTCAACGTTGTCGCTACTGTAGGATTCGCCAGAAACAGTTGCAAATGCAGTAATGTTAAGGGTGTCAGTGCCATCTCCGCCATCAACCGTATCGTCTTCATCATAAGCGGCTGCGGCGAAAGCAAATGTATCCGCACCAGTGCCACCAGTGAAAATAACGTCAGCCGCTGCGGTTGCGTTGATCGTTACGCCCCCAGTGTTCGCCGAAGCATCCAGAGTAGTCACGGATGCATCAACATCCATATTGATGTCGCCAGTACCTAAAACATTGACGGTGTCCAGATCGTCGCCATCAACGTTCAAATCATTGTCTTCGCCCGTGGCAGTTACGTTGATCGTCTCAACGCCATTGATCACCAGATCGCCGCCGCCGGTGGAGGTGCTAACCGTAATATTGCCCACATCAGCCGTACCCGTAACGATAGACGCATCGTAGCCCACAGTCACGTCAGCCGCAGTTGCGGTATTGCTCAATGTGATGACAGTTGCTAAATCTTGTAAATTTTCGAGGGTAATGTCGTCATTCAAACGACGCAGCACCAGAGTTTCCACATCAGATACATCGCCCATTTCTAAGTCAACATCATTACCATCGCCCGCGGTACCACCAGAAGTGCGAATGGTCATAGCTTCAATGCCAGTTGCAACAAATGCACTGTCATCATCGCCAGCCAACGACAATGTCAAGGTCAGTGCGTCGTCGCCAGCATTGCCAGCAAGGGTCATACCATCAATTACGCCAGCCGAGCCATTAAAGCTATCGTCACCTGTATCGCCAGTATAGGTCAGCGTATCAGTAGTGAGCGTGAAAGTCTGGGCAGCCGCAGTCGTCGTGTCGGTCGTAGCAGTTTCGATTGTGGTCAACGTCGTTTCTACTACACCGCTGTCGTCCGAATCAGCCGTCACTGCGCTCAACATAGCGCGTGCGGTCGTTGCTGCTGTCGTGCCAGCGTAGGCAATCATTGCCGTCGCATCGCTCTGCATTGCAGCCGTAAAGTCAGCCGAAACAGCCAGCTTTTTGGTGATCAGGGTTAAGTCGTCGCCAGTGGCGCCGTTCAGAATATCGAGTGCGATCGAAGCCTGGGACTTCGTACCGTTGTCCAGCAAGCCTGCGTAATAAATCAAGCCTTCAGCATCAGCTGAGCGGTTAAACAGGGCCAAATAAATTGCATTGATCTTTGCGACGTTGCTGCTTGACGAATACAGCGAGGTTGCCTCTGCTGAAGTACCAAAGCTATTGATGATGCTAGCCAGATCACCGTTAGCTGTGTTCAGCGCGGTGTTCCAGTAGGCCAGGCCGGTTACGTCCGCAGGGCGGCCGTAGTAAGCGAGGTAAATCGATTCAATTTGTGCGGTGTAGTCTGCCATTTATAGCTCCTAGTTAATTAATTAATGCCATTGGTTCGGTTCTTGTTGGTCCACGCCGCATTTGATTGCCGCGCCGCCCAATAAGAGAAAAGCCGAAGTCTTTTATGGACAGGGTGGATTATTCTCTACTGGGAACACTGCAGGCTGTGATGAACATCACAGTTTTGATCTCTATTTTGCAAGGCAGCAATTAAAGTTTCACTTTAAGATGCCGAATCAATAATTTGCGTATCGATTTATTAATAATTCCATTGGTAGCCTGCCATGATCTGGCGGCTGTGCATGGAAAACAAATCGATTTTGTCGTCCCGCCAGTTTTGGCTCCATTGCAGATAAAAACTTTGTGTTGGGGCGAGCTGAAATTGATATCGGGCGCTGAGTAGACTTGATTTTGGTGCCCGGATTATCTGGCCAAATAATACCTGATTATAAGCTTGTGATTCATTCAAGCTATAACGCTGCGCGTACAGACTTAAACGTTGCCGATCCGTGATGCCCAAATCAAACCCCAACCCAGTCATGTGTCCGCTGCGGTCACCACCAAGTCGGCCATTGGTGCTGAGGTCGCGCGTGAGTCCGGCAAATACCGTCAGGACCGCATTACTGCGAATCTGTAGCTGACTTTTTAGTTTGACCTCGGTGGTACGCGCATCAAAGCTGCTGTTGCCGGGGTAGTGCAATGAGGAAAACAATGCCTCTGCGCCCCAGCGCAGCGGCATGCCACTGACACTGTGCGGCGCCATCCAGGTCGATGCCTGCAGGTTGTAGGCGCTCTCATAAGGCCGGTCTCCCAGCCACAGGTGGGACACATCGCCGAGCACCTCAAGATAGCGCTCACCAAGGGGCTTGCGATAACCGAGGCCCATGCTCAACTGCCGGTAACTAAAATCGGATTCATGCGCATACTCACGAGCACGGGCACCGCCAGTCAGATAAGCCCCGCTCAGGGTCGGCAACGCGCGCTCGGCAAGCATATCAAGACCCACAAACTGATCAGCGCGCTGCAAGCTTGAGGGCAATAACACCAATTCTCTGGCCGGGGCGCTATCGGCGAGTTTGACGACACTGTTACTCGGCCCGGAATTGACGTTGCTGGAATGCCCGCCCCAGAGCGCCAGGTTGAGCTTAAAAGTTTTAGCCTGCACTTTCGCAGCACAGCCCGACTGACGATACAGGGCGATCAATTGCGCAATGCCGGGCGGCGGCGCATAGCGCTCTTCGAGCAACTGAAAAACGCGCTCGGCATCCTCACCCTGGCCGGCCTCACAGTACAACAAACCGATATCGAGCCAGGCACCGGCATGCGCAGGTGGTGCTTTTTCTAGTGCACGCAATACATTGAGCGCGGCGTCGATATTGTCACCGGCAATGTAGGCAGCTGCGCGATCAGTTTGACGCCTGTCGGTGTCTTCGGGGGCGTCGTCTCTTGCGCTTTGTGCGGCACTCTGAATGGGCAGCAAGGCTGCCATTGCGCCCACCCATACCGCTGCAAAAAAATTCGCCTTAAGGCGTCGCCAGACAAGGAACAAGCGATGGATCCACTTACGCATGATCTGTCACCGTTTGCTGCTGGGGCAAGTCGAGCAAGGATGCCTGCACGGCAGGAATATAGATGGCGTCGCCTTTGCGCCGCCCGCGAATGACTGCATGCTCTAACAAGGCTAGGGTGTGGCGCCGTACCTGCGCCGCCGAGCCTGAACCAATCAGGACGGTATGGATGGTGGTCTTGGCATGATCTTGCAGACGCGAAGCAAGATTGACTGCATCGCCAATGGCCGTAAAGGCGCTGCGCTGGGGTGTACCAAGCTCGCCTACCACCGCCTCGCCGCTGTTGATGCCGATGCAAATTTTGATGGGGGCGAGGTCGGGATAACGCTGCGGCAGCTCAAGGTTGAGCCGGGCGATTGCGGCTTCCATGCCGGCTGCACAATCGAGCGCGCGATCGGCATGGTCGGGCTGGTCTAACGGCGCGCCCCAAAATGCCATGAGGGCGTCGCCCATGTATTTGTCGAGCGTGCCGCCGCTGCGATGCACTTCTTCGGTTAATGCCCCGAGCACCCACTGGGTAAAGTCGGCGATCTGCTCGGGTGGCGCTTCTTCGGCCATCGCGGTGTAACCACGCAAATCAACAAACAGAACCGTGATCATTTTGCGTACCGCTTTCAAGACATCGGCACCGCGCCGCTGCTTGACCAGCAAATCAACCATTACGGGCGGTAGATATTTGCGAAACCGGGTGATGAAGCGATCCGTGTCCGACTGGGCTTTGCTCCATTCAAACGGCGCCTGCACGGCTAGGAATACGGCGCAACCAATCAATGGCAAGGCAATCGGCACACTGTGCCCGGCCAAGAGCAAACGGTCGGCAATGAGCAGCCACACCAGCGGCAACAGCGTAAGCGCAGCCAATGCGATGCGCGCCCGCGTCAAGGCAAACAACATAGCCAGCAGCACGATGCTGGCCAACGCCCAGATCCAGGCCAGCCAGCCGAAGTCGTGGCGCGCGTGGGCTTGGGCTTGTTCGTCGAGCAGAGCATCGAGCAGCTGGGCATGCACCATCACGCCGGGCAGCCAGGGATGCACGGGCGTGGAGACCCGGTCGCCCAAACCCAACGCGGAAGAGCCAATGAGGATATGCCGCCCTTTGAGGAGATCTGGCGCGATGGCATCCGAGAAAATCGCAATGGCCGGTATGACGGTGTAGCTCTGTAAACCTACCTTGAAGGGGACTTGCATGTACCCTTTTTTGGTCATCGTGGTGGTCAGCGCAGCAGCCCGCGCCGGCACTGTTTTTTTGGACTCTGCGCCACATGCGAGCATCGCCGCCGCAAGCATCGGATAGACCGTGTCTTCAAAGCGTACCAGCGGCGCAATACGCCGCACCTGACCATCAAAATCGGGCTGCGGCGTGATGTGGCCGGTGCAAGCGCTGCCGCCTAGTGCAGGATGATTGCCGATGAAACCCGTGGCCTGGGGTGGTGCTTGTTGCTCCTGTTTGGCAGTAAGGGGCAGGCCACCGCCGAGTGCGCCAATGCGCGGCGCATCGCTGCGCCCCGAAAAATCAAAAGCCTGCGCAAGCACCAGCGGACGCCGCCGGGCCAGCGCTGCCAGCGCGTCGTCGCCGGCTTTGTCGGCGGGTTCGGGAAAGACGATGTCCAGACCAACGGTCTTGACGTGATAACGATCGAAGAGGGTGCGGGCTAACTGGGCCACCACAGCGCGGGGCCAGGGCCAGGCCCCGATGGCTTCGATGCTGGCTTCATCGATGTCGATGATGGCAAGGCGAGAGGTGTCGGCGTTGAGCTTGAGGTGGGCATTGTCATGCCAGTCGTGGGCCAGTAATTCAGCTCGCAGGTACCAGCGTGGTTCCCAAGCCTGGGTGCCCAGCACGACAACCAGCGACATCGCCGAGAGGGCTATGAAGAGTCTGGCGCGGTGCTGACGGATGACAGCGCTTATCGCGCCCAAAAAGTCGCTCCGGCCGCTGCAAGGCCAGTGGCCTGAGTCGGCATGTTGAACAAGTAGCCCGCCTGCGTGGCGTTAGTACCGGAGAGCATACCGTCGAGGCTGGCGTTACTGGCGGTGCGATTACCACGCAGCATGCCGGCGTCGGTGACGGTGCCACTGCCGTATACGTTCACGTTGTGCTGACCGGCGCTGAGGTCAAGCGAGGTGTTGAACTGGCGACGCGCAAAATCAATGCTGAGTACGGCATTGCTGACGCTGGCCACAGTCGCAGTGCGGGTGGCCATCTCAAAAATGTAGGCGTCGGAGGCGTGCAGTACGAAATTAAAGACGCCCGTTTCGGGTAGCTTGAACGCGGGGTCTTGAGCGCGCGCCATCGCATAAGGCCGCTTGATCAGATCCGCAGTACCGTTGATGCGCGCGTTAAACGCTTCGAGTGTTTCGGTGGCAGATAACTTGGCAACAGACTGCCAACGCCCCCAATAAATGGTGGGCACGACTTGCGGCGTGGGGGTGGGGGTGGGGGTGGGGGTGGCGGTGGCAGTGCTGATGCTTTCGGCCGCGGCAATGTCGGCCATCGGAAAAGCACCGGGCGTTGGCGATTTGCTGATGCTTTGCGCGCGCGTGCCTTCGTCTGGTAAGGGCGGCGCAACTTTGTCTGGGGTACGCTCTTGCTGGCTGCGCTCGAGCATTTGCGGCTTGATCTCACCTAACTTGACTTGCAACAGAAGATTGGATTGCGCAGCGAGCAAATCGAGAGAGTTTTCGCCATTGCACGGGCCGGTGCCGGTGGGCACGCAGTTACCCTGGAAGGGTGCCGCGACGATGCCGCCCGAGCGCACCGTGACCAAGGTGGTCTTGTCGTCAGTGAAAGTCGAAAAGTCTGTGCCGCGAATGCCGATGGCGGCAACGGGTGTGTTGAGGCGAAATTTATCGCGCGCGTTTTGCGCGCCCACGCCGGAGACCGAGCGCATTACGCCTTTGTGCAAGGTGAGCTTGATGAGCGTGTCAGCTGGATTAGCCGGATCATAACGATAGGCGTCAAAACTGAGCGCGGAATTGGGCCGCAAGCTGATGAAGCCGCGGTCTGCTGTTTTGATATAAACGTAGCCATCGGCGTCGGTTTCCAGACGCGACTCCTCCAAAATCTGGTCGCCGGATTTAATGACGTGCCATTGACCGCTCTGCTGCACGCGGACCTTGCCGATGACAACGGTCACCTCGGCCACCACTGCGGATGCCGGCTGCGCGTAGGCCGCGGAGAGGGAAATCAGGCACAGCAAACCAAGCACAAGCGCTGCCCGCAGGCGACGCACGCTTGCGGCAATGACTTGCACCGGACTGTTTGCTGAATGACTGATGAAGCTATGCATAATTAACCGATCTGGCACCGCTTCGGAAAACAAAGTGGCGCGGGCAATCCAAATAATGAATGAGATAATCTTTATATTTTTGCAATTAAAATCCGACTTTTAAATCCGACCATGGCCTGACATTAAAACAAGAATTCTCCCAAGCTCTATGAGATTACATTGAGCGAGGAAATTACACTCAATTCTAAAATATTTTGTGATAGCCGTCACAAAGTTATTGCTGTGTGAGACTATTATCCGATCGCAAGTGCACCACGGCTAAATTTACACGGCATAGTTATTTATTTTGCATTATTTTGGCTGGTCGATTACGCGACTGACGTCAGACTACCGGCGTGATGAGTTTTTAAGGGATTTGCACCAATTGCCTGTCCCATTATTGCTTTTATTGCCTTTAATTTGCTGATTAACTGCTTTCATTATTGCCAATGATATCAATCGAACTTTTACGCAAACAAAAAATTTTGCAGAGTTTGGATGACTCCATCCTGATCGATCTGGCGCACCATATCCGTTTTGAGCAATTTCAGAAGCGCGATTATATTTTCCACAAAGGCTCCATTGGCGATTCACTCGTGCTGGTGTTGAGCGGGCAGCTGCAGATTGTGACGCTCTCGGAAGACAATCGCGAAGTGGGCCTGAGTTTTGTCGAAGCCGGTGACTACTGCGGTGAATTGTCGATCATTGATGGCTTGCCCCGTTCAGCCTCCGCGATTGCCGCGACTGACTGTATGGTGGGATTCTTGCCGCGCGCCAAAACACGCTGGCTGTTTTTCAACGATCCACAGGTGATGGAAAATTTGCTGATCAAGATGTCGGCGATGGTGCGACAAGCCTCGCAGCAGCGCTCGCTGCTGGGCATGAATCGCTCGTACTCGCGCATCTATGCGGTGTTGATGAATACGGCCAAACAAAAGGAAGGCAATCTCACGACGATTGATAATTTGCCCACCCAGCAAACGATTGCAACGATGGCCAACGTGAGCCGCGAGACGGTCTCGCGTGCGATTCATGCACTGATCAATCAGGGTGTGGTGTTTAAGGATGTCAAACGACTCGTGGTGCGCGATACGCATTTACTAGAGCAGCTCTCGCGCGGCGAAGTCGACATTCAGGAAATCAAAAAGACAGCATAGTCTTTCGCAATGGTCTGCCAGTCTAAGGTTTGACGCACACGCAGATTGGCGGCTACGGTCATCTCGTGGCGTGACAACATCGGCATTGCCAGCACCTCGCGTAAGGCCTCGGCCAGATGGTCCGGCGCGGCCACTACATAGTGCACTCCCTCTTCCAGTACACCGCCACGCGCACCAAAAAAGGTGCTGACAATGGGCAGGCCAAGTGCGGCATATTCGGCCAGTTTCAGATTGGTACCGGCACCCGACAAGATGGGGTTGAGACCGATATCTGCCAACGATAACCAACGCGTTTTTTCATCTTCCGCGAGCAGGCCGAGCAAACGCACATTAGCCGGCAAGGTATCGACTGCACATCGGTGGCAGACCGAACCGATCAACACAAAATCGATGTCAGGACATTGTGTTGCCTCGCGTAGTACCCAAGCGGCGGCGTCGACGTTGGGTTGGTGTGCGCTGCCAATAAATAGCGCGATGGGCCGCCGGACCTGATAGCGCAACTGATTGTCGGCGCGCATGGCGGCGCTCTGAAACCTCATCCGCCCGGCGTCTACGCCATTGGGCACGACGGCAATGCGCTGCGGATCGGCACCGTAGAGCGTCACCAAGCGCGTCGCTTCTTCTTCGCTGCATACGGTTGCGCCATGCGCGGCGGTGATACAGCGGCCTTCGATTTCACGAATTTTTTCCAGTGGCCATGGCGCACCCTGATAGATCGATTGTTTGAGATCAAACTCGTTGTTATGGCCTTCGTAAAACAGCTTGCCTTTGTACCCGCTTGCCTCAAGCGCTGGGTGACCGTAGGGATGCGAACAAATGACCGCGTCAGCACCTTTGACCGCGTGCGCAATGGCACGCACCCATTCGGGCAAGAGCCGCGGATAAAGTGCAGCAGCCAGATCACCGCAGGAAGCATGGAGGATTTTTTCAAGGTCACGTTCGGCCTGGATAAATTGCGTTGTGCGCGGGACGACCTCTTCGCTTAATCCCGTTGCCAACGCACGCACATGATGCGGGCTGCGCACACCACCAAGATTTATGAACTTGATGTCAGCATCATTTGCCAGATACCGATACAAACCCATCAGCCGCATTTGCCCACCGCTAACCGTAGGGGTAATAGGAAAGGTATTGACGACGACGTAGCGCGGTCTGGCTTTGCCGAGGATGGCGGGTGCCGCGGGTGCAGCGAGCGCCGCCGGTGCGCGCATTAAAAAATGCACCAGATCTTGCCAGTTAATGCCGGCGACCCGTTCACGCGCTGCTTCACCCATCGCTAGCGTGGTCTGAGAATCTGCAACGAGTTGTTGCATGGCGTGCGCAAGTGCTGCGGCATCCGGCGCAACAATGAGGCCGTTGCAACCTTGTTCGACTAATTCAGTGACGCCGCCGGCGTCGGTTGTGGTGAGTACGGCTTTAGCGTGTGCCATCGCTTCAACCGTGATGAGGCCGTAGTCTTCTTGTAGCGGCACAAACGGCACAAACAAGGCGCGCGCGTATTCGCCGGCCAGCTCAGCATCGGTCAATCGACCCAAAAAATGAATACCGGGATGACCAGCCGCACGCTGCTGCAAGGATGGCAGGGCCGGGCCGCTGCCGGCAATGCGCAGAGGCACAGTCAGCCCGGCTTGCAGATAAGCGTCAATGATCAGATCGATCCGTTTGGCAGCATCAAGCCGGCTCGCACTGAAGACGGATTCTGCGGGCTGCGCCTGGGCCAACGCCAAACTGCTCGGATGATGCATCACATCGACCGCGACCCCTGCCGGAAAATAATCTGGCCGCGCGGCGACGGTGTGCGAGATGGCGGCGTAGCGCGCTATGCGACCGGGTGCCATGGCAATGCGGTCAAGCAGATGGACGCAGGCACGCGCGAGCGGCCCGGGAAAAGACCAGACCGGATCGGCCGCATGGGGGGCGTGCGCCGTGCGCAGAGCGTGCGCTGTATAGACCATGCCAAGCCCTTCTATGGGGCCGCCTTGCAGGGCGCGCACGAGGGTCACAGGCAGGCCACTGCGAGCGAGATCACGCTCATCGATGGCGCACGACAATTGCGACGGATAGGTGTCATACAAACCGCGTAACTTGTGCTGCACATAGACGACGTGATTGGGATGATGCACTGCCCACGCGGGATATTTGGTCGAGATGACGAGATCAAAATGACGGAGGTCTAAGGATGCAAAGCGGTGATAGCTGTCAAAGATTTCGGCCAGCGTGCGCTCGGGACTGGGCAATTTGATCAGGTCGCATTCGATGTCAGGCTGCCGGTTAAAAGCTTGCAGCAATCCTGCCCACAGGTTTTCTGCGCCGCCCAGTACAAAGGGAACGGGACTGGGCGCGAGAATGGCGATTTTCATGTTGCGGCGTCGGTCAGACGGGCGACGACATGCTGCCAGTTCAAGCCCGCCTGATCGTAACTGGCACGCGCAGCGTGGCCGGCGGCCACGGCCTGATCCTGATGCGCATGCAGCCAGTCAAGCCGCTGAGCAAGGGCCCGTGGCTCGGGTAATTCAACCCAGCCGTTTTCACCATCGCGTATAAATTCGAGCGGTCCGCCAGAATCGGTGCAGGTGATGACCGGCTTGGAGGAGAGCATCGCTTCGAGCGTGATGTAGCCGTAGTCTTCATCAAACGCTGGAAAACACACGGCGAGGCTGTGTGCATAGAACGCGCGCTTTTCGGCTTCGGTGATGTGCCCGAGAAAGCGCACGCGATGACCAAGACCGAGACGTTCAACCTGCGCGCGCAGCACCTCACGCTGGCCACCGTCCCCGGAAAACACGATCGCCAGCGGCGAGCGCATCAGACTGGCTGCTTCAATGAGCAACGACTGTCGCTTGAGCACTTCAAGACGGCTAGGCATGAAGACATAGGGCTGCGCTGGCTCGCAATAAAAATGTTCAGCGCCAGCCGGCGGGTGGTACAAAGGGGTGGCCTTGAGATCGTTGTACTGCGCGAGCCGGTTAGCGACACGCGCTGAGTTGGCAAACAGGGTGCTGCTGCGCGCCAGGGTCTGGTTGTCAAATGCAGTGACAGCTGCGCGCAGGCTGCGCAAGGTCGGTGTGGCGGTCTTGTCGTCGTAGAGTTCGTAGACAGCGCGATGCTGATGCATGACCCAGACCACATGATCAGGATGCTGTAATCCCCAGCAGGGAAATTGCAGGCTAATTAGCTTGTCGATTTCGATACCGTTTGGGCAGCGAAGATCCAGTGCCGCTGCATGCGCCATCGCCCGCTCGACATCGGCGGCGGGCTCGAATTTAAACGGCAGTCGGAGCAGCTCGGCCTGATGCCCGGCTTGTTTCAAGGCACCGAGCAGGCCCTGCATGTGGTGGTCTGCACCGCCATGGAGAAATGGCGTCATGGTGGCCGCAACCAGTATCTTCATGCTGGCTCCGGCGCGGACAACATGGGCTTGAATGCCAGCAACGCAAAATCTTGCGGGCCACAAAGATGGCCGTTCACGCGCTGGGTCAAGGGGTCGCCGCCGGGCACTTGGGCGTCCGACGGATAGGGGTTGCTGCGAATGATCTGCCGATCGGTAAAGTTGTGATACTGCGCGAGGAACTGGATCGCGCTTGGCGTGACCGGATTACGGTGGGTAAAGTCGTGATAAAACGTGTGGCTGCCAACGAGTATGTTTTCCGGATTGGGGGTCTCGAACAAAATAAACCCCCCCCGCTTGAGCACCCGATAGCATTCTGCAAAAAGCAGATAGAGCGTCTCGAAGGGCAGATGTTCGATGATATGAAATCCGGTGACAGCGGCAAGGCTTTGATCGGGCACGCTGCGCAAATAGGCAATCACGTCGCCTTGCTCGACATCGTGACCGGCGTCTAGGCAGACTTGTACCATCGCGCTATTGAGATCAATGCCACGTGCCGTGATGCCTTGCCGGCGCAAGTAAGTCAGCAACTCGCCACGGCCGCAGCCAATGTCGAGTAAGGGTGCGGTGCCGGGTGATTTTAAGGAATCAAATAAATCGGTATAGACCGCGAGTTTGGCAATGAATTCGTCTTCGGTGCCACGGTTGGCATCTTCGAATGCGACGTAGTAGGCATCAAGATTAATGTGATGAGCGGTCGCCGGCTTCGAATCGGCTGCGACATTGGACGCATTGCCTGCGGACGATCCAGCCCTGCGCGCATGAAGGCTGTCTTCGCGGACAAGCATCAGATCTTGCTGCAAAGTCTTGACTTGGTGTCGCAACTGCTCAACCTCTCGCTCCAGTACAACAGTGCGTCCCCCCGTGATTTCAAGCGGGACACGCCAGCTACTGAGGTAGCGCAAGATAACCGTATGCGCTTTAAGGCTACGCTTTTTTTCTTCAAATAATCTATCGCTACGCGATAGATACCGCTTCTCCAGCAAACGAATCCATCTGACAGGAAACTCTGCAGTGGGGAATTTTTTTACCAGCCAATCCAACACCCATAGCGCAGGCGGTATCCCAGATAGCTTGACGGCTTGTTGCATTCCTTCGCCCGAACTACGCAGAACGCGTAAAACGGTGAGCCGGCTACCACCTTGGGCCAGCTCAAGTGTGTAATTTCGAAAGCCCTCTTCGTCGACAGGACGCCGCAAAATTAACTGATAGGCAAGCCGAATAAAAGCCGCATTGTCCATGCCGAAAAAATCATTCGCGTCCAGTGTATCGCCCCGGTGCAACACCTCAAGCTCAAGCGGCTCAACAGGCGGCAGCGTCAACACACTGCCTTCACCTCTAAAAAAATTCATGTCGCCCACCGGCAGCGGCTCATGCAACGCCGCCTGCTGCCGAATGCGCGCAATCAGCGCGTCGATGGAATGCTCCTGATGATTCATTCAGACTACCCTTTCGTGTTGATCGCGTACATTTTTGCGCAGCGCGCTTAACAACGCACGCGTTGACTCGCGCCAGCTGGTGAAGCGCCCCGCTTCCGGCCACGCGGGGTTAATATCGCTGCGCCGCTCCAGATAGTGACGCAGTGTGTCGTCAAGATGATGCGGCTGCGACAGCGAAAAATAGCATGCAAGCGATCCCGCGACTTCCCGGTGTATCGGCGTATCGGACAACAGTACCGGTAAGCCGCGCCAGCCGGCTTCGGCAATCGGTAACCCGAACCCTTCTGCCAGCGAAGGATAGACCAGACAGCTGGCATGACGGTAGCACCAGTCCAACTCGGCGTCGCTCAGGTCGTGCCAGATAAATAAGCGCCGGCCCAGCTCGGCATGCTGCTCTAGTCGCGCAATAAGCGCCTCGACGCGCCAGCCTTTGCTGCCAACGATACACAAAATCGGCGCGGCGCCATCAGCCCAGCGTTTTTCGCAAGCGTCGAGCAAGAGGCCAAGCCCCTTGCGCGGCTCAATGGTACCAACCGCGAGCAATACCGGCGCCGACGCGGCCTCTGCCTGAGCAAACATCTCCTGCACCCTGTCGCGACAGGAGCCCTCTGCCATCAGCATGTCGGCGCCCGGGTGATTGGTGTCCAACGTAATAGCGTCAAGCCGCTCGGGTGCGCGCTGGCGTATGTGGGCACTAAGTTGCTGGCGCACGGTGTCAGAGACGCAAATAACGTGGTCAGCATGAGCGATCACTTGATCGAGATATTGACTGAAGCGCTGACTCAGGCCTTCGGGGAATAACGCCGGGTAGTGCAACGGTATCAGGTCGTGCCAGACGAAGGCCAGGGTGGCACCTGCCTGTTTTGCAGCCAACAGCGCTGGCCAGGCATCGAGGTACCAGGCTGCATCAATGAGAAGAACAATGTCGCCCTCGTCGATCGTCAGCGGCGCACGCTGCAAGGGTATCGCCGCGCTCTGTGTGCCCTCTTTGGGATGCGCCGGCAGCGCGCAAAGACGCTGCAAGTGGCCATCATCGATGATTACGGGCATGACCTCGCGGTAGCCTAGCGCCCCCGCGATGGCGGTCGCCTCATGCAAGGTACGCCGCACGAAGCGCTGTATACCGGTGTGCAAGCCACTCGTCGCCGTGCGGCTGCACTCAATCAGGAGACGCGTCATGCCATTGCACCCTCAACGCCGCGCGGAGGGCGCTGCCGCAAGAGATTGGTACACCTGCAGATAACGCACCGCCATCTGGTTTGCGGTGAACAGTGCGGCATAGCGCGCGGCAGCCTGTGCGCCAAAGTCAGCACAGAGCGCAGCATCGTCCCAGAGGGTTTTCATCGCCCGACGCAATGCGACCGGATCGTCGGGTGCGACGACTAAGCCGGTTTGCCCATGCTGGTTGATGTAACTTGTACCGGTGCCGATTTCGCAGGAGATCAGGGGCTTGCCGTGCATGGCGGCCTCAAGCAAAGAAATGCCGAATGCTTCGGCACGCAGGTGCGAGGGGAAGATGAACGCGCGGCACAGGGTGAGGAGAGCGATTTTGTCTTCGTCGGATAAGGCACCGAGAAAGTGCACGTGGGTCAGGCCGAGGCGGCGAGCTTCTTCGCGCAACTCGGCGCCCAGCGGGCCGTCACCAACAATGACGACTGGATAGCGCGTGCCGGCAGCAGCCTCAAGCAAGTTGTGCAGGCCTTTGTAGTAGCGCAGCACACCAACGAATAAAAAGAACTGGGTGCCGAATCGCTCACGCCATGCAGCCAGCCGGCTTGGCGATGACGAGGGATAACTTTGCTGATCCAGCCCGATAGGAATGACGTCGCATTTCTCGCGGTGGTGCTCAAGCTTTGGGCTGGTCTCAAGATAGTCGGGCGAGGTGGCGACGATGCGATCGACGCTGCGTAAAAATTGATGCATTAACGGCCGGTATAAACGCAGCCAGTTAGCTTGACGGACGACATCGGAGTGATAAGTGACGACGGTGGGCACCCGCACCCGCGCCAGAAAATGCGCGACGTCCATCCACGGCCACGGGAAGTGGTAATGGACGATATCAAACTGGGGCGCGAGCTGGGCAAGCCGGGCGATGAGCTTGAACGCAATCGGCGTGGAAGCGATGTCGATGTTGCAGGGCACGCTATGCACCAGGCAATCACCCAGCTCAAGCGTGCGCTCACTATGCTCGGTGCTGACGGTGAGGACTTCGTTGTGTACACCCAGCGCAGCGGAGGCGCTGGCGAGCTGGGCGATGCATTTTTCGACGCCGCCGTTGGCGTTGGGGCCGAATACTTTGTAGACGTGTAATACCTTCATCGCATCGCCCCGATCTGGCGATAAACTTCCACGGTCTGCTGCGCGGTCTTGTCCCAGCTGTACCCAGCCGCCACGCGCAAGCCTGCTGCGACAGCATGGTGGCACCAGTCGTCGTCTTGTAGGGCACGCGTGATACCAGCGGCGATGGATTCCAACTCAAGCGGGTTGACCAGCAAAGCCGCGCCCTGCGCGACTTCGGGCAAGGACGCGCAATCTGCTGTGACGACGGGCACACCAGAGGCCATCGCTTCGAGCACGGGCAGGCCGAAGCCCTCGTAGAGTGACGGAAAAATAAAACAGCGCGCGCCAGCAATCAGCTGCGGCAGCAGCGATTGATCGACATAACCCAGATGATGCAGCCAGCCTTCGGCCTGTGCGGCGGCGATGCGTTGGATCAGTTGGGCATCATTCCAGCCGCGCCCGCCGGCCAGCACCAGCGGATAACGGCGCCGGTCGGCGATGGGCTGCAGTGCATAGGCTTGTAATAGTCGTTCGATATTTTTTCGGGGCTCGATGGTGGCGGTGCACAAAGCGTACTGGCCGTGTTGCAAACCAAGTGGGGCGAGCGTGGCCTGCGTTTGTTGCGCGCTATGCGGATGGTAGTGCGCGGTCACGCCAAGCGGAATGGCGCGAATGCGATCTTGCGGCCAACCGAAATAATCGAGTACTTCGCGACGCGTGAATTCAGAAACGGTAATTAAAAAATCCGCGCGCTTGAGGCTGGCCGGTATCGCACGCTGCATGAATTCCACGCGCGAGGCCGGATGAAATTCGGGATAGCGATAGATAGACAGATCATGAAAGGTCGCCACGGCGCGATCAGCACCGGGCGGGATATAAAAATTGGTGCCGTGATAGAGGCTGTCTGGCACCCTACGCAAACGCTGACGCATGACGACGGGCCAGATGAGCGCATAGGCCATTGCCGCCAGACGGCTGCGCAATACGCTGCGACGAATCGCCGCGCGTGCCGGCGCCGGTGTGAGCTGCATAGCGAGTGTATCAACCCAGCGGCCGCGCGAAATAAAACGCAGCGTGTCCGGCGCGACCAAGGCAGGCAAGCGGGTGCCCAGCTCCCAGGTATAACGACCGATGCCTGTGAGGGGCGGCGTGACGGCGTCGGTGGCTAAGATGATGTTCATGTCGATGTGTCGGCCTCATCTTGCAAAGCCTTGCCGCCCGCATCGACCCAGCCTACCACCACAGGGAGCCGGCACACGCCGACTGACTCGGGCCCCTGGGCGAGTACCTCGAAGACGAGCGCGCGATCCCACCAGTCGTAATTGCCGGCGATGTGATTATCAAGACTGTGCAGCGCCGCCGTGATGCTATAGCTGCCGGAGCCCAGCGGTAAGGAGGCAAAACGAAATTCAGCACAGAAGCGCTCGCCCTCGCGACGCGGCGCGCTACTGCCGTGGTGCATGGTGTTGGTGCCGAAGACGTCATTCCCCAAACGGTCGCGCAAGAGGATGCCTACGGTGATCTGGTCCAGGGGCACCCGGCTGGTGCCAGTGACGCGAATGACTGCCGGCTGGCCACTGAGCATCGCATTGACGGGCTCCTGTCCAACGATGAGCTCAAGCTTGTCAATACGGGCCTCGCCGTTGCCGGACCGCGTGACTTGGCCACCGCCTTTGGTGGCAAGCTGCCGGATTTCATATTCGGCGTGCGAGCGGGCGATGAGGGCGTTGTAGTAATCAAGAACTTTGTCGGGCGCGTCATCGCACACGATGCTGCCCTGATCTAGCAAGATCGCGCGGGTGCAGATGGATTTGACGGACGCGGCGCTATGAGAGACAAACAGTAACGTGGTGCCTTCGGCCAAAAAGCGCCGGATCAGATCGAAGCTCTTGTGCTGAAAATAGGTGTCACCAACGGACAGGGCTTCGTCAACGATGAGGATGTCGGGCCGCACAGCGGTGGCTACGCTAAAGGCCAGACGCACTTGCATGCCGCTTGAGTAGGTGCGTACAGGTTGATCGATGTAGTCGCCGATCTCGGCGAATTCTTCGACTGCTGCCATGACGGCCGCAAGGTCGCTCGCTGGGATGCCCGCAATGCGGGCTGACATGAGTACGTTTTCGCGACCGGTAAAGTCGGCATGAAATCCCATGCCAAGTTCGAGCAATGCGGTGATGCGGCCATTGACGGTGATCTGGCCCGTGGTGGGTCGTGCGGTGCCGGCGATGAGTTTGAGTAGTGTGCTTTTGCCGGCGCCGTTGACGCCGATCAGACCGACTGCTTCACCGCGCTGGATCTCAAAATTGATGTCGCGCAAAATCCATTTGAGCTCGTGTTGGGCACCCAAGCCCAGCCATTCAAGCAGTCGCCCGCTTTGCCGCGCGTAACGTCGGTAGGCCTTGCCAAGCTTGGTGACGCGCAAATGTCCCATCAGACTTCATCCAGAATTTCGTGCTGCAAACGCGCAAACGCCAAGAAGCCTGCGCCAATCAATATCAGCGACACGGCGGCAGGATAAAGCAGCGACTGCCAGACGGGCTCTTGCCCCTGCATAAAAATCGCGCGGTAGGCGAGCATCAGCGGCCATACGGGATTCCAGGTAAGTACCGAGACCGTACGGGCCGACAGGATTTCAGGAACGTACACAATAGGGGTGAGCCAAAACACAAACTGCAAGGCAATGGCAAGCGCCTGCTGGATGTCGCGGTAAAACACGTTGACGCTAGCTAAGACCATGCCCAAGCCAGTACCCAACGCGAGCTGGATGAGCAACACCGGCAGCATCGCGACCACAACGACGCCCGGAAAGCGTCCGACCGTGATGATGAAGACAAAGAAAACGGCCATCACGATGGCAAAATTGAGCAGGCAGGAGCCGAGCGTGATCACGGGGAACGTGAGCTTAGGTACCTGCACTTTTTTGAGCAGATTACTGTTATCGAGAAAGACACTGGTGAGCCGCGTGAGCACGTCGGCCAATAGATTCCAGGTCAGGATGCCGGAGCACAGATAAATGGCATACGAAAACGGACCGCTCTCGTTGACCATGCCAGCGCGCATGACACCGCCGAACACCAGTGTGTAAATGAGAATGAGCGCCAGCGGGTGCGCGATGGTCCAGAAAAAACCGAGCTGAGTGCGCCGATAACGCAACTGGTGTTCACGCTTGATACTGCCCCATATAAAGCCGCGGAAGCGCCACAGTTGAGTCAGCATTAGATTAAGCGGGAACGGGTTGTAGGTGAAACAGGAAGCGGGGTGGCGAAGAACGACTCGCTTGCCTATCGGATAACATCGAATAACATCAGATCACGTCGCGTCACATTAGGTGCGGTTGACGTCACCAAAGGCTGGAGCACGATAGCTACCGATTTACTTCACCACGCGGATTTGTCGCTTCGGCGCTTCATCGTTTAAAGCGCGTCATTTTAGCATAGGGCAATGGAGAAAATGGAGAGGAAACGCCAGGCCTTTCAAGACAAGACCTGCTCTCCAGCCTCGTCAACTGACCCTTGACTGGCGGTTCGGGCGATGAATAGATAAATGCTGAGATAGACGCCCGCCGAAAAGAAAAACCCAGCAATCAGCGCCGGCGTGGAATGCGGAAATGCTAACGCAAATGCAGCCGGCAATAACGCAAATAGCCAGATCAGCGTCGCAATGGTTGCGTGAAATTTTGACGCGGACCAGCGAAGGGTTTGCTGTTGACGCAGACGCTCACCGATGAGGCTATGTAAATGGAGCCGGTCCGGGCTGCCCAGTCCCTGACGACTCAGCATGCGGCGCGCGACGGAAATGACGGTTTCAAGCACCGGGTAGCCACACGCAAGCAAGGCTGCCCAAGCTGACATCTCGCGATTGCGTGCCGACAGTAACACCGCCACCCAGCCCAGAAAAAAGCCGAGTAAATACGCGCCGCCGTCCCCCAAAAAGATTTTTCCGACCGGAAAATTGAGCAGGAAAAAACCGAGCGCCGAAGCAGCAAGAACGATGCACAAATACGCTACCGCCGTGTCACCATGCATCTGAGCCAACACGCCAAGCGCACCGAGCGAGATCAGAAAAGAGCCGCTGGCAATGCCGTTGAATCCATCAATCAGGTTGACTGAATTAGCCAGTCCGCTAATAGCAATGGCAGTAAACAAAACAGAAAGCGGCAACATGGTGAGTAGGCCGTCGATCATCGGCAAATCAACTCGATCAATGCTCACGCCGGTAATGAGCCAGGCCAGCAAGCCGCTCGACAGCGTCGCAAACAAGCGCTCGCGCACACTGATTTTTTTGGTGAGATCTTCGGCCAGACCAAACAGAAACGCCGGCAAGCTGGCTATTAGCATCGGCCCTAGCAGGGTCTGTACCGGCGGTGGTGCCGCCCACCACGCGACGACTAAACCAATGAAAATGGCGACGCCGCCAACGCGCGGCGTGGGATCTTCGTGATTTCTCTGGACGCCATGCGTTGCATCAAGCGAGTGCTTACCATGCCAGCTCTTAGTCACAATAATCGCCAGCGCAAGTAAGGCGACGATCAGAAGACCAAGGACTGCGGAAGCATACGGAAAATCGGTGGCGCCCATGAACTCAATCAATACTGTTGCGATGCCCGCATCAAGTCCGGGCGCGGATGGATTACATTACTTTTACTATGTTAACGGCTGATATTTCAAGCATCTTGCTCTCGCATAAAAACTCGGCAAATAATGCCGCTACGGTGCGCGAGGTGACTGATTTATTTGCAAAATTTCAACGGCGGATGATAGCACAGGCCGCCTTGCGTTCACGCAGCCGCAGGAAGCACAATGTAATTTTTTTGGCAACTTGGTAGTTCTTAATTTTGGCATTATGTGGGGCCCCATCGGCCACCCGTGAACGCATCCATGTCATCGGTCGTCTTTAGTGCCGACGATGCATCAGTCTATAATGTCGGGTCCGAGGATGCGGGCTGTGCGCTTTGCTAAACGCTGGCGCAAGCATCCTACGCAATATACCTATGTCTTCGTTCACCGCGCGGTGGGCTGCACATTTTTCTGCACTGCGCGGCATTTTGTTTTGTTTCAAGGATTGATCTGATGAGTCTCCAATGCGGTATCGTCGGCTTGCCCAATGTCGGCAAGTCCACCCTGTTCAACGCGCTGACCAAAGCGGGTATCCCGGCTGAAAATTATCCGTTCTGCACTATTGAGCCCAACGTCGGTGTGGTCGAAGTGCCTGATCCGCGCCTCGCCGCGTTAGCGGCAATTGTCAAACCGGAGCGCGTGCTGCCGGCCACGGTCGAATTTGTCGATATCGCCGGCTTAGTGGCCGGCGCCTCGAAAGGCGAGGGTCTGGGTAATCAGTTTTTGGCACATATTCGCGAAACCGATGCGATCGTTAATGTGGTGCGCTGCTTTGAAGATGCCAATGTCATTCATGTGGCCGGCAAGGTCAGCCCGCTTGACGATATCGCGGTGATTCAAACCGAATTGGCTTTGGCCGATATGGGCACCGTAGAAAAAGCGATTCATCGCGAAACCAAAAAAGCGCGCTCGGGTGATAAGGACGCTGCCGCGTTAGTGACATTGATGGAACGCATTTTGGTGGAGTTGAACGATGCCAAACCCGTGCGCGCGATGGGATTGGATGCGGATCAGATGGCCATGATCAAGCCGCTATGCCTGATCACGGCCAAGCCTGCGATGTATGTGGCAAACGTCTCCGATACGGGCTTTACCAATAACCCGTTACTGGATCAGTTGACCCACTACGCGCAGTCGCAGAACGCACCGATTGTGGCGATCTGCGCGTCGATTGAATCTGAAATTGCGGACCTAGATGATGCAGACAAGGGCGCATTTTTGGCAGATATGGGCATGCAAGAGCCGGGCTTGGATCGCTTGATTCGCGCTGCATTTAATCTACTGGGTTTGCAGACTTATTTCACCGCGGGTGTGAAAGAAGTACGTGCATGGACGATTCATGCCGGCGACACCGCACCGCAAGCGGCGGGTGTGATTCATACGGATTTTGAACGCGGCTTTATTCGTGCGCAGACGATTGCGTTTGATGACTTCATTACCCACAAGGGCGAGTCGGGCGCCAAAGAGGCGGGCAAGATGCGCGCTGAAGGCAAAGAGTATGTGGTCAAGGATGGGGATGTACTGAATTTCTTGTTTAACGTCTAAGCCAACACGGCTTTCTTAGATGGGCGCAGATGTTTTTAATATCGCCAATATCGTGCAAACAGGGGAATCTGTGACCCCCTCTGCTCGCGAGCGCTCATTGACATCCCCGCAACGATAAGCTCGCAAACCAGCTGAAAAATCGCGCGCCGATCAAGCCAAGCCTTGTCGCTTCACAGCGTGGCGGCAAGTGCTTGATTGGCTATGTTGCGATTCACAATCTAGGTGTGTTGATCAACGCGCTGCCGCGGCTGGAAACGCACGCTATCCAAACAAGACCAACACGCATCAAGGCACTACCACCTCCTGCATGGCCGCCGTCAGGTCAGACAGGGGGACACGGCCATTTTTGAGATAGGCCGACGCCTTTTGTAAAATTTGTAACGACCAGTCTGCCGGAAGATCGCAGTCGTCCGTATCCAGAAAAACCATATTTAGCACCTCAGGATAAGGCGCAGACTTCGGCTGCGTCGGAAACAATGCAGTGGCCTCATCGACCTCATCGAACATGGCACCAAATACATTCGTGACGCCCAGTTTTTTCAATTCGGCGAGCTGACGCCATAAAAAATTGCCGCACTGGCGAGGAATCTCATTTTTAATGGCGCGGTCGGTGAAGCCTCGATTACTCATCAGGTTAAACCAAGAAAATCCCGGAAAGACCACCGGCTGGTAACCCACCCCCCAAGCTTTGGTTTGCGCCAGATCGTTGGGGATGCGATCTCTCAACTGCCATTTAAAATCCTCATTGCTTGCATACTCCTCCACCTGCCACGGACTGAGAACGTCGTAACTCCGGTAAACGTCGCTCCATCCGGGCTCACTGCGGGAGCCTCCACTGAGGGTGCGCCATTGTGCCGGCACGCCGCCGATCAGAACAACGGCAGGCACCTCGCCTTCGCCATTTTTGAGCGCCGCAATCAATGCAGCAACCTCAGCCGGCTTTCCTGGGTGGTCACGAAATCCAAAACCCCACAACTGCAGCACAGGCTTGCCGCCATCACGCAAATAAGCCGCGCTCTCTGTGATTTTTAATTTTTGGTTCAAGTACCGCCAATCGTCACGCAAGGTCTGTATGACCGTTGCGGGATCTGCGCCGGTGACGTCATAGGTAATGTAGAAAAATCGGTCATGCGCGAGCGCGGCGCGGTTAACATTGGTCAGCACATTGTCACGTCGGCTTTTCATGATGGGATCATTGAGAAGCGACACAAAATTCTGGAACGCGGCGGCATCAATGGCGTAGTCTTTCATCCAACTGAAATGCAGATCGACTACCTTGGCGTTTTGTGAAGAAAACAAGTGGATCGGGCTGCCGTCCTTTTTTTTCAATCCCGAATCGCACAAATCGGCCGGTTCCAATTGGCCGAGATACGGCAAGGCGTCAACCGTCAAATTGGCCGGATCAGCGCTGCCATCGAACCAGTGAATCCACTGCGCGTTATCCCCAAAATCCCCGGGACAGCCAAACCATCCTTGGTAGCCGACAATCATCTTTCCGGCAAGCCGGCTTGCGGCAAGTTTGGCATTGGCTGCGCTCCCGCCGTAATCCAGCACAAGCGGCGCGTCGCCTTCCGCGCCGCATCCGGCCAAACTGCCCAGCATAAACATGGCAATGAGCCAACAAGCCCTGAATTTTCCGACCATTATTTTTCCATCTGAGCACACAACGGTTCGTTTTCAGGGAAGGACGTTGGCGGATCGACATCATTTTTGGTCCCGCAGAGCGGCTAGACTTTGAATAATGCGGGACTACCCCTTCCCCCTTGTATTGCTATTACGACAAGCACGAGTGTGTAGTGGGAAGAAACTTTCCAAAGTTCAAATTATGGTTTTTATGTTCTGTGATCGATACGTCAAAGGGTAGGCGGGTCGGAAGCTATGTCCTGATTGACAATCTGGAAAAGGAGATTAAACTCTCTTTAAACGGAGACTTTTATGCTTGCTGAGTATCTCTACCCTCGCACCAGTCGCGCCCCAGCTCCGGCGATCGACCTCAATCTCAAGACCGAGCGCACGCGTTTGTCGCGCTCAGCGCTACAGGCTTTTTTCAAGATTGCGCAGGCGTGGCAGCTGCGCGATGAAGATGCACGCGAGTTGCTTGGCGGGCTATCGAGTAGCGCTTTTTACGAATGGAAGAAAAACCCTGAGCGCGTACTGGAAGTCGACCGCATTACGCGCATCTCTTTTCTGATCGGCATTTACAAAGCGCTGCATACGATCTATGGCGACAAGCTCGCCGATGAATGGGTCAGTCTGCCGAATCGTCACCGGCTCTTTGGCGGAAGCTCGCCACTGGCCGCGATGCTTGCCGGTGGCATGCTGCGCATGCAATCCGTGCGCGCGCTGCTTGATGCGCGTCGCGAGGGCCGCTGAATTGCGCCTGCCCCCTGTCGTGGCGCTGCGCCGCTTTGACACGGTCCGGCTAATCCCTGCGCGCTATGCGATGGATGACACGACCATACTGATGGCGCTGACGTCTGATGCATCACAACTGCAAGATGTGCAGGATCTTGATAGCGCGACCGATACGCAGCTGCAGGGTGAGCATGACCAATTGGCCGGTATCGGCATTGATGAGTTGGTTTTTGGCGTGCCCAATGCGCGCATCATCAACGCGGCTTATACCTATGCCCGCCCGGAGGGCAGCCGTTTCAATGATGGTCAGCGCGGAGCCTGGTATGGGTCATTCACGACCCGCGCGGCACTGCAAGAAGTAATTTTTCATAAGACCATCGAGTATGCGGAGATCAATCGCTTTGACGACAGCGTGAAGGTGCAGGCGCTACTGGCGGATTTTAATAGTGGCTTTCACGATCTGCGCGGGCAAGCCGCGTTTGCCGACTGTCTTGATGGCAGCAGCTACGTGGCCTCACAAATCCTAGCATTAGATTTATTAGACGCCGGCTCGATGGGGATTGTGTATCCGAGCGCGCGCTATCGCGGTGGCACTAATCTGGTGTGCTTTCGCCCCGCCCTGGTGGGCAATGTACGGCGCGCGCTTTCGTGGCGCTTGAGCTGGGATGGGTCGCCGGTGCCGCGCGTCAGCAAGGCCTGAGGCGCGCTACGCCAGGCTAACCGGGCGCATTGTCCAGTTCCGGTACCAATCCACAAACGCGGCCGCTGGCAGTGGCTGACTAAAAAGATTCCCTTGCGCCTGATCGCAGCCATGCTGGCGCAAATAATCATAGTCCTGCTCGGACTCGACACCCTCCCCAACGATAGCAAGATCGAGCCTGTGCCCGATGGCCAGAATCGCTTCGGCAATGGCCTGACTGGCGCGATCATGGCTGAGATGCTGGACGAAGGCTTGATCAACTTTGAGGCTATCGAGTGGTAGTTGACTGAGTGTGCGTAAACTCGAACAACCCGTACCAAAATCATCGAGTGCAATCCGAATGCCTGCGGCGTGTATGGCGTCAAGGGTGGTGATGGCTTCATCAATGCCATCCATCAAGGCACTTTCTGTGACTTCAATTTGCAAGGTGCCGGCGTCGATCTGTGCCTGTTTCACAATCGCGAGCAAGCGCTGCGCAAAACCGCGCTGACGAAATTGCAGCGGTGAGATGTTGATCGACATAACCAAGGGCGGCAGTCCAAGCGCGCGCCATGCAACAAGCTGCCGGCACACTTCTGCTGCCACCCAATCACCAATGTGGGCGATCATGCCGCAAGACTCGGCAACAGGAATAAAGTGCTCAGGCCCGATGGGCTCACCGGCACCAGATGGTAGTCGTAACAAGGCTTCCGCGCCGATCATTTTGCTACTTTTTATATCGATTACGGGCTGATAATGCAGCAGCAAACGATGGTTAGAAAGCGCCTCTTTGAGCTCGGCTTCAATGAACGAAGTGGTATGTGCACGATGCCGTAATGACGGTGTATAGACATGGTAACCATTGCGCCCGCTTTCTTTGGCGTAGTACATCGCCAGATCGGCTGCGTGCAGCAAGGTGTCGACATCGCTGCCATGCTGCGGGTACAGGCTGATACCAATCGAGGCCGAAATTGATACGCTGATGGCGCCGAGTTGAAACGGCCGCGACAAGGCCTCCACCACATGCTGCGCGACAGTAGGCGCTGAGTAGCCTTTATGCGTGGTGGGCAAGACGATGACAAATTCATCGCCGCCAATACGGCCGATCATGTCTTCCTGCCTTACACAGGCCAGCATGCGCTTGGCGATTTGGCGTAGCAGCTCATCACCGGCTTCGTGACCATACTGATCATTGACTGGCTTGAAGCGATCAAGATCGATAAACAAGATCGCACCGCGGCTGTGTTTGCGGCTGGCTGCGGCGAGCAGGTGACGCGTATATTCAAAGATCAGCGAGCGATTTGGCAGCCCGGTCAGCGGGTCGTGCTCCGCTGCTTCGCGCAGTGCTGTTTCGGCTTTTTTTTGCGCGGTGATGTCGGAAAAAATAGCAATGCATTCGTCGGGCTGCGAACGATAGACATAGACTGCTAGCCACTGATTGAGGTAATGAAAATCGACGACAAAACTGCGCTCTTCGCCATTGCGGGCAACATTGTCGTAGGTCCCGAGGTAATCAAACTCGGCGTACTGTATGCCGGGAAAAACTTCGGTAAGTAATTTGCCCTCGACCTGCTGCGCTGAAAGGCCGGTGATACGGGCGTAGGTGTCATTAATTTTATCGATGCGCACACCGGTTGCGCCGCCGGTAGCGTCGCGTATGACGCGCAGGTGCGCAATGCCATAGGTCTTGTTTTCAAATAGCGCGGAATAGCGCCGCTCGCTTTCTTGTAGGGCTTGCTGGCTTTGTTTTAAATCTTCGATGTCAACCGACAAGCCTATCCAGCGTTCAACGTGGCCGTCTGTCGCATTGAGGATAGGTGTGGCGCGGTGTGAAAACCAGTGGTACTGCCCGCCTCTGACTTGCAGCCGACATTCCTGGACGAATTCTTGCGGCTTGGTGACGGCCGCCATCCAACGTGCCCCAGCCATTTCGCGGTCTTCGGGGTGAACCACATCCAACCATCCCGCGCCGATAAATGCCGATGGTGGCAGGCCAGTCACCGTTGACCATTGGGGGCCGATGAAATCGGTTTCCCCTGCGGCGTTGGATATCCATAACAAGCCCGGGAGGGCGGCAAGGATCTGGCTCTGCTGATTGTCAGATTGAGCTAAAAGACTATTCTGCCCTGAACTGTTGATCGATTCAGATTCGAACGGAGACGCATCCATTTTTTGATGGCCAATAGAGATTGCTGGGAGAATGCAAAGAGACAGCAGATTGTGGGCTTGGTTCAGCACGACATCGGGGTGCGTGATGGTGTGCTGATTATTTTGATGGATGTTAAGAATTTTTCCACGAACAAACCGCGTCGGTGGACCTCGATATTTATCGAGGCAACGTTCGTTGTGGAGAAGATGGTTCTAATACAAATCGGCGCCGTGCGGCGCGGAGAGCGAACAGACCGTTTGTCTAACTGTGGTCTTTACTCAGGCGTTCATACTTAGCCTGCAGCGCCTCACGACTTTCAGTCCAATCCGGATCCAATGGAATACAGGCAACCGGGCAAACTTGCTGACATTGCGGCTCATTAAAATGCCCGACACATTCGGTACATTTATTGGGATCAATTTGGTAAATCTGCAGGCCCATAAAAATGGCATCGTTCGGACATTCCGGCTCGCAGACGTCGCAGTTGATGCAGTCTTCCGTGATTTTTAATGCCACGATACAGGCGCCCTAGGTTTCATTGGCTGCGATTTTTTTAAGGAGCCATTGCTCCACGGAGGGGAAGACGAATTTCGACACATCACCACCAAGAATCGCAATCTCGCGCACGATGGTGCCGGAGATGAATTGGTACTGATCGGAAGGGGTGAGAAACAAGGTCTCGACATCGGGCAACAGATAGCGGTTCATGCCAGCCATCTGAAATTCGTATTCGAAGTCTGACACCGCACGCAAGCCGCGCACGATCACGCGCGCATCATGACGACGCACGAAATCTTTCAGCAAACCCGAAAAACTTTCTACCTGCACATTCGGATAGTGGCCCAGCACTTCATGGGCGATATCGAGGCGCTCTTCGAGTGAAAAGAAGGGGCGCTTGGCTTTGCTGTCGGCGACACCGACGATCAGTTTGTCAAACAAGCCCGAGGCGCGACGCACCAGATCTTCATGTCCGCGCGTAAGCGGATCAAAGGTCCCGGGATAAACAGCTGTGACCATGAGACTGCCCTCTTGTTGAGTTCTTCGGCTAATTTTGCGGGTCGCTTTATTGCCAACCCGCACAAAGAACGCGAATTATGCCCTAATTTGAGGCGCTGTCATCGGCTTGTAATAACGCATAAAACACCGCGCCAGCCCGATCGGCACGCACGATGTTCCAGCCCGCGAGCCAAGACGGTGGCGGTTCGGCGGCCAGTGGTGCATCGGATTCGAGGTAGACCAGACCGCCCGGGGCCAGTAATGGCCGACACAAAGGCAGCAAACGGGGCAATAAAGCGAGCTGATAGGGCGGGTCAAGAAAGATGACATCGAACTTGTCCGTCATGCGGGCCGCCAGCAGCATCGCGTCACCACGCACGATGCTGATCTGGTGGGCATGCAGCTTGTCGCGGGTGGCCGTCAGCGCGCTCAGCACGGTATGCTGGGATTCGACCAGCACGACTTTGCCGGCGCCGCGACTGGCGGCTTCAAAGCCGAACGCGCCGGTGCCGGCAAATAAATCCAGACAGGCCAGCTGAGACCAGGGACCAGGTTGCAGATGACCAAGCCAATTAAAGACGGTCTCGCGCACACGGTCGGGCGTGGGGCGCAAACCTTCGGCTTCGAGCACCGGCAAGGGTGTGCGTTTCCAAAGCCCGCCGATGATGCGGACTTGTTGCGGCACGCGCGCCGGTTTACGTGGTTTCATCAGCGCCATTGGTGCCCATCAGGGTTGACCGGCAACGACGACGGTGATGAGCTTGTCTATCGAGAGCTTGCTGTTGAAAGCGGCACGAATCTCGGCCAAGCTGACTTTGGCCACCTTGTCGGTCCAGGTGTCGAGATAATCAAGCGGCATGCCGTAGTAACCGATGACGGCGATGTTATCGAGGATTTTGCGATTGTTATCGATACGCAGCGCAAAGCCGCCGATCAGGTTGTCTTTGGCGGCTTTGAGCTCGGCTTCGGTGGGGCCGTCTTTGAGATAGGCGGCGATGGTTTGGCGCACCACATTCAATGCCTCATTGGACTGGTCTTTGCGGGTCTGCAATCCAGCCTGATAAGGCCCCGGCTGCTCCATCGGGCTGAAGTAGCTGTAGACGCTGTAGGCCAGTCCACGCTTTTCGCGCACCTCTTTGGTCAGACGCGAAACAAAACCACCGCCACCTAAAATGTAATTACCGACGGTGAGCGCAAAAAAATCCGGGTCGCCGCGCTGCAACGCCGGTGTGCCGATCAAAATATGTGACTGCGATGCAGGATGGGCGATGCGCTCCTCAACAGCTTGCGGTGCACTGATGGCCGGCAAGGCGGGCAGCGGCTGCCCTTGCGGCAGGCGCAGCGTGAGCTGTCGGGCGATGGCATCGGCCTGCGCTTTGCTGATGTCGCCGATCATGGCAATGACGGCACGGTTGGCAACATAGTGGGCAGCATGAAAGGCGATCAGGTCGTCCCGGGTGATGGCTTCGACTGATTCAACCGTCAGGTGCGCACCATACGGATGGGTGCCGTAAGCGAGCCGCCAAAATGCTTTGTCAGCGATGGACTCGGGCTTGGTTAAGGATTCGCGCAGACTGGAAATCAAACGCGCCTTGTCACGCACGAGAAATTCTTCGGGCATTGCAGGATGGGCCAGGATGCGCGCCAATAGTTGGACTGCCTCATCCCGCTCCGCAGCCGAGGACAGCGTGCGCATCGACATGCCGGCACGGTCGGTGCCGGGCCCGCCACCGCGTTGGGCGGCGATGTCGGCGATGGCGTCGGAGAGTTGCGACTCCGTCATGGCCGGCTCAACGCTGCCGTCCGCTAATGTTGCCGCTTTGAGGCCGCGCGCAAGCATGGTGTTGGCCAGCGACGCCACACCGGATTTGTCGGCTGGGTCGCGCTTGCTGCCGGCATCGAATTCGACGCTGACGTCGAGCATCGGGATGGTGTGATTTTCAACAAAATAAACCCGTGCGCCGTTGGCCAGCGTCCAGTGCTGGATATTAAGCGCGGCATGCGCGGCGCTACTGGCCAACAGCACGACTGCGATGAGCAAATGCTTGAACATGAATTGGTTTCCTTGGAATGAGTGCGGCATGGCGGTCTGCGGTAGGCTTAATGACGCATGCCGGCAGGGGCGCTAGCGGGCTTTTTGTCTGCGTCGTCCAGCGGCAGGGGCACGAGCGAAGCCACGGTGAGCTGCTCATCTGAAAAATATTTTTGCGCAACTGCCTTGACCTGCTCGGGTGTGACGGCGGCGAGCTTGTCGATGAGGCGATCAATCTGCCGCGATGAAATGCCGGCCATCTCCATTGAGCCGATTTCCATTGCCTGACCAAAGATGGAATCGCGTTTGTACACCTGACTGGCGATTAACTGCGTCTTGACGCGCTTGAGCTCGGCCGCTGAGACGCCATCGGTAGCGATGCGGGTGACTTCGGCGCGCAGGCGCTGCTCAAGTTGCTCAATAGTGGTGCCCTCAGCAGGAATACCATCGAGCAAAAACATCGAAGGCCCACGCGAGATGGAATCAAAACTCGCGCCAGCAGAATTGGCGACGCGGTCGGTACGCACTAGTTTGGCGGGCAAACGTGCGTTGTCATAGCCATCGAGTACGGCAGCGAGCACATCCAACGCATGGACGTCGTCGTCTTTGTCGATGTCGCGCAGGGTGGGCACTTTGTAGGCCAGCACGATGTAGGGGTTTTCAGCCGGCGCTTTGACGACGACGCGGCGCTCACCACGCTGCTGCGGCTCATTTTGAGGCTTGGTTTTTGGCAGGGTTTTCACCGGAATTTTGCCGAAGTATTTTTCTGCTAAGGCGTGCACTTTTTTGGCATCAACATCGCCGGTGACGACCATGGTGGCGTTGTTTGGCGCATACCAGCGTACGTACCATGCCAGCGCATCGGCTGCGGTCATGTTTTGCAGATCATCCATCCAGCCCACAACGGGATGGTGATAGGGATGCGCAACATAGGCGGTGGCGTTGAGGGCTTCGTAGACTTTGGCCAAGGGCTGATCATCAGTGCGCAGTCGGCGCTCCTCCATAACGACTTTAATTTCCTTGGCAAATTCGGCCGCGTCCATTGTCAGGTTTTGCATGCGATCGGCTTCGAGCGCCATGACTTGCTCAAGGCGGGATTTTTCGATCTGTTGATGGTAAGCGGTGTAATCTTTGCCGGTGAAAGCGTTGTCGCGGCCACCGAGTGCGGCCACTTTTGCACTGAAGTCACCCGGCTTGAGTTTTTTGGTGCCCTTGAACATCATGTGCTCAAGTACGTGAGCCACACCGGTGGTGCCGTTTTGTTCATCCATAGACCCGACGCGATACCAGACCATATGGGCGACCGTTGGAGCGCGTTTGTCTTCCTGCACGATGATGCGCATGCCATTGGCAAGTTTGAATTCTTGCGCATGCGCTGCGGCATGCGCGCCCGCAGGCAACAGGGCAAGTGTGAAAAAGCTGGCTATTGCCAGCTGCGCAAGACGAAATTTCATGGAGTGTGCTCTGCTAAAATAGGG
This sequence comes from Bordetella parapertussis, assembly GCA_945866125.1. Taxonomy (GTDB): domain Bacteria; phylum Pseudomonadota; class Gammaproteobacteria; order Burkholderiales; family Burkholderiaceae_D; genus Pernthalerella. The sequence continues at coordinate 33,791 of CAMBFZ010000016.1, forward strand.
GCCGATGTCGGCAATACAGGTCAGCGATACCAGCATGATTGTATCTGCTTGTCTTTTTCCCCGCTTTGCACCTCTCCCGGATCCGATGTTTAGCTTCTTCAAAAAAAAATCGCAGGACTCAGCTGCTTCGACCACGACAACGCCTGCTGCAACGTCTGCGCCAAGTGCACCGCCACCGTTGCCAAAAAAATCCTGGCTCGCGTCACTGCGCTCCGGTCTTTCGCGCACGTCCTCAAGTATCACGACACTGTTTGTTGGCGCCAAAATCGATGACGATTTATTCGACGAACTCGAATCGGCGTTGCTCATGGCAGATACGGGCGTGGAGGCAACCGAGTTTTTGCTCGAGGGCCTGAAGAAAAAAGTTAAAGCCGACAAGCTCACCGAAGCCAGTGAGGTCAAGGCGGCGCTGCGCAACTTGTTGCTGGAATTATTAAGCCCCCTCGAAAAGCCACTGATGCTGGGCCGCGAACAGCCGCTGGTGATCATGATTGCCGGCGTCAATGGCGCGGGCAAGACCACCACCATCGGCAAACTGGCTAAGCATTTGCAGGCACACGGACAAAGCGTACTGCTGGCGGCGGGCGACACCTTTCGCGCTGCCGCACGGGAGCAGTTGGCGATCTGGGGTGAACGCAATGATGTGGCCGTGATTGCGCAGGCTTCGGGCGACCCGGCTGCGGTGGCGTTTGATGCGGTGCAGGCCGCACGCGCGCGCGGCACCGATGTGGTGATGGTGGATACGGCCGGCAGACTGCCAACGCAACTGCACCTGATGGATGAATTAAAAAAAATCAAACGCGTCATCGGCAAGGGTATGGAAGGCGCGCCGCATGAGGTCTTGCTCGTCATTGACGGCAATACCGGACAAAACGCGCTGGCACAGGTGAAGGCTTTTGATGACGCGCTCGGACTCACCGGTCTGGTGGTCACCAAGCTCGATGGCACGGCCAAAGGCGGCGTGCTTGCGGCGATTGTAAAGAACCGTCGCATCCCGGTTTATTTTATTGGCGTAGGCGAAGCCATCGACGATCTGCAGCCCTTTGTGGCGGCCGAATTTGTTGATGCGCTGCTGGGCTGACCCGCGCTGTTTTTTACTGCTTACTCATCACTTATGGCAATCATTTCTTTCTCCCATGTCTCCAAACATTACCCCGGCGACATCAAGGCGCTCTCGGATGTAACGGTCTCGGTGAACGAAGGCGATATAGTGTTTTTGGCGGGACCGTCGGGTGCGGGCAAATCGACGCTGCTTAAATTAATCGCCGGCATTGAGCGACCCAGTGGCGGCGTGCTCATTGTCAGCGGGCAGGATATGCGCAAGCTCAACCGCACTACGCTACCTTTTTTGCGCCGCAAGCTGGGGCTGATTTTGCAGCAGCACCGGCTGCTACATGACCGCAGTGTGTTGGCCAATGTGATGTTGCCGCTGATTGTCAGCGGTGCCTTGCATCAGGAAGCAGAGCAGCGCGCGCGTGTCGCACTCGAATTGGTAGGACTGGCTGACAAGGCAGCCATGATTCCGCTGGGCCTGTCGGGCGGCGAGCAACAACGGGTATCGATTGCGCGCGCCATTGTTCATCAGCCGCGCATTATTCTGGCCGATGAACCGACGGCCAATCTGGATCGTGACAGTGGCCGTCTGGTGCTGGAAATGCTGCATGCGTTTAATGCTGCCGGCACGACCTGCGTCATTTCGACACACGATGAACGACTGCTTGAGCGCGCCACTCGCGTCGTACAACTTGAACAGGGACGGCTCGCTGCCGTTCGCGAAGCCGAGAGCGGGGTGGGACTATGAGATGGTTTAGAGAACATCGTTTCGCGTTACGCGATGCGCTGGCACGCGTACTGAGGATGCCGGGCAGCTTTGGTTTCAATGTGCTGGTGATTGCTCTGGCACTCATACTGCCGGTGGCTGGCCTGACAGTGTTGGAGAACGTGCGGCCGGTCTCGCGCGAGTTGGCGGTAGAACCTGAGATTAGCGTATTTTTATCGACTGACGTGGGGCGCGAGCAGGCGCTCGCAATGGGGGCTGAATTGCGTATGGCGGCCCTTGCTGGCGGACTCAAGGCCAAGCTGGTATTTGTGAGCCGCGAGGAAGCGCTGGCCATGATGAAAGAGCGCGCCGGCTTGTCAGATGTGGTCGCCACACTGGGCGCCAACCCACTGCCGGATGCTTATGTGCTTAAGCTCGCCAATGCCGACGACGCCAACGATGCCAGCAGCACCGAGCGGATCGAAAAGCTCGCCGCGATAATCGCACGCGTGCCCGGGGTGGACGCGGTACAGCTGGATGCGGCGTGGGTCAAGCGGCTTGCGGCGCTGCTGCAACTGGCCGGCAACGTGCTGTGGATGCTGGCCGCGACGCTCTGCGGCGTGGTGGTGGCGGTCGTGTTTAATACCATTCGACTGCAAGTCGTCACACAACACGAGGAGGTGAATGTGTCGCGGCTTGTGGGTGCCACCGATGCGTTTGTGTCGCGCCCTTTTTATTACACCGGCGCTTTGCTGGGGCTCGGCGCCGGCGGGCTGGCTTTGCTGGGGGTATTGCTGGGTCTACACGTGCTCAATGGTCCGGTAAGCGATCTGGCTGGCTTGTATGGTTCGACCTTCCGTCTACTGCCGCTGGATACGGCGTCTATGGCGCTGCTGCTTGGTGCGAGTACGACTCTGGGCTTGCTGGGAGCGATGCTGTCGGTGCGGTACGCTTTGGGGCGGGCTGAATAAGCGCTTGCGAGGCCTGCGGTAAGACATTGAATGCCGTTGCAACTTTAGAGCCCTGCGGGGCTCTAATTTTTTGATGTTAAAATATTAATTATTTACAAGCAGTTGCCTTGCCGGCAATGCTTTGTCCATAGAGAGGCTTAGCACTCCTCTGCGGAGAGTGCTAATATTATGTTTGTGGGTTTTAGCAACTTATTTCGAGCCAAAGCCCGGCTTTATTTGCTAGATTTATTTTAGGAGAAACAATGACTGCAATGCCCGCATCGTCTGCCTTGGTGCCGACCGGTGAACAGGCGCTGGCGCTCGGTTTTTCTGGCAGCCTGGGTAATCTGGATGCCTACATTTCGGCTGTAAACCGCCTGCCGATGTTGACGCAAGAAGAAGAAATATCGCTGGCGCGCAAACTGCGTGATGGCAATGATTTGGCTGCTGCGCAGGCGATGGTGTTGTCGCACTTGCGCTTGGTGGTGTCGATTGCACGTGGCTATCTGGGCTACGGGCTGCCGCATGCTGATCTGATTCAAGAAGGCAATATCGGCTTGATGAAAGCGGTAAAGCGTTTTGATCCTGAGCAGGGGGTACGACTTGTGTCGTATGCGATGCACTGGATCAAGGCTGAGATGCATGAGTATATTTTGCGTAACTGGCGCATGGTCAAGCTGGCCACGACTAAAGCGCAGCGCAAGTTATTTTTTAATCTGCGTAGCCATAAAGTCGGATTGGATTCGATGACGCCGGGTCAGGTTGATGCATTGGCCGAATCACTCAACGTCAAGCGCGAAGAAGTCATTGAGATGGAAATGCGTTTATCGGGACGCGACATTGCGCTGGAGTCGTCAACGGACGATGAAGACGACCGGTTTTCTCCCATTGCCTATTTGTCGTCCGATCAGATGGAGCCGGCCAAGGTGCTGGAGGCGCGGCAGTTTGACCGCCTGCAATCGGAAGGCCTGGAAACAGCACTCGCGCAGCTTGATGTGCGCTCACGCCGTATTGTTGAGTCACGCTGGCTGGCCAATGATGATGGCTCTGGCGCAACGCTGCATGAATTGGCGGCTGAATTCGGCGTGTCGGCTGAGCGAATTCGTCAAATCGAAGTGGTGGCACTGAAAAAAATGAAAGCGGCACTAGCCGAATACGCCTGAGCCGTACGCGCAGGTAAATGAAAAATGCGTCTCTGCGGAGACGCATTTTTTTTGCCAGACCTGATGCAGTGAGCGCCTTATCCTGTTTTATCCGAACGGCGCCATAGGCTGTTTTTTTCGATGCGATGGCTTACAACTTCAGCCGCCGGCCAGCAAGGCCCTGACATCCCGCAACACCGGCTCGGCACCCTGCCCATGCCGCACGAATAGGCGCAAGCGCCCTTGCGGATCAAAGACATAACTTCCGGCGGTGTGATCGATGCTGTAGGTTTTGCCGTCTTTGGAAGGGACCTTCTCAACAAACAGCTTGAATTCTTTGATGACTTTGTCGGTAGCGGCGCGGTCACCAACGAGCCCTAAAAATCCCGGATGAAATGCCGGCACATAACTGGCCAGCAGTGCTGGCGTATCCCGCTCGGGATCGACGGTGATGAATAATACCTGCAGCCGATCGGCGTCGACCCCCAGTTGCTTCATTACCCCGGCCATTTCGGTGAGCGTCGTCGGGCAGACATCGGGACATTGGGTGAAACCAAAAAAGACCAGTACGACTTTGCCTTTGAAGTCGGCCAGGGTGCGCGGCGTGCCGGTGTGGTCGGTGAGACTGAAGCCTTTGCCGTAGTCAAGCCCAGTGATATCGGTATTGGCAAATGCGACCTTGGAAGCCGAGGCTCCTTTGTCGCCGCAGGCCACAAGTGCCAGCGACAACGCCAACAGAGCGAGCAGGGTACGCATCAGAGCGGCAGGTAGTGATCAACCAGCAGCGCAGCGAACAGCAGCGAGAGGTAGATGATGGAGTAGGTAAATGCCTTGCGTGCAATCAGGTCGGTGTAGTGCTGATAAATGCGCCACGCGTACCAGAGAAAAATGAGCCCCAGCACGGACGCACTGACCAGATAGATCAGGCCGCTCATGCGCACAATAAAGGGCAACATGGAGGTGGCAACGAGAACGATGGTGTAGAGCCAGATATGAAATTGGGTAAATTTCAGGCCATGCGTGATGGGCAGCATGGGCAAACCGGATTTTGCATAATCATCCCGACGGTAGAGTGCCAGTGCCCAAAAATGTGGCGGGGTCCAGACGAAAATGATCAGCACCAGTATCCACGCCTGCATCGGTACATCATTGGCAATGGCCGCCCAGCCCAGCGCTGGTGGCATCGCACCCGACAAGCCGCCGATGACGATATTTTGCGGGGTCGCCGGCTTGAGGATGATGGTGTAAATCACCGCGTAACCAACGAAGGTAGCAAAGGTCAGCCACATGGTGAGCGGATTGACTAGGTTATAGAGCACCCACATGCCCATGCCGCCAATGACGCCTGAAAAGAGCAAGGTTTGGTGCACGGTAATTTCACCCATAGCCATGGGCCGCCGCGCAGTGCGGGCCATGCGCGAATCGATCTCGGCCTCAACAAGGCAATTGACCGCAAAGGCCGCGCCGGCCAGCAGCCAGATGCCGACGGTGGCTGCGATCAGCAGACGCCAATCCGGTAGCGTAGGCGTCGCCAAGAACATGCCGATAACGGCGCAAAACACGGCCAGCTGCGTGACGCGCGGCTTGGTCAGAGCCCAATACTGAGCGATGCGGCTGGAAGGGGCGATGAGGGTGGTCATGGGACAGAATTCATGCGGGCGAGAAGTTCGTCCGTACTTCGACAGGCGTGCTCGCCTCGGTTTGCGAGAGACGGTAGTTTACCACGACGAGAAGCAGCACCAAGAGGGCCGCGCCCGCATTATGCGCCACCGCCAGCGCCAGCGGCCAGTCAAAAAATACCGTGGCCGCACCTGTGGCTAATTGCAAAACAATCATGAGACCGAGCGCCTGCGCAAGACGCGCGAGTCCGGCCATGCGACGGCATCGATACGCCAACCAGCCCAGCATCGCCAGAACGATCGCAGCAAAACAGCGATGCACCCAGTGAATGGCAACCAGCGCCGAAAATGGTAAGTAGTCGCCAGAGGCGGTCATGCCCAAATTGCGCCACAAAGTAAAGCCCTGCGCGAAGTCCATCTCGGGCATCCACGCAGCCTGACACAAAGGAAATGCGTTGCCGCAGGCGAGTGCGGCGTAGTTGGTGCTAACCCAACCACCCAAGGCGATTTGCATCAGTAAAACGACCAGCGCGATGGCGGCGGTCACGCGTAATGCTGCCGCTGCAGGCGCCGCCGGCGCGTGCGTAGTCTGGCGCATCGCATGCCAAGAGAGCAAGGCTAAAAGACTCATGCCCAATAACAAATGGATGCTGACGATCACCGGCTGCAGTTTCAAGGTAACGGTCCACGCACCGAATGCACCTTGTACACAAACAAATACCAATAGCAAGGCGGGCACGGTGGGCGCATAGCGTGGCGCCCCGGTGCGTCGCCATTGTCGCCACGCGCCAACGAGCATCGCAATAATCAGTACACCAACACCCATAGCAAGATAACGATGAATCATTTCGATCCACGCTTTAAAGACGGTGACGGGGCCCGTTGGCATCGCGGCCTGCGCCGCACTAATATCAGCATGCGCCAAAAATGGATTGGCCTCACCGTAGCAGCCGGGCCAGTCGGGACAACCCAGACCGGAATCGGTCAAGCGGGTAAACGCACCAAAAATAATGAGATCAAAGGTAAAAAAAACCGTGACCCACGCAAGCTTTTTGAATTTATCCGTACCACGCGAAAGATAGACGATCGTTGCAGGAATGAGGGCCACCAGCAGGCCCTTTAAGGCAAGCGTGATCAACATCGTGCTCATCCTATGCGCGAGGCTTTCATGAGCTTGTTGATGTCTTTCTTGATTTTGTTGTAATCAGGATCTTTGGGAAAGCGCATCATCAAATTACCGAGCGGGTCGATCATGTAGAGATGATCGGCGGGAGTGGTGCCTTCTGTGACCGGCAGCCAGGCTGCGAGTTTTTTGGGGTCGACTCTGAGCATGTTGGTGCCATCGTACTGGCGCATGCGTGTCGTTTCCAACGGGGCTTTATCGGTGATGAGCCAGACACGTTCGATGCGCTCCATTTCCTTGCCCTGCGTCAGACGCAACTGCCGCATGTAATAGAGTTTGTCGGTGCAGGCTTTCTGGCAGTCGGCGGTGTCGACTTGCAGCAAAATCCATTTGCCTTTGAATTGTTCCAAGACGGCGCTGCTGCCCTCGAGCGTCGTGAGGCCGAGTTCCGGAATCGGGTAGGCACGCGGATCGATCAACGCGCCATAATTCGTGCGGCCTTCGGGCTTGATGACGTAATAGCTCAGATACGAAAAAATCATCGGCGCGGCACAAAGCGCGATAACGAGAATCAGCGGCCAGCGGCCCCGGCCTCGGCTTGCTGGCTGGTTGCTAGCGGGTGTTGTTGCTTGATCGGCTTGCACGTCGAAATCCTGTCACCAAAAAAAATAAGAAGGCCGTTGCCGCTAATGCATACCACTGAAACGCGTAGCCACGATGTTTGTCGACACCGGCCGAGGGACGCGGCCAGTCGCGCGCCAAGGTGTCGCCGGCATCGTTGGTCTGCTCGATTATAAAAGTTTGTAGCGGTAGTTTGCTCGCGCTTGAAAAGGCGGCGATATCAAGATTTTGCAAAATAGCACCTGGCTGCAAGGGCGCATCCTGCCCAAGCTGCATCACCCGCCCGGCTGAATGCCGCACCGTGCCGTCGAGTTGAATCACACCATCGGGCACGACGATATCAGGCAAGCGCGACCGCTCAAGCGGATCACGCGGCAACCAGCCCCGCGCCACGAGCACGACGTGCTCGCTATCCTGCAGGCGCAATGGCATGAGCAGCACAAACCCGGCCTTACCCTGATAAGGACGATTGTCGAGATAGACGGGCCAGTCGGCCACAAAGCGACCCGCTACACGTACACGGCGAAATTCGGGCAAAGAGCCAATGTGCGGCAATCCATTGAGAATGAGTGCAGGCTCGGCGCTGCGCTCCGTGATGGCTTGCTCAATGGCGAGCTTGTCGGCAGCGCGGCGGGTTTGCCAGTTTCCCAAAGAGACACCGACTGCGATGACGAGCACGGCAGCCAGAAAGGGGATCCAACGGAAATGGAAACGCAATCGCATTACAATGAGGCCTTGTTTATGAATCGGATCTGGTTGCAATACGACGCAACGAAACAGACTCGTTAACCACCATGATAAAAATCCTCGTTGCTGTTGCGTTCTTACTGATCATTGGCAGCCTTGCATCTGCCTTAGTGTTCCTGATGCGGGACAAAGGCAAAAGCAATCGGACCGTGCACGCGCTGGCCTTGCGCGTAGGGTTTTCTATTTTGCTCTTTATTTTTTTGTTGGTGGCCCATCAACTAGGCTGGATACAACCAACTGGCATCATCTATTAAATTGCTGATTTGTGCTGATCAGTAAAAAAGCCGCACCAAAGTGCGGCTTTTTTTTCGGCGAAAACTGATTACAACCAATACACCACAACATAAAGGCCAAGCCAGACAACGTCAACAAAGTGCCAGTACCAGGCCGCGCCTTCAAAAGCAAAATGCTGCTCTGGGGTGAAATGCCCTTTGAGTACGCGGTAGAGCACTACCGACAGCATGATCGCTCCCATGGTCACGTGGAAACCGTGGAAACCTGTGAGCATGAAGAAGGTTGAGCCGTAGATGCCTGAGGTCAGCTTCAGGTTCAGTTCGGAATAGGCGTGCATGTATTCATACGCCTGAAAGCCCATGAAGATTGCGCCCAGCAAGATGGTCGCAAACAACCAGATTGCGGTTTTGCTGCGATTGCCTTCGCGCAGTGCATGATGCGAAATCGTTAGGGTCACACCCGATGTCAGCAGCAGGGCGGTGTTAATGGTCGGAACCGGAAATGGCCCCATCGTTTGGAAGGCTTCCACAACACCAGCCGGACCACCGGTGCCCCAGTTCGCAGCAAAATCAGGCCACAAGACTTTGTGGTCAAGATCGGCCAGCCACGGCATCGAGATACTGCGTGCGTAAAAGAGCGCACCGAAAAAAGCAGCGAAAAACATGACTTCGGAGAAGATGAACCAGCTCATGCTCCAACGATACGAGGTATCGATCCGGGCGTTGTAGAGGCCACCTTCGGATTCGGCGATCGCGTCGCCAAACCAGTAGTACAGCACGGCGATCAAGGAAAGGATACCGACCAGATTAACTGGCTTACCCCAGCTCACGCCATTAACCCAAGCCGATGCACCGGCCATCGTCACCAGCAGGGACAACCCCGCCAGCACCGGCCACTTGGAGGGGTTTGGTACGAAATAATATGGCGCATTGCCGTGTTGAGTGCTCATCTACATCCCCTGATTACAATGTTCAAAAATGATGCTGCTTTTTATGGTGCCAAAACAAATTTCACAATCGACAGCAAGGTCACAACAAAAATTACGGCAGCCAGGACGCCAGCTATAGCAACATGCAACGGATTGAGTTGCGCCGTATCTTCTTCGTAATCGCTTTTTTTACGCACACCAAAAAACGACCACAGTACCGCCTTAACTGTCGCCACAAACGAAAGGCGACGCTTGCTTGCTTGTTTCAGATCATCCATCGCGCGTTAATTGGCCTGTTTTTTTGTTGCGAGGCCGACTTCGAAAAACGTATACGACAAAGTAATTGTCTTGATGCTTTTCGGCAGCGCCGGATCAATATAAAAACTCACAGGCATTTGCCGGGCTTCATTGGGCCCGAGCGTTTGCTGCTTAAAACAAAAACAATCGAGTTTGCGGAAGTGAACCGCGGCCTCTTGCGGGGCATAACTCGGAATCGCTTGCGCCTGCATACTGCGCGACTGCGTATTCACGACTTCATAAATCACCTGCGCCATCTCACCGGGGTGCACATCAATACTGGGCACTGTCGGGCGAAAGCGCCACGGCCCCTGCGTGTTGGCATCAAACTCTACCGTTACCGTACGACTCGCGTCGACCTGCGAATTGACGGACCCGACAACTTTTGTTTCCTGTACCGCCAACACGTTAATGCCCGTGATCTCACAAATCTTTTTGTACAACGGTATCAACGAATAACCAAAACCAAACATCAGTACCGCAATCAACATCAGCTTGCCGAGCATGCGGACGTTGTTTCTACCTTGTCGATCTTTACGCGCCTGCTGCCTGACGTCCATTTCAGCTTAGCCAGGCCTGCTTAATGATCACGCCGAAAAAAAATACCACCGCAACAGACAAAAGAATCAGTGCCGTGCGCAGATTGCCAGGTTTGTTTTGATTTGACATACGTTCCAGTTTGCCGGCGGCTTCACACCGCCGGCATCACAACATTACTTAACAACGGGCGGAGTTTCAAAGGTATGGAAAGGCGCCGGGCTAGGCACGGTCCACTCCAGGCCTTCAGCGCCATCCCATGGCTTATCCGCTGCTTTTTCACCACCCCGAATCGAGGGCAACAGCACCGCAAACAAGAAATACACTTGCGAAAGACCGAACCCAAACGCGCCGATGGTGGCGATCTGATTGAAATCAGTGAATTGCGCGGCGTAGTCAGCGTAACGACGGGGCATGCCAGCCAATCCCAGGAAGTGCATTGGGAAGAAGGTGACGTTGAACGTAATCAGCGACGCCCAGAAGTGGACTTTGCCGCGCGTCTCGTTGTACATAAAGCCGGTCCACTTTGGCGCCCAATAGTAGAAACCGGCGAACAAGGAGAACAGGGAGCCAGCGACCAGCACGTAATGGAAGTGCGCCACCACGTAATAGGTATCTTGCATCTGGATGTCGATCGGGGTCACGGCCAAAATCAGACCGGTAAAGCCACCCATCGTAAAGACGAAGATGAAGCCGATCGCAAACAGCATCGGGGTCTCAAAGGTCATCGAACCGCGCCACATGGTCGCAATCCAGTTGAACACTTTCACGCCGGTTGGCACGGCGATGAGCATCGTCGCGTACATGAAAAACAGCTGGCTCGTGACCGGCATACCGGTGGCGAACATGTGATGCGCCCAGACGATGAAGGACAGAATCGCGATCGACGCAGTGGCATACACCATTGACGCATAACCGAACAAGGTCTTGCGGGCAAACGCAGGAATGATTTGCGAGACGATACCAAAGCCCGGCAAAATCATGATGTACACCTCGGGATGACCAAAGAACCAGAAAATGTGTTGGTACATCACCGGGTCACCACCACCGGCGGCGTTAAAGAATGATGTGCCGAAATGACGGTCCGTCAAGGTCATCGTGATCGCGCCTGCCAACACCGGCATCACTGCAATCAGCAAGTAGGCCGTAATCAGCCAGGTCCAAGCGAACATCGGCATTTTCATCAATGTCATGCCAGGCGCGCGCATGTTCAGGATGGTGGTCACGATGTTGATTGAACCCATGATCGACGAGGCGCCCATGATGTGCATCGCGAAGATACCCATATCCATGCCGATACCCATCTGGGTCGACAGTGGCGCATACAGCGTCCAACCGGCAGCTGTAGCACCGCCCGGCACCAGGAAGGACGACATCAGCAGAATCGCCGCCGGTGGCAGCAGCCAGAATGAGAAGTTATTCATCCGCGCAAAGGCCATATCGGCCGCACCGATCTGCAACGGAATCATCCAGTTGGCAAAGCCGACGAAGGCCGGCATGATCGCGCCGAACACCATGATCAGACCATGCATCGTGGTCAATTGATTAAAAAACTCAGGCACAAATAACTGCAGACCCGGCTTGAACAGCTCGGCACGAATGCCCAGCGCCAGCACACCGCCGGTCAGCAGCATGGTGAACGAGAACCAAAGGTACAAGGTACCGATGTCTTTATGGTTGGTCGCGTACAACCAGCGACGCCATCCGTGCGGATGATGGTCGTGCGCGTCGTGGCCGTCAGAATGACCGTGTGCGTGATCGATTGTTGTGCTCATCTGATTCTCCTGATAGGTCGATTACTTGCGCGCAGCCAGAACTTCAGCCGGTTGAACGATATTTTGCTGGGCTTTGTTAGACCAGTTGTTGCGGGTGTAGGTAATCACCGCAGCAATTTCGGTATCGGTCAGGGTCTTCCAAGCTGGCATCGCATTTTTGCCGTTGAGCAAAAGGTGAACCTGGCCGTCTTTCGGACCATTGACCACTTGCGAGCCGTCCAGCGCAGGGAAAGCGCCAGGCACACCCTTACCGGTGGCCTGATGGCAGGCGACGCAATTAGCGGCGTAGACTTTTTCACCCTTCTGCGCCAACTCGGCGACAGTCCAGGTCTTGTTGGGATCTTCGGCAGCAGCATTCATGCCCTTGGTCTTCTCGGCAACCCACTTCGCGTAGTCTTCATCGCTGACAACATTGACGACGATCGGCATGAATGCGTGCTCTTTGCCGCACAGCTCGTAGCAATTGCCCCGATAAGTGCCTACTTTTTCAGCCTTGAACCAGGCGTCGCGCACAAAACCAGGAATCGCATCCTGCTTGACGCCAAGAGCAGGCACGCCCCATGCGTGAATGACGTCATTGGCAGTGGTGACGATACGGATTTTTTTGTTGACCGGCACGACCAGCGGGTTGTCCACTTCGATCAGGTAATTGTCGCCCTTATCGGCAAGATTGTGGATCTGGTCACGCGGGGTCGACAGCGCCGAGTAAAAAGTGATCCCTTCGCCCTCGCCTTTGAGGTAGTCGTAATTCCATTTCCACTGCATGCCCGTGGCTTTAACGGTGATATCCGCGTTGGACGTGTCTTTCATCGCGACCACGGTCTTGGTCGCTGGCAGCGCCATCAGCACCACAATCAGGAAAGGTACGATCGTCCAGGCAATCTCAACCGTGGTGCTCTCATGGAAGCTGGCAGATTTGTGGCCCAATGATTTGCGGTGCTTGAGAATAGAGTAAAACATCACACCAAACACAGCGAGGAAAATAGCGATGCAGATGCCCATCATCCAGTTGTGCAACATGTAGATGTCAGCCGCAACGGAAGTCACTGGCGGTTGAAAGTTGAGCTGTCGTACAGCAGGGCCGCCGACCATATCAGTCACAGCAAATGATGAGCCCGACATCAGCATCCCTGCAGCAGCCAGCAGCGTTGGTAATAGGCGCTTCCCGTGTTTCATAGTGTCCTCAAAAGCCTAATTAAAATTTTGTTGTTTCAGTCGTTCAATGCAACTGGGCCTGGCAATCACCAAGCTCCCTTGTCAGCTCACGGGCAAATTCGCGCCGTTTTCGCTCTGTCAAAAACCTGCCGACCTCGACCCGATCACCATTGGCCTCAAGCCCGATCAATCCATGCCGCAACACAGGCATCGCCACTTTCGTTCGCCGGGCATCCAAACTGAATTGCCTTGTTTTATCTGCTCGCACCAGCGCTACGATCAGATTCGCATCACGCAACGCAATGTGCTCGCGGTCGCTCGCATGGCGCCCAAAAATCACAAATGCAACCGCTACGGCAGTCATCTCGACGATCGCAAACACCATGACCAGCCAGGCGCCATGCATCGTGAAGTAAGCCGCCACCAAAAACGACGCGGTACACAAGCCCGCATAAGCTTTGACCAGCTGCCGGGGCGATATCGAGCAATTTTGCTTCAAGATCCACTCACGCGTCGCCATCGCACAACACCTTTTTCGGGAAATTGGCTGCAAATGAACTACATAAAACCGAATGAGTATAAGTCAAAAGATAATTACTCGCCAAGAGGAAACACGAGATTTGACTGAGCAAACTGGACAGAAACTGGGCAGTAATTTTTCAAGCCACTGAGTCGCTACCGATTCAGATCGAAACGCACGATGCTTTCTCCGCTGCCAGTTTTCTTTGGCGCAGCCCTGAATGCATGTCCGTAAATGACCTCCACGGTGAGATTGAGCAGGCCGTCCGCACCGCGCTGCTCGTCGATCGACCGCAGCACACGCCCCCACTGCGCACGACCCCACAATGACCGCCGACGCGTAGTCAGCGGATTCCCTCCGAAGGCTTGCACGTCAGATAACATTTTCGCGGCCGATGAATAAGTAATATTGATTTTTTCCATATCCATGACCGGCGTAGCAAAGCCTGCATCAACGAGCATGTCGCCAAAATCATGCAGATCAACAAACGGCAACACCGCGTGCGCCTCCCCTGCCGCGGCGAATGCCGTACGCACCTGCGCAAAGGTGTCGGGCCCGAAACAGGAAAACATCAGCAGGCCTTCAACCCGCAAAACCCGGTGCCACTCCTGAAAAACCAGGTCCGGCTGCGGATGCCAATGCAAAGCAAGATTGGACCAGACTAGGTCGACCCGCGCAGCCGGCAAAGGTAAGCGGGCAAAATCGCCGCAAGCCAGCAGGGCACTCCCCGGCGCCGGACGGGCGCGCACAAGACCGATCAAACGCTGCATCGATGACCTGCCCTGTGCCGCCTGATCGCGGGCCGCCATTAACATCGCAGCGGATGCGTCCACCCCAAGCAATGCGGCTGTAGGAAACGACTGATGCAGCGCCAGTAAATCCTGTCCCTCGCCACACCCGGCGTCGAGCACACAGGCTGGTCGGGTTTTGATGAGGGCGAGGCGTTCAAACATGCGGCCGGAAATTTCGCGCCGTAAAAACTGTGATTCGGCCACCCGGGGTGGGCGCGCGAATAATTGACGCACACGGATCAGCGAGATCGGCGCACTTTGTTTTGTACTGCCTGAAAAATCTTTCGGTGGCGAAGACATGATGCTTGTGCGGCGTGCAGACGGTGAGATAATGCCGCGCAGTGTACACGCCCCTCTCTGGCAATGCCGATCGCCGACTTTTTCCTCCCACTCACTACGCCGCTTAGGCTGCTCGCACGGGCGCACGCCCTGTTGAATGGTCTGCTGCCCGGACACTGCGCATTGTGCGGCGAGACGGTTGATATCGCCGCTGAACCAGCACGCCTTCCTTGCTTGTGCTCCTATTGCGATGCCCGCTTTTTCACAGGGCAGCCGCACCGCTGCCCGGTTTGCGCGCGCACGCTGAAGGACACCACACCGGGCGTGCGCTGCGGGCCTTGCCAGACCACGCCGCCGGCCTTTGATGCGACGATTGTGGCGTGTGATTATGTTGCCCCTGCAGACCATCTGGTACAGAACCTGAAATTTCATGCACAGCTAGCGATGGCGCCTTTGTTTGCGCAGTTGTTGCTGCGCGCTTTGCCCTCGCGCGATGCACTGGCGGCTGATTTCATCACAGGCGTACCCTTGTCGCGCAATCGACTATCTGCACGTGGATTTAATCAGGCAATCGAAATTGCCCGACCACTGGCAAAGCAGCTGAACCTGCCGCTGCTACCGCAACTTTGTACGCGGGTGCGAGATACCGAAGCGCAGGCTAGCCTGCCTTTGCCGCAAAGACGGGTTAACATGCGCGGCGCATTCATCGTCACGCCCGGAGCACCTACGCTGACCCACAAAACTGTGATCGTAGTCGACGATGTGATCACCACCGGCCACACACTGCATGAATTGGCCGCCTGCTTAAAACGTTATGGCGCCACACGCGTCGTTAATCTCGTGCTTGCCCGCGCGCAAGCGCACTGATTGCGACCACCCTTTGCAGGAGACGATCTTGTTTCACGTTGTATTGGTTGAACCGGAAATACCGCCTAATACAGGCAACATCATTCGCCTGTGCGCCAATACGGGCGCACAGTTGCATCTGATCGAGCCGCTCGGCTTTCCGCTCGATGATGCCAAGATGCGTCGCGCGGGGCTTGATTATCATGACTATGCAACGATGCAGGTACATAAGAACTGGCAGGCGTTTTTGGACAGCGCAAAACCGGATATGACACGATTATTTGCCCTCACCACACATGGCGCTACTTCCTTTGCCGCGCTCGCTTTTCGGCCGGGCGATGTATTTGTATTCGGCTCCGAGACACGAGGCCTGGCGCCAGAATTGCGAGAATCGTTTCCGGTCTCGCAACGCCTGCGGTTACCGATGCAACCCGATAACCGTAGCTTGAATTTATCCAATACGGTGGCCGTGGTGGTCTATGAAGCATGGCGTCAAAACGGTTTTGCCGGCGGTGCCTAGCCCACACCAACGTTCGTTTTTTATTTGACGCCTATAATTGTTGCAGCGATTTTCCCCTTCTCTTTTCTAGGAACTTTCATGTCAGCCAAATCATTTTTCGCCATTGCCGCTTTATTTGCAACGACCATCGTTCACGCTCATAGCTTTAAGGTAGGTGATATTGAAATCGAACATCCGCACGCACGTGTCACGGTGGGCAAACAAGCCAATGGCGCGGCCTATATGGAAATCGAAAATAAAGGCAAAACCGATGATGCCTTGCTTTCAGCAAGCTCACCCGTTGCCGATAGCGTGGAAGTGCACACGATGCGCATGGAAGGCGATGTGATGAAAATGCGCGCAGTGGACAGTCTCGAGATCAAGGCCGGCGACGAAGTAAAAATGAAGCCGGGCGAGGGCTATCACATCATGCTAATGGGTTTGAAAAATCCGCTCAAGGCAGGTGAGAAATTTCCGATGACACTCACATTTCGTCAAGCAGGCACTGTAAAGATTACCGTGCATGTGAGCGACAAAGGTGCCACCGGCAAGCCGGGCAAAATGGACGATCAGGGCGGCGCGCACGAACATCATAATCACTAACATCGTCAGCGCATGACGCACATCATGCGCGGCAGGCAGTCAGTGATTGGCCTGCCCGCGTGTTGATGAATCATCAAACGCCGCGATTACCCGAATCTGGTCGGGTGGGCGGCTGGTGCGGCTGGTGCCGTTACACCTTGTGCGTTTACTTCTCAATCCGGGTCAGCAGGATCACCCCATTGACCCGTTGGGCCACAAAACGAACCGCGTCACCCACTTGAAGCGTATCCAGCATGGCCGGATCACTGACCCGAAACGCCATCGTCATACCCTGCATCTCGAGATTCAAAATCGGGCCATGCCTAAGTGTGAGCTTGCCGGCCCCCTTATCTATCTTGATGACTTCGCCCGCCGTCATCGGCACCGGCGCCTCGTGCTGCACTGACTCGCTCGCGGCGCGCAACGATGGCGCAGACAATAACATTAACAACACAACACCCAAGCGCAACATTGTCATTCCTTTCGCCCATTAAGGCTTGTGATGCCGATGCTCTGCCGCTGCCGGCGCAGTCGGCACACCCGAGTCAACCTCATAGGCACGCGACCCGGCCGGCGCGTCGTACCAGCCAGGATCGGTGTAGTCGCCCGCAGCCTGATCGGCACGCACTTTTAAGGTCGTGAACATACCACCCATTTCAATCGGGCCAAACGGCCCAGTACCCGTCATCATGGGCAAGGTATTGGCCGGCAGCGGCATCTCCATCTCGCCCATTTCGGCCATGCCCTTGCTACCCATGGCCATGTAGTCAGGAATCAGGCGATTGATGCGCGCTGCAACTGCACGCTGATCGACACCGATCATGTTAGGCACGCCGTGTCCCATCGCGTTCATCGTGTGATGCGATTTGTGACAATGAAACGCCCAGTCGCCAAGCTCGGTGGCATTAAATTCAATCGCACGCATCTGCCCCACGCCGATGTCGACCGTGACCTCAGGCACCCGCGCCGTGATGGGGACAAAACCACCATCGGTGCCGGTGACTTCAAAACTGACACCATGCAAATGAATCGGATGGTTTGTCATGGTCAGGTTGCCGATACGAATACGAACTCGATCGTTGAGGCGACACGGCAACGCGTCAATGCCGGGAAAAACGCGACTGTTCCAGGTCCATAAATTAAAGTCGAGCATGGTGTTAGGGCGCGGCTTGAAACTACCGGGATCAATATCGTAGGCGTTCATCAAAAAGGCAAAATCCCGATCAACTTGCTGCGTCTGCGGGTCTTTAGGGTGGGTGATCCACAGACCCATCATGCCCATGGCCATCTGCACCATTTCGTCCGCATGCGGGTGATACATAAAGGTACCGGCACGCTGCGCGGTAAATTCGTAGGCAAAGGTTTTGCCGGGCGCGATCTGCGGCTGCGTCAGACCGCCCACGCCATCCATGCCGTTCGGCAGCTGCTGGCCGTGCCAATGAATGGTGGTGTGTTCGGGCAGCTTGTTGGTGACGAACAAACGGACCCGATCTCCTTCCACGACCTCAATGGTAGGCCCGGGACTGGATCCGTTATAGCCCCATAGTTTGGCTGTCATGCCGGGGGCGATTTCACGCTCGACGATTTCAGCAACGAGATGAAATTCTTTCCAACCGTCTTTCATGCGCCAAGGCGCGCTCCAGCCATTCAGGGTCACAACGGGATAAAACGGTCGGCCCTCTTTGGGCAAAGGCGGCGGCAACGTGCGCGCATGGGTGTTGCTGGCCGCTTCGGGCAACGATGCGGCACCAGCGCGGCTGACAGCGCCCGCTGCCATCGCGGTGGCAGCACCAGTCAAAAAATCTCTGCGGGAGACCATCTCAAGATCCTCTTAATGTGCCAGCGGCAACGATGCCGCTTGGGGTGCGGGCGCGGCACTGCCGATTGATACACTCCCCCCAACCAAGGCCATTTGCCAGTCGGATTCGGCGAGCCAATAATCACGTTGCGCTTGCAGGGACGCCGTTACCGCGAGCATTTGATTGCGCGCATCCAGCAAGAGCTCGAAGGTGCCAATCAACATGCCGTTGTAGCGCAGCAGGGTTTCATCGGAAATTTGTTTGCGCAAGGGCACAACCCTGTCATGGAAATGCCGCGCCGTCGCGTGAGCAGTTTGCCTGGCTGCATACGCCGTGCGCGCGTCGGAGGCAGCGCGAATGGCAACATCGGCGCTGCGATGCACCGCCTGCAGGTACTGCGCCTGTGCGCGTTTTGTTTTGGCGCCGGTCCAGTCAAACAGGGGCAGCAGCAGCGTGACTTCAGCGCCGTCTGCGCCTGACGCGTTGGTCGTGCTCTGGTTTTTATAAGACAGGCGAATCGCGTCGACCATGGCAGTGGTGCGCGAGAGACCAAGCGCCTCGGCGAGGGCAAGCGTATTGCTGCGCGCGATTTGCACATCAAGCCGTTGCGCAATGGCGCGTTGCGCGGGTTGGTCGATCTGCTCGATGGTGGCCGGCAATGGGGGCAGCTGCGCCGGCAGGGTAATTGCGTCCGGCGTTTCCATGCCCAGCAATGCGGTCAGCGTCTCGATTGACGCGCGCTGAGCTTGCTTGGCCAGCGCACTTTGCGCAATCGCATCGGCATGAAAGGCTTGCTGACGCATCGCATCAAGTGCGCTCCAGTTGCCGGCTTTTTTCATTTCTACCGCAAGCTCGGCCGCGGCAGCAGCGGCTTCTTCGACGAGCAGCATGTACCGCGCGGTCTCAGCCGCAGCCACGGCATTGAAATAAGCGCGACGGGTTTGTGCAGCCAACTGTACCGCTTGCAGCGCTGTTTGCTGTTGGACTTGTTCAAAGCGCTGCCGCTCGATCTTGATCCGCTTGGGCATAGTAAGCACGGCGAGAAAATCAAAACCGATGGCGCGTTCAATATCGACACCCTGGCCCGACATCCGCGACAAGCTGATAAAGGGATTGGGCAGACGGCCGGCGCGCACCAAATCGGCTTCAGAGACGCCGAGCTCGGCAAGACCGGCCTGCAAGGCGCGATTGTTGAGTAAAGCGACGCGTACGGCGGCATCGGCGCTGAAGGGCGCAGCGAGCAGACTGCGGGTTTCGCTTGCTGCCAACCCCGCACTTGCAGCGTCGTCAATCCGGGCGAGCGGCTGGGCGGCGAGTGTGGCGACCCTACTGAGGCCACCGTCGGCAGAAAATTGGGCGCAGCCAGTTAGCAGCACCAACAGCGGTATCGTCAGGTGACGCAGGAATGGAGTCATGCAAACAATGATACCCCCGTCACGCACCACAACAACTCAGCGAGAAAACTCAACCCGCCTGTGGCACCGTAGCCGGGGCGATCCGGATCACGGCTTCTTTCCGGTACCGGTTGAGCTCCTGCACGGTGCTGAAATTGCGCTCAAACAGCAGTGAGAGATTGTGCAGAATACGATCGACGACTTTCTTTTCCCATTCGCCGTCGAAGCAAATCTGCGTATCCAGCCAAGCCTCGAGCCAGTCAGGATCGGGCAAGCGACTCTGCACGGTATCGTTCGGAAACAATGACTGGTTGACGTGCAGGTTAGTCGGGTGTAGTGGCTTTTCAGTACGTCGCGCAGACGCCATCAAGACACCGATTTTGGCAAAGGCTACGCGCGCGATGTCGCCCGTTTCGGTTAGCGCTTTTTTCATGTAACGCAAATAGGCGCCGCCATGACGGGCCTCGTCCTGACTGATAATTTTATAAATCTGTTTGATGACGGGCTCCGTGTGCCAATCCGACGCACAGCGGTACCAGTGATTGAGTCGAATCTCGCCGCAGAAATGCATCATCAGCGTTTCCAGCGGTGGCGCCGGGTCGAACTCGAAGCGCACACGATCAAGCTCGGCCTCGGTCGGCACCAACGCCGGCCGAAAACGCCGCAAATATTCCATCAACACCAGCGCGTGTTTTTGCTCTTCAAAAAACCATACCGACATAAAAGCGGAAAAATCACTGTCATGGCGATTGTCACGCAAGAACATCTCGGTCGCCGGCAACGCCGACCATTCGGTGATCGCGTTCATGCGAATGGTTTGTGCCTGCTCATCGGTCAGCAGAGCCGCGTCAAACTGACTCCACGGAATATCAGTTTCCATATTCCAGCGGACTTGCTCGAGCGATCGGAATAATTCGGGATACAGCATGGTGGCCTGGGTTTGTGTTGTGAGATGCCTGATTTTACCAACAATGCATGACAGGCTTGCGTCGTGCATTGAACCGCAAATGTGTTTTTATTTTGCTACTAGAGTGTATCGAGATGTGCCAGCATTTCGGCGGCTCGCTCTCGAACACCGCTGCGCTCCTCCTGACTCAATTTGTCCAAATTCTTCGCCATCAGCGCGGTACGCGGATTCGATGACAAGTTCGCAGCGTGCCGATCAATGAAATGCCAGTACAGGGTGGTGAACGGACAGGCTTGGTCTCCTGTGCGCAGCGTGGGGTCATAGCGACAGCCGCTGCAATAATTGCTTTGCCGGTTGATATACGCACCACTCGAAATATAGGGCTTACTGGTAAACCGACTGCCGCAGGCGTGCAGCGCCATCCCGGCGGTATTGGGTAATTCGACCCACTCAACGGCATCGACATAAATCGCCAGATACCAGTCGGCGACTTGCTGGGGCGAGAGTTCGGCGAGCAAGGCAAAATTACCCATCACCATCAAGCGCTGAATATGATGCGCATAACCATAACGCAAGGTCTGGGACAAACTATCGCGCAGGCACTGCATCTGCGTATCGCCGGTCCAAAACCAGCGCGGCAGCGCTCGCGTATGCTGGTAATGATTGGCCTCTTTCATGCCCGGCATATCGAGCCAGTACATGCCACGAATAAATTCACGCCAGCCCAGTATTTGCCGGATAAATCCCTCGGCACTCGGCAGCGGCACCTGCCCGGCGCGATAGGCAGTTTCTACAGCGGCAATGACCTCACGCGGATCGAGCAGGTGGAGATTAAGCGACGTAGACAGCAGCGCATGCCAGCCGAAGGGCGTCTCGGTCCACATCGCGTCCTGATACAGACCAAACTGCGGTAGACGCGTAGCGACAAATACGGATAGCGCATGCAGGGCCTGCTCGCGCGTGACGGGCCAGACGAAGTCGTCGAGCGCGCCGGGATGCTCAGCAAAGGTCGACTGCACCAATTCCATCACCTCAAGGGTCAGCGCATCAGGTGCGAAGCCAGCCGGCGCCGGAATCTGTCCCGGGCCCGCTTGTTTGCCGCGCTTGGGATAGGCGCTGCGATTGTCAGCGTCAAAATTCCAGCTGCCGCCGGCAGGCTCGGCACCGTCCATCAGCACGCCCCATTTTTTGCGCATGACGCGATAAAAAAATTCCATGCGCAGCTCTTTTTTGGCACCGGCCCACGTCGCAAATTCCTGCCGACTACACAAAAAATGCGTGTCGTCGATCAGCATCAGCGGCACTGCGGCGGCGGCACACACCGCCTCAATGTTGCCGTGCATGCGCCATTCGCCGGGTTCGGCGAGCTTGATGGCCTGCGGCTGATTGCGCACAATCGCCTCGGCCAGCCGATCCGTAAAATCAGCACCGGCGGAATGTTCAAGCTTCACGTAGTCAAGCGGCCAGCTTTTCTCGTTCAGCTCTTGGGCAAAATGCCGCATCGCCGACAAAAACAAGGTGATGCGCGCCTTGTGTGACCAGACCGCCGTCGCTTCGCCCGGCGCTTCGATCATCAGTACACGGTCTTGCGCCGGATCGAACTGCGCCAGCGCGGGATTAGAAAAACTGAGCTGGTCGCCAAATATGAGCACGAGATGCCGCATGGAATCCGCCTTTTCTTTGCGATTAAATCGCATTTACATCGCCTTTTAGGCGATCACCACAAGTTGAGGAAATACGCTAGAATGAACTCGTTAGTTTAAATTAAAACCTACCGGTATTGTTGCCATGACAAAAAATCTCTCTTCTTCTTTTAATTTGCTGATCAGCTTGTTGGGCTTAATCACGCTGCTCGCGCTGTTGCCCGGCACGGCCAGAGCGGCAGATTGCCCGTCGCTGCTGAATCATCAATTCAATCGCCTTCAGGACGATGCGCCACAAAACCTGTGCCAGTACGCGGGCAAGGTCACGCTCATTATCAACACCGCCAGCTACTGCGGTTACACAGCGCAATATGACGGGCTTGAAAAGTTGTATGCGAAATATAAAGACAAGGGCTTAGTGGTGCTAGGTTTCCCCTCGAATGACTTCAGTCAGGAACCGGGCGACAACAAAGAGATCGCCGATTTTTGTACAAATACGTACGGCGTCAAGTTTCCGATGTTTGCGAAGTCGTCGGTAAAGGGGCGGGATGCCAATCCCGTCTTTGCGGCACTGATCAAATCTAGCGGTAAGGCACCGAGCTGGAATTTCTCAAAATATCTGCTCGACCGCGACGGTAATTTTGTGAGTAATTTCGGCAGCACAGTCAGGCCGGACGATAAAACCCTGGTTGCTGCGATCGAGAAAGCACTCGCAACGAAATAAGCGCAATACCTTTCCGGTGCGCATCGTTGCGCGCCGTGCAGTTTGGCCGTGATGCCCCCCGACCGAGGTCGGTGGCAAGTCGGGGTGATCTTCCCCCAACCCGTATTTCTCCGACGGGCATCATGGCATTTTTATTTTATCGGGTTAAAACAGCGAACCGCAACGCATGAAAATTGCCGTCATTGGCTCGGGCATATCGGGCCTCTCTGCTGCGTGGCAACTCGCCCAACAAGGCCACGAACTTACGCTCTTTGAAGCCAATGATTATTTTGGCGGACATACCCATACCGTGGAGGTCGAGCTAGAGGGAATCCGTCACGGCGTCGATACCGGTTTTCTCGTTTTTAACCATCGCACTTATCCCAATCTGGTCAAACTGTTTGACACGTTGGACGTAAACACGACGGCCACCGATATGTCGTTTTCGGTCAAGTTGCCCGTGCCCGCGTGGGGCGGCACCCGCACCCTTGAATGGGCCGGCGCGGATCTCGGTACGGTATTTACTCAACCGCGCAATCTGTTGAGCCCGGGATTTTTGGGCATGCTGCGTGACGTGCTGCGCTTTAACCGCCAGACAACCGCGTTAGCCCAAGCCGGTGACGCCATGCAATCAATGGCGCTGGGCGATTTTCTTAAACAGCACCGCTACAGCACGGCATTTCGGGATTGGTATCTACTGCCAATGGCAGGCTGTATCTGGTCATGCCCAACAGAGCAGATGCTGGCCTTCCCGCTGGGAAGCTTCGTGCGCTTTTGCCATAACCACGGTCTGCTGCAAATCAACAACCGTCCAAAATGGCACACGGTGACAGGTGGTGCCAAGCATTATGTCGACAAAATGCTGATGGCCATTACGCACAAATATCTTAGTACGCCAGTGACCTCGGTTACGCGCACAAAGACTGGCGCTCTTGAACAAATTCGGGTTGAGACACCTCGCGCTAGCCACCTGTTTGATCACGTCGTCATGGCCAGTCACAGCGACCAGACCTTAGCCCTGCTCCACGACGCCAGTGACGAAGAGACAGGTGTTTTATCAGCCGTGACCTATCAGCCTAACTGCGCCGTGCTCCACACGGATACCCGTTGCCTGCCAAGCAAATCGTCTGCGTGGTCGGCTTGGAATTATGAAAGCGTAGGCGGCACCGAGCCGCGGGTGTGCGTGCACTATTTGATCAATAAGCTGCAGCCATTGCCTTTCAGTACACCCGTAATTGTGTCGCTCAACCCGATTAATGAACCCGATCCGTCAACGGTGCTGGGGCGGTATGACTACGCCCATCCGGTGTTTGATGCCGAAGCGGTCGCCGCGCAGCAAGCCTTGTTGTCATTGCAAGGACAGCGTAATACCTGGTTCGCTGGTGCGTGGACCGGGTACGGCTTTCACGAGGATGGGTTGAAATCAGGATTGGCGGTCGCACGGGCGATCGAACAAAGCGCGCACCGAGTGGCAGTCAGCACCGTCGCCGCCTGACAGGAACACGATGGAACAGCTGGCAAAAACAGTACTGTTGAGTCGGGGTCAGGTAAGACACAGTCGCCTGCGGCCAGCGGCCAATGCTTTTCGCTACGGTGTCTACACGCTGATGCTACCGCTGAGAACACTGGGTGAAGCGCCGATTGAAAGCTTGCTGTGTTCGCGCAATCGATTTAATTTATTGTCGTTTCATGATCGTGATCACGGTGACGGCAGCGGTGAGATCACGCTGCTGAATTGGATCGATACCCTGCTCAAATCCGAAGGCATTATGGATGCCGATGGGGAGATCTGGCTGCAGGCGTTTCCGCGCGTGCTCGGTTATGTATTCAACCCAGTGGCGTTCTGGTTTTGTCACCACAAGAACGGCACGTTGCGTGCCATTCTTTGTGAGGTCAGCAATACCTTCGGCGAAAAACACCGCTACCTGCTCGATACCGGTGCGGCGATGCCTTGGGGTGTGGCGCTAACAGCAAGTAAGGTATTTCATGTCTCGCCGTTTTGCGCCGTTGAGGGACTGTACCGATTTCGTTTTATGCGCAGTACGCGCGTCGTTGGCGACCACCAGATTGAGCGCGTGGTTGCCCGGATCGATTATGACGACGCAGAAGGCCCTCTGCTGCTAACCAGTATTTCAGGGACGCTGGAGCCGCTCACCGATGCCCGACTCATCTATGTTTTTTTGCGCTATCCGCTGATGACCTTGGGTGTGATTGTGCGCATCCACTGGCAAGCGACAAAATTATTCATAAAGCGCGTTCCCTTTTTTAGAAAACCTGCCCCGCCATCCAGCGAACTAAGCCGATGACCAAAGAACTTTTTTCTCCCTTGCCCGTGCAACAGGAACGCTCCAAGCCGGGCAGCACTACCCTACCGGCGCAGGCGCGCCTGATGCTGCAAATGCTGAGCAAAATCGAACACGGCGCGCTGCGGCTCGAATGCCCGGACCAGCGCGTGCTGCAGTTTGGTGACGGCAGCACGCCCGTGACCCTGACGTTTCACAACTGGGAACCCTGCCGCGCAGCCTTAAGATCCGGTGACATCGGTTTTGCTGAGACCTACATCAACGGCGACTGGCAGACTGATGATCTGGCCGGTTTGCTGACCTTGTTCATTCACAATCGTAACGCCGTGGAAACCGCCATTTACGGCACCTGGTGGGGCAGCCTGATGTACCGCTTGCGACATCTGTTTAATCGCAATTCACGCGCCGGCAGTCGCCGCAATATTCATGCGCACTATGACATCGGCAACGATTTTTATCGACTCTGGCTTGATCCGTCGATGACGTATTCGAGCGCTTGGTTTAACCAACCCAAGGCCACATTACAGCAAGCGCAGCACGCAAAATACGAACGCATTGTCGAGCAATTGCGCATCGGCGCTGACAGTCGTGTTTTGGAAATTGGTTGCGGCTGGGGCGGCTTTGCCGAACTCGCGGCAAGCCGGGGGGCGCACGTGACCGGACTGACTTTATCGACCGAGCAGCGCGACTTTGCCGAGCAGCGTTTACTCGTTGCCGGTCTGGGCAAACAAGTCGATCTCCGCTTGCAGGATTATCGCGATACGGAGGGCCAGTTCGATGCGATTGCGTCGATTGAAATGTTCGAGGCCGTGGGCGAAGCCTACTGGGATAGTTATTTTTCCTGTCTGGCGCAGCAGCTGAAATCAGGCGCACGGGCTTGTGTGCAAACGATCACGATCGCCGATGAATTGTTTGCGCGCTATCGCAAGGGCACGGATTTTATTCAGCAATATATTTTTCCCGGCGGGATGCTGCCGTCCCCTTCGGCGTTTCGTGCGGGGGCAGCGCGCCACGGCTTGCGCATGGTCGATGAATTTGCCTTTGGCGCCGACTACGGGCGCACGCTGGCAACTTGGCAGCGCAACTTTGAGGCGCAGCAGCAGGCTGTGCTCGCGCAGGGATTTGATCAGCAGTTCATTCGTACCTGGGCCTTTTATCTGGCCTACTGCGAGGCAGGCTTCCGTGCAAAAAGTATCGATCTGTTCCAGTTCACTTTAGAGAAAAACTAATATGGTTCTGCGTCTGCCTTCGAGGATGATCGTGTCATTGTATGGGTTGATGTGCGCGCTGTTGCTAACGCTGCCCTCGCTGGCCTCGGCACAGACAGATGCCGCCCATATCCGCGCGACGTTGCCGGAGGCGCGTATTCAGGGCAAGGGGACCTTCACTTGGTTTGGACTGAAAATTTATGACATCACCCTGTGGAGCGGCAACCCGAGCCTGACGCCGCAAGAACTGACCACGCGTAGTTTCGCACTGGACTTACGTTATGCGCGCAAACTCTTTGGCGGAAAAATCGCCGAGGCCAGTATCGATGAGAACAAAAAAATTGGGGTCGGTACAGCCGCACAGCACAGTGCCTGGCTCGCCAGCATGAAGGCACTCTTTCCTGATGTGGCAAAAGGCACGCACCTGACCGGTCTGTATGTGCCCGGGCAGCCTACCCGCTTTTTTCTCGATGGCGTACCGCTGGGCGAAGTGCCAGATCCAGAATTCGGGCCAGCGTTTTTTGCAATCTGGCTCCATCCAAAAACCAGCGAACCCCCGCTGCGACGCGCGCTGCTGGGCATGAAATGAGGCACCTGCAGTGAGCCGCCTGTCACGTGGCGCACTGCTGGCGTATGGCCTGTTCGGACTGCCTTTGGCCATGCTGGCGCTGCCGGTTTATGTGCTGGTACCGCAGCTGTACGCAAACCGCTTCGGGCTATCGCTGAGCGTCATCGGCAGTATGTTGTTAGTGGCCCGTGTGCTGGATGCTTGTATTGATCCGGCGCTGGGACTATGGATCGACCGGGCCAGATCGGCGCGGGGCTATGCGGGCTTTGTGCTGCTGTCTTTGCCGCTACTGATCGCCGGGTATCTGGCGCTGTTTCATCCGCCGCCAATGGCTGCGGCGTTGTTACTGTGGTGGTTTGGCGGCAGCCTGATGCTGGTGTATGGGGGCTTCAGTCTGGCGACCATTGCGCACAATAGCTGGGGCGCGAGCCTCACTCAGGAGCGTGGCGAACGTGCTCGCTTGACTGCGATGCGCGAGGGCTGGGCACTGGTCGGTGTGATTCTGGCCGCTGCGGTGCCGTTCGTCGCGGGTTTGGACGCGCTCTCGGTGCTATTCGTGTGCGCCGTCACGCTGGCTGCGTGGGTGCTGCTGCGGATGGCGCCTCGCCCCGAGCCGGTGCCGGTGGTGCACCTGGATTGGCGGGCGTTGCTGGTGCCGTTTCGCAACCGGGCTTTTCGCTGGCTATTGGCAGTATTTGCCGCCAACGGAATTGCTGCGGCGATTCCGGCAACACTGTTTTTATTTTTTGCGACTGACCGTCTGCAACTGGGGCAGTTTTCCGGTTTATTTTTGGTGCTGTATTTCGTCGCAGCGGCCTGTGCGTTGCCACTTTGGGTGGCGCTGGCTGCACGCATCGGCGAGGCCTCTGCATGGCGGACATCGATGCTGCTGGCGGTGGCGGCCTTTGTCTGGGTGGTGCAACTGGATGCCGGCGCGATGGCAGCCTTTGCAGCGATCTGCATCATCTCGGGTGCGGCGCTGGGTGCCGATCTGGCACTGCCGCCTGCGCTACTGGCTGGTGTCATTGGTGCGGCGGGTCATAGCGGTCAACGCGAAGGCGCGTATTTCGGCGCGTGGAGCTGGATGACGAAAATGAATCTGGCGCTGGCCGCTGGTATCGCACTGCCCTTGCTCGAATTACTGGGCTACACGCCAGGCAGTACGAACACAACTGGCACGCAGGCGCTTGGGATTGCTTACGCCTGGGTGCCATGCGGATTGAAATGTCTGGCTGCGCTGCTGTTGTGGCGGGCTCCATTGAAACACCTGTAAAGGAACGATGATGCGTTTGATTATTTTGGCAGGTTCGGTACTACTGGCACTCTCCGGCTTACTTGCCGGATGCGGCACAACGGTGACGCCGTCGGACTACAAGGCAGAAAAGCCAGCACTCGATTTGAAGACGTATTTCAACGGCACTGTCGACGCCTGGGGCATTTTTCAGGACCGCTCCGGCAAGGTGGTCAAGCGCTTCACAGTTGTGATGCACTGTCATTGGGAAGGCGATGTCGGCACACTCGACGAGGACTTTACCTACTCGGATGGGACCACCCAAAAACGTATCTGGACCTTGAAAAAAATCGGCGCCGATCGGTATACCGGCACCGCCTCTGATGTAGTCGGTGAGGCAGTCGGCTTGGTCGGTGGTAATGCGCTTCGGTGGCAATATGTGCTGGCGCTGCCGGTCGATGGGAACACTTACGAGATGCATTTTGACGATTGGATGTTTCAGATGGATGAGCGCGTGATGCTCAATCGCGCCGTGATGAGCAAATTCGGCATACGGCTTGGTGAAGTCACGCTGTCGTTTACCAAGCGAGTCCCATGATGCTGCAACGCGCACAGGCACCACTTTCTCCTCTGGCAAGCAGCACCACGCGATTGCCAGTAACGCGAACGGGCTGGACAATGAACCCGCGCATTCACAGTTGGCGCAACCTGCGCGTTTGGGTGATCGGCGCGTCGAGCGGCATTGGCGCTGAGACCGCACGGCAACTGCTCGCGCAGGGTGCGCGGGTGGCGCTGTCTGCACGTAAGGCCAGCGCCTTACAGGCTACTGCCGATGGCTATGACAAGGCACTGGTGCTGCCCTTGGATATTACGCACCATGCCGAGCTGCTTGCCGCGCGCGACACCCTGCTGGCGCAATGGCAGGGAATTGATCTGGTCCTGGTGGTCGCAGGCGCCTACAACGAAATGCGCGCAGATAGTTTTGATCTGGGCGTTGCCAACGCGCTGATTGATGTCAACCTGCGCGGCGTCTTTAACTGCCTCGATGCGGTGCTCCCGACGCTGCTGGCACAAGGCAGCGGCGGCATCGGCGTGGTCTCTTCCGTGGCCGGCTATTCCGGCTTGCCCAAGGCGCTGGTGTATGGCCCGACCAAGGCGGCCTTGATTAATTTATGCGAGTCGCTTTATTTTGATTTGCACCCGCGTGGTAATGCGGTGTATCTAATCAATCCGGGCTTTGTCGAGACACCTGCAACGGCGGGTAATCAGTTTGCAATGCCGGCACTAATGCCTGCCGCGGACGCAGCAAAAGAAATTTTGCGCGGTATGGAAAATGGTCGCTTCCATATTCATTTTCCACGGCGCTTTACGAACTGGCTGCGGCTTGCCCGACTGCTGCCGTATCGCTGGTATTTTGCATTGATTCACAAGGTAACCGGTTTATGACAAATCCACTTCAGCATCAAGCCAGTCTGAACCAGCTGGTTACATTTTTTGAGTCTATCGAAGCCGGCAATACGGCGCGGCTCTCACAGGTTTATACGGACGATGTGTTTTTCAAAGACCCGTTCAATGAGGTGCGCGGCATCGCCGCCGTGGCGGGTATTTTTGAGCATATGTTTGTCCAAGTCGACGCGCCTCGGTTTGTGGTGACGGGGAGCGTATTGCAAGGCGATCAGGCGTTTTTAACCTGGGATTTTTTATTCCGGATGAAACGCTATTCCGGTGTCGAGCAATGCATACGAGGCGCCACCCATCTGCGTTTTGCGGCAGACGGGCGGGCAAATTTTCATCGTGATTATTGGGACGCGGCCGAGGAGCTGTACGAAAAACTACCGCTCTTGGGGTCGTTCATGCGATGGCTCAAGCGGCTGGCGCGCAGCTAAGATTTGCTGCTTGTTTTGCGGCTGCGTGACGGCGGTATTTTAGCCTTGGCGGCAGATTTTGCCGGTGCGGCTTTAGTGGCTGACTTGGTCGCCGACTTGGCGGTAGATTTGCCCGCGGCTTTTTTAGCCGTTACCGGCGATTTGCGCGCTGGTTTTTTTGGTGTCGGTGCCATCGCGTTACCGACGGCCTGACTAAACTGATCTTGGACGACGTTCCACCACGCAGCAGGATTAACTAGCTGCGCGGCCATCGCGCTGGTATCGAGCGGCATGGCAAACGGCCCCTCGGCATGACTGCTCTGTGGGGTGGCAGGCTTGGTCGCTTCGGCAGAGGCGGCAGTGAAGGCAGCAAAGGGGGATTCAAAGGATGGCTTTTCTTCCGGCTCAGGATGGGGACTGACAGCCTGTGCAAAACTCTCGCTCATCGACTGCAGCGTGCTCAGCGTGGCGCTTTGTACTTCGAGAGCCTGAATGGAGCTGCGCAACATGTTCATGTTGAGCTGCAGCCAGGATTCGACGGCTTTAAGATCCGTGATCTGTTTATTAATTTCGTCAGGCGACAGCGAAGGCATGGCCATCCCGGGGACTTTCATTGCGCCCCACATGTTGCGCACAAATTCCAGCGTGTCGGTCATGGCGCCGGGCAAACCGGTTGGTGATGCAGATTGGGACATAGCTTTTCCTCATGGATCAAGTGCACTTAGAGTAGCAGATCGCGATCCGCTGGCAAGTGGCGCCCGACAAACCCGGGCGTCGCTGTGTCCCAAGTCTGCTTGCGTCTGCTTACATTTACGTAACCCAAAGAAAGAGGACCGCATTACACTAGCAGGATGTTTGCACGGTCCGACTCTCTTGCTTTGCCCCGCTGGCTGGTGCTGGGACTTTTGCTGCTATCGCTACTTGTACATCTGATCGTGATCAAATGGGCTAAGGATGAATTAGCGTTACCGCTGTTCCCGATACCCGACGACGCGCTCGCCACCATCGAAGTGCAATTCCAGACGCCGCCGCCTGCGACAAAACCACTCCCTTCCGCACTGGTGCGCAAACCTGTTCCGACGGTTGATGTAAACCCCGACGACATTGCTGAAGCGCCCAATCTGCCCAGCGAGCCTGTAGCAGACCATGTTGTGGCGCCCTCCGCGACGATGACGGAGGCGACGACGACAGAGGCGAGCGATACCGCAATCGCCCCAGTGAGCGACGTCCCAAACACCGAGCCGCCACCAGCAAACCCGGCGCCTGTGGCCGAGAGAAAACCGGACATCCCAACGACACCCGAGGTCGAGGCCAATCCGGCAACGGCGCCGGATACGCCACCGTTATTCGTACGCTTTAGCTTGCCGCCATCGGCTGAGCTTTCTTATAACGTCACTGCGGTCAAGAGCGGGCTCAAAATTGAAGGGAACGGCACCATCAATTGGCAATCAGATGGGACAAGATACGCGGTGACGGGCGAGGCGAAGGCATGGCTCATGACGGCATTGAGCTACAAAAGCACCGGCACGATTGAGGAGACAGGCATCGCACCTGAGTTGTACGTTGAAAAGCGCCTCAACAAAGCGCCAACCAATACGCATTTTCATCGCGATCGCAAGATCATCAGTTTTTCCGCCTCAACCGATACCTACCCCAGACAAGGCGGGGAACAAGATCGCGGCAGCGTCATCTGGCAAATTGCGGCGCTTGGTCGTGGCAATAGCGATGTATTTACGCCAGGGTTGGAATTTGAATTATTTATCGCAGGCCCGCGCTCCGGTGCTAGTTGGCGGGTTTATGTCAATGGCAAAGAAATCGTTGACGGCATTCAGGGTGGCAGCACCCAAGCGTGGCACTTATCGCTGATGCCGGCAGAAAAAAGCTATGAAATGCAGTTTGAACTTTGGTTCGCGCCTGAGCGGGATTGGTACCCGGTCAAGTTACACTATGCAGATAAAAATGACGGCTATCTGCAAATGGTGCTGACAAAAATTTCTAGCAAATAGGGCATAGCGCAAGGCACTATTTTTTAGTTCTCGATTATTTTTTTCTGAAATGTTTTTATGTCTCTTCTACAATCGGGCCGCCCGACCCGTTTAGCGCTGTCCTCTTTAAGCTTGATGTTTTTTATCTTCGCTGGATATGCGGTGTCAGCAGAAAAAACGCCAACGTTGAACTTGCCGCCGCCAGCGCAACTCCACTATGTTATTCGCGCGGATATTAAAGGTCTGACAGTCGAAGGGAAGGGTTTCATCGACTGGGATAGCAATCGTCAATCCTATCGCTTGCTGTCCGAGACGCGCACTGCGTTAACCGGTATTTTGCTCTCGGAAAAAAGCGAAGGCTCGGTTGATCGCTCAGGATTTGCGCCGACGAGTTTTTCCAGCAAGCGCTTCCGCAAAGAGAGTGTCGCGACTTATTTTGATCGCAAGTCGGGCAAGATTCAATTTCCCGGCGATGGCCCGCCGCAAGTCTTGCGCGGTGGCGAACAAGACCGGCTTTCCGTTTTGTGGCAATTGCTTTGTCTTGCGCGCACCAGTCCTGCTCGGTTTACGCCGGGCTCACAATGGACGTTTTTCGTGCTAGGCCAACAGGACGGCGAAGACTGGATTTTCGAAGTCAAAGACCGGCAGCCGCTGCGTACGCCATTGGGCGAACTGGATGCCTTACATGTGGTTCGCATCCCCGCAGAAAATAGTAATTCGCCGCGTATGGATATCTGGTTTGCACCAGCGCTGGAATGGTTTCCGGCACGCCTGCGACTGACTGAGACCAACGGCGATTACATTGAGCAATCCTTGGAAAAAATGGACAAAAAATGAATTCGTCGGCACTGGTGCTGTTCTCTGGCGGACAAGATTCCACCACTTGTCTGGCGTGGGCACTGGCGCGCTACGAGCGGGTGGAAACGATCGGCTTCGACTATGGGCAGCGGCATGCGATTGAGTTGTCGATGCGACCGCAGCTACTGACAAATTTGCGCGCACAAAATCCGGTATGGCAGGAGCGTCTGGGTGAAGATCATCTGATCGATCTGTCGCTGCTGGCATCAATTTCCAACTCCGCGCTCACGAGCGACGCGGCCATTGCAATGCAAGAAAATGGTTTGCCCAACACCTTTGTGCCGGGTCGCAATTTGCTGTTTCTGACCGTCGCAGCGGCACTGGCCTACCGACGGGGTATCGCGGCGCTGGTGGGCGGTATGTGTGAGACGGATTTTTCTGGCTACCCCGATTGCCGCAACGAGACACTGCGCGCACTGGAGTCGGCGATCAATTTGGGGATGGCCAGCACACTGCGCATCGAGACACCGCTAATGTGGCTAGATAAAGCACAAAGCTGGAAGCTGGCCGAAGATCTTGGTGGGCAGGCCCTGGTGGAATTGATCCGCGCCGATACTCACACCTGTTATCTGGGCGAACGCGGCACGCTACACGCGTGGGGGCATGGATGCGCTAACTGCCCTGCTTGCGCGTTGCGCGCGCGGGGATATCAGGAATATCTCAAGCACACGATAGCTGGCGTTGATTGACGCTTGAGTGCGACGTAATTGTCGGTGCATGAGCGATGACGCGACACCCCGAATTTCATCGGGGCGAAGCAGGTGCAAAGAAGCGACACCTATTTTTACGCGTCACCCCAACGAAAACCGCCATGCTGCGTCGTTTTTTTTAATCCAAAAACCTCGCCCATCAAGCCGCGTGCCGGCCGTCCGTTTTTCCCCCTGTCGCACCAACTTTCAGTGCGCTCAGTATGCCGGCCTCTTTCTGCGTGGCGGCCAGCACGTGACGCTCTTTTACATGCCCATAGCCGCGAATGTCTTCCGGAATACTGGCGACGGCCACTACCTGCGCAAGATTCTCCGTGCTTAGTGAGGGCAGTAATCCGGCGATGGTTTGCTGATAACGGACGATCAATGCGCGCTCACCCTTACGCTCTTCGGTATGGCCAAACGGATCGAGCAGACTGCCACGCAAAAATCGCAGACTCGCCAATAAGGGAAAGACTTTGCCGACCCAGCTGCCAAATTCGCGTTTGATCAAATGTCCTTCGCGATCGCGCTTGGACAGAAGCGGCGGCGCGAGATGATATTTGATCGCGATGTCACCCTCGAACATGCCGGCAATCTTGGCCTTGAATGCCGGATCACTATGCAAGCGCGCGACTTCGTATTCATCTTTGTAAGCCATGAGCTTGAACAAATAACGGGCCACCGCCTCGGTCAACCGTAAAGGCTGCGATGCTGCAACGATTTTGCTCTCGGCCGCGCGCACCTGATCGACGAAGGCACGATAGGTTTGCGCATACGCTGCGTGTTGGTACGCAGTGAGAAAATCACTGCGACGCGTAATTAAATCCTCGAGCGTCGGTGCCCGTTTGAATTCGATCACCTGCGCCGGTGCGAGTACTTTTAATTCTTTTTCAACCGCCGCCAGATCATGCGCGGCCAAACGTCCCCAGGCAAAAGACTGCTGATTGAAGTCGACCGAGACACCATTGAGTTCAATGGACTTCAGTACCGCAGCCTCCGACAAAGGTACCCAGCCGTGTTGCCATGCATAGCCCAGCATGAACATGTTGGTAGCGATGGCGTCACCCATTAATGCGGTCGCAATTTTGCCCGCATCAATGGCTGACACGGCATCGTATCCGCATGCACTGCGAATGAGTGCCTCAGCGCCGGCGTCGGGATATTTCCAATCCGGATTTTTAACAAACGCTGCGGTTGGCGCCAGCGTGGAATTGATCGCCGCATGCGTGCGGCCCACGCCCATGCGCGAGAGTGCGTCTTTGCTACCGGTGACGATGACATCGCAGGCAATCACGAGATCAGCCGCGCCGCTACCCACGCGCGTGGAATGAATATGCTCGGCTGAATCAGCCAGTCGCACATGCGAAAGAACTGGGCCGCCTTTTTGCGCTAGTCCGCTCATGTCGAGTACCGAGCAAGCTTTCCCTTCGACGTGCGCGGCCATCGCAAGGATCTGGCCGACTGTAACCACACCGGTGCCGCCGATGCCTGTGATCAGCACGCCATAGGGCTCGGCGGTAGAGGGCAGGTTCGGTTGCGGCAAACTGCCGGTGCGGGCCAGCGCTGAGACTTTTGCACCGGTCGCATCCATCAATGCCGCTTTTTTCGGCTTCTTGAGCTGCCCCCCTTCCACGGTGACGAAGCTCGGGCAGAAACCGGTGACACAAGAAAAATCCTTGTTGCAGCTGGATTGATTAATCTGGCGCTTGCGACCAAATTCGGTCTCAAGTGGCTCGACCGACAAGCAATTGGATTTGACGCTGCAGTCGCCGCAACCTTCGCACACGGCCTCATTGATGACGGCGCGCTTGGCAGGATCCGGGTAAGCATTGCGCTTGCGACGGCGACGTTTTTCCGAGGCGCAGGTCTGGTCATAAATCATTGCCGACACGCCCGTGGCTTCGCGCAGTTCACGTTGCACCGCATCGAGTTCGCTACGATGACGAATGGTGACGCCGGGTGCCCAGTCTGTATCGGCCGGATATTTTTCGGGCTCATCGGTGACGACCACGATCGGGCGCACGCCTTCGGCCGCAATCTGACGCGAGATGGTAGCCGGATCGAGCGGACCGTCATGAGTCTGGCCGCCCGTCATCGCAACGGCATCGTTAAATAAAATCTTGTAGGTCATGTTGACCTTGGCCGCCGCCGACGCACGAATAGCCAGCAAGCCAGAGTGGTAATACGTGCCGTCACCGATATTGGCGAAGACGTGCTTTTCGGTCGTGAAAGGCGCATGACCGATCCAGGTCGTGCCTTCTGCGCCCATGTGGGTGAAGGTGGAAGTCTCGCGATCCATCCACAGCGCCATGTAATGGCAGCCGATGCCGGCCAAGGCCCGACTACCAGCCGGCACGCGAGTGGAAGTGTTATGCGGACAGCCTGAGCAAAAATGCGGAATACGATCTTTTTGGGCGTCAGGCTTGACGCTGATTTTCAACACCGCTTCGCGCGCTTCGATCTGCGCCAGACGTTCCTTGACGCGCTGCTCAATCGGATGACCGGCAAAGTATTTGCCAATCCGCGAGGCAATGGCACGCGCGACTTGGGCCGGATTCAATTCATACGTTCCCGGCAGCAGCCAGTCGCCATGACCGGCGCGGTTGGTGTTGCTCCATTCGCCGGTGTCGTCGAATTTACCAACGACACGCGGACGCACATCGTCGCGCCAGTTGTAGAGCTCTTCTTTGAGCTGGTATTCGAGTACCTGACGTTTTTCTTCGACCACCAGAATTTCTTCCAGGCCTTCGGCAAAACCACGCACGCCTTGCGGTTCGAGCGGCCAGGTCATGCCGACTTTGTAGAGCCGCAAACCGATGTCGCGCGCGACGGCCTCATCGATCCCGAGGTCTTCGAGCGCCTGACGGGTATCGAGATAGGATTTGCCTGCAGTGAGAATGCCGAAACGCGGCTTGGGACTATCCCAGATCAGACGATTGAGCTTGTTGGCACGCGCATAGGCCAGCGCCGCGTACCATTTGTAATTGACCAGCCGCGCTTCCTGTTCAAGGATGCCATCTGGCCAGCGAATATTGAGACCGCCGGCAGGCAACTCGAAATCTTCCGGCAACGCTATCTGCACGCGCTCAGGGTCGATATCCACCGTGGCACCGGATTCAACCACATCAGTGACGCATTTCATCGCCACCCACAAGCCGGTGTAGCGACTCATCGCCCAACCATGCAAGCCGTAATCCAGATATTCCTGCACCGACGACGGGTACAGCACCGGGATGCCACAGGCCTTGAGGATGTGTTCGCTCTGGTGCGCGTTAGTTGATGACTTGGCCGCATGATCGTCGCCCGCCAGTACCAGTACTCCACCATGCGGTGCCGTGCCGGCTCCGTTGGCGTGCTTGAAGACGTCACCGGAGCGGTCAACGCCGGGCCCTTTGCCGTACCACATCGAAAATACGCCGTCATATTGCGCATTCGGGAAAAGATTCACCTGCTGCGTGCCCCAGATGCTGGTGGCCGCCAGGTCTTCATTCACACCCGGATGGAATTTCACGTGATGTGCCTCGAGGTGCTTGCGCGCCTTGGCCGCGGTCTGGTCGACACTGCCCAAGGGCGAACCACGGTAGCCGGTGATAAATCCGGCCGTATTGAGTCCGGCAGCAAGATCGCGCTGGCGCTGCATCATCGCCACACGAATCAGAGCCTGGGTGCCGGTCAGGAAGACCCGCCCGCGCTGCAGTGTGTATTTGTCATCAAGCGTGATCGAATCAGCTTGTAAGCCCAGACGATTTTCCAATGGTGCATTCATGGCGGTCCCCATTATTTTCAGGATTGTTTGTCGCAGTATAGGCAGGCCAAAAGGTATCGTAAAATCACAAATATGCAAGCGCCTTATCCGATTATCTAATACCTTACTTATCCATGACAACCAATAACGTCACCCTGCGCCAGTTGCGCTATTTTGTCGCGGCCGCCCGCAGCGGCCAGTTCTCCATGGCGGCCACCAACGAGAGTGTGTCGCAGTCGGCCATCACGAATGCGGTGTTATCGCTGGAAAAAGAATTGGGGGTGCGGCTATTCGAGCGGCTCGCGCAGGGCGTCTCATTGACGGCAGATGGCCAGGATTTTTTCCATCATGCATGCCATATCCTGGACTCGGTGCGGGACGCAACCCATAAACCGCGCTTTCGAACCAGCCAGCTCAACGGCACGGTACGGCTGGCGGCGTCCTATACGGTGCTCGGCTATTTTTTGCCAGATTTATTGGCACGCTTCCGGGCCAGTTATCCGGATGTCGAGATTGATCTGCGCGATATGGACCGCGCCAATATCGAGGCGGCGGTGCTGGCAGGCGAGGTCGACCTGGGCGTGGCGATTCTGTCCAATATCAACAAGCTGGATCGTTTTGGGCATGCGGTGCTGGTACGTTCGCGCCGGCAGCTTTGGATGGCACCCGGGCATCCCCTGGCCAAACTAGCCTCGCCTTCGCTCAAGGATATAGCGCAGCATCCATACATTATGGTGACCGCGGATGAAGCAGAAACGTCTACCCTTGCATATTGGAAATCGCGGCGTCACCAACCTAATGTGGTGTTCCGGACCATGTCGATTGAAGCAGTCCGCGGCTTGGTCGCGCACGGTTTTGGCGTAACGGCCTTGTCGGACATGGTGTTTCGGCCCTGGTCACTGGAAGGCAAGCGGATTGAGGCCCGCCCGATTCTGGATGTGGTGCCGCCTATGGAGGTCGGCGCGATATGGCATCCCGGGCAAGCCATGAGCACGCCGGTTGAAGCTTTGCAGCAGTTTTTGCTGCATGCGTACGGTAATTAAACAGCGAGATGATGCTTGGCAGGCATCTGTAACAAGAGGTAAATCAAGTGGGGCCGCTTGTAGCGTCTGCGCGACGATAGGCCCATCAATTGATTCACCCCAACGAAAGGACCGGTATGACGAAGCAAAAAATTGGACTTGCCCTGATGGCTGGATTGCTGGCAAGCGGCTTTGCACTGGCAAATCACCACGAAGAAGGCGGATCCATGCATGGCGAAGGGATGCGCGACGGCCCGATGCCAACGATGTTTAATCAATTCGACAAAAACAAGGATGGTCAGGTTAGCCGCGAAGAAGCACGCGAAGGTATGGACAGCCTTTTCACCAAAATCGACAGCAATAAAGATGGCCTGATCAGCAAGGACGAAATGCAGGCGCATCACAAAGAGATGCACGAAAAAATGGGCAGCATAATGCGCGAAAAATGGAAGGCCGCCGACAAGGACGGTGACGGCGCATTAAGCCGCGCTGAAGTTGACGCAGGCAATCTGCCTAGGCTGGCGCGCGACTTCGATAAGCTCGACACCAACAAAGACGGCAAACTGAGCGCCGACGAAATACGGGTCGGGATGCCTAGGCACTCTCGATCAAACCGTTAACCAGGCAGCTCAGTAACCAAGTAGCAGCAGTACCTCTCTCTCCGTGGGTCTGCATGGCCCATTTCCCCCACGTCTTTTCCCCAGACGTGCAACGGATCCGATTCCCCTTCGGATCCGTTTTTTTTGCCTAGCGATCTGACACGCCCACGCGTTTTATCACCGCAGCGACGGCATCAATTCGGGCCTGGTGAATGGCTTGCGCAATCCGCTCAGCACGACGCTCTATACGCTGCGCGGTGACGGCCGCTGCAATTTCACCAGCCGGTACCAATCGGGCGGCGCTCAGTGCTGCGGCCAGATAGGGCGCTTGCGGATAGGGTTTGTCTTCGAACCCGGTGCGACCAAGAAAATCACAGTGCGCCGCTTTGACGCAATCAAGAAAACGCTCGGGTCGTCTGAAGGCATCACAACGCTCAAACAATTTAACGATGGTGTCGGCGCGCAGCTCATGCGCCCGCGACAGGTTGCCGTGTTCGCGCGCGGCCATGAGTGCCAGCTCGCGCACATCGTTAGGAATTTTCAGGCGCGCACACACGGCGTCGACGAGTTTGACGCTGCGCGCTTCGTGCGCGATGTGACGCGGCCACGCGTCTTCGGGCGTGCTTCCTTTTCCAAGATCGTGCATGAGCGCGGCAAAACGAACCGGCAACGTATAGTGCAATCGTGCCGCTGCATCCACCACCATCATCACGTGCACAAAGGTGTCGATCTCGGGGTGGTGCAGCGCCGGCTGCGGCACTCCGTCCAACGCATTCAGCTCGGGCAGGATGCGCGCGAGCGCTCCGCAGTCGCGCAGCAGCATGAACATGCGTGAGGGTTGCGCTTCCATCAGACCACGCGCCAGCTCTTGCCAGACGCGCTCAGGAACCAGCGCGTCGACCTCGCCGGAAGCGACCATTTGACGCATCAGCGCAAGTGTCTCGGGGGCGACGGAAAATTGGGTAAAGCGCGCCGCAAAACGCGCCAGCCGCAAAATGCGCACCGGGTCCTCGGCAAAGGCGGGGGCGACATGCCGAAAGATTTTTTTTTCCAGATCGGCACATCCGCCGCAGGGGTCAATCAAACTCCCATCGGCATCTTGTGCAATCGCATTGATGGTCAAATCACGCCGCCGCAGGTCTTGCTCGAGCGTGACGTCCGGTGCCGCATGAAACGCAAAACCGGCATAGCCGGGCGCGGTCTTGCGTTCGGTCCGCGCCAACGCATATTCTTCGTGACTGACGGGATGCAGGAAGACAGGGAAATCTTTACCTACCGGCACAAAGCCTTGCGCTCGCATTTGCTCGGGCG
The DNA here is from genome assembly GCA_945866125.1 of Bordetella parapertussis. Lineage (GTDB taxonomy): Bacteria > Pseudomonadota > Gammaproteobacteria > Burkholderiales > Burkholderiaceae_D > Pernthalerella. The sequence goes on from CAMBFZ010000016.1 coordinate 74,025, forward strand.
TTGCGCCGACGACGACATGGTCACGATCCTTGACCGGCAAACCAAGTAGCATGTCGCGCACAGCGCCACCAACAACATAGGTTTTGAACGGCAAGGACATCTAGCCCCGGCCGAGATAATGCGGCGCCACCGCCTCAAGAGGTGTCGCGCGCCAACCGGCAAGCGATGCACCGCGGCCAGTGGCGATGTTGTCGATTTGCATGGAGTCGACATTATCGCGACTCATTAACGGCCCCCCCGGCACATACTCGAGCAGCATTGCTTGCAGCCGTCCAAGTGCAGCAGGCAAACCAATCAAGGGTCGCGGATGTCCGCTGTATTGCCCTGCCAAATTGACGAGTTCGCGCAAGGTGTAAACGCGCGGACCGGCAAGCTCAATGGTTTGTCCGATTGTTTGCCGATCATCCAGCGCCATCACAAAAGCACGCGCCACATCCTGTACATAGACCGGCTGAAATTTTGCATCGACACAGCCGAGTGCCAGTACCGGCATCACGCGCTGCAACTTGGCAAACAAATTGAGAAAGCTGTCTTCGACACCGAAGACCACTGAGGGACGAAAGAGGGTGGGCGCGAGTGACGGCGTCGTTAACAGTACTTGTTCGCCGGCTGCTTTAGAGCGTAGGTACATCGACGGCGCATGCGCATCAGCCCCTAGTGCACTCATATGCAAAAAGCGCGTGACCTTGTTGGCGACACAAGCCTGCGCCAGCCGTCGGGGCAACTCGACATGTGCATATTCAAACTGTGGACCCCAGCTACTGCCCGCCGGACCAGACTTTGAATGCAGTACGCCGACGAGGTTGATAACAGCACCGGCCTGTTTTACAAGCTGATGCAGCACGCGCTCGTCAAACACATCGGCCTCGACGACCTGTACCGTCGGCAGTATCGTCAGATGCCCGGCACGCGTCAGACGACGGGTCGGCACGGTAATCTTGCGACCCGTTGCTGCGAGCTGTGCCACCAAGTGGCTGCCGATGAAGCCGCTGCCACCAATGACGAGAATCGATTCGTGTCGCATGCGTATCTTTATTAAGGTAAGTCACCCAGTTCAGACAGGCTGGCATCTTTGGGGGACACCTGACCGAGTCTGGCCTTGAGTGATTGGGGTTTGTTTTCAAATAGCGCCGCGTACCAAGTCGCGTTGGCCAAGACGCTTTTGACATAACCACGTGTTTCAGAAAACGGAATAGTCTCGGCAAAGATCGCGCCTTCGACCGTTTTTTCTAATGATGAACGCCAGAGCCGCGGCCTGCTCGGGCCGGCGTTGTACGCAGCGGTGGCCAGTGTCTGTGAGCCACCGAGGCTGTTAAGGACGATGTTCAAGTATTGCGTACCGAGCGTGATGTTGGTGCGCGTGTCGTTGAGACTACTGAGCGTAAAACCAGCCATGCCAATTTTTTTGGCGACGTAGCTTGCCGTACCCGGCATGACTTGCATCAGACCCGATGCGCCGACATTGGAACGCGCGGCCTTGATGAAGCGTGACTCTTGACGAATCAACCCATAGACCCAGGCCTTATCAAGTCCGATGGGCTCAGTGGCGGCATACATGATGTCGTCGTGCGGTGCCGGATAGCGATGCGTAAAATCAAGTTCTACTCTGGCCCGGTCGGCAGTGGTGACCATGCGATCAAGCACGTCGCTCTGACGCGCAAATTCTGCTGCTGCGAGTAATTGACGCTCATTTAGCTTGCGCAATTGCCAGTTCCACTCGCGATTGCCTTCGAAGCGCAATTCGAGATCAAAGAATTTAAATGCGTTGCGAAAGCCGGGGTTGGCCGCAGCCTCGGCGATTTCTTCGGGCCGCGATACTTGCGGTCGCGCTGGAACAGTAATTTTTTGTCCCAACTCTTCAGTGGCCAGCAATCCATAAAACCCCGATAGCGAGGCAATCGATTGAAATGCCTTGTGGGCGTCTTCTGTCTGCCCAAGTGCGTGAGTCGCACGTGCGCGCCAATAAATCCAGGTGGGGTCTTTGCCGAGTTCAACCGGCATGGCGTCGATTGCTTTAGCTACCATGGCCCAGTCACCCGCGCGTAACGCAGCCCGCGCGCGCCACTGATAGCCATCTTGCGACAGGCTGGCATCCCAAGTCTTGCGCCAATAGCCAGCGGCTGCAACGGAGAGTTGCAATGACGCCGGCAGCGCAATCTGCGCCCATGCCTGTGCCCGCTCTTCACCAGAGAGTCGGTCGACGACTTTATTTAACGCCTTCGCCGCTTTTTCGGGATCATCGCGCGCAACACGTCCAAGCGCGATGACAAATAATTCGCGTGAGGTCCGGGGTGCAACAATGCCACGCTCGAGTACCGAACCGGGTTTGTCGATAGCCAGCGACAGCTGCTTTTCGGTTGCATCCGTGAGATTGGCCAGACGACGCGCCAGACTGGTCTGACCGTATTCGACACTGCGTCGAATCTGGTCCCACACGTCGATCGCCGTAAATTGTCTTTCTTGTTGGAGTTTGATAATAAGATCCGCGCAGGCATCACCATAATATTTTGGCTGGATCAGCAGCGCCCGTGCAGGTGCCGCGACGCTTTCGCCTTTAGCCAAACGCGAACTTAATGCATAGCATTTGACTTGGGTGTCATCATTAAGCACAAAGAGTGGGTATTGTTCATCAAAGACGCGCCACGAGCGGGCGCGACCCAGCATCAGCAACCAATCATTACGCAAGCGATCCGCAATGGCACTGCCGTCATAGCGATTAAGAAAACTGCGAATTTCACCCTCAGGCGTAGAAATAAGACGCGGGTAGAGGCGATAGTAGTCAACATAAGAAGGCACAGGATAGTCGTTCAGACGCGCGGCCAAGCGGCCTGATTCAGCGATTTCGCCGCGCAAAGCGGCTTCGCGCAGGGCGATAAAATCGGCATCGGCGCCGGAAACGATCAGGTGGTGCTTCGCTGCTAAAACAGGTGCCGGCAGTAGCGCGATGGCGGCGCTGACTAAAATAAGCAAGCCGGCGATCCGGGTGGTTTTCATGATCAAAATAAATCCAGATTTCTGCTTATTAATAGAGTGTTTAGAATAGCATGCGAGGACAGCACAACCCGACGCAGCACGCGCGAATTTTATCAATGGAAAATCTGTCAAATAAAGCCGCGTTACGACGCAAGCTCATTGCAGCACGCCGCGCGTTGCCCGCTGATGTGAAAGCGCAGGCAGATGCGCGGATTGTGTCGCGCTTATCAAAATGGCTTGCCGCAAATCAGGTACCGATACTTGGCGCTTACCTGCAGATGCCCGGCGAGCCCGATCTGTCAGCGTTGTATGAGACGCTCGCATCCGAAGGGCAAAAGCTGGCCATGCCAGTGGCGGTCGAAAAAAACATGCCGCTGCGTTACGCGCTGTGGCAACCCGGCGATGCGCTGACCAAAGACGCCAGCGGCACATTGGCGCCTGCCGTGCGCACCGCCTTCATCGACGCCGATGTCATTCTGGTACCTTGTGTGGGCTTTACCGAATCGTGCTTGCGGCTTGGCTATGGTGGCGGATATTTCGATCGCACGCTGGCACGATCGCCGCGTCCGCGAGCCATTGGCATTGCCTATGCATTTACGCGGGTCAGCTTTGAAGCCAGTGCCTATGATCTAGCGCTGGATTTAATTATTTCGGATGAGTAGCCGACAAGCCTAACTGCAGCCGCTGACAAATTGCCATCGTTGGCGCCGCCTGATTGAGCGTATAAAAATGCAATCCCGGGGCGCCACCCTTGAGTAGCTGCTCACAGAGCTGGGTGACTACATCAAGACCAAACGCGCGTATCGATTCGGCGTCATCACCAAAGCTAGCTAGCTTTAAACGAACCCAGCGCGGGATCTCGGCGCCACACATATCCGAGAATCGCATCAGTTGCGTGTAGTTCGTGATGGGCATGATGCCGGCAACGATGGGCACATTGAGCCCGAGCTTGCGAGCCTCGTCGACGAAACGAAAATAGGCGTCGGCGTTATAAAAATATTGGGTAATGGCCGAGTTCGCACCCGCCTGAATTTTGCGCGCAAAATGATGTAAGTCGTCCTGCGGCGACTTGGCCTGGGGATGCATTTCCGGATAAGCGGCGGCGTCGATATGAAACCAGTCACCGGTCTCGGCGCGGATGAATTCAATCAATTCATTGGCATGACTGAATTCACCAGATGCTAATCCGCTTGCCCCATACCCGCTGGGCAGGTCGCCCCGCAACGCGACGACCTGATGGATGCCGTGGGATTGGTATTCGGCGAGGATGGCGCGCAGATCATCACGGGAGCGTCCCACGCAGGACAGATGCGGCGCCGCGATCAGGCCTTCGCGCTGAATCTCGAGCACGGTGTCGCGGGTGCCGGATTGGGTGGAGCCGCCGGCACCAAAGGTGACAGAAAAATAAGCGGGATTGAATGCAGCCAGTTTGGCACGCACGCCACGCAATTTTTCTGCGCCTTCCGCTGTTTTAGGCGGGAAAAATTCGATGCTGAATAATTTTTCGTGCATTTATTTTTTAATCAGAAGCGCAGATAAAAACCACGACATCACACTGTAGAGCAACGCCCCCAGCACCGCCGATGGAAAGTCGGCAACCTGAAAGCCACTCACCAGATCGGACGCTGCCCAAAACATCAGGCCATTGATGACAAGGATAAACAGACCCAGCGTGATCATCGTCACCGGCAAGGTGAGCAAAATCAAAATAGGACGAATAAGGGTATTGACCAGACCGAGCACCAGCACGGCTATCAAGGCCGTAGTGAAACGATCGATTTGTATCGATGACATCAGCAACGGCAGCGCAAAGAGCGCCACCGTATTGATCAGCCACAGAAGCAGAATGCGCACCATTGGATCGGAATGAACAATCGCTGACATGCGTAGCTGCGGCATGCCAGCGATGGCTAAGACCATCAATAGCGGTACATTTCAGGCTTGAATGGCCCGGCCTTTGCAACGCCGATATACGCTGCCTGCTCATCGGTCAACTCGGAGAGTTGAGCGTTGAGTTTTTGCAGTTGCAGGCGCGCGACTTTTTCGTCGAGATGCTTGGGCAGTGTATAGACGCCGATCGGATAGGCCGCCGTATTGCCGAACAATTCGATCTGCGCAATGGTCTGGTTAGCAAACGACGAGCTCATCACATACGAAGGATGACCGGTGCCGCAACCCAAATTAACCAGACGACCCTCAGCCAACAAGATGATCCGTTTGCCATCAGGGAAAATGACGTGGTCGACTTGCGGCTTGATGTTTTCCCAGGTGTACTGCTTCAGCGCGGCGACTTCGATTTCGTTATCGAAGTGACCGATGTTGCAGACGATAGCCTGGTCTTTCATTTTGGTCATGTGCTCGTGCGTGATCACATGGTAGTTGCCAGTGGCAGTGACGAAAATATCGGCGTGCGCAACCGCATAATCCATGGTCACGACGCGATAACCTTCCATTGCCGCCTGGAGTGCGCAGATCGGATCGATCTCGGTCACCCAAACTTGCGCAGACAAAGCACGCAGGGCTTGCGCCGAGCCCTTGCCGACATCGCCATAACCGGCGACGACGGCCACTTTGCCGGCGATCATCACGTCCGTGGCGCGCTTGATGGCGTCGACCAGGGATTCGCGGCAGCCGTAGAGGTTGTCGAATTTGGATTTGGTGACGGAATCGTTGACATTGATGGCCGGGAAGGCCAGCTTGCCTTCGTTATGCATCTGATACAAACGATGCACACCGGTGGTGGTTTCTTCGGTAACGCCTTTGACCTGCGCCAGACGCGTTGAATACCAGGTCGGGTCGGTCTTGAGTTTGGTTTTGATCGAATTGAAGAGACAAATGGCTTCTTCGGAATCCGGATGGTCGAGCACGCTCAGGTCTTTTTCAGCGCGAGTACCCAAATGCAGCAGCATGGTGGCATCGCCGCCATCGTCGAGGATCATGTTGGAATAACCGCCGTCAGCCCATTCAAAAATCCGATGCGTGAAGTCCCAATACTGATCGAGATTTTCACCCTTGAAGGCGAATACCGGGGTGCCTGCTGCTGCGATGGCAGCGGCAGCGTGATCTTGCGTGGAGTAGATGTTGCACGACGCCCAGCGTACTTGCGCACCCAGTGCTTCGAGGGTTTGGATCAATACGGCAGTTTGAATCGTCATGTGCAGCGAACCGGTGATGCGCGCGCCTTTCAGAGGCTGGCTTGCAGCAAACTCATGGCGAATGGCCATGAGACCCGGCATTTCGGTCTCGGCAATGCGAATTTCCTTGTTACCAAAATCAGCCAGGCTGATGTCAGCTACGAGATAGTCATTGAATGTTGAATCGACGGATTTGAGTACGGCGCTCATCACGCCCTCCTTTTCTTGAAAAAATTAAAAAGAAAGATACGTGAGCGCAGTTGCAGTGTTGACCAGCCAAGCCTGGCAGAGTAAGGCACTCTGTCGCAACGCTCCTTGGCAGCGCAGTATTTTAAACGAAAACGGCGAATCTCTGTGCAAGCGAGCCAGGCAAGGCCCGTGAGCGCCCCATAGCGATGCGCGTTCGAGGCCACCGCCATGCCGGCGATGCTGCCGACTGGCCATGCCAGTTTGCCTAGCAGCAGGATAAGCGCACCCGAAAAAAACAAGCTCGGGCGACGGCACCATGCCGCGCCCGCTGCCCCGGCCCACAGGCCATGCAGTACACCGGAGAGTCCGGCGTACCAAAAAAAAGCAGGCTGACAAAACCATAAGAGCAGACTCACGCCTAACGCGCTGGCGCCACACAACATGAGGCCTTCATGCAATTCCAGCTGATCCCATAACAGCTCGCAGATCACCCACGCACCAAGCAGATTCCATAACAAGTGGCGCACATTAAGATGTACAAAATGCGCCGTGATGAGGCGCCACCATTGGCCCTCAGCTAAGGCATCACGCTGCCAGATTAGCGCCGTCATCGCATTTGGCCAGACATAAACTGCGAGCGATGACAGCGTGAGTGCCGCACCTGTCAGCCAGCGTGGGTTGAGCTTCATGGCTTGCGCCTGCAACGCCGCAGCACTGCCATGATTAGGCCGCAGACAAGTATCAGGTCGCCCTCCAAGCTACCGCCACCGCCTGCCTTTCCTTGGCTTGGCGTGACGGTCACGGACAACAGTCCCGGCGCGCTGCGGCTGTCCACATCGCTGGCCTCATAACCAATTCGATAGGTGCCAACAGGCGCAGCACTCGGCCAGCTCAACAAGCCTGTTGCAGAGAGACTGGCGCCAGCCGGCAGCGACGTGGCGCTAAATATGGGAGGGTCGCCGTCTGCATCAGTGGCTTCTAATTGCACACGCAGTGTGGCGCCGACTTCTATTGTCTGCGCCGGCGGCGGCAACAACACCGGCGCGCTGTTGACTTTCACGATGGCCGTGGCGGTGGCAACGGCATCATTGCTGTCGGTGACCTCGAGCGTAAAGAGATAGGTGCCGCTGGCCGGGGCAATGAAGCTGGTCTCGGCTGACCCGGGAGTCGTTAGCGTAACGGGCGCCGGATTTGAGGCCGCTGCCTGCCATTGATAGCGTGCGATGGTGCGACCGCTGGGTGCCTGGGCGCTGCCACGCAGCGTGACGGAGGCTGCAGGTGTGACGATCTGGCGCGGCTGACTGATTTCGACCGTCGGTACAACGGCAGTGAGTGCTGCCTGCGCATCAAGCAAGCCGGCACCGCACAAGCCGGCATTTGCGCTCAACGCGCAAGCGCTTGACGCCGGGTGGGGACGGGCTGAGGCACGCAAGATGCTGATGATTTGCGCGCGCGTGAGTCCTGGGTCAAGCGAGAGCATCAGCGCCATGTTGCCGCTGACATGCGAGGCCGCCATGCTGGTGCCGTACTTATACGCAGCGCTATTGGCAAGCGGTCGGGTTATGCCTGCATCACCGAGCGAGACAACCACCGGCGCGCCGTCTTGACCTGCTACGCAAGCGCTGCTGAGGGCGCCGCAGCCGCCCCCCGGTGCGCTCAAGGTGGTACCGGGGCCGATGTTGGCGTAATCAGCATTGTCGCCGCCGATGGCATGCGCCGTTACCGCCACGATGCCACTGCAGTTTGCGGGCTCATTGGCGCTGTCGCCGCCGCCATTACCGTTGGCGACAACGACGATGGCACCAGCGGCATTGACGTCGTTAATGGCACTTTGGAACGCCGCCGAACAGCTCCCCGGGCTACCAAAACTGAGGTTGAGAATACGCGCCGGGTTACGGTTACGCGGCACACCAGGCACGTCAATGCCCGCGGCCCAGCGCATGGCGTCGATGATATCGGAGGTGTAGCCGCCGCACTTTCCCAGTACCCGCACGGGCAACAGCTTTACATTGGGCGCGATACCGGTACCGAATAAGCCATTATTCATTTGCGCCGCGATGGTACCGGCAACGTGCGTGCCATGCCAGCTTGAATTGGCCGCCGCTGTACCGCTGCCGCATTCACCGGCGGCCACCCAATCGCCGGGGTCGCTGGCATCGCTGTCGCGACCATTGCCGTCGTTGGCCAGACTGGCGCTGCTGACAAAATCGTAGCCGGGTAACATGCCCGCCAAATCCCGATGGGGCAGCATGCCGGTATCAAGCACCGCCACGCGCATGGTGGCGCTACCGAGCGTGATACCCCACGCATCAGGCAGATCGGCACCACCGGTATTGCGCTGATCCGGCGCTCGGTAATGCCACTGACCTGGTGACGATTCATAGATTGGATCGGCCGGCACCACGCTGTCAATGCGCATGATGCGATCCGGTTCAGCGAGCTCTACGTCGTGCATCGCAGCCAGCCGGGCTGCAATTGCGCGTGCTTCAGAGAGACCAACACTTCGATGTATTTTTAAAAGATGCGCGCGACCGGTCAGGCGACGCTCGACTATCATGGGCACATTGGCTACGGTCGCAAGCCGGTTCGCGTCGCCATCGGCTAATTGCACACTTAATTTTTGCCCGATTGCCTGCCGGGGCGTGATGATCAGACGGTGTATTTGTTCTTCTTCTGGCAGGGGCGCAATAGCAGACAAACGGGAGCCTGCCTTGCGATGCATTGTTTGCATTTCTGCCTGAGCAGGTGCGATGGAGATGGACGCCAATAAAAATATCGCGATCAGAATGATGCGATGCGACTCGCGCAGCCGGGGAAAAATACTCATGCCAATTGACCGTCACAACAATTCGAGTGACGGCAAGGGTAGCAGCGGAGCGCCGTTTTTTGGTGGGAGACAGCTGCTTAAAAACGATCTATTTCTTAAAAATGAAAAAGCACTAATGCTGTTGCAAACTGACGTTGCCAGCCCATCTATCTTAAACAATAAATAAAAAAACGGGCAAGATCGCAGACGAATCTGCGGCCTTACCCGCTGTTGCGATCGAGGCTTAAATTACAGCCCGGCGGCAGCCTTTAGCGCAGCTGCTTTGTCAGTGCGCTCCCAGCTAAATTCGGGCTCTTCGCGACCGAAATGACCATAGGCAGCTGTCTTTTGATAGATGGGCCGCAGCAGGTCGAGCATCTGCACAATACCTTTAGGACGCAAATCAAAATGTTCGCGCACGAGCTCGGCGATTTTTTCATCGCTGACTTTGCCAGTACCAAAGGTGGTTACCATGACCGAGGTCGGCAGCGCAATGCCGATCGCGTACGAAATCTGAATCTGGCAACGCTCGGCCAGACCAGCGGCGACGATATTTTTGGCGACATAGCGACCAGCATAGGCTGCGGAACGATCGACCTTGGTAGGGTCTTTGCCGGAGAACGCACCGCCGCCATGGGGAGCGGCACCGCCGTAGGTATCGACGATGATTTTTCGACCAGTCAATCCGCAATCACCTTGCGGTCCACCGATGACGAAGCGGCCCGTAGGATTGACGAGGTAGCGGGTATTTTTGAGCCACTCTTGCGGCACAACCGGCTTGATGATGGATTCGATCGCAGCTTCTTCGATCTGCTTATGCGCCATCTCGGGTGCGTGCTGAGTCGATAGCACGATGGTGTCGATCGCCACCGGTTTGCCGTCGACATATTTGAGCGTGACCTGCGATTTGGCGTCTGGTCGCAGCCATGGGAGACGCCCGTCTTTACGCAATTGCGACTGACGCTCGACGATGCGATGGGCATAATAAATTGCGGCGGGCATGAGCTCGGGCGTCTCATCGCAGGCGTAACCGAACATCAGACCCTGGTCACCAGCACCCTGATCGAGATCGAGTCCGCGACCTTCGTCAACGCCTTGGGCGATGTCAGGAGATTGCTTGTCGTAGCAGACCATCACTGCGCAACCTTTGTAGTCGATGCCGTAGTCGGTGTTGTCATAGCCGATGCGCTTGATGGTGTCGCGTGCGACGCGAATGTAGTCGACATTGGCCGTGGTCGTGATCTCGCCTGCCAGCACCACCAGGCCGGTATTGCACAAGGTCTCGGCGGCGACGCGGGCGCGCGGGTCTTGTTCGAGGATGGCGTCGAGGATTGCGTCGGAGATCTGGTCGGCGACTTTGTCCGGATGACCTTCGGAGACGGACTCTGAAGTGAAGAGGTATTCTTTTGACATGCAAGCTCCCTAGTTAAAATTGACATCGTGTCGCGGTCAATTCAATGAGCCTGCGACGCTTTAGCGAAATTTATATACCGCCTCGCAAGTTGTCTGTTAACTCGGCGGGTAAAACTTTCGTGTTATTTTACGCGTCTTGCTACGATTGAGCAAAACTCCCCTTCCTTTTCCTTTTACGGATGCTGCTGCGTTTTTTCCAGTTTTTATCTGTTTTTCCTTTGTCTGTGTTGCATGCCATTGGCATGATCACGGGCTGGCTGGTGTACGCGCTAACACCATCGTATCGTCAGCGCATGCGCGACAATATGACGCGTGCCGGCTATGCTGATTTACTCCCGGCAGCAATCGCTGAGGCGGGAAAAAATGTATTCGAACTACCCTTTATCTGGTGCGCACCCCCGAAGCGCGTGCAAAAAACTGCACACATTCACGACTGGCATATCGCACAAGCTGCGCTTGATACGGGACGCGGTGTGATTTTTCTTACGCCGCATCTGGGTTGCTTCGAAATTATTGCGCAGACAATCGCGAGCAGAACGCCGTTGACTGCGCTGTATCGTCCGCCGCATAAGGCCGTGTTAAAACCATTGCTTGAGCAGGCGCGTGCGCGCGATCAGTTAACGTTGGCGCCAGCTAATCTTGCGGGAGTACGTACCTTACTCAAGACGCTGCGCAAGGGCGGCGCCATCGGATTATTGCCGGATCAGGTCCCGCAACAAGGCGAAGGGGTGTGGACGGAATTTTTTGGCAAGGCTGCTTATACGATGACGCTACCTGCTCGCCTGCACGAAATGAGCGGTGCGCAATTGGTGTTATCTTTTGCCGAGCGTCTGCCGCGCGGTGATGGCTTTGCGATTCATTTCGTCCCCTTTACCGAGATCTTACGCGGCAGCCCAGCGCAGCAGGCGCGCACCATCAATGCAGCAATGGAGCAATTGATTGCGCGATGCCCCAGCCAGTATTTTTGGAGCTATAACCGCTACAAGGGGACACCGCCAACAGCGCCCAACGAAAGTGAGATCGCATGCGATTGATGCTCGCTTTGATGTGGTTATTGCACTGGCTGCCGCTGCCGGTGCTAGGCCGTATCGGCAAGCTGATCGGCTCGGTGCTGTTTGTGCTGATGCGAAGCCGTCGTCACATTACTTTAACGAATCTGAAACTCTGCCTGCCGGATTTGTCTGACGCAGCGCGACTGCAGATCGCGCGCGCGCATTTTCAAGGCTATGCCCGCAGCATTCTGGAGCGCGGCATTTTATGGTGGGCGTCACCTGCGCGGCTGGCCAGGCTGATTGTGATTGAGCCATCGGTACCTACAGAGCAAATCGCGCAACGCCCAACGATTTTGTTGTGCCCACATTTTGTGTGCCTCGAAGTCGCTGGTGTGGCCATTACGATGGCGGGTCCGGCATGCTCCATTTATTCGCGCCAACGTAATCAAGTATTTGATGAAGCGCTGCGCAAAGGCCGGCTTCGGTTCACGCCTGACGCCAGCAATCTGATGGCGCGCGATGCCGGCGTTAAACCGATCATGCGCGCAATGAAAAGCGGTCGTCCATTTTTGATGTTGCCTGATATGGATTTCGGACCACGCGAATCGGTCTTCGTACCGTTTTTCGGCATACCCGCAGCGACCCTAACGGCACCGGCACGACTGACTGCCGCCACCCAGGGCCAGGTGATCCCGGTGGTGACCCGTTTTCTGCCGGATTATCGAGGTTGGAAGGTGATTTTTTATCCGGCCTGGGACGACTACCCGGGCGACGACATGAGCGCTGCAACGCGTCGGATGAATGCCTTTATCGAAGCGCGCATACTCGAAGAACCGTCGGAATATTTTTGGTCTCACAAACGTTTCAAAACCCGCCCGCCCGGCGTGGCCGGCTTCTACAATTAAAGATGTTCAACGCACAGCACTTTATACTCTGCTCATGAAATTAAAATTTACCAAGATGCATGGAGCGGGCAATGATTTCATCGTCATCGACGCGATCAATCAAAGCATTAATCTGCGTCCAGAAGAGTGGCGCATGCTCGCAGACCGCCGCTTTGGCATCGGTGCCGACCAGATTCTGATTGTCGAAAAACCTTTGTCGGCAGGCGTAGATTTTCGCTACCGCATTTTTAATGCTGACGGTGGCGAGGTTGAGCAATGCGGCAACGGGGCCCGTGCCTTCGCCAAATTTGTCATCGACAAGGGCTTGACGGACCAGCGCCAAATCCGGGTCGAGACGATGGCTGGCGTGATCGCCCCAAAGCTGGAAGATGATGGCGGCATCACCGTTGACATGGGCGCGCCGATCCAGGTACCGGCGGAGGTGCCCTTTGATTGCACCGGCCTTGAAGGCAGGGTTCAGCATGCGGTCACGTTATGGCCTGTGCCAGTCAATGGCAAAACCATCGACCTCGCAGTGGTCTCGATGGGGAATCCGCATGCAGTGCAAATTGTGCCCGATACCGAGCAAGCAGCGGTGGCACAAGACGGTCCCGCAATCGAAACCCATGTGCGCTTTGCGCGCCGGGTCAATGCCGGGTTTATGCAGATTGTCGACCGCCACCATATTCGGTTGCGTGTGTATGAGCGCGGTGCGGGTGAGACGCTCGCGTGCGGCACCGGCGCTTGCGCAGCAGTAGTCGCAGGCATTGGCCTGGGCTTGCTGGATTCGCCGGTAGCGGTCGCCACAAAGGGCGGTGCGTTGTCGATTGCGTGGGCAGGCGGCACGGCTTCGGTGCTCTTGACCGGACCAGCTGTGAGTGTGTTTGAGGGCTCCATTGAGATCTGATGTTCATGCCGTGCCTCGGACGGTGCGGCTTTTGATCAGGCTGCGAAAACGATAAAGGCGCTGACGGTAATTGCCTTCGGGCCCGCTTGATTCGTCATCGCCACTGTCGAGCAACCGGTTAATCCGGTCAAGCGCCTGCCGCTGCTCACCGGTTTCGATCTGAATCAGCCGGCGTCGACTGCGCGGATGCTCAACGCGAATATCCACTTCGAGGCAATGCCCTTGATCAGCCTCTTCCACTTCAACGAGTAAGGCTTCGGCACGCGAGAGACCGAACCAATAACCGAGCTCGATGCGGGCAGCGATAAACGGATACTGATTGCTCAGCTCCCGAGTAAAAATCACACGGGCCGCCCGTGCCCATTCGGCCACTTTTACTTTGGGGGCGATTTTTATGAGCAACGCGATGGCCTCTTCGCTCCCTTGTCCTGCTGCCTTTTGTAGCCAATACACAGCTTTGACATCGGAGCGTGGATCAAGGCGACGGCCCCGCCAGGCCGCTAATCCCAGCTCCAACTGCGCCCGTACATGACCGGCACCAGCCGCCATTTCCAGAAACCGGCGCGCTTCACCGAGGCTGCGGCGGGAAAATTCCGGCTTGAGAAAAATAAGCGACATGGCATACCAAGCTGCCGCGAAACCCTGATCGCCAGCCATTGATAGCCAGCGCAAGGCCTTCTTGTAGTGGGCCACGCCGGGAATGGCCGTAATCCGCTCGCCGTTGGGATCCATGCGCGCCGTCCACAATCCCAGCGAAACCTGCGCTTCGGTATCCCCCCCCTCGGCGGCTAATTTCAGATATTTTTCGATCAGCCGGCAATTGGGGTCGGCAGTGAGCAGCAAGGATTGCGCGCAGCGCGCCAGAATATCGAGGTCTTGCGGGTTGTAAGTGCGGCGAATGCTTGTGCCCTCGGCCTCGCTTTGACGTTCAATGTCTTGCGCCATGGGCAAGGCCCAGAAAAGATATTTGAGGTGATCTTGATTGATCCAGGCACCATGGGCGACGACACGCTGAGCATCGATGATGCCACCCCGGGCCGCCCGGGCGGCCCATTCGAACGCCTTGTTGCGGCGCGCCAGCGCATGGGGCTGCAAGCGTGCGGCAATCTGGTTGATCATGTCCTTGATCCCCAACTGCTGTGCCAGCAACCACTGCGCCTCCGGCAGCCCTGATTCGGCCGCCATTTGTAAGGCCCCCGTGGCCTTCTGGCGCAGGGAATGATCCGCCCGTGGCCAGTGCGCAAAAACCAGCATTGCCAGTGTCAACCCCGCTTTTGCCACACCCGCCTCATAAGCACGCTCATACCAAAGCGCAATGCGCAAGGGATTGGCGGCCTGATGCGCAATGTCAAACGGAATATGATTGCCGATCAAGAGCCATGCGTCTTGCTGGTTTTGTTCTGCCGCGCGCTCGAGCCAGTGTAGGGCCGTGGCCAGGCTTTGCGGCAAGCCGCCGCCGCCAAACAGATAACGCTTGCCGAGCGCAAGTTGGGCGGCCGCCTGTCCAATGCGCGCGCTCCGAATAATCATTAGTTCATCACGATTTGCCATGTGGCCAGACTGATCCGTTTCTCGGGTGCTGCGGGTCGCCGGTTGATACACGCTGCGAGACGGTATTGCCTGGCTGAGCCGCATAAAGCGGCCAATACTGGCGCAATCCCGCAACAGATTCCGTTCAACCACCCCCGCTTTACCCTGCAAGTATTGTCAAAACAAGAACCCCACTGTGCGCCCGACCGATACGTTGCGTCAACGGCAATCCGTGCCAATAAAACAACAATAATGCGATGCATCGCCGGTTTTGTCCTAAGGCTATGAAACAAGGGCACCGATCTTCAGAAAGTTTCCATTTCAAAAATTATTGTTGATTTATCCGACTTGCGCGGATTTCAACCAAAACTTCAATCTGAGGACGGAAAAAATGAAGAAATCACTCATCACGCTGGCGATAGCCGGCTCTTTTGCCGCCACTGCCAACGCGCAGACAGCTGTGAGCATGTACGGCATTGTCGACATGGGCTTGGTCAGCGAACGCGGCGCTGCCGCCGGTTCGGTGCAAAAAGTAACTAGCGGTGCGCAGTCGGGCACCCGACTCGGCGTGAAAGGCACCGAGGATCTGGGCGGCAACCTTAAAGGCTTGTTTGTGCTGGAGACAGGGATTGCAGCTGATCAGGGCGGCTTTAATCAAGGCGGCGTGGCATTCGCCCGCCAAAGCTTTGTAGGCTTGCAGGGCGACTTCGGTACGGTGACGTTGGGTCGCCAGTACACGCCTTACTTCCTCACGCTCAATGGCGTCGATCCCTTTGCCAGCGGCATGGCCGGTGCGGCTCTAAATGTGATGGCCAATTCGGGCATCCGCATGAGCAATACCGTCAAATACGCATCACCGATCTTTGCCGGCGGCGTCTCCGGTGACTTGGCTTATGGTTTTGGCGAAATTCAGGGCGACAGCAGCGCACGACGCCAAATTGGTGGATCCATTGGCTACGATGTTGCTCCGTTCACAGTCAGACTGGCGCATCACAACAAAGGGAACGTCTACGATAACGGTACATCCAAGAGCACTATGCTTGCAGCGACCTGGAACTTAACAGCAGTCAAAGTGTTCGCGGCGTTTGCTGATCATGATGGCGCAGAAAGCTCGCCCACACCAGTGCTCGCTGGGTTCGACCTGACAAAACCGGCCCTGTTTCCGCCGGGTTTTAAACCGCCATTCGGCACCCCAGTAAGCAATTCAGCAAAAAGCCGTGATTTCCTCATTGGCGCCAGTGTCCCATTTGGCAGTCACACATTTATTGCCTCCTTCATCCGTAAGGATGACCGCACTGCCGCTAACCGCGACGCTAACCAGTTTGGTCTCGGCTACACCTACACCTTGTCAAAACGCACCAATATTTACGCCGCCTGGGCAAGTATCGACAACAAAAATGGTGCGAGCTATACAGTTGGCAACAACTCAGAAGCGGGCTCTGGCGACAGCGCATTTAATCTCGGCGTGCGTCACATTTTTTAATGCAATCCGGCTCGACAATCTGACAAGTTGTTGGCGACGATCTCCCGAGAGGGTCGCCGTTGCCTTCCGCCGGGCATGCACCTCCCAGCATTTTCTAAAAACTTAATCTTGTTTGACCCCTTTGGGCACCGTACGGTGCCCTTTTTTCATGACACGGCCGTTCCTATTTGCCGCTGACCAATCAATCAGACAAAGGTAGAATGCGAGCAATAGACGATTGCCTGAAGCGATCCCCTTATTTGCCTCCCTACTTTGTGCGCAAGCGCCTCAATTTCTAAGCCCCTCAATCGACCATGCACGCGCTTTCGCTTGATTATCTGCGTACCCATCTTGATGAAGCGGTCTCGCTGGCCGAAGTCGGCGCCGTGATCATTACGCGCGATAGCGGCGACAACCTGATGTTGGTGAGCGAATCAGATTGGCGCACGTTGCAGGAAACCGCGCATGTGCTTGCCACACCCTTGAATGCGGAACGCTTGCAACGCAGTCTGCAATTGCTGCGCGACGAATATCTTTGCAAGACGAAGCCGCCATGACGGTGCTCCTGACTTCGCTAGCGCAGGAAGATCTCGACTACTGGGATCAGTGTGACCAACACATCGCCCAGCGAATCCGGCAACTACTCGACAGGTTGGCGAACGGTCCGGCATTAGCGCGCCACCAGCAGAGCGCATTACAATTCGGCAGTATCTTTTTAAGCGCGGTGAAAATCACCAGCGAACACCGGCTGATATTTGAGTCGCTCGGCGACAAGCTGATCATCCACCAATGCCGTTTCCATTATTGACCTCGCTGACAACTCTATGACTGCCATCCTTGATTCCCACTCCGTTGCGCTCTACCTTGAAAACCATCCGGAGTTTTTTGATGACTACCCAGAGCTGATGGGCAGCCTGCGACTCACAACGCAACTCGGTGGCCGTACCGTGTCCCTGCACGAGAGGCAGGTCGAGGTGCTACGCGAAAAAGCCCGGCTGCTTGAACTCAAGCTCGCTAACCTGACGCACGTGGCCAAGGACAATGACGCCATCATTGAGAAGTTTCATCAATGGGTGCGTACGCTGCTGCGCTCACGCGACGATACGAACTTGCCAGAGACCTTGCTACAAGCGATGCGAGAGGGCTTTGGGGTCCCCGGCGCGAGTCTGCGCATATGGGGCGCCTCAGCAGAATTTGCTGATGCCTGGTTTTCCGGCGATGGCGACACGCACGCACAAGCTTTCGCTGATGGGCTCACCGCGCCTTATTGTGGCCCCGCCAAAGACAAAACCGGGGTCGATTGGCTCGAGCATGCCGAGGAGATCCAATCGATGGCCATTATCCCTTTGCGCAAGTCTGGCGACACCAAGAGCTTTGGCTTACTGGTACTGGGCTCACCGGATCCACAACGATTTTCCAGCGAGCTGGCGACGGATTTCCTCACGCGTATCGGCGACACCGCCGGCGCAGCGCTGCAGGGACTGCTCCGCTGAGTCGCGCCACAAATGGCTAACGCGCGCGACGATGCCGATATCAACGGCTATCTCCAGCACTTGCAATCACAACGCAAGCTCGCCGCGCATACCCTAAGCAACTACGGACGCGATTTGGATGAACTGGCAAAGCTGGCTGCGGCTACAGTATCTACGCCACCCGGCGCACCCACGGCGCTTGCCGCACTCGGGCATTTCGCTATCCGTCGCTTTGCCAGTCAGCTTCATGCGCGAGGCTTGTCGTCGAGTTCGATAGCACGCAAACTTTCCGCATGGCGCGGTTTTTTTACCTGGCTGGCAGACCAACAGCGATGCGAAACCAACCCAGTCATCGGCATCAAGCCACCCAAGCGCGCGAAGCCCCTGCCCAAGGCCCTTGGCGTTGACGACGCGGTGCGCTTGGTCGCCGGCAGTGCCATTGAAGGTGAGACGGCCAACGTTGCGCAACGATGTAATCATGCGATGTTTGAATTGCTGTACTCAAGCGGGCTGCGGGTCTCTGAGCTGACAGGACTCGATCTGCAGTATGTCCATGAGGCCGGGTATAGTTCGTTGGGCTGGATTGATTTTGATGCGGGCGAAGTCACTGTCACAGGCAAAGGCAATAAGCAACGCCGTGTACCGGTTGGTGCCGCCGCGCTTTCTGCTTTGCGCAGCTGGCTCGCGGTACGTGGCGCGCTGGCGAAACCGACGCCGCTGGCGCATGCCTGTGCACTGTTTCTGACGGCGCGCGGCATGCGCATGACGCCGCGCGCCGTACAAACACGCATCAAGGCACACGCGCTGGCCGTCGGCATTCCGGCCGATGTGCATCCGCACGTATTACGTCATTCCTTTGCTTCGCACATGCTGCAGTCTTCCGGTGATTTGCGCGCGGTGCAGGAGATGCTTGGCCATGCATCGATTACCTCTACCCAGATTTACACATCGCTCGATTTTCAGCGGCTCGCGCAAGTGTATGATGCGGCCCATCCACGCGCAAAAAAACAAAAATCCCCCGCCTGAACCCGGGCGCCAGCCCACCTGACCCTGTCGATTAAGGCTCTCTCATGTCATTAATTCCTGCCACCATCCTGACCGGCTTTCTTGGCGCCGGCAAAACAACGCTGCTCAACCGCATTTTGCATGAACAGCATGGACAAAAAATTGCTGTCATCGAAAACGAATTTGGCGAAGAAAATATCGACAACGAAATTTTGGTGCAAGACAGCCGCGAGCAAATTATTGAAATGAATAATGGCTGCATTTGCTGCACGGTCCGCGGCGACTTGATTACGGCATTGAGTCAGTTGTCACAAAAGCGGCTTGCCGGCGAGCTGCAATTTGACCGCGTCGTCATTGAAACCACCGGCTTGGCCAACCCGGGGCCAGTTGCCCAAACTTTTTTTATGGACGACGAAGTCGCGACCCATTATCTGCTCGACGGCATCATCACCATCGTCGACGCCAGCCACGCGATGCAGCAGCTCGATCAGTACCAGGAAGCTCAGCGTCAGGTTGGTTTTGCCGACCGCATGCTGCTCTCAAAATTGGACCTGGTCAGCGCCGACCAGCTCGCCGCGCTAGAATCCCGGCTCAAGCGGATCAACCCGCGCGCACCGATCGGCAGGACTGACTTCGGCACATCACCCATTGATGCCATTTTTGACATACGCGGCTTTAATCTCAATGACAAACTGGAAATCGACCCCGATTTTTTACACGCCGAAGACCATGCGCACGACTGCGACGACCATTGCGACCATTCAGGCCATACCCACCACGGGCACGAAGCAGATCACAGCGGCCACGGCGGCCATAGCCATACGGACGAGATTGCCGCTTTTGTATTTCGCAGCGCAAGGGCATTCGATCCGCCGCGGCTGGAAGAATTCATGGCAGGGCTAGTACAAGTCTACGGCCCGCGTATGCTGCGCTACAAAGGCATCCTGTGGCTCGAAGGCGCGACACGTAAGGTTATTTTCCAAGGCGTACACCAAACCATGGGCAGCGACCTGGGCGCAAAATGGGATGAACAGGACGTTCGCGGCAGTAAGATCGTTTTTATCGGACAATCGCTGCCAAAAGAGATCTTTTTTGATGGCTTAGAGCAGTGTCTGGTATAAACTACGGCAGCTTTTTCCAGGGACTGATCCTCGGATATCGCTAAGGGGTGCCCCAATCAAATGAATGGGAAGCTACCCCGGATGCCAAAAAAAAACCGGCCACCGCCCAAAAGGCTGGCACACTAGCAGCGGCCAAGCCCAATGTAGCGCTGGCGACGCAAAAAAATGCAGCGATTGCCACGGCCGCAGGCAAAACCATTAAAATAGTGGCCGATTCAAAAGGGGCGACCGGTAGCAGCAAATCCGGTAAGGCAGCCGCCCGGAATGACGCGCCCAAGGACCTGCGCAGCAGCAAGGCAGTAGCAGGTCCGGCAGGTAAAATTAATGATTCCGCAGTTTCGAAAGTAAGCGACGTGGCAACCACTACCAAAACCCCGACTTCTGCCGCCAAAGGCGGCGAACTGCTCACCGAAGCCCAGATACTCAAGATGGGCGAGCAGGACTACATGAATCCGGCGCAACTCGCTTTTTTCCGGGCTCGCCTCCAGCAGCTCGAAAAAGATCTACTGAAAAATGCGGGTGAGACCACCGAGCATTTGCGCGAAACCGTGCTGGTACCGGACCCGGCCGACCGCGCCACCATCGAAGAAGAACACGCCCTTGAGCTGCGCACTCGCGACCGCGAACGCAAGCTACTCAAGAAAGTGCAGCAATCGATTGCCTCCATTGATGGCGGTGACTACGGCTGGTGCGAAGAAACCGGCGAGCCCATCGGCATACCGCGGCTGCTAGCCAGACCCACAGCCACGCTGTCGCTCGAAGCCCAGCAACGGCGCGAGCTAAAACAAAAACTCTACGGCGACTGATTGATCTGCCACTCCGGTCGCCAGTGCACTCGGCGACCCGGCCAACTCAGACTACAAAGTGAATCACGGCAAGATTTTTCTCCCGTCGTGTGCTGCTTGCGTTAGCAATAGTCGATCCTCGAACGACCCATCAAAAATAAACGCAAACGTAAGAAGTTTGTTTGACAAAGCCTGACTGCGTCGTTGTAATTGCGTGGCAGGTTTTTCTTCTTCAGACTAGATCGGTATGTAAATCGAATGCCATTCGATTTACGATCTGCGTTTATTTCTTTAATGCTCTCAATGCAGCAGGCCGCTTGTGAAAATTTTCGGGTTATTTGGCAAAAAAAATGTGCATCACGTGCGCGGCGCTAGCGCGGCCACTTTGCAGCCCGGCGCAGAAGCGCGCGACACCTCGAAAAAAATCGACGCGATCGAATCGGAAATGTCTGCCGAGTTTGGCGCAAGCTTGCCCGGCACGGCAGCTGCTGATTTCTTCGATTATTCGGTCAGCACTGCGGCTGTGACGCTGCCGCAGATCATCGAAGAAGCGGCCATTTTATTTGCCAACAACCAGGCTGCGGCGGCACAATCTTTGCTGGCTGAGGCGACCTCAGCAAAATTGTCGACCGCAACACCAAGGTCTTATGAGCAGATAGCCTGGTGGATGCAATTTGAGCTAGCTCAGCTGACAGGCACGCAGCAGCAATTTGAACAACTCGCCATTGCGTATGCTCATCGATTTGAAACCTCACCGCCACAATGGATCAACAGCAGCTCCGCAACGCCCGAGCAGCACGACCGCGCTGCCCCGCATGCACTCAGCTTCAGGGGCAAGCTATGTGGTGGTAGCCGGCCTTTGCTGGAGCAATTAAAAAAATTAGGCGGTCAGCATCCCCGGCTTAATTTGGAATTTAACGCGGTCGCTGACGTCGATCATGAAGGCTGCGTTGCGCTCCTTGCACTCCTTGATGAATGGCATACCGAAAATCGCGAGCTTATGATCACCGGCGCCGTCGGATTGATCAATAAGCTGCGCAGTCTGATCCAGACTGGTCGTCGGGACGCTGACGAATCAGCGTGGCGGTTGCTCATTGAGTTGCACCGTCTGCTCAACGAGCAGGCCGCACACGAAGAAGTCTGCATCGACTATTGCATCACCTATGAAATCTCACCACCACCGTTCGTCGCCCCCGCCGGCAGCATCCCAATAGCAGAGAGTGCAAATTTCCTCATGCCGGCATTAGTCAATGCGCCGATTGCGCCTCTGCTTCAACGCATCAGTCGCTATGCAGAAAATCGTCCAACGATTGTTCTTGACTGCGCGCAGCTAGGCAAGATTGATTTCATCGTTGCGGCAACTTGGCTGGTCGACCTCGAACGGCTTGCGGGCGACAAACCGGTAGAATTGCGCAATACGAATTTTCTGGTGTCTGTACTATTGAAACTCGTCGGCACAAAAGGCAAGCTGTCGATCATTACGCGCAAACCCTGAGAATACGACAAGGCTTATCCTGCGTCTTTTACCGCTATTTTTTGCGAAAGCATCATGGAACAATTTCACGGCACGACCATTTTGTCTGTACGGCGCGGCAATCAAGTTGCCATCGGCGGCGACGGTCAGGTTACCCTCGGCAATGTGGTCATGAAAGGCACGGCCCGCAAGGTTCGCAAACTCTTCCACGGCAAAGTACTCGCTGGCTTTGCGGGCGGAACCGCAGATGCGTTCACTCTGCTGGACCGCTTTGAGTCTAAACTCGAAGCGCATCAGGGCAATCTGATGCGTGCCTCGGTTGAGCTTGCCAAAGACTGGCGGACCGACCGCGTACTGCGTCGGCTCGAAGCCATGTTGCTCGTTGCAGACCGTGACGCAACACTGATCATTACCGGCAATGGCGACGTGCTCGAACCCGAGGACGGGGTGGGGGCAATTGGCTCCGGCGGCAGCTATGCACAATCCGCTGCAAAGGCCCTACAAGAAAACACCGAATTGTCGCCGCTTGAAATTGTCAAAAAATCCTTGACCATCGCTGCCCAGCTTTGCATCTACACCAACATGTCGCACACGATTGAAAGTCTGGAATAACCCGCATTGGCCTCCATCATGAATCTGACTCCGCAACAAATCGTCACTGAACTCGACAAGCATGTCGTCGGTCAATCGCGCGCCAAGCGGGCTGTTGCGATCGCATTACGCAACCGCTGGCGGCGGCAGCAGGTACCGGATCCCTTGCGCCATGAGATCACTCCAAAAAATATCTTGATGATTGGTCCCACCGGTGTCGGCAAAACCGAAATCGCACGTCGTCTTGCCAAGTTGGCCGAGGCGCCCTTCATCAAAATCGAAGCGACCAAATTCACCGAAGTCGGCTATGTCGGACGCGATGTCGACACCATCATTCGCGACCTCACTGAGATCGGGATCAAACAAACCCGTGAACTGGAAATGATCAAGGTACGGGCCCGCGCCGAGGACGCGGCCGAAGATCGCATTCTCGATATCCTGCTGCCGCCGGCTCGCGATTTTGGCTTTGCCAGCACGCAAGCAACGGAAGAAGAAAAAGCCGGCAATACGACGCGTCAAACTTTTCGCAAACGCCTCCGCGAAGGTGAATTAAACGATCGCGACATCGAGATAGAAGTTGCCGAACCGCGCGCGCAAATGGAAATCATGGCGCCACCCGGCATGGAAGAAATGACCGAGCAAATTAAATCCATGTTTTCCGGTATGGGGGCAGGCCGAAAAAAATCGCGCAAGCTCAAGATCGGTGAAGCGCTCAAGCTATTGACCGAAGAAGAAGCCGGACGCATGCTTAATGAAGACGAATTGCGCCAGATCGCCATCACGAATGTTGAGCAAAACGGCATCGTCTTCCTCGATGAAATCGACAAAATCGCATCGCGCTCTAGCACAAGCGGCGTTGACGTTTCTCGCGCAGGCGTGCAGCGCGATCTGCTGCCGCTCGTCGAAGGCACCACAGTCAATACCAAATACGGCATGGTCAAAACTGATCACATCTTATTCATCGCTTCGGGGGCCTTTCATCTGGCAAAACCGTCCGATCTGATTCCGGAGCTGCAAGGTCGTTTTCCGATTCGGGTCGAGCTTGAATCGCTGGCCATCGCCGACTTCGAGCGCATTCTAACTGGCACGGATGCCTGCTTGACGCGCCAGTATCAGGCGCTGCTGGCAACAGAAAATGTGCAGGTTGATTTTGCCAAAGAAGGTATTCGCCGATTGGCAGAGATTGCTTTTTCGGTAAATGAAAAAACAGAAAATATTGGCGCAAGACGGCTCTACACAGTCATGGAAAAACTGCTCGAAGAAATTTCATTTGCGGCGGGCACCGAAGCCAACCAGATCATCACAATCGATGCTGCTTATGTGGACGAAAAACTCGGTGCACTCGCTGTCGATGAAGACCTGTCGCGCTACGTGCTGTAAACACGCCAACGATCACGGCAATAATATGGTCCGCAAAACGCTCACCAAACGACAACAACAAGCCTTGCGCGGCCCACCATCATCACCGGCGTTATCGCCGCTATTAAAGCCGCGCAATCCCTTGGTGGCAGCTGCTCGCCAACGCAAAGCCGGCGCACACAAAAAAACGGCCTCGGCATTGCGGCAACACGAGCGCCGCAAATTATTAAACGCATTATTTGATCGGCCAGATGACCGCTAAGGGCATGGCGCCCACGCTCGGGCGAGCTTAGGTCAGTGCTTGGCTTTAGTGCCGCACATTACCCACCGGTGGCACCCCTGAGCTTGGCTTGTCACGACTGCCATTGCCCTGCGAAGTCGCCGTAGGCATACTGGCACCGGATTGCACGCCCGATGGTGTCGGTACAGGCTGAGACGCCGCTTGCGATGGCGTCTGGAGTGCGGGTGGATTTAGCGCTGGCTCTGGCATTGTTCGCGCAGGCACAGGCGGCAGGAACGTATTCGTTGCACCACCCGCTGATGCAAAGGAAGGCAAACTGAGCTCGCGATCCACACCGTGATCTGACAACACTACATGGCGCGAATGAATTTCCTTGACCGTCACGCCAGGCGTGACTTCACCCTTCACTCGCAACGACATAGCGGCCGCCCCCTCGGGCACCAAAATGGCCACACTCTCGGACTGGCGTCCGGCCATAATCACCCCTCGTAGCTGCACCTTAGTCATCCCATTAGTGCTACCTTGCCCGCCGAATAACCCGGCCGCCGCAGAGTGTGATGGCGCGGCTTGCGCCGCGCGCGGTGGCGCAGTCACCGCGCGCGGTGGTGGTGCAACGACTTGCAGAATCCAATACGTAAGCGACGCGCATAATCCCAGAAACAGCACAAAGGCAAGCAACTCAGGAAGGCGTTTCATCATCGCACCAACTGATTAATTTCAATAATTGGCATCAGCACGGCCAGCACAATCAGCAGCACCACCACACCCATGGCCAGAATCAGCGCCGGCTCCAGCAATCCTGCAATCGTCATCGCGCGCCGCTCCAGATCCTGCTCCTGTACATTGGCTGCCCGGTTTAACATCGCCGGCAACTCGCCCGTGACTTCACCGGCGCGAATCATGTGAATGAGCATCGGCGGGAAATGCTTATGCGCAGCAAGCGCCCGCGCCAGGCTCACTCCCTCGCGCACGCTATTGGTCGCCTCATCGACCTG
>CAMBFZ010000017.1 GCA_945866125.1 Bordetella parapertussis
CCCCCTCAATGACGGCGGTGGGCCCGAACGTAATATTCTCGGCTTGAAGTAACGCGTCACCCCCGATACGGCCATTGATCAACAGCTGGCCCCCTTTCACATGGAGGTCGCCATCAATGCGGCCTTCGATGTTGATTTGTCCGCCGGACAGATTTGCCGATCCACTCACATGGCCACGCTCCGAGAGCAGTATTTTGCCGCCGGCAGCGACTAACTCGCCACCGATCTCGTTGCCAAAGCTCAAGTCGCCGCCAAAGGCGCGTAGGTCTTCGGCCACGGGTGCATAGACGGCAATAGTGCCGCCTGCCAGTGCCGCATCTTTTGCCACCGCTTGCGTGACGCTAATGCTTCCCCCTGCGGCGATCAAATCGCCTGCCACCTTTTTTTCGATTATTACACTGGAGCCCCTCGCATACTGGTTACCCTGCTGGGGGGTATGGATGGAGGGGTGAGGCAGCCTGTCATTCGCGGCAGCAAGGGGTACGCCGCCACTGAGTAAAAACGATAGACAGCAAACGGTCAACGCAGTGCGGGTCGATATCATGACGAATGCCTTTCTGATAACCATTCAGACAAGCATACGCCCTGACAGTGCATTCAACCAAGCACAAAGACGCGTTCGCGCAATACTAGAAATGGGCGGGATAGGATAAGTACAAAAGCAATGAGCAAAAAAATCCCCGCCGAGGCGGGGATTTTTTTAGTAAGCGGTATTCGCCAGCAATTAAACAGGCTGGATGTTCGAAGCTTGCTTGCCTTTAGGACCCGTGGTCACGTCGAACTGGACGCGCTGGTTTTCCTGCAGCGACTTGAAGCCGCTAGACTGAATTGCCGAGAAGTGCGCGAACAGATCTTCGCCGCCTTCGTCAGGGGTGATGAAACCGAAACCTTTGGAGTCGTTGAACCATTTAACAGTACCTGTTGCCATTGCATTTCCTATCTTAGTAAGTTGTGCGGGATAGCCCGCGTCATAATCGTCTCAACCAAGTAAGGAATTACAGACTGATACTGCACCACTGCTACTCGAATCTCAACGTGCACGGATTATACTGGATAAGTTGTCTTTTATGCTTGCGGCGACAAATAATTTGACGTAGATCGTCTTTGGTGCCTATAAGTTTTCTTTATCCCATCATCAAACATGCACCGAAAAGCGGGGCGCTTGCGGCAAGGAAGCATTAAATCGCCTATAGTCTCGAGGCTCACTTAATCTGATAACAAGTCCCATGAAATTTGATGTAGCCATCGTTGGCAGCGGCTTAGCCGGTCTTTCAGTCGCCCTTCATCTGGCCCAAACCCGCAAAATTGCGCTCATTTCCAAGCGCACGCTGCGTGACGGCGCCAGTGATTGGGCACAAGGCGGCATCGCTGCCGTCCTGGATTCCACGGATAGTTATGACCAGCATGTCGCCGATACGCTGGTGGCTGGAGCCGGATTATGCGACGAAGCCGCCACCCGTTTTATCGTCGAACATGGACGGGATGCAATCGATTGGCTCATCAGTCAAGGCGTGCCTTTCACCAAAGATGACACAGCCGAACTTGGCTATCACCTGACCCGCGAAGGTGGCCATAGCCAGCGCCGCATTATCCATGCTGCTGATGCCACGGGCCACGCCGTCCAACTGACCCTGGAAGAAAAAGTCCGCGCCCATCCGAATATCACGCTGCTCGAAAACCATTTCGGTATCGATCTGATCACCTCAGACAAACTCGGCTTAAAAAACGGCGCACCACATTGTCTGGGGCTGTATGTGCAAAATGTCGAGACTGGCAAAGTCATCACCGTTGCTGCAGACCACACAGTATTAGCAACAGGCGGAGCCGGTAAGGTCTACCTTTACACCACCAATCCCGACACCGCCACCGGCGACGGGATTGCGATGGCGTGGCGTGCCGGCTGTCGGATGGCCAACATGGAATTCATCCAGTTTCATCCAACCTGCCTCTATCATCCTTACGCTAAATCATTTTTGATCAGTGAAGCGGTGCGCGGCGAAGGCGGTCTGCTCAAATTGCCCGCCGGCGCCGGTAACGCAGCAGGCATCCGCTTCATGCCAAGGCATGACGAAAGAGGCGAGCTCGCCCCCCGCGATATTGTTGCGCGGGCAATTGACTTCGAAATGAAAAAACGCGGCCTCGACCACGTCGATCTCGACATCAGTCATCAGCCGCCTGAGTTTTTGAAGGAACACTTTCCCACCATTTATGCACGTTGCCTGGAGTTTGGTATCGACATCACGCGCCAGCCGATACCGGTGGTACCCGCGGCGCACTACACCTGCGGCGGCATCGTCACCGACTTGTCGGGTCGCACCGACCTGCAAGGACTGTATGCGGTGGGCGAGACGGCTTATTCGGGTCTGCACGGCGCAAATCGCCTCGCGAGCAACTCTCTCCTCGAGTGTGTGGTGCTCGGGCGGGCGGCGGCTATGCATATCGAAGCCCAGCCCGCCTTGCCTGCACAATCCTTACCCGCCTGGGACGAAAGCCGCGTAACGGATGCCGATGAAGAGGTCGTCATCACCCAAAATTGGGACGAGCTACGCCGCTTTATGTGGAATTTTGTCAGCATCGTGCGGACCACAAAACGGCTTGAACGAGCACAGCACCGGATCGGCTTACTGAAAGAAGAAATTGACGAGTACTACGCACACTTCCGTATCACCCGCGATTTACTCGAACTGCGCAATCTCGTTGATGTCGCCTCGCTGATTGTCAACAGCGCTTTGTCGCGGCGTGAGAGCAGAGGACTGCACTACAGCCAGGATTTTCCCGAGACCCTGCCGAAAGCCTTACCGACGGTGCTCGCACCAAGCCGCAAAAAAGGCTAAAGCGGCGCCGGGACAAGCGCCAGATGCCCAGCGCGCTAACCCACCACGCGCAAGGAATAATCCGTGGCCTTGATGTCTTTGGTCAAGCTGCCGATCGAGATGCGATCGACGCCAGTCTGGGCAATCGCGCGCACGGTATCACGCTCAATCCCGCCCGAGGCTTCCAGCACCGCCCGTCCGGCGTTCATCGTCACTGCGCTGCGCAGTTGATCCGTAGTAAAGTTATCGAGCAATACAGAGACGGCGCCTGCAGCGAGCGCCTGATTCAGCTCATCGAGATTTTCGACTTCAATCTGAATCGATACCCCTGCGTGCAAATCGCGGGCTGCGGCTAAAGCTGCGGCAATACTGCCGGCAGCGGCAATATGATTTTCTTTGATGAGAATGCCGTCATACAAGGCCAGTCGCTGATTTTTTCCACCACCGACCCTGACCGCGTATTTTTGTGCCAGCCGCAGCCCGGGCATGGTCTTGCGGGTATCAAGAATAGCGGCGTTGGTGCCTTCAACCAGCCGCACATAATCACGGGTGACGCTCGCGACACCAGAGAGCAATTGAAGGAAATTTAATGCCGCACGCTCAGCCGTCAACAGCGACCTCGCCGGCCCGCCAATCCGGCAAACTGGCGAATTAGCAGGCATCAGCGCACCCTCGGCAAACTCCCACACAACGCCAATACGCGGATCAATCTGCAGCATCACCGCTTCAAACCACGGCGCACCACACAACACCGCCTGCTCGCGCACAGTCACGGTAGCGTTCACCTGCAACGCCTCGGGCACTAACATCGCAGTCCAGTCGCCGGCGCCAATATCTTCGGCCAACGCCACACGAATGTTCTCTTCGAACGCCAGCGTCAAGGCCGGATCAAATGGGGCAAAAGGGTTGCGCAGCGTGCTCATGCCGGACCAATGCCCGAAAATAAAGCCTGTTCAGCCGCCAGATCAGCCGCTGGCCGTACACTGGCCTTGCGGGCTGCAGCAAAGGCAAGCATACGGTCGATGCAGACGACGGCTTTGCGACCGGTTTCGGGATCCACCTCAATCTGATTACGCTCAGACTCCAGCACGTCAGCCAAATTTTGCAAACTGTTCATCGCCATCCATGGGCAATGCGCACAACTTTTACAGGTAGCGCTATTACCAGCGGTAGGTGCTTCAATAAATTCTTTGCCCGGTGCCGCCAAGCGCATCTTGTGCAAAATGCCGTTATCGGTGGCGACGATAAATTGCTGCGCATCGAGCGACTGCGCCGCGGCAATCATCTGCGAGGTCGAGCCCACCACATCGGCAAGCGCCACCACGGCAGCCGGCGACTCAGGGTGCACCAGCACTTTGGCCTGCGGATATTGTTCCTTCAGCAGGGCAAGCTCCACCCCCTTGAATTCATCATGCACCAGACACGAACCCTGCCACAGCAACATGTCAGCGCCCGTCTTTTTTTGAATATAGCTACCGAGATGCTTATCCGGTGCCCATA
The DNA here is from genome assembly GCA_945866125.1 of Bordetella parapertussis. Taxonomy (GTDB): domain Bacteria; phylum Pseudomonadota; class Gammaproteobacteria; order Burkholderiales; family Burkholderiaceae_D; genus Pernthalerella. The sequence goes on from CAMBFZ010000017.1 coordinate 4,314, forward strand.
GAATTTTTTTACCCTGCGCATGGAGATCGGCGACGATATCGAGACCGATGGACGAGGTCACCATCCAATCGGCTTGCGCCTTGACGGCCGCACTCGTGTTGGCATAGACCACCACAGTACGATCCGGATGGGCATCGCAAAACGCAGCAAATTCATCCGCAGGACAGCCCAGATCCAGCGAGCAGGTCGCGTCTAGATCGGGCATTAAAACCTTTTTTTCAGGCGAGAGAATTTTCGCAGTCTCACCCATGAAACGCACACCCGCCACTACGAGTGTTTGCGCCGCATGGTCGCGCCCGAAGCGCGCCATTTCCAGTGAATCTGATACGCAGCCGCCGGTTTCTTCTGCGAGATCCTGCAAGTCGGCATCAACATAATAGTGCGCCACCAACACCGCGCCACGTTCTTTCAGCAGACGCCGGATGCGCTCTTTCAGCGCACTCTTGTCAGTCGCTGACAGCGCGGCCGGCACCCGCGCCCACGCCGAAGCGGTACAGCTTGCCCCTTCGGTCATGAGCGGGCGTTCAAACTCGATCGTCTTGATTTCCATACTGGTTTTCCCAAACACTGTGCAGACTTATTCAATGCCCTGCGTCGACAAATAATCTTCGTAGCTGCCCTGGAAATCAACGATGCCGTCGTCTTTTATTTCCAAGATGCGGGTCGCCAGCGAAGAAACAAACTCTCGATCGTGCGATACAAAAATCAGGGTGCCGGCATACTTTTCAAGCGCAATGTTAAGTGACTCAATCGACTCCATATCCATGTGATTGGTCGGTTCATCCAACAGCATCACGTTGTGACGACCCAGCATCAGCTTGCCGTAGATCATCCGACCTTTTTCGCCGCCGGAAAGTACTTTCACAGACTTTTTGACATCATCCCCTGAAAACAAAAGACGGCCCAGACTTGAGCGCACTGCCTGATCATCGTCACCCTCCTGGGTCCATTGCCCCATCCAATCGGTCAGATTTTTGTCGGCAGCGAATTCTTCGGTCGGGTCCTGCGGCATGTAGCCGACATTCGCATTTTCAGCCCATTTGACTGTACCGTTGTCCGCATGCAGCCCACACAGATCGCCACCAATGCAGCGCAAGAGCGTCGTCTTGCCGACACCGTTGGCACCGATGATGGCGATTTTTTCGCCTGCTTCAACACTGAGATTGAAATTTTTAAACAAGGTATGGTCGTAGGCCTTGGTGATGCTTTGGGTCTCAACAGCCAGGCGATGCAATTTTTTCTCACCATCAAAGCGGATGAACGGGTTCTGACGCGAGGATGGTTTGAAATCTTCCACCTTAATCTTGTCGATCTGCTTAGCGCGCGAGGTCGCCTGACGCGCCTTGGATTTATTTGCAGAAAAACGCCGCACGAATTCTTGCAGCTCGGCGACCTTTTCCTTAGCCTTGGCATTGACCGACATTTGCTGTGCCCGCGCCTGTGTCGAGGCGAGCATGTATTCATCGTAATTGCCCGGATAGACTTTCAAGGTGCCGTAGTCCATGTCGGCCATGTGGGTACAGACCTGATTGAGGAAGTGACGATCATGCGAAATGATGATCATGGTTGAATTGCGCTCATTGAGCACGTCTTCCAGCCAGCGAATGGTGTTGATATCGAGGTTATTGGTCGGCTCGTCGAGGAGCAGGATGTCGGGATTAGAAAACAGCGCCTGCGCCAGCAAGACGCGCAACTTGAAGCCCGGCGCGATACTGCTCATAAGCCCTGCATGTTGCGCGTTCGGTATCCCCACACCAGACAACAACTCACCTGCACGTGCCTCGGCAGTATAGCCATCGTACTCGGCAAACTTGGCCTCAAGATCGGCGGCCTTCATGTAGTCTTCGTCGGTCGCATCGGGGTTGGCATAGATCGCGTCGCGCTCTGCCATCGCGGCCCACATTTCGGTGTGCCCCATCATCACGACATCCAGCACGCGCATTTCTTCAAAGGCAAATTGGTCTTGGCGCAATTTGCCGAGACGCTCGTTTGTGTCGAGCATGACATTGCCGGAAGAAGGCTCGAGATCGCCGCCCAAAATTTTCATGAACGTGGATTTGCCACAGCCGTTGGCGCCGATCAGGCCATAGCGATTACCCTCGCCGAATTTGACAGAAATATTTTCAAACAAGGGCTTAGGCCCAAACTGCATGGTGATGTTGGCGGTGGAGAGCACTACGGAAACCTTTTAAAAACGGGTGGGGTGCGGTGTCACAGCGAGGCAATCGTCGTCAATGTCGACCAGAACATTGCACTACATGCCGCGGCAAACGCGCGCAATTAAAGCGCGGATTTTACCATTGTGCGATGCAGCGATCACCTACTAACAAGGGAGTGATAGGCCGGCACGGCTAGCGTCACACCGGCGGCGTCAGCCTGCAGCGTGGCGTGCACCCCGACCGGCAAGCTCAGCTTGTCGCGGATATGGCCAAATGGCAGGCCCCGCACAAGAGGCACGGTCAGCCGCTTGCGCAGGAAGTCGCACATCGCCGCAAAATCGTAGCCATTATCATAATCAGTCAGGCGATACCCGCCGAAATCTCCCATCACCACCGCCTGCTGGCGCTCGAGCACGCCCGCATGCAATAGCTGTAGCAGCATGCGTTCAACCCGGTACGGATGTTCGTTGACATCTTCAACAAAAAGAATGCCGCCGTCGATATGCGGCATCCAGGGCGTACCCAGCAGATGCACCAGCATGCTCAGGTTACCGCCCCAGAGCACCCCTTCGGCCGTGATAGCGGGATTGTGCTTGGCGTCCCACTGCAAATTACAGGACGACGCCGACAGGCACTGCCAGAAATGTGTCTGGGTAAACGTACTGATATCGGCGCGACTAAAGTCATCGCACAGCATCGGGCCAGCAAAACTCGCCGCGCCCGTCTGCGCCAGCAAGCCCATCTGCAACGCAGTGAAATCGCTATGGCCAACAAAGAGTTTGCCGCTCTCGGCAAGTAATCGAAAATCAATTTCCGGCAACAAACGCGACAGACCATAGCCGCCACGCAAAGCCATGACGATCTGCACATCAGCATCACGCGCCGCAGCGTGCAACTGCGCTAGGCGCGCGCTGTCGCTGGCACCAAATCGCTGAAATTTTTCCGAGGGCGCCGTGTAATCGTGTACCACATGCCCCTGCGCCCGCAGTCGAGCCACTGCTTGTTCGTAGGCCGCAGGATCGCTCGCATAGCCGCTCGGCGAGACGATGGCAATACAGGCAGCAGAAGATCGGTCAGACATAAATTGGGCTCAAAGTTCAATCAGGCACGCGCGGCACGGCGCTCAGCAAAAAATGTTTTCAGTAGCGTACCGCACTCTTCTGCCAATATGCCTCCACTGAGTGCGGTTTGGTGATTGAGTTTTTCTTCTGAAAATAAATTCAGCACTGAGCCACCCGCACCGGTCTTGGGATCCGGCGCCCCAAACACCACCCGCGCCAGTCGCGCATGCAGCATCGCACCGGCGCACATCGCGCAGGGCTCCAGGGTCACGTACAGCGTACACCCCGGCAGGCGGTAGTTACCCAGCACGACCGCGGCAGCGCGCAGCGCGGCAATCTCGGCATGCGCCGTTGGATCATGCCCGCCGATAGGCCGATTAAATCCGGTCGCAATGACCTCGCCGTCTTTGACCAGCACCGCACCCACCGGCACTTCGCCCACCGCCCTGGCCTGCTCCGCAGCGCGGATTGCCTGCTGCATGAAAAACTCGTCCATCATCGGCTCAGTCGTCGCCGGAAATCTCAGCCCAACAATTAGGCGTCTCGTGCAGCACCAGCTTATGCAGGCGCAAGCCAGTGCCATATCGGTCTTGATAGACTGCTTTTAAAATATTGAACGCGGTACGGGCCAAATTTTCAACCGTCGGAATCTGCTCAATGATCACCGTTTTGTGTCCTGGCAGTGTGGCCAGAAAATCGCGCACCATGGCATCTTTGGCATAGACCAGAAAGGCATGATCCCAAATGTCGACCAGATGTTCTTTGGCCAAGGCCTTGACGTCCGAAAAATCCATGATCATGCCATTGTCAGAACTACCTTCTTCGTCGATGACTTCACCAACCAAAGTAATCTCGAGTGTATAGCGGTGACCATGCAAATTGCGGCACTGACTTTTGTGGTCGGGAATACGGTGGCCGGCGTCAAATTCCAGCTTGCGGGTAATAGATAACATCGTCAGTTCAAGGTATCTGCAGCAGTTTATGGGTCTGCAATGACAAGCGCCATTGCGGATTATTTTTACAGGTATCGATCGCATGCCGGGTATGCTGCTCAAGCAGCGGGCCGTCCATCGGCTGCAGGAAAAAATGCGTAAACGCCAGCGCAGCGTAGGTTAACAATGATTGCCCTTCTTGCGGAATAACGAGCTTCAACTCGTCGCCCTTTGTCACGACCAACGGCGCGCCCATTTTGGGACTGACACAAACCCAATCGACACCAGCCGGTACTGGCAGCGTCCCATTGGTTTCAATGGCAACCTCAAAGCCTTGGGCGTGCATCGCGTCAATCAGCGCTCCATCAAGTTGGAGCAAAGGCTCGCCGCCCGTAAAGACGACATACTTGTGGCGTGCACTCGCAGCAGGCCATTGTGCGTTGATGGTCGCCGCAAGCAATGCAGCATACTCATATTTGCCCCCCGACACACCATCGGTACCGACAAAGTCCGTATCGCAAAACCGGCACACCGCCGTCGCCCGATCAGCTTCGCGACCCGACCACAAATTGCAACCGGCAAAACGGCAAAAGACCGCCGGCCGCCCAGCCTGGGCGCCCTCGCCTTGCAGCGTGTAAAAAATTTCTTTGATGCTGTAAGTCAAACCATGTCCAGAAAAAGTTATCAGTGGCCGATTATCTTACAAAAGCAGATAAGCGCGACAGCCATGAACCCGATTAGGCAATCTGTTTCTCAGACAGCGTCCTCGCGCGGCGCCGTTCAACAGACTATCCGCGTTTATTTCAATCACCGATCTGGAGATCATTATGGCCCTGACCGTCTCAGCAAACGTCCGCAGCTTACCGTCGTTACCCGTGCAATCCGAGCCGGTAGCTGTCTTATTTGGCATCCCGCTAGAGCGCCTGCCGGCGCCACGGATGCGGCAGGTTCCGGCCACGGGGCCGCTTGCATCAATCCGCGCACTCGCCCGCAGTGGTGCGTTGGATGCCAATCCACAAGAAAACTGTCGGGTGATGCTCGCGCCATTCATCACCGAACCCATCATCCAGCCAGGCCCTGCACGTCAGCCACAGATTGGCGTTTGGAACCTTCCTTCGCCACAAGACCTTCGAAAGGCAACCGGCCTCGCGCCTAACTCGCCGCCGATATATATACCGCCGCCCAAACCGGTCTATTGCCTGGCTTCCCCCATACCCACTCCCAACACCGACAATCTCAGTCCCGTTAAACTCATCGGCGCGATCAAAACAGGCAAATTCAACGTGGTTTTTGACGTGCTCAGTCATAACCCGACACGCGTGGACGAACAAGATAGCGAGGGACGCTCGCTGCTGGCACACGCCTGTTCCAATTGCAAGCTGCGTATCGCCCTGCTGTTGCTCAAGAAGGGCGCCAGTCTCTACCTGAAAGACCACCGCGGCGTCACACCTTATGAAATCGCAATGCAATCAGGGGACAGCCAACTTATACAAACTATTTTCGAAAATCAGTAGCGTGAGGCAGCGGAAAAATCACGACAAACATCGTGCCTTTCCCGTCTACGCCCGACTCCACTCGAATCGAAGCATCATGATCTTTTGCGATATCGCGTACGATCGATAAGCCTAATCCGCTGCCGGATTGCGTTTGATCAAGTCGGTAGAAACGATTGAAAACGCGTTCTTTTTCCGACTCCGGAATACCGGGTCCGGCATCCTCTATGGTGAGCAAACGCAGGCCATCGCGCATCATGCAGCTGACCGTAACAGCACTCCCCGAAGGCGCATAGCGGATCGCGTTATCAACCAGGTTATCAATTAAGTCCCGCAGCAAAAACCGATCGCCGGCAACGGCAGTCGGGTGCAGGTCGAAGCCGATATCGATATTTTTCTTCAGTGCCTCTTCAACAAAATGCTGGACCGATTCTGCTACCAATTGGTCCAATGACAATTGCTCCAGCCGGCCCCGTTCAAAGTCGCCCGGCTCGGAGCGTGCCAGTGCCAGCAGCTGGTTAGCTTTGCGCGCCATACGTTCCGTCGACGCCACCATCAAACCTACCGAATGCGCCGTTTCCGGATCATGGCGATGCTGGGTATCCAACCATTCAAGTTGCGCCTTGAACCCCGCCAGCGGTGTACGCAATTGATGCGCCACGTTGGCCAGAAAATCCTGTTTCGCGCGGCCGCTGTCTTGCACCCGTGCCAGCAGGTCATTGATGGCACGGATAAACGGCGCAATCTCGCTAGGCGCATTTTGAACGGGTAACGCAGATAAATCGTCAGGCTTGCGCTGCTCCAAATTGCGCTGCATGAGGCCAAGCGGCGAGAGACCCTTGTTCAAGGCCAGCCACACTACAAATGGAATAAGCAACGCCAGCAAAATCTCCAACACCAGAAGTGATAAAAAAATCCGCATCCGCACTTGCTGCCGCTTGATTCGCGTCTCGGCCGCACCGATGAGAACGATTTCACCGCCGACTTTGGTTTTGAGTGCAATCACACGCACGTCCTCGCCGCGCATCACCCCGCCATAGGCAATCGACGTATTGAGCTTGTCCGGTATTGTCAGCACAGGGAAATCGCGATCTCCCGCGATGGTACGACCGCTCAGGTCGCGCACCACAAAAAAGACCTCATCGAAATGATCAACCCTCAATACTTGTTCGGCTTGCTGAGAGAGCCGTAACTCCACCGAGCTGTCGGTCTCCTGCACATGCGGCACCAGCGCCCAAGCCGCGTCGGCCAGACTTTGATCCAGCGCCGCTTGCGCCGGAATCCAGGCCAACCAATAGGCAGCACCGGCACCGGCGAGATTAACCAGCAGTAGCGGAATCACCAGCCACTTGAGCAGCTTAACGCGCAGACTCACGGCGAGTTCTGCTCCAGCAAATAACCAAAGCCGCGTATGGTCTTGATAGAGATACCCGCTGAGGCGATTTTGGCGCGAATCCGCGAGACATAGACCTCCACGGCATTGAGCGTGACTTCTTCGCCCCAAGGAAGGATGGCATCAATAATCTGCTGCTTCGATACCACCCGCGAGGCTTGCTGCATCAGATATTCCAGCACAGCCCACTCACGCGCAGAGAGGTCGAACACCTGCCCGTCAATGCTGGCTCGATGCGAAAACGCATCGAGCTGCAAGCCACCCATTTGCATCTCAATCGGACGCGGATTGCTGCGCCTGACCAGTGCCTTGATACGCGCCACCAACTCGGGCGCAGCAAATGGCTTGACCAAATAATCATCCGCGCCAAGCTCTAATCCGCGCACACGATCTTGCACATCGTCGCGGGCCGTCAGCAACAACACGGGCAAACTCATGCCACGCGCGCGCAAGCGACGCACCACCTCAAACCCATCAATACCGGGCAAGCCAATATCGAGCACCATCACTGAGACATCATGCGACTGCATTGCGCGGTCAGCATCAAGCCCGTTATGGACAATATCGACCACCATGCCCTGACCGGCGAGAATGCGCGAAATGCCGTCGGCAAGCACCAGATCATCTTCCACCAACAATACATGCATTGTTAAACCTGCCATGGTTGAACACAAAGCGCAGTCACGCTGCTGTGACCGCGCGGTTGGCTGCTTATTTCTTAAGACAGTCGCTCATAAATTTTTTGCGCTCGTCCCCTTTTTTGCCGGTGGCCTCTTTGTTACAGGTCACCATTTTGTTTTGCTGGGTGTTTTTTACTTCGGGTGCCGGCGGTGCTTCCGGCTTTTTGCTAAGGCATTCTTTCATGAAGGCTTTACGTTCGTCGCCTTTTTTCCCAGCCGCGTCTTTGTTACAAGTGGCCATTTTGTTTTGCTGCTCAGTGGCCGCAAATAGTGAGCTGGACGCGAACAGGCACGCCAGCGATAACCCCAATACTATTTTTTTCATATCATGTCCCTCTCTACAAACACGGCCTGATGAAAATGGGCGCAACGAACCGGCCACGGAAGTCTGCTGCGCTTTCTAAACGACGGTTTCAAACCCCGATCTTTAGGCTGACATCAAACGCTGATGCAGCCATTTCGCAGTGCGCAGCACGAGCTTGTCGTCACCGAAACGACCGATCACCTGCAACCCGACCGGCATCCCGGTACTGCCTTTAAAAAATGGCAGATGCACGCAAGGCAAACCAAGCAGCGTCCAGATTCTGCCAAAGACCGGGTTACCGGTTTGTTCCAGCGTGGCCGGCGCTTCGCCGGTGGCGCTCGGGGCCAGCAGTACTTCGTATTCGCCCATTGCCGCTGAAACCATCGCGCGCGCTTCCCGAGCCAGCTGCAAATTGGCCCGATGCTGCTCAACCGAGATGGCCATGCCGTTGGCAAACAGCGTCTTGATGCTTGGGCTGAGCCAATCCGACTGCGTGATACGTTCATGCGCCAGGGATCGGGCCAGATCGAAGGCCATGATATCAATCTGTGCTTGCAGCAACCGGGCAAACAAATCCGGCAAGGTGAGCTCGCGAACTGGCATACCTGACTGCGCCAGCACCCGGGCTGCCTCCACCATTGCGGCTTGTGTATCGGCATCGGCATAAGACCATTCATGGGTCTGACAAAGTGCCACGCGCGGGCTATGCGGGATATCAAGCTGCAGCAAACCTTGCTCGCCTGTAATGGCCGCAGTAAACAAGGCAACGTCCACCACCGAGCGCCCAAAAAAGCCCACCGTGTCGAGAACGTCCGATAAACTTTTTACGCCAGCCCGATGGATGATCCCAAAGCTGGGCTTGTAGCCAACGACACCGCAATAAGCTGCCGGCCGGATCACCGAGGCCGCTGTTTGCGAGCCAAACGCCAGCGGCACCATGTGGTCGGCCACGGCCGCCGCTGAGCCGCTCGACGAGCCACCCGGCGTATGCGTGAGCCGATGCGGGTTGCGTGTTTTGCCGGGATTAAAGGTCGCAAACTCCGTGCTGACCGTTTTGCCCAGCATGATCGCGCCTTGCTCTCGGCACAACGCCACCGCCGACGCATCGGCCGCCGGCTGGTGCTTCGCATAAATCGGCGAGCCGTAGGTACTGGGCATGTCGGCCGCATCAAATAAATCTTTGACGCCGACCGGCAATCCATGCAACAGGCCCTGCACTGCGCCGCGGTCAAGCTGTCTTGCTTGCGCCAACGGCGCCTCGGGATTCAGGTAGGACCAGGCCTGCACGGCAGGCTCGCGTTCGGTAATGCGATCAAGGCACGCTTGCACAAGTTGCTCGGCACTGATCTCGCGTCGCGCCAGCAAAGGAGCTAGCGCGCTGGCGTCCATTTCATTGAGTTTTATTTGCATCGAATTTATGCCTCCTGCAAAGCACGCAGTTCATGATTAGTGTGACGCAGCCGGTCTGCCATCGCGCGCGCCAGCGACGAGAACACGTGCATGGACATCTGGGGATCTTGCCTGGCCAAGGAATCAAAATCCGGTCGCGGCAAAATTAGTAACTCGGTGTCAGCTGCTGCCTCGACATCGACTGAATGCGGATGATGATCGAGGAACGACATTTCACCGAAAAACTGTCCCTGGCCAAAGGTTGCCAAATGCGTCTTTCTGCCATCAGACAGCGGCAGATCAATCCGCACTGCACCGCGCGCAATGAGCATGAGTGCGTCGCCCGGCGTGCCAGCTGTGAAAATGATTTCGCCGGCACTATAAAACCGCCTTTGCGTGCAATGCTGTAGCGCAGTCAGGGTACTTGGATGCATATCGTCGAACAATTCAAATTGCTCTAAGCGCAAACCTAAACCCGCATCCCTCTGAATCCCTGCCTCTTGCAAGGTTTGGTCTTCCATCCATTCGAGTGCATCACTAAGATCGGCAAAGAGGCGCGTCGCCTGAGCGCCGCGGGTGATGCCCAGCTCATCGATATAATTACGCACGTCACGGCCGCTCGGTAAATTGGTCGGCATTCTGGACAAAATCAGCGTCGCATTTTTGTCAAGCAGCATCGAGCGCAGCCGCTCGATCATATGCGCTGCCGTCATATCAATCGATTGCACACGCTGAAAATCCAGTAATACATAGCGTGCCTTGTCGAGCTCGGGCTCGATCGCTGAATACAATTGATCAGTGGTCCCAAAAAACAAACTACCCTGCAGTTCATAGACCACGTTTTGCGCCCCCAAGCCAAGCAAGGCCTCACGCTCAACGCGTGGACGCACCCGCTTGGAAAATATCGTGTTGCCGTACGATTTATTGCGGATGGTCGAGCTATGAATCTGTTCGCGAATAAACATCAAAATCGCCAAGCCGACGCCGAGGCCGGAAGCGGCAATCAGACTCACCGTTTTTGCGACCACCACCACAGCGACGATCACACCAAAATCAAGAATGGTGGTGCGCGAGCGGGCCAGTTGCAGCGAATGCCAGTCGATCATTTTGACACCCACCACAATCAACAAACCTGCCAATGCCGACACCGGCACCCAGCTCAGCAAAGGCGTCAGCAGCAAAAACGCCAAGAGCGACCATGCGCCCTGAAACACGCCCGAAAGTTTGGTTGTGCCACCACTGGCCCGGTTCACCATTGATGCGCCCATCGTGCCGGCGCCGGGGGTGCCACCACACAAAGTCGCAGCGAGGTTACCCAGACCCTGGCCGATCAGCTCGCGATTGGAATTGTGGCGAGAGTTTGAGACCGCATCGAGAATCAGGCAGGTCTTGAGCGTATCGATAGACAACAGCACCGCCAGTGTCAAGGCCGGAATCAGAATGTGCTCCCAATGCGGCAGTGACACCGCACCCATGCTCTGCCAGGGCGCCGCGACGTTGCTCCACAAACTATTAACGCTCCCGGCGATGGCACCGATGACGAAGGGATTATTGTCCAGGCTGGCGAGCGCCGGAAACGACGACCACGCCAACAACCAATAGACTGCCACACCGGCTGCAAGTCCTTGGATTACCGCTGGCACGCGTGAAGGAAAGCGGCCTGCAAGCAACATGACACCGCCGGTCGCTAAGCCAACCATGAGGCTCACGGGCTGCCATAAAGCCGGTGCGCTGAGCGCATGAAACCAGTCCACACCTTTGCCAGCACCCAATAACTTTGGCAGCTGGCTAAAGACGATGATGATGCCGACGCCAGAGAGATAGCCGCTAACCACCGGGAACGGCATGTAACGAATCAGCTGGCCGATGCGCAACGCACCAAACAGAATCTGCACCCCACTGCTGATGAGCGCCACCAGAAACAGGGTCAATAAAATAGAGGCCGGCATCGCGCCTTGCTGACTCATCTGAATAGTCAACGCCGAAAGTACCGCGGCGGCCGGCGCGCAAGGGGCAGAAATTAGTCTTTGCGTGCCGCCTAGTAGGGCCGCAACCAAACCAAGTAAAACCACGCCAAGGATGCCGGCCACCGCGCCTTGCGCACTAAATTCAGCGCCCAGAGGGGCGAAGATGGTTACACCAAACGCGATGGCCGAAGGCAGCGCGACCAGCATCGCTGCAAAACCACCCCACACATCACCGCTTAAGTGACGGGAATTTAAGCTTGTTGCATTCAAAACAACTTTCTCCTCAATAAGCTAGGAGTATAGATGGTGTTTCCTTATACAAACTAAAATCAGTGTTTGCCATCAAACTACGTGCGCATGCCTGCATTGCCCCAGACCATCGATATCACCAGCCATATCGCCCTAGCCTGCCTGATGCTCTGGCTAATTCGCTCGCTTCGGCGTTGGCCGTGGGTGTTTGCCTTGATAACGTTGCCGGGTACTTTGGCGCACGAGCTATTGCACTTTGGGGTAGGTTTGCTTACTGGCGCGCGTCCGATTTCGTTGTCAATTTTTCCCGCTAAACAGCAAGACGGTAGCTGGGTGTTGGGTGAGGTCCGATTTGCTCGGCTGCGCTGGTGGAACCGTATCCCCGTCGGCTTGGCGCCCTTTGCACTTTTACCGCTGGGCCTATGGCTCCTCGGTGAGGCGATCTTGCGACCGCTCTGGTCTTGGGAAAACGCCGGGCTCACTTTGCTCACCGTACAATGCGTCAACGCTGGCTGGCCAAGCCAGCGAGACTGGGCTCACGCTGTGCTGGGGATGCTAGCGTTAGGATTACTGGGCATCTTGTTGTTCGTTTTATTTTGGCTGGGTGCTCGCGCAAGCTGACAGTGCTTTTTTATAAATAACCAATCCAATGATGAAGAATCCCCTACTCACATTAAAACTCGGCGCCAATATCGTCTGGCGCTGCGCTCTCGTCACCTTTGTGATTGCCTATTTAGCGGGATTATTCTTGCCATCCTTAAAAAGGATCACGCAGTCAAGCATGAGCGAAGTGTCATTCACCTTGCTCACGCCGATCATGTTGTATGTCATTTCTGCGCTACTCTGGTTTGTGTTGAGTAGACTGAAATATCCAATCTGGAAAACCGCGTTTTTATCTGTACCAATCAATTGGTCGGCCATTTACGCCCAGTATGCCATCGTGTTTTTGGCTTTGGCGGCACTGAACTATGTCGTCGCGATGAATTTTTCTGCGCAGGTATGGAAGAGCTGGCAGCTCTATGGCCCCATGGCAGTGATCGTGGTTTTTCCGTTTTATATAGCGTCAGGCCTTGTGAAGTCGTTCATTGCTGCGGGGAACGGTACGCCGGCCGAGGAACCCCTGCATCGAGATTGAAATCACAGTGCGGCGAGCGGAAATAATTAAGGTTTGCCGCAAGCGATTTTCCAGAGTCCTTCTTCGACAGCGCCGGGCGAAATCGACATAAGCATGCCCAATTGAACAGACTGCGCCACTACCGCGCCAGTCGCCATCGCGCCGCTGTAATTGACACGCGCAACAAGCCGCCGACGGAAATTGACGCAGTCGTAGAAGAACGTGGTTTTTAGTGACCGGTACAAGCCTTCCTTGGCCTTTTGCGGTTCTTGGTAGTCGTTCAAGCTATCCATGCTCACGCCCCCAAGCAGTTGCTGGCGCGTTGCCTGATCAACGTAAATAATCGTGAGTCTGGTTTGACCAACCCGCGCCCACTGGGCATGGGCGCAGGTTGCCGAGAAACCTAGCAGCAGGGTGATCAAACAAAAAAGCTTTCGCATGCAATATCGGCCATGTGTCTTGTCGGCTCTACCAGCATGCACAACGGCGAACATAACAGACATAAAATTAAGGGGAGAATTTAAGAGCAATCACGCCCAGAATAATCAGCATCACGCCCAATATCCGCATCAGCGAAAGAGCGTCGCCAAAAAAAAACCCCAACAATAAACGTTCCAGCTCCGCCAATGCCAGTCCAAATAGCGTAAGCCGTTCCAATCGGGATTTGTTGCTGTGCCAGCCAAAGAAAATAACCGCTAAGGGTCATGAAAAAAATTGCGATGGCAATACCAAACCAACGGCTTTCGGGAGATTGAGAAATCTTTATCCCTACAGGCCAACCAATCTCAAAAAGACCCGCCAAAACAAGATAAACCCAACTCATCGTTACCCCTCAAAGACCGAAAGCTGACGAATTAAATAATCACAAATCTGCTTTGCAAAAAAATTACAGTGCGTCTCAAACAAGCGATGAAGAAGGGACCGACGCTGTCGGACAAGACGCGCGCGACCCGCTCAGATACCTACACATCCAAGCTCGAAGAAAATTACTACTCCCACTCAATCGTCGCTGGTGGCTTTCCCGATATGTCGTACACAACGCGATTAATCCCACGCACTTCATTAATAATTCGATTCGATACTTTGCCCAATAATTCATAAGGCAGATGCGCCCAGTGCGCTGTCATGAAATCCTGCGTCTGCACGGCACGCAACGCCACAACCCACTCATAGGTGCGGCCATCCCCCATCACACCGACTGACTTGACCGGCAAAAATACCGCAAATGCCTGACTGGTCGCCTCGTACCAGTTTTTGTGAAAATGCCCGACCGGATGTCCTTCTGCCAGTTCCTGTGGGAGCGGGATGGCAGTATTGCGCAACTCTTCGATGAAGATCGCGTCCGCCCGGCGCAGCAGGTCGGCGAATTCCATCTTCACCTCACCAAGAATGCGTACGCCCAGACCAGGACCCGGGAAGGGATGACGATAGACCATGTCATGCGGTAAACCGAGCGCCACACCGAGCTTACGGACTTCATCTTTGAACAGGTCACGCAAAGGTTCGAGCAGCTTCAGGTTCATGGTGTCGGGCAGGCCACCAACGTTGTGGTGGCTCTTGATGGTGTGCGCCCCCTTTTTGCCCTTACCGGCGCTCTCAATCACGTCGGGATAGATGGTGCCTTGCGCCAGCCATTTGGCGTCCTGCAGTTTGCCGGACTCCGCTTGAAATACTTCTACAAATTCGCGCCCGATAATTTTGCGCTTGGCCTCTGGATCGGTCACACCAGCGAGCTTGCCCATGAACTGATCCGTGGCATCGACCCGAATGACTTTGACACCGAGATTTTTGGCGAACATGTCCATGACCATGTCGCCTTCGTTCAAACGAAGCAGACCATGGTCGACAAATACACAGGTCAGTTGTTCGCCGATGGCGCGATGAATCAGTGCCGCAGCCACGCTGCTATCGACACCACCCGACAAACCCAGAATGACGTGATCGCTACCAACCTGGGCCCGAATCGACGCCACCGCCTCGCTAACATAATCGGGCATATTCCAGTCGCCCTTGCAGCCACAAATCTCATGCACAAAACGATCCAGCATCGCCGTGCCTTGCAAGGTGTGCGTCACCTCAGGATGAAACTGCACCGCATAGAGCTTGCGCGCTTCATCGGCCATGCCGGCCACTGGGCAACTGTCGGTCGAGGCCATCAGCTTGAAACCGGGTGGCATGTCGATGACTTTGTCACCATGACTCATCCAGACTTTAAGCATGCCGTGGCCTTCTGGCGTGACAAAGTCGTTGATGCCATTTAGCAGCGCCGTATGTCCGCGCGCCCTGACCTCGGCATAGCCGAATTCACGCACTTTACCGTTCTCGACCTTGCCGCCCAATTGCGCGGCCATGGTCTGCATGCCGTAGCAAATACCCAATACCGGCACGCCGAGTTCAAACACGGCTTGTGGCGCGCGCGGTGTATCGCCTTCGGTGACCGAGCTCGGACCACCGGAGAGGATGATGCCGGCTGCCCCAGAACTACGGATGAATTCATCGCTGACATCATACGGATGGACTTCAGAAAATACGCCCGCCTCGCGCACGCGACGCGCGATCAGCTGGGTGACTTGCGAGCCGAAATCAAGGATGAGAATCTTGGAATGCATAACCCTACTCACTAAAAAATTCAGGCGGCATCGCTGCCGCCTGAGGAGGTTGCCGGCTTTGTTTAGTCGGCGCGATAGTTTGGCGCTTCTTTGGTAATTTGCACATCATGAACATGCGACTCCCGCATGCCGGCCGAGGTGATTTCAACGAACTCGGCCTTTTGGCTCAGCTCTTCGATGGTCGCGCAGCCGCAATAGCCCATTGAGGAGCGCACGCCACCGACAAGCTGGTACAAAATCGCCAGCACGCTACCTTTGTAGGGCACGCGGCCTTCGATACCTTCGGGGACAAATTTGTCGGTATTGTTGGCGGCATCCTGGAAGTAGCGGTCGGCCGAGCCATCAGCCATGGCACCCAGACTGCCCATGCCGCGGTAGGATTTGTAGCTGCGTCCCTGAAACAGGATCACTTCACCCGGCGCTTCTTCGGTGCCCGCAAACATACTGCCCATCATGACGCTCGACGCCCCTGCTGCGAGCGCCTTGGAGATGTCGCCCGAGAAGCGAATACCGCCGTCGGCAATGCACGGCACGCCGCTGCCTTCGAGTGCTTTGGCGACGTTGGAGATGGCGCTAATTTGCGGTACGCCGACGCCGGCAACGATACGGGTTGTGCAAATCGAGCCAGGGCCGATGCCGACCTTGACACCGTCGGCACCGTGTTCGACCAAGGCCAGCGCCGCCGATGCGGTGGCGATGTTGCCACCAATGACTTCCACATGCGGGAAGCGGCGCTTAACCCATTTGACCCGTTCCAGCACGCCTTGCGAGTGGCCGTGCGCGGTGTCGACAACAATCACATCCACCCCTGCGGCAACCAGTAACTCGATGCGCTCGTCATTATCCGGACCTACGCCCACGGCAGCGCCCACACGCAGTTTGCCCTGCTCGTCTTTCGACGCGTTGGGATGTTCGGTCGATTTGAAGATATCTTTGACGGTGATTAAGCCGCGCAACTCAAACGCGTCATTGACTACCAGCACGCGCTCAAGGCGATGCTTGTTCATCAGACGTTTGGCTTCGGCCGGGTCGGCCCCTTCTTTGACGAAAACCAGCTTGTCGCGAGGCGTCATTTTGGCGCGCACTTCGGCGTCAAGCTCTTCTTCAAACCGCAGGTCGCGGTTGGTGATGATGCCGACTACCGTTTTACCTTCAACCACCGGAAAACCGCTGATGCCATGCTGTTTGGATAACGCGATCACGTCGCGCACGGTGGTAGTGGGTGGAATCGTGATCGGGTCGCGCACCACGCCAGCTTCGAAACGCTTGACCTTAGTGACTTCGCGAGCTTGTTCTTTTGCGGTGAGATTTTTGTGGATGATGCCGATGCCACCTTCCTGTGCCATGGCAATGGCCAATCTGCCTTCGGTGACGGTATCCATGGCAGCTGAGACCAGAGGAATGGCCAGCGAGATGTTGCGCGTCAGGCGGGTATGAAGCGACGTGTCTTTGGGAAGAATGGCCGAGTAAGCCGGCACGAGCAGCACATCATCGAAGGTGAGTGCTTTTTGAAGTAAACGCATAGCGATTCCTATAGGCGCAAAAGCGAATTATACAGAAATCATCCGGCGCCCCCCGATTTACCCAAGCCTCAGCCCCGCGATTTGAGGCTCACGCGGCGACGTCGTGAATCTTTTGGATCGGCCTGCAAAGCACGATAAATCTCAATGCGGTCCCCCTCACGCACTGTCGTCTCGAGCGTTTTCAGCTTGCCAAATACGCCCACTTTATTGACCGCCAGATCAAGCTCAGGAAAGCGCGCGAGCACCCCGGAGGCATGGATCGCTTGCGCAATCGTCGTACCGGCAGGTACCAACAGCGTAAGCAAAAAGCTTGACGACGGCAGCGGATGACAAACCTGCACTTCGATGTCGGGCCCCTCAGCCATACACCGCCTCGGCACGTTTGCAAAATGATTCGACAAAGCTATTGGCGATCATGCCAAATACCGGGCCGATAAGTTTGTCGAGGAGCTTGCTGGAAAATTCATAGTGCAGCGTAAATTCAATCTTGCACGCATCCTCGCGCAAGGGTTTGAAATGCCATTGCCCGTCGAGCTGACGAAAGGGGCCCTCGACAAGCTTCATCTGCATGGCCGTTGGCGGGACGTTGGTGTTTTCCGTGGTGAAGCTTTGCCGGACACCGTGGTAATCAATGGTGATCGCGGCCACGAGTCGGTCGCCGTGACGCTCTTTGATATCGACGCCACCGCACCACGGCAAAAAAGCCGGATAGTCTTCGACTTTATCGACCAGCGCGAACATCTGCGCAGCGCTGTAGCCGAGAAAGACGGATTTGTGTACAACTGCCATGGTGCGGTTTGATAGAATACGAAGACTCGATTTTAACCGACCGCGCCCAGCGCCCCGCCTGACCCTTCAGGCGGCCTGCCCCAGACCACCGATTTCTGCCGCTTCCCCTAATGAGCATCATCGACAATAAAAAAGCGTTTCACGACTATTTCATCGAAGAGCGTTTCGAAGCCGGGATGGTGCTCGAAGGTTGGGAGGTCAAGTCGATTCGTGGTGGTCGCGGGCAGATCAAGGAAGCCTACGTGATCGTGCGCAATGGCGAGGTCTTTCTGTTTGGCGCCCATATCAGCGCTTTGCCGACAGCCTCGACCCATATCCATCCCGATCCCGTCCGCACCCGCAAGTTGCTGCTGCATGCCGACGAAATAAAAAAACTGATCGGTAAGGTCGAGCGCGCCGGCTATACGCTGGTGCCGCTCAATTTTCACTACAAAGGCGGGCGCATCAAGTGCGAAATCGGTCTGGCCAAAGGCAAAAAACAGCACGATAAACGTGACACCGAGCGGGAGCGTGATGGTCAACGCGAAATTGCCAAGGTGATGAAGCAAAATCGGCGCTAAACAAAACCATCCACTGCCTGATCGCGCTCGGAAGCAGCGAACCGCACCCTAGAAGATGCCCCAGTCAAAAAACAAAAACCCCCGGGCTTTGCAGCGACGGGGGTCGAATACCACACAACTACCTATTGTTGCTTGTTATTCCGAATCAGGTTGCCTAGTGTAATGATAAATTTCCCTAAGTCAACACCAGAAGTGGAAAATTTACAGATTGGCCGCCAGCTTTTTCCACGTATCCACCACTGAATCAGGATTGAGTGAAATTGAGGCAATGCCTTCTTTCATCAACCATTGGGCAAAGTCCGGATGGTCAGACGGGCCCTGACCACAAATACCGATGTACTTGCCCTCCTTGAGGCACGCTGAGATCGCCTTGGACAACAGCACACCAACCGCCGGATCACGCTCATCAAAGTCTGCCGCCAACAATTCCATGCCAGAGTCACGGTCCAGGCCTAGCGTGAGCTGGGTCAGGTCGTTCGAGCCGATCGAGAAGCCATCGAAAAACGCGAGGAATTGTTCGGCCAGAATCGCGTTAGACGGGACCTCACACATCATGATCAGCCGCAGCCCATTTTCGCCCCGCTTGAGACCGTTTTTGGCCAACAGATTCACGACCTTTTCAGCTTGCCCAAGCGTACGCACAAACGGCACCATGATCTCGACGTTAGTGAGCCCCATGTCTTCGCGGACCCGCTTCATGGCCACACATTCCATTTCAAAGGACTCGGCAAAATCTGCTGCCAAATAGCGTGCAGCACCCCGGAAACCCAGCATCGGGTTTTCTTCGTCGGGCTCATAGCGGGACCCGCCGATGAGTTTTTTGTACTCGTTGGATTTAAAATCAGACAAACGCACAATGACCGTCTTGGGCCAGAACGCCGCTGCGATGGTGGCGATTCCTTCGGCCAGCTTGTCGACGTAGAACGCCTTGGGCGAAGCATGCCCGCGCGCCACTGATTCGACCGCTTTTTTTAAGTCAGGCTCAACATTGGGATAGTCAAGAATGGCTTTCGGATGTACGCCGATGTTGTTATTGATGATGAATTCGAGGCGAGCCAAACCGACGCCGTCGTTTGGCGTCGACTGAAAATCAAACGCCAGCTGCGGATTACCGACGTTCATCATGATCTTCAGGGGCAGTTTAGGCAGTGTGCCACGCGCGACTTCGGTGATTTCGGTCTCGAGCAGGCCGTCATAGATCATCCCCTCGTCACCCTCGGCACACGAGACCGTCACCAGCGTCCCGTCCTTGAGCACATCGGTGGCGTCACCGCAGCCGACCACGGCCGGCACACCAAGCTCACGCGCAATAATCGCCGCATGGCAGGTACGACCGCCTCGATTGGTCACAATAGCCGATGCCCGCTTCATGACGGGCTCCCAGTTAGGGTCGGTCATGTCGGCTACCAGTACGTCACCGGGTTGCACGCGCTCCATTTCTTCCGGATCGCGGATCACACGAACCCGGCCCGCCCCAATTTTTTGACCGATCGCACGACCATGGGTCAGCACCACGCCACTGCCCTTGAGCTTGAAACGCTGCTGCGCATCCGAGGCTTTTTCTTGCGACTTTACGGTCTCAGGACGCGCCTGCAGGATGTACAACTTGCCATCGCGACCGTCTTTGCCCCACTCGATGTCCATCGGACGACCGTAGTGTTTTTCGATCGTGACCGCATAGGTCGCCAACTCGGCGATTTCAGCGTCGGTCAGCGAATAGCGATTGCGCTGCTCGATCGGCACATCGACGGTGCGCACCGAACGACCGGCCTTGGCTTCGCCGGTGAATTCCATTTTGATGAGTTTGGAGCCGATATTGCGACGAATAATCGGCAGTTTGCCCTGCGCTAGCATCGGCTTGTGCACATAAAATTCGTCCGGATTAACCGCGCCCTGCACCACGGTCTCGCCAAGTCCATAGCTTGACGTAATAAAGACAACATCAGAAAAGCCTGATTCGGTATCAATCGTGAACATCACCCCGGCAGCACCAAGGTCTGAGCGGACCATGCGCTGAACCCCAGCCGACAAGGCCACTTCGG
The DNA here is from genome assembly GCA_945866125.1 of Bordetella parapertussis. Lineage (GTDB taxonomy): Bacteria > Pseudomonadota > Gammaproteobacteria > Burkholderiales > Burkholderiaceae_D > Pernthalerella. The sequence goes on from CAMBFZ010000017.1 coordinate 24,578, forward strand.
CATGTGTGAAACCTTTGTGAACCCGATAGGAAATAGCGCGGTCGTTGTAGAGCGACGCAAACACATGCTTCATCGCTTCGAGCACGTTGTCGATGCCAACGACATTGAGGAAGGTCTCCTGCTGACCGGCAAACGACGCATCAGGCAGGTCTTCGGCGGTCGCCGAGGAACGCACAGCGAACGACATTTCACTTGAAGAATCAGCGACAAGTCTTTGATAAAATTCAGTTATTTCCGTCTGCAGGCGTGGCTGAAACGGGGTGTCGATAATCCATTGTCGAATCTCTGCACCTGCAACGGCGAGCGAACGTACGTCGTCAATATCCAGACTGGCCAGTCGGTCAGCGATACGGTCAGCCAGCGCTGCACCGCCGTGTTGGCTGTGCGACAGAAAATCCCGGAACGCCTGGGCGGTGGTGGCGAAGCCACCCGGCACCCGAACGCCTGCTCCTGCGAGCTGGCTGATCATTTCACCCAGCGATGCATTTTTGCCGCCGACGGATTCGACATCCGTCATGCGCAGTTTTTCGAAAGGAACGACGTATGGCGCCCCTGATTCAGGGCCGAATTGGGCCCCCATCGATGATACGTTGGACATAACTACCCTTTTGATGATGAGAAATCTTCGTTAGCCGCATCGCAATGTGATATGAGTTTGTTATTCTTCGTCAGCGCTGCGTGTTAAAAACAATTGGCCGCCATTTTACAGGGCACAATCCTTTTTTTTCTATGCACAACCAAGCTTTTTGCATTATTTTTTGAATAACTTACGATGCCTAATTCTTATTCCAGCAATCCCGCCGAATCTGAGCGCACGGTCTTTTTTGTCTCTGACGGCACGGGCATCACGGCTGAAACCTTTGGCCACTCGGTCTTGACGCAGTTCGAGTTACGCTTTCGGCAGGTGCGCATGCCCTTTATTGATACGCCCGATAAAGCCCACGAGGCAGTGCGCAAAATCGACGAGACCTGCGAGGCCGACGGCAAGCGCCCCATCGTGTTTTCGACCTTGGTCAAGGCCGAGCTGTCGGATATCGTGCGGAAATCGGCCGGCATGCATATGGATCTGATTCAAACCTTCGTTGAGCCGCTTGAGCAGGAGCTTGGCGTGAAATCCACGCATACCATCGGCCGCAGTCACAATATTGCGGATTCGGCCGAGTACAAAAACCGGATCGAAGCGATCAATTTTTCGCTCGCCCATGATGACGGCCAGTCTCACAAAAATCTCTCCACTGCAGACGTTATTTTGGTTGGCGTGTCGCGCTCTGGCAAGACGCCCACCAGTCTCTATCTGGCGATGCAATACGGGATCAAGGCGGCCAACTATCCCCTGATTCCAGAAGATTTTGAACGTGGCAAATTGCCCAGTGGTCTGGTGCCTTATAAAGCCAAAATTTTTGGGCTGTCGATTGCACCGGACCGACTGACCGAGGTCCGGAATGAACGCCGGCCCGGCAGTAAGTACGCGTCGCTGGAAAATTGCCGCTATGAGGTCAATGAGGCGGAAAAAATGATGCAAAGAGAGGGCATACGCTGGATGTCGTCAACGGTCAAATCAATCGAAGAGATCGCCACGATGATTCTGCAAGAGATCCGATCCGACAAACGGGCTTACTAAGCCACCCTTTAGCAGACCTCGACGCTTCTGCCCTCTGATTTCGCGCAAACCCTGCGCGGGAACGCCTTTGCCGGTGCACCGACATAGTGGTATCAGTTTCTTGAGCCACTCAATCGTTGCCGCACTGCGGAGGCTTTACATGCACACCACACTGATCGAAATCACCCTGTGGATTGGGTTCGTCCTGCTCCTGTGGGCGTTGCGGGACAGCCTGCTTCATATCGAGTCTGTGATGGAGCAGCGCACGGCCATGGCCCAAAAAAATCCGCCACGGCGTCCCTATTTCAGCTCGCCGCAAAGTCTGCGCGAGCCCATCGGACATTATCTGGGTAAACAAATTTTTCGCTACGCGGTCATTGAGGGAAAGGACTATTGCTTTGATTATGCGTGTCCGCAAGGCGTGCTGATACATCTCACGCCTGGTCAGCGTTATGTCCGACCTGGTCTGGTGTATGTCGCGTGTATGCCAAGCCACGAGGTGTTGCGCAGTTAGTGTTGCAGGCGTTGCCGCATTTGTTCAAATAAACAGACAGCGGCGCTGGCGGCGACATTGAGCGACTCGATCTCTCCCGCATGCGGAATCGCCACTTGTTGGGTCGCCATCGCCAGCAAACTTGTCGACACTCCCTGCCCTTCGTGTCCAAACAACCAGGCCAAGGACTGCGTCAAATCAGCCGCAAACACCGTCGAGTCCGCATGGGAGCTCGTTGCCAGAACCGGGATAGTCGCGCTACCCACCAACGCATGCAAGTCAGCATTCTCAACGATCTCCAACACAAAATGCGCCCCCATTCCGGCGCGCAGCACTTTCGGCGACCAGGCCGCAACCGATCCGGCGCTACAAAATACGTGCTTGATCCCCGCTGCCGCGGCACTACGTAAGATCGACCCAAGGTTACCGGGGTCTTGTAATTGGTCGAGCAGAACCGCGCTCTGGGTCAGGGTGTTGATGCGTTCACGCCGCGGAATGTCGACCAGAAACAGCAGCGCCACCCCATTGTCGACCTGACTGAGCGGACCAAAGAGGGCATCTGGCAGCAGCAGGCAAACGGCCTGCCTGGCTACGCACTCGGCCACAATCGCCGCAACCTCGACGTCGGCGCACGCCGTTTCGCTGACCACGCACAACGCCGGCGCACCTTGGTGGGCTAACCATGCCTGACAAAGATGAATGCCATCCAAGAGTGTCTGTCGAGCTTTTTTCCGCGCTGACGCACTGGTGGCAAGCTGGCGCAGGGCTTTGTACTGGGGATTGTCGCGCGAGCGGATGGGTTTTAACGCGCTATGCATTCGAGCCAGTCTTTAGCGGGCGGGGGGGTCTCATGCTGCCGGGTCAGGGTCGAGTAGCGCCCGCACCGGCGCATAGGAGCGCCTGTGAACCGGTGCCACGCCATGCAGACGCAAGCGCGCCAGATGCAGCGCCGTCGGATAACCCTTGTGCTGATCAAATGCATAGTCCGGATACTGCTGGTGCATGTGCATCAACGCCGCGTCGCGAGCAGTTTTGGCGAGAATAGAGGCCGCCGAAATCTCCGCAACTTTATCGTCCCCCTTGATGATGGCTTCGGCTCGCACAGCACACACCGGGCAGCGATTGCCGTCGATCAACGCGAGCGTAGGCACAATACGTAAGCCTTCAATTGCGCGGCGCATGGCCAGCATGGTGGCCTGCAAAATATTGAGGGTATCAATCTCAGTCTCTGAACATTGCGCAATCGACCAGGCCAGCGCGTCGCGTTGGATCAATAGCGCCAGCGCCTCGCGCTTGGCCGCGCTGAGTTTTTTGGAGTCGCGTAAACCGGCAATCGGTTTGGCAGGATCGAGAATGACGGCTGCCGCAAATACCGGTCCAGCCAGGGGCCCACGCCCGGCCTCGTCTACCCCGCAGATGACTTCGCCGCCGGTGTCAAACAAAGACAGTGTGGTCTCAGACACCGGCATCGTTCGCCCTGGTTTTTTTCAAAGCCGGCCTGCCTCGGTGAGCAGCTGCATCACCGCGTGGGCGCTTTGGGAAGCGGTGTTACGCATCAGGTCGTGGTGCAAATCGATAAAGCGGCGGCGCAGTCGCTGCCGGTTTTGATCGTTGGAAACCTGAGCCCACAAGGCACTGGCCAAGGCCTGCGGCGTGGCACGATCCTGCAACAGCTCTGGCACCAGAAATTCGCGTGCCATCACGTTAGGCAAGCCCACCCAGGGCTGATAGGCCATAAAGCGCAAAATCTGCCAGCTTGCCGGGTTCATCCGATAGCTGATGACCATGGGTTTTTTATAGAGAGCGACTTCCAGCGTGGCGGTACCGCTCGCCACCAACACGGCATCGCTGGCTTCGATGGCGGCGTGCGATTTGCCATTAATAATTGTCAAAGGCAGCGAGGCGAGTTTGGCTGGACCGATCAGTTGTTCGAAGTAAGCACGCTGCGCGGGGCCGGCCATAGGGACGATAAACCGCATCAGCCGATCCCGTTTGGCCAGCTGCACGGCCGCCTCAACAAACACGCGGGCGTTGTACTTGAGCTCGGACATGCGGCTGCCCGGCAAAATCGCGACCACCCGCTCCTCTTGCGCAACGCCGAGCAAGGCGCGCGCGCCGTGCTGATCCGGGTCCATTGGAATGACCTCGGCCAGCGGATGACCGACATAGGTCACCGGAATACCAGCCTTTTGATAAATCGCTTCTTCAAAGGGAAATACGACAAGCATGTGCGAGACCGCGCGGGCGATTTTTTTGATGCGGCTGCGACGCCAGGCCCAGATCGATGGACTAATGAAATGCAGGGTGGGAATGCCTGCTTTTTTAAGCGCGATTTCAAGATCAAGGTTGAAATCCGGCGCATCGATGCCGATGAAGGCCGCTGGCTTTTCGTCCAAGAGCTGGGCGCACAAACTGTCGCGTATGCCTTTGATCTCGCGATAATGCGCCAGCACTTCAAAGACGCCGCGCACTGCTAACTTCTCCATCGGGTAATCGGAGACAAACCCATGCTCGGCCATCTGCGGGCCGCCAATGCCGTGCAAACGCGCGTCCGGCAGCATCAGGCGCAAACCCGATAACAGGCGCGCGGCCAGCATGTCGCCGGAGGGCTCACCGGCGACCATCGCAATACTGAGATTAGCGGACGATGCCACGGCTCGCCTGTTGTAAAAATTCGCGCAGCGACTGCAAATGGGGAGCGAATTCGGGGTGGGCCTGTTCTTCGGCGGCTAACGCGAGCTTGGCCTCTTCGAGGCTCAGTCCGGATTTATAAATAAGTTTGTAGGCATTGCGGATGGCCGCGATTGCCTCTCGCGAGAAACCGCGACGCTTGAGGCCTTCGATGTTGATACCGTGCGCGGCGGCCGGGTTGCCGGACAAAATAACAAACGGGGGCACATCTTGCGTCAAACTCGTACTCATCCCCACCATCGCATGCGCACCGATTTTGCAATACTGATGCACATTGGAAAAGCCACCCATGATGGCCCAATCACCAACCTGCACATGACCGGCTAGCTGCGCATTGTTGGCAAAGATTGTGTGATTGCCGATCTGGCAGTCGTGGGCCAAATGCACATAGGCCATCATCCAGTTATCGTTGCCGAGTCGAGTAACGCCTAGGTCCTGCGCAGTCCCGCGGTTAAAGGTGCAAAATTCACGGATGGTGTTGCGGTCACCGATCTCAAGTCGGGTAGGCTCGCCTTGATATTTTTTGTCTTGCGGTGCCGCGCCAATCGACGAAAACTGAAAAAAAGTATTATCTGCACCGATACTAGTGCAGCCCTCAATCACGACATGAGGACCAACACGCGTCCCGGCGCCGATGACGACATCGGGCCCAATAATACTGTAAGGCCCGATCTCAACACTGGCTTCCAGTGAGGCCTTGGGGTCGACCAGCGCTGTGGGATGAATCTTTGCCATGGTCAGACTGCCGCCGGTGTGTCCATGATGCTGCGCATGGTGCACATCAGTTCGCCTTCTACAGCGAGCTGGCCATCGACCGACGCCTCGGCTTTGAATTTCCAGATACCCCGTGACTGACGGATGATTTCAACCTGCATGCGCAATTGGTCGCCAGGCTCAACGGGACGTTTGAAACGTGCACCATCAATGCCGACAAAGTACACCACCGCATTGTCGTCTGGCTTTTGACCCATAGTCAAAAATGCCAGCAAGGCAGCCGTCTGCGCCAGAGCTTCTATCATCAACACACCCGGCATCACTGGCTTGTGCGGAAAATGTCCGTTAAAAAATTCTTCGTTGATGGTGACGTTTTTGATCGCCGTGATGCTCTTGCCGGACTCCCAGTCCAGCACACGGTCAACCAAGAGCAGCGGGTAACGGTGGGGGAGGTACGCTTTGATCTGATTGCTGTCTAGGCTTTTCATTATGATTGGTGCCTGTTTCTATGAAGAGGAATGTTTTTTTTCGGTCAGCGTCTTGATGGTTTTTTCCAGCTCACGCAATTTGTCGCGCATCGTATCGAGGTTGCGGACTATCACGGCTGTTTTTTCCCAGTCTGCATTTTTTGCCAGCGGATAAAAGCCGGTGTATTGCCCGGCTTCGTTAATCGAACGCGATACCAGGCTACCGGAGGAGACGTGGACATGGTCAGCAATGTTTAAATGGCCCAGCACCATGGCCGCCCCACCGAAGGTGCAATGCTTGCCAATTTTGGCACTACCAGCGACACCGACGCAGCCAGCCATTGCCGTGTGGGCGCCGATGATGCAGTTGTGCGCGATCTGAATCTGGTTGTCGAGCTTTACCCCATCTTCGATGATGGTGTGGTCCATCGCGCCGCGGTCGATGGTGGTGTTGGCGCCAATTTCAACATCGTCGCCAATGCGCACCCCACCGGTTTGAGGGATTTTTATCCATTGCCCCTTGTCGTTGGCAAAGCCAAATCCATCGCCGCCGACGACGGCTCCGGAATGAATGATACCCCGCGCGCCGATATGGCAATCTGCGAGAAAACTCACGTTCGGATGCAGCACGGTTGCCGCACCGATTTTGGCATTACGACCGATAAAACAGCCCGCGCCAATCACGCAACCCTCACCGAGTTCGGCGCCAGCTTCGATGGTCACATGCGGGCCAATCGCCACGGAGGCAGCCACCCGCGCCTCAGCATCAATGACGGCCGTCGGATGCACGCCGGGGCTGGGGACAATCGCCTGTTTTGCATGAAAATATTGGGCCACCCGCGCATAGTACGCGTAGGGATTGTCCGTAATCACGCAGGCGCCACGATAGGTCTGCGCGACACTGGCGTGATGATCAGCTGACAGGATCAGCGCGCCAGCCTGGGTCAGGCCAGCCTGCGTACGCAGCTTGGAATTGGACAGAAAGGTGATGTGCGCCGCGCCTGCGGCGTCGAGCGGCGCGATGCCGGTGATAATGATTGCCGGATCGCCCATCAACTGCCCGCCCAAGCTTTCGACTAATTGGGCCAGTCGAGTGCTCATGGCGGTCAACTCCGGATTACTTGTTCAGTGCTTTGAGCACTTTGTCAGTGATGTCGATGCGCGGACTCGAATAGACGGCTTCCTGAAAAACGATATCGTACTTTTCCGATTCGGCGATCTGCTTGATGACCTTGTTCGCACGCTCCAGCACAACCGCGAGTTCCTCGTTACGACGCTGATTCAAATCTTCGCGAAATTCACGCTGGCGACGCTGAAAATCTTTGTCCATTTCGGTCAACTCACGCTGGCGCTTCAACCGGTCACCATCTGGCAAAACGGGCGCATCCTTGTCAAGCTTCTCAGCGGTGGCTTTAAGACGCGCACCAAGTTCCTGCAGATCTTTTTCGCGCTTGGAAAACTCCTGCTCCAATTTGGCGGTAGCGGCTTTGGCGGGGGCAGCATCGCGGAAGATACGCTCGGTGCTGACGAACCCGATCTTAAGTTCCTGCGCTTGGGCCGATAGGGAAAGGGCAGCGCACAATGCAGCGCCCACCGTCAGCTTCATTATATTTTTGAATACGAAAATCAATTCATTCTCCACTGCGCAAATTAATATTATGCCACCTGATAATCAGGCCGCTCAAAAACCGGTACCCAATTGGAATTGAAAGCGCTGGATGCGGTCAAATGATTTTGGGTTAATCGGATAACCCAGCGATAACTTTAAAGGCCCGACCGGCGAAATCCAGCTGATACCCAGGCCCGTGCTGTAGCGCATGTCGCCAACACTAATGCCCTGCCCGTCCTGCGGATTAAACACCTGACCGGCATCCAAAAAGGTGAACCAGCGCAGACTTCGATCAACCCCACTACCCGGGAAAGGCAGCTGTAGCTCGGCATTAGCAACAACGCGTGCCTGTCCGCCGATCGGGAGGTTCACACCCGGCACGTTGGTGGTGCCGCCTGTTTCTGAAACCGACAACGAGCCCGCAAAATAACCCCGCACCGAGCCAATACCACCGGCATAGTAATTTTTAAAAATCGGATAAGGACTACCGCCAAGACCGGCCCCGTAGTTGACCTCACCGTTCAACGCGAGCGTGATCGAGTTAAAGTAGGGCATGGGCATGAAATACTGATCCTGATACGTCGTTCGGTAATAACTCGCCGAGCCGGCCGGGGACACTTCTAGATTGGCACGCTGATAGCGGCCTTTGGTCGGAATCAATGCGCTGTCGCGGTTATCGCGCTGCCACGCTGCCGTCAGCGGATAAGCCGTTGTCTGGGCCGTACCAATACCGCCGGGGATACCGGAAAAATCTTCGACATATTGCAAGTACCGAGTCGGACTATTCGAGAACGTCTCGACCTTGGTGCTTTCAATACCGATACCCAAAAATACCCGATCAAATTCCGAAAACGGCACGCCAAAACTGACGTTTGCACCGCGTGTCTGTACGCGGTAATCGGTATTAGTCAAATACAACGGTGGGCGCGCCGTACGCAAAAAAACTTCCACGGTACGACTGACACCATCGTCCGTAAAATACGGATTGGTATGCGAGACCGCAATGGTGCGGTAAATCTTGCTGGTGTTAACGTTAATGCCGATATTGTTGCCGCTACCGAAAGCATTGGCTTGATTGATCGAGCCTGTCAGGGTCAATTTTTCGCTACTGGAAAAACCAGCGCCAATCATCACGTTACCCGTCGGCTTTTCGGTCACGGCAACGTTCAGGTCGACCTGATCTGGCGTGCCCGGTACTTCAGGCGTGTCGATATTAGTGTCAGTAAAAAATCCGAGACGACCCAGACGGTCACGCGAGAGACGGATTTTATCGCCATCGTACCAAGAGCTTTCAGCCTGACGGAATTCGCGCCGGATCACTTCATCCCGGGTTCGGTCATTACCGGAAATATTAATCCGGCGGACGTAAATCCGCTTGCCCGGATCAACAAAAATGGTGAAATTAACTTCATTAGTTTCACGATTGATCTCTGGGCTGGCATTGACGTTCGCAAAGGCATAGCCAAATACGCCCATGCGCTCGCTAATTTTGCGTGTGCTCGCCGACATTTTTTCGCCCGAATACGCTTCACCGGGCTTCAGTGTAATCAGATCAGCCAGTTCTTTTTCACGCCCAAGCATCTCGCCTTCGAGCTTGATACTGGCCACCGTATATTTTTGTCCTTCGTTGATATTCATCGTGACGAAGATATCTTTTTTATCCGGTGAAATCGATACTTGGGTGGAGTCGACTTGCATTTCTAGATAGCCGCGGTTCAAATAAAACGAGCGCAGTGCCTCGATATCGCCTGCCAGCTTTTGCTTGGAGTACTGGTCGGACTTGCTGTACCAGGTAAACCACCCTGAAGTCGACAACTTGAGCTGCCCCCGCAAGTCATCTTTGGAGAACGCCTTGTTACCAATGATATTGATCTGTTTGATGCGAGCCACTTCGCCTTCGTCAACAGCGAAGGTGACATTGACCCGGTTACGCTCGATCGGCGTAACCGTGGCGGTGATCTGTACCGCATACAAGCCACGCGACAGATATTGTCGCTTGAGTTCTTGCTCCGCGCGGTCAACCAACGACTTATCCAAAATGCGCGACTCGCCCAGACCAATATCCTTGAGCGACTTAGTCAACTGGACCTTGTCGAATTCTTTGGTGCCGGTAAATTCGACGCTGGCGATTGCCGGACGCTCTTCGACCATCACGACCAGCACGTCGCCATCGGCTTCGATCCGCACGTCTTTGAAAAAGCCGGTTGCATAAAGGGCTTTAATGGCGGCCGCAGCTTTGTCGTCGTTGAACGTATCGCCCACACGCACCGGCAAATAGTTAAACACCGTGCCAGCTTCGGTACGCTGAATGCCTTCAACCCGAATGTCTTTGACAGTAAACGGCTCAACAGCCACTGCCCGCCCGGACAGCAAAGCAAAGGCAGCAAGCGCGATCAGGCTACGGGAAAAAATCGGCAGCGCAAGGCGCCCGGAATCAAATTTCATCAGCTAAGTTTCGAGAGTTTGTAGCCAGCCTTGGTAAGGCCCGGCAATACGGCACGGTCACGTCATCAGGCGCGCAATATCGTTAAACATCGCCAGTGCCATCATGACCATCAAGATACCCAATCCCGCACGCTGGGCAATCTCACCCACTCTTTGCGGCACTGGACGTCCAGTCAAAAGTTCCAGCGAATAATACAACAAATGCCCCCCGTCCAGAACCGGAATCGGGAGCAGATTCATCACACCGAGGCTGATGCTGATGAACGCAATAAACGACAAAAAACTAATCATGCCTATGCGCGCGGTCTGGCCGGCATAGTCGGCAATGGTGATCGGCCCCGTGATGTTCTTCAGCGAAGCCTCACGGGTTAGCATTTTGCCAAGCATGGTGAGCGTCATGCTGCTGGTCTCCCAGACCTTTACCACGGCCCGTTGCAACGCTTGAATGGGCGTGGCACGCAACACCGTCATCTCGCCAGCGAGATCGACTTGTGCCTTGATGCGACCGACGGTTTTCCCGGCTGCCTGCTCGGCCTGTGGCACCACGGTCACGCTAAATGAGCCGCTGCCCCGCCGGCCAGTCAGCACCAGCGACTGCCCGGCCGACGCCTGCAATGTGTCGATCAGGGCCACGCCGTCGGCGACTAGCTCGCCATTAATCGTTTCAATCAAGTCGCCGCTTTGCAGACCGGCACGGGCCGCAGGACCATCCGGCAAAATTTTGCCCAGCCGGGCGCGGGGCCGCGGAAATTCGAGCCCAAGCCTGCTGAGCAGTTCTGCATCAAGGTCGGCGTTCCCACCGCCCGCCGGCGACAAACGTGCTTCGACAATGTGCGACACCCCGTCGTGACTGCCACGCTGCAGATCAAGCTTGACGACCCGATCATCCATCGCCGATTGCAAAAGCTTCCAACGTAATTCAGACCACGCAAGGATAGGCTCGCCATCGACTGCCATGACCACGTCCCCCGCTCGCAGGCCAGCTTGATAGGCGAGTGAATCGGCGACCACGCCGACCCGCGCCACCGGCTCTGGGATACCGTGAATGAAGAGTCCGGCAAAAATGGCGATGGCCAGCAAAAAATTGGCGATCGGTCCGGCGGCGACGATGGCAATCCGCTTGCCCACAGGCTGACGCGTAAATTCGCGCGGCGCATCGGCGGCAGCGATCTCGCCGGCGTCGTCTTCGCGCGCATCGAGCATTTTGACGTAGCCACCAAGCGGTACGGCCGACAGCGCCCACTCGGTCTGATCAGCACCAAAGCGGCGGGACCAGATGACCTTGCCCATCCCTACCGAAAAACGCAGCACTTTGACGCCGCACCAGCGCGCCACCAAATAGTGGCCCAGCTCATGCACGATGATGAGCACGCCGAGCACGACCGCGAAGGCCAATACAGTTTGCAGCATTACCATGGTCTTATTCCGGTATCAGGTTCAGGCAGATAACAAGGAGCGCGCCAGCGACCGCGCGCGACGATCTTGCTCAAGCAGATCGTCGAGGTTGTCGACCGCATCAGCGGGCAAAGACGACATGACGTTCGCGATGACCTGGTTAATTTGGCGAAATCCAATTTGACGTTCGAGGAAAGCGTCGACTGCAATTTCATTGGCCGCGTTCATCAGCGCAGCCGCACTACCGCCGGCCTCCAGCGCATCAAAAGCCAGCTTGAGGCAGGGGAATTGCTGGAAATCCGGACGCCGGAAATCGAGCCGGCCAATCTGCGCCAGATCAATCGGCGCAACCCCGGAATCAATGCGTTCGGGATAGGCCAGCGCATGCGCAATTGGGGTGCGCATATCGGGGTTACCGAGTTGCGCCAAGACAGAACCATCAACATACGACACCATTGAGTGGATCACGCTTTGCGGATGAATGACGACGTCAATCTGGGCCGGTGTCGCCCCGAACAGCCAATGCGCCTCGATCACTTCGAGGCCTTTGTTCATCATCGTGGCCGAGTCGACCGAAATTTTTCTACCCATGCTCCAGTTTGGATGGGCTACAGCCTGCTCGGGGGTGACGTGATCGAGCGTCTCGACAGCGCGGTCCAAAAAAGGTCCCCCCGACGCGGTGAGCAAAATTTTTCGGATGCCGTGGGCTGAGGGCTCGCGCCGGTAGTCCAAGGGCAGGCACTGAAAAATCGCATTGTGCTCGCTATCAATAGGCAACAGCGTGGCACCATTCTGCGCGACGGCATCCATAAACAACTGGCCCGACATGACCAGGGCCTCTTTATTGGCGAGTAATATTTTTTTACCTGCCCGCGCTGCCGCAATCGATGGTGGCAATCCTGCCGCACCGACAATGGCCGCCATGACGGTCGTACAATCGGACGCCGTTGCAATCGCACAGAGCGCCGCGTCGCCGTAGCTGATCTCGGTTTTCAAACCAGCGTTCCGTAATAACGGCGCCAGTTTGGCCGCCGCGTCAGCCGAACCCACCACTGCTTGCCGCGGATGAAAGCGCGCGCATAAAACGGCGAGTTCCTCAACCTTGTTAAACGCGCTCAGCGCATAGACGGAATAGCGATCCGGATAACGGGCGATCACATCCAAAGTGGAGAGACCGATTGATCCGGTGGCGCCAAGTATCGTAATCGATTGCATCGTGCCGTTTCTCCGTTTGCTTACAGCCGCGCGCTAAGCAGCAAGGCCAACGGCATCACGGGAATGAGCGCATCAATCCGATCGAGGACCCCGCCATGCCCAGGCAACAGTCGGCTGCTGTCTTTGACGCCGGCACGCCGCTTCATCAGCGACTCAAACAAATCGCCCACAATACTTGCTGCCACCAGCGCCGTCATCAAGAGCACCCACAAAGGCCAGCCAGCCTTCTGCTGCAACTCGACACAAAATGTCGCCGACAAAGCCGGAATAAAACTTGATACCGCACCAAGCAGCAACACCGCAAGCCAGCCACCCAAGGCGCCCTCCCAGCTTTTTCCCGGCGAGATGTGCGGTGCCAGCTTGCGCTTTCCAAAGGCCTTGCCGGCAAAGTAAGCGCCGATGTCCGCCACCCACACAATTGCCATCGCTGATACGAGCGTAACGGCTGAGCGCTGAAACAAGCTCGCCATCGCAATGAAGCAACCCAGTAAAGCCAGTAAATACACCACCGTGAACAAGCCACCACGCAAACCACTGACCTCAGGCAAGCCGAATTTTAATGCCGGCACAAAGCGCACCGCCCAGATCAGCACGCACAAGCCAGCCAATGTTTCTGGATTGGTCGCCGACCCGCCGTTGAGCATCAACAGCAGCACCGCGGCGCCGACTAAAGCCAAAGGGAGCGCACGGGCATTGTTGAACAAGCGCAGGCTCTCCCAGCAAGCCGCACCAAAAAATACCGCCACCGCGCACTGAAACGCCAGCACCGAACCGGAACCCAGAATCACCGCGAGCAGCAGGAGAAGAACAATAGCCGTGCGAATGCGCTGGCTCAGCATCAGGAAGCTTTCCTGACCGCGACGAGTTGCGCGCTGGTGCGGCCGAAGCGACGCTCGCGCTGCTGATAAGACGCGATGGCCTCGTCGAGCGCAGCGGCATCAAAATCAGGCCAGAAGGTATCGGTGAAATAAAGCTCGGTGTAAGCCAGCTGCCACAGCAGGAAGTTGGAGATGCGTTGCTCGCCGCCGGTGCGGATAAATAAGTCCGGTTCGGGCGCGTAGGCCATGGCGAGATAAGGCGCGAAGTCTTCTTCGGCAAATCGGCCTTGCCCCGGCTTGGCCGCAACCATTTTTTCCATCGCTTGTAACAAATCCCAGCGACCGCCGTAATTGGCGCAAATGGTCACGGTCAGGCCGCTGTTGTCTGCCGTTTTTTGCTCTGCCGCCGCAATCAGGGCCTGCAGTCCGCTATCAAATCGTGACAGGTCACCGACCACTTTGAGGCGGATGTCATTGACATGCATCTTGCCGACCTCACGCTCCAGCGCGCTGACAAACAAGCGCATCAGCGTCGTGACTTCATCGGGCGGACGGCGCCAGTTTTCGGAGCTGAACGCAAACAGCGTCAGATACCGAATGCCGCGCTCTTTGCAGGCTTTGACGACACCGCGCACGGCCTCGACGCCCTTGACGTGGCCGGTCACCCGTGGCAGATAACGCGAGGTCGCCCAACGGCCATTGCCATCCATAATGATGGCCACATGGGCAGGGATGCCACGGTCTTCCGGTACTTCCTGTGTCGAGCTTTTTGGAGTCATGGTCAGCGATGAAATGACATCGTTGCGAATAAAAAAAGTAGCAGAGCGAACAAGGTCTGCCGTTGTACTACACCGTCAGCACTTCTTTTTCTTTTTCGATCACCATTTTGTCGATTTCGGTGACAAATTTGTCGGTGAGTTTCTGCACCTCGTCCTGTGCGCGGCGCTCGTCGTCTTCCGAAATCGCTTTATCTTTGAGCAGTTTTTTAAGCACCTCGTTGGCATCACGGCGAATATTACGTACCGCGATTTTGGCGTCCTCGGCTTCGCTCTTGACCAGCTTGACCATCTCCTTGCGGCGCTCTTCAGTCAGTGCCGGCGTGGGCACGCGAATCATCTCGCCTTGCGTGGAGGGGTTCAGTCCCAGGTCGGAATCACGAATTGCCTTTTCAATGGTGCCCAGCATTTTCTTTTCCCAGGGTTGAACGCCGATGGTGCGCGCATCAACCAGCGTGACGTTGGCCACTTGGGTAATGTTGGTCGGGGTACCGTAGTAATCGACCATCACATGATCAAGAATACCCGTATGCGCGCGTCCGGTGCGCACCTTGGCCAGATCGGCCTTGAGGGTATCGATCGATTTATGCATCTTCTGCTCGGTATTCTTTTTGACGTCAGCGATCGTCATAGGGCTCTCCTCTTAAACGGGTGGATGCTGTTTGTTCTTTTGCCTGTTTTTATACGTGGACCAGCGTGCCTTCGTCTTCACCCATCACGACCCGCTGCAGTGCACCAGCTTTGACGATGGAGAATACCTTAATTGGCAACTTCTGATCACGGCACAGCGCAAAAGCGGTCGCGTCCATCACCTGCAAATGCTGGGAAATGGCTTCATCAAACGTGATGCTCGCATAACGCGTCGCAGACGGGTCTTTTTTGGGATCGGCGCTATAGACGCCGTCCACCTTGGTTGCCTTGAGCACCACTTCGGCGCCAATCTCTGCACCGCGCAGTGCCGCTGCGGTGTCGGTGGTAAAAAACGGATTACCGGTGCCGGCGGCAAAAATGACGATTTTGCCTTCTTCGAGGTATTGCAGTGCTTTGGGGCGCACATACGGCTCCACCACCTGCTCAATACCGATCGCCGACATTACCCGCGCGACCATACCGGCCTGACGCATCGCGTCGGCCAGAGCAAGCGAATTCATCACAGTGGCCAGCATGCCCATATAGTCGGCCGTGGCGCGATCCATTCCTTGCGCACCGGGCGCTACGCCGCGAAAAATATTACCGCCACCGATGACGATGGCGATCTCGACACCGAGTTTGGCCACATCGGAGACGTCGCTGACCATCCGATCAATGGTGGCGCGGTTGATGCCATAAGGGTCATCGCCCATCAGGGCCTCACCGGAGAGTTTCAGGAGGACGCGCTTATAAGCGGGTGTTGTCATGGTCCAGGCTCCAGAGGGTTACTGATTTCAATTTAATACGAAAAAACAATCGTTATTTTACCGGTTGCCCGACACTTTTCGCCTGACTGCGGGCAGACAGCCCAAAAAAACGGGCCTCGCGGCCCGTTTGGTATTGCCTGTTTTTACGCTTGCTTTGCCGCTGCGACCTGGGCTGCCACCTCGGCAGCAAAGTCATCCTGCTTTTTCTCGATACCTTCACCAACGATAAACATCGTAAACGCCTTTACCGACGTATTTGCCGCTTTGAGCATTTGCTCCACGGTTTGCTTATCGTTCTTGACGAAGGATTGATTGAACAGCGATACCTCTTTCAGGTATTTCTGAACCGAACCCTCAACCATCTTGGTCGCGATATCGGCCGGCTTGCCCGATTCGACCGCTTTGAGATGCGCGACCGAACGCTCTTTTTCAATCAGGTCAGCCGGCACTTGATCCGATGAAAGCGCCACTGGTTTCATCGCTGCGATATGCATGGCGACGTCTTTGCCTACCTGCTCATCCGCGCCGTCATATTCAACCATGACGCCGATACGGGTACCGTGCAGATAGGAGGTCAGTTTGGCGTTGGTTTGGAAGCGCTTGAAGCGGCGAATCGACATGTTTTCGCCGATACGACCGACCAGCGCGGCGCGCTGTTCTTCGACGGTCTTGCCATCGAGCGGCAAGGCACCCAGCGCAGCCAGATCCGCAGGATTGTGCTCGGCGATCAAACGAGCGACCGTCGTGGCCAGCGCCAGGAAGTCATCGTTTTTGGTGACGAAATCGGTTTCGCAATTGACTTCAACCAGTGCGCCCACACCACCGGCGATATACGCAGTAACCACGCCTTCGGCGGTTACGCGCGACGCGGCTTTGGAGGCCTTGCTACCGAGTTTAACGCGCAGGATCTCTTCAGCACGCTCCATATCACCATCGGCTTCGGTCAATGCTTTTTTGCACTCCATCATTGGCGCGTCGGTTTTTGCGCGCAGTTCACCTACCATTGCTGCAGTAATTGCCGCCATTTTCTTCTCCTGAATAATTCACATCACAAATAATCTGTTCGAAAAAAAGGGGCGAACCGCTGTTGCCCCGATTTTTACCCGCCGCTACGCAAGCGACGTTGTCCAAACAGGATGGGCCTTAGGCCTGTTCGCTGACCTCAACGAATTCGTCCGCGCCGCCTTTGATTGCTTCGACAGTTTCGTGCACAGCGTTGGCACGCCCTTCGAGGATGGCATCAGCCACACCACGCGCATACAAGGTGATCGCTTTGGACGAGTCGTCATTGCCCGGAATGACATAGGTCACGCCGTCAGGCGAGTGATTGGTGTCGACTACGCCAATGATGGGGATACCGAGCTTGGTTGCTTCGGTAATGGCGCCCTTGTGATAACCGACGTCGATCACAAAAATCGCATCCGGCACGCCGCCCATGTCCTTGATGCCGCCAATGGCTTTTTGCAGCTTGATCATTTCGCGGCTAAACATCAGCGCTTCTTTTTTTGACAGCTTTTCAACCGAACCGTCAGCGATCGATGCTTCCATTTCTTTCAGGCGCTTGATCGAGGTCTTGATGGTCTTGAAATTGGTCAGCATGCCGCCGAGCCAACGCTGATCGACGAACGGCACACCGGCACGCTGCGCTTCAGCGGCAATAATGTCGCGCGCCTGACGCTTAGTACCGACCATCAGGATAGTGCCGCGGTTAGCCGATAATTGACGGATGTACTTCATCGCCTCCTGGTACATGCCTAGGGTCTTTTCCAGGTTGACGATATGAATTTTGTTGCGATGACCGAAAATGAACGGGGCCATCTTTGGGTTCCAGAAGCGGGTTTGGTGGCCAAAGTGGACACCGGCTTCCAGCATTTCACGCATGGTAACTGACATGACATTCTCCAGGGTTAGGTCTGGAACCTGGCCAGTGACCCGCGCCGATTTGCTCAGCGTGGGCACCCTTGTCGGCGCAGGTTCGCGATTTAATACAATCAAAAAACAATTTGGGTTCAGTCTGACCCCGCTGCCGGGACTCAACTAGATCTCAGTTTGAAAACTTATTTAGCGAAATCAGGCAGTTTCATGCCGTCTTTTCAAGCTAACCCACGATTGTACGCGATAAACCCTGTTTTTTCCAAATCGGTCCCCATCCTGAAGCAGATGCACCGCCGCTCGACTATAATTTCAGATTACTCCTAACCAGCGCCGGCAACCGGCCGCACGTAACAGACCATGGCCAACATTTCCATCAAAACCGCTGAAGATATCGCAGGAATGCGCATCGCAGGGCGGCTCGCTGCCGAGGTGCTCGACTTTATCGAGCCGCACATTAAGGCAGGCATCACCACCGGTGAGATTGACCGCCTGTGCCATGCCTACATGGTCGATGTTCAGCAGAGTATTCCTGCACCGCTCAACTACTGCCCGCCCGGCTACACCCCTTACCCCAAAGCGATCTGCACTTCGGTGAACGATGTGGTCTGCCACGGCATTCCGGGCGACAAAGTGCTCAAAAACGGCGACGTGATTAATATCGATATCACTGTCATCAAAAACGGCTACCACGGCGATACCAGCCGGATGTTTTACGTTGGCGAGCCCTCCATTCTGGCCAAGCGACTTGGCGACATTACCTTTGAGTGTATGTGGCTGGGCATTGCCAAAATTGCACCGGGCGCTCACTTGGGCGACATCGGCTTTGTAATTCAGCAGCATGCAGAAAAAGCGGGCTACAGTGTCGTGCGCGAATTTTGCGGCCACGGCATTGGCAAGGTCTTCCACGAAGAACCACAGGTGCTGCACTACGGTCGTCCCGGCACGCTGGACCAACTGGTGGCCGGCATGATTTTTACGGTCGAGCCAATGATCAATGCCGGTCGGCGCGACATCCGAGAAATGGGTGATGGCTGGACCATCAAAACCAAAGACCGAAGTCTCTCAGCGCAGTGGGAGCATACCGTGCTGGTAACCGAAACCGGCTACGAAGTACTGACCGTCTCGCCCGGCATGCCAGCGCCTCCGGCCATCATTTCGGCGCATCATGCCCTTAGCCCGGCCGCCATTGCCTGATATGGCGGCGGTGGCTGGCGCGCTGCGTGAGCAGCTCAAAAACGATCGCCAGGCCATCGTCGCAGACTACGAAGCCGATCGCAAGCCCGAGCGGCTGCTCACTCGCCTGCGGCAAAACACCGATCTGGTGTTAACGGCTGCCTGGAAAAGCTTTGACTTCCCTTCTGAGCTGGCCTTCGTTGCCGTTGGCGGTTATGGTCGCGGCGAATTGTTTCCTTATTCGGATGTCGACTTGCTGGTCTTGCTTGCATCCGCGCCCGACGCCCCTCTACGCGACAAGCTAGAACAGTTTGTCCAATTACTGTGGGATCTGGGTTTGGAAATCGGGCACAGCATTCGCACAGTGGACGAATGCCTCTCTGAGTCGGCCGCAGACATTACCGTGCAGACCAGTCTGCTGGAAGCCCGCCGCATCACCGGCAGTCGAAAATTATTCAACCTGCTGCAGGAACGTTGTGCGCAGGCGATGGACCCGCGCGCTTTTTTTCAGGCCAAAACGCTCGAGCTTTCGCAGCGTCACGTCAAATACGAAAACACGCCCTACAGTCTTGAGCCCAACTGCAAAGAGAGCCCCGGCGGCCTGCGCGATCTGCAGGTTATTTTGTGGGTCGCCAAGGCCGCGCGTTTGGGCAATTCCTGGCGCGAACTCGCCGAGCGGGACCTGATTACGGCAACCGAAGCACGCCAACTCGCCGCCAAAGAACGCGCGTTCAAAGACATTCGGATACGCCTGCATTTGCATGCAAAGCGGCGCGAAGACCGGCTGGTGTTTGATGTGCAAACGCCGATAGCCGAAAGCTTTGGTTTTGTTACCACCGACGCGCGCCGCGCCAGTGAAGTACTGATGCAGCGGTACTACTGGGCTGCCAAAGCGGTCACGCAGCTCAACACGATCTTGTTGCAAAACATTCAGGCGCGCCTGTTCCCGCAAGACAGTGTGCCGCGCGCCGTCAATCCACGCTTCAACGAAGTCAACGGGCTGATTGACATCGTGCATGACCACGTCTTTGACGAGATACCTTCGGCGATATTGGAAATATTCCTGCTGCTCGAGCAACACGGCGAACTGAAAGGAATGACTGCACGCACACAGCGCGCGATCTGGCATGCGCGCTTTAATATCGATGCCCGCTTCCGGCGCGACCCGGCCAATCGCGCCTTGTTTTTACAGATACTGCAAGCGCCGCAGGGCATCACGCGCGCGCTGCGCAATATGAATCAATTATCGATTTTGGGACGTTATTTGCCCAACTTCCGCCGCATCATCGGCCAGATGCAGCATGACCTGTTTCACGTCTACACAGTGGACCAGCATATCCTGATGGTGGTACGCAATGTGCGGCGCTTTTGCATCCCTGAGCACGCGCACGAGTATCCGTTTTGTAGTCAGCTCATTGCCAATTTTGCCCAGCCCTGGCTACTTTATATCGCGGCGCTGTTTCATGACATCGCCAAAGGCCGGGGTGGCGATCATTCGCAACTTGGGATGCAGGATGCGCGACGATTTTGCCGCGATCATGGTCTGTCAAAATCCGACACAGAACTGGTCGTGTTTTTAGTCGAGCAGCATTTGAGTATGTCGCAAGTCGCTCAAAAGCAGGACTTGTCTGACCCAGATGTGGTGCGCGCTTTCGTGCATACCGTAAAAGATGAACGGCATCTCACCGCGCTCTATTTGCTCACAGTGGCTGACATACGCGGCACCAGCCCCAAGGTCTGGAATGCATGGAAAGGCAAGCTGCTCGAAGATCTATACCGGATGAGTTTGCGGGTACTGGGCGGCGAAGCGCCGTCGGCTGATCGCGAACTGCAAAACCGTCAGCAGGAAGCGATCGCCACGCTGCGGCTGTATGGCTTATCCGAACACGCGCATGAAGCGCTCTGGAAAAATCTCGATGTCGGCTATTTTTTGCGTCACGACGCATCCGAAATCGCGTGGCAAACCCGGGTGCTGTGTGAACATCTCAGCAGTGCCTTACCGATTGTCCGCTGCCGCCTGGCACCTGTCGGGGAAGGCTTGCAAGTGACGGTTTATTTGCGGGATCAGCCGGATCTGTTCGCGCGTATCTGCAGTTATTTTGACCGCAAAAATTTCAGCAT
Source organism: Bordetella parapertussis (assembly GCA_945866125.1). Lineage (GTDB taxonomy): Bacteria > Pseudomonadota > Gammaproteobacteria > Burkholderiales > Burkholderiaceae_D > Pernthalerella. Next base: position 45,367 of record CAMBFZ010000017.1, read on the forward strand.
CCTCGACGCCAAAATTCATACCACCCGCGACGGTTACGCGCTCGATACGTTCTTGGTAAGTGAGCCGAATTTTGCAGACAACTACCGTGAGCTCATCACGCTCATTGAGCATGATCTGACGCACTGGTTGCAGACCAGCGCGGCTTTGCCGCCGCCGGCCAAGGCCAGATTGTCGCGCCTCTCGCGATCCTTCCCGATTACACCCACATTACAATTACGACCGGATGAACGCGGCCAGTATTATTTATTGTCGATCTCGGCAAGCGACCGCACGGGCTTACTCTATTCGATTGCCAGCGTGCTGGCCCGCTACAAAGTCAATCTGCACACCGCCAAGATCACGACGCTTGGTGAGCGGGTCGAAGACGTGTTTCTGGTAGATGGCCCGGTGCTGTCGCACGCGCGCAGTCAGATTGCGTTCGAATCCGATTTACTTGACGCCCTGCGCGTCTGACCATTTTATTTTTCGCACGATGACCGAACCTTTACGCCTATCCAAACGCATGTCCGAGTTAGGTCTTTGTTCCCGCCGTGAGGCCGATGACTGGATCGCCAAGGGTTGGGTGCGGGTGGATGGTGTGGTGATCGCAGAGCTTGGCAGTAAAGTGCTGCCGCATCAAAAAGTGACGATTGAGCGGCAAGCCCAAGCCCAACAAGCCCGATTGGTCACGGTGCTGATCAACAAGCCCATGGCCTATGTCAGCGGCCAGGCCGAAGATGGTTACAAGCCCGCGGTGGTGCTGGTACGCCCTGAAAATCGTTGGGCCGAGGACCAAACGCCGATTCAATTTTCAGCGGCGCAGTTAAAAAGTCTGGTGCCTGCGGGGCGGCTGGACATTGATTCGGTGGGTTTGCTGGTGCTGACGCAAGACGGCCGCATTGCCAAACACCTCATCGGCGAAGACAGCCAGATCGAAAAAGAATATCTGGTACGGGTGAAATACGGCAAACCCGGACGACTACCCGAGCACGAACTCAAACGGCTCAACCACGGGCTCTCGCTCGACGGCCGCGCGCTCAGACCGGCCAAGGTGCGCTGGCAAAATGATGACCAGCTCTGCTTTATTCTGCGCGAAGGCAAAAAACGGCAGATCCGGCGCATGTGCGAAATGGTCGGCTTGCAGGTGCTAGGACTCAAACGGGTACGGATCGGCGGCGTGAAGCTGGGCAATCTGCCCGTGGGGCAATGGCGTTATCTGGGAGCGGATGAGGGATTTTAGTTGACCGTCCATAGTGGTCAATATGGCTTCGAGAAGAGCGATGATTACGGAAACGAGTGTGGTTAACCTGACCGAACCCTGCCTCCCTTAACTCAGTCATCCGCACCCGCATCCAAGCCCGGAAACAGTACCTCGGTATAGCCGAACTGCGAAAAATCTTTCACCCGCATCGGGTAAAGCACGCCAATCAAGTGATCGCATTCATGCTGCACCACCCGCGCATGAAAACCCTCAACCTCACGGCTGATCGGCTGCCCAAACTGATCCACCCCGCTGTAATGCAATCGCGTATAGCGCGGCACCATGCCGCGCAAGCCCGGCACCGACAGGCAGCCTTCCCAGCCGGCCTCTGTCTCTTCTGACAGCGGTGTCAGCACCGGATTCAAAAGTACCGTCTCCGGTACAGGCGGCGCATCTGGGTAGCGCGGGCTTTGCCTGAATCCAAAAATCACCAGCTGCAAATTCACGCCAATCTGCGGCGCGGCCAGCCCGGCACCATCGGCCGCGTGCATGGTCTCAAACATGTCGGCAATCAACGCATCAAGCTCCGCTGTGCCAAATGCGGTCACGGGCTCGGCCTGCAACAATAAGCGCGGGTCGCCCATTTTCAGAATTTCTCGTACCGTCATACGTTCACCCTGTGCGCAAGCCAGTCGGCGAAGGCCGCTCCGGTTTCTTTATGCTGCAGACCGATCTCGACCGAGGCCTGCAGATAGCCCAGCTTGGATCCGCAATCAAACCGCCGACCCGCATAGCGATAGGCCAGAACCGCCTCGTCTTGCATCAGCGCGGCAATGCCGTCGGTGAGTTGAATCTCGCCGCCGGCACCTTTGCCCAGTTTGTCCAAGTAGGAAAAAATTCGGTTTGTCAGCACATAACGCCCAACCACCGCCAGCGTCGACGGTGCCACATCAGGCGCCGGTTTTTCGACAATAGCGCGCACTTTTTCCAGTCGCTCGCCAAAGGGCGTGGCGCTCACAATGCCGTATTGTCGGGTCTGCTCGCGCGCGACATCCTGCACCGCCAAAATGCTCGCCTGCTGTTGCGCAAACTGCGCCGTCATCTGCGCCATTACCCCGGGCTGGCCCGGCTTGGCCTGCATAAAATCGTCCGCCAAGATCACGGCAAACGGGTCATTTCCGACAATAGGACGGGCACACAAGACCGCATGCCCGAGCCCCAGGGCTTCAGACTGCCGAATGTACATGCAGTGAATATTTTTAGGAATGACCTCACGCACCAAATCCAGCAATTGCGCTTTACCGGCCACCTCGAGTTCAGCTTCAAGCTCATACGCTTTATCAAAATGATCTTCGATCGCACGCTTGTTGCGACCGGTGATAAAAATCATCTCGGTAATCCCGGCCTCGACCGCTTCTTCAACCGCGTACTGAATCAGTGGTTTGTCCACAATGGGCAGCATCTCTTTGGGCTGTGCCTTGGTGGCCGGTAAAAACCGACTACCCAAGCCAGCAACGGGAAACACCGCTTTGCGAATGATGCTCATGCTTGCTGCTCCAATAAATTGATCAACCCTGCTTCATCGATGACGGTCACGCCCAATTCCTGCGCCTTGGCCAGCTTGCTACCGGCATCGAGTCCGGCGACGACATAGCTAGTTTTTTTCGAGACCGAGCCGGCAACTTTACCGCCGGCTGCCTCGATTATCGCTGCGGCCTCTTCGCGCTTTAATGTGGGCAGGGTGCCGGTCAGCACAAAGGTCGTACCCGCCAAGGCTTGCGGCTGATAGCCTGGCTCACTCTCTTTCCAGTGCACGCCAGCGGCACGTAATTGCTCGACCAATTCACGGTTTAATGCGTCTGCAAAAAATCGCAAAATCGATTGCGCAACCACTGGGCCGATATCATCAACTTCTAGCATCTGTGCTTCGCTCGCTGCCATCAAGGCATCAAGACTACCAAAATGACGCGCCAGCTCTTTGGCAGTGGATTCGCCAACATGTCGGATGCCCAGCGCATAAATAAAACGCGCCAGTGTGGTGGACTTGGATTTTTCTATGGCATCGAGCACATTTTGGGCCGACTTTTGAGCCATGCGCTCAAGCTCTGCCAACGCAGTTAATCCCAGCTTGTAAAAATCGGCCGGCGTCGTGACCACATGGCGGTCAACAAGTTGTTCGACCAATTGCTCGCCCAAGCCTTCGATATCCATCGCCCGACGTGACACAAAATGCAGCAAGCCACCTTTGCGCTGGGCCGCGCATTTGAGCCAGCCGCCCGAGCAACGCGCAATCGCTTCTTCTTCGAGTCGCACCACCGCCGAACCACAGACAGGGCACAGCGATGGCATCACAAATTCATGCGCATCCGCCGGCCGCTGCTCGGGCACATTCGCGACGACTTCCGGAATCACATCCCCCGCCCGACGCACAATCACGGTGTCCCCGATACGAATATCTTTACGTCTGACTTCGTCTTCGTTGTGCAATGTTGCATTGGTCACCGTAACGCCACCCACCGACACGGGCGCAAGCCGCGACACCGGCGTCAAGGCACCAGTACGTCCCACCTGCACATCAATACCCAACACCACCGTGATGGCTTCTTCCGCAGGAAATTTATGCGCCAGCGCAAAGCGCGGCGCACGCGACACAAAGCCCAGTGTTTGCTGCTGCGCGACTGGATTGACCTTGTACACCACGCCATCAATTTCATAAGGCAGCTGCGCCCGCCGGGTCGCAATATCAGCATAAAACTGCAACAGCCCGGCCGCGCCGCTCACTACCGCGCGCTCCGCACAGACCGGCACTCCGAGTTGCGCATACCAATCCAGCAAGGCCGCGTGCGACGCGGGCATCGGTGCGCCTTCAAGCAGGCCGATGCCATAGGCAAAAAAGCGTAAATGACGCTGCGCTGTAATACGTGAATCAAGCTGACGCAAACTGCCGGCGGCGGCATTGCGCGGATTGGCGAATTCTTTTTGGCCAGCGTCGCGCTGGCGACGATTGAGCTGCGCGAAGTCTGCCTTGAACATCAGCACCTCGCCGCGCACATCCAACACCGCCGGCGGATGCGCGCCGTGCAAGCGCAGCGGCAGCGAGCGTACGGTACGAATATTTGCCGTCACATCCTCGCCGGTGGCCCCATCGCCGCGTGTCGCTGCCTGGACCAGCACACCATGCTCGTAGCGCAGATTGATGGCCAGACCATCAAATTTCAGTTCGCACGCATACGCGATGTCGCTCTCGCTCTTGAGACCTTCGCGCACGCGACGGTCAAACGCAATAATGTCTTCGTCGGAAAAACCATTATTAATCGATAGCATCGGCACGTCATGCCGCACCTGCGCAAACTCCGGCAGCGGCGCACCACCCACCCGTTGGGTCGGTGAATCTGCGGAAATGATCTCCGGATGAGCGGCTTCGATATCCTGCAATTCACGGAACAGCGCGTCGTACTCCGCGTCAGGAATGGTCGGGTTGTCGCGCACATAGTAGGCATGCGCGTGGCGGTTTAATTCGCCGCGCAGCCACTCGCTCCTTGTGCGCCAGTCAGAGGCAGCGGGCGCCGCCGCGTGGGTCTGGCTAAACAAATCCTCTTGCGGCATCAGCCAAACAGGCGCTGAGCCCGCACCGATCCGGCCACAATACCCACCTGCTCCATCGCGGTGTAAAACGATTGCACTTGCGCGGCAATGTCGGCCAAAGCCTGATCGCCCAGCGGCTGACCAGAATCATCCACCACCACACCCGACAAACGCGCAGCCAGCGCCTTGGCAAAGGCCGTCATCGCACCGAAACCATTGCGGGCAGCCGCCACTGACGGCACCGGTAACAGCAAGGTCATCAGATCACTATTGCCATCTTCTTGACTCGCATTGGTCAGTAGTGAAAACAAAATCCCGCCCTCTCCATCCGGCATCACCAGCCGGCCATCCGAGCGCAATTCCAATCCCTGCCGCTGCAAGGCCGGGCGCAACGTTGACACCAGCCACGGCGCGCTCTTGGCGCGCACATTCACCGACAACTGCGCATCGAATTCCAGAATGAGCTGGTGCAAGGTCCGCGCTTCTTTCATCACTTGCAGCATATCGGGCAACTCAGGCTGCACACCAAGATCGTCAGCCAGCTGGTTGAGACCAGTGACAAGCTCGGAATATTCCAGTTCGGATAGCGGACCGCTGCGGGTTGCCAACTGCACGCCGACTTGCAGCGCATGATAAGCGCCGCCGTGGGCGACCCGTTCCCAGTGCCCTTCCTCGGTCTGACCAATCACCTGCACCGGCTTGCTGCCGACGAGGCGCAGATGATGAAAGCTCGCACTGATTTTTTCGCCGCGCAAAGGGGTATCCAGCCCCAGCGGGATGATGCAATCAATCCCCGGGTCCAGCGGCGAAGGCTTGGCTGGCGCCTCAATGAATGTGACCGGCTCAATGGCCGGCACAGAGTCGTGGGCATGGACGCCATCAAATCCTTCAGTCGCTTCAGCTAGATCAGCCACCACATCCGACACAGGGCCGGGCACCACAGCCTCGTCACCACCAAAAACTGGCTCATGACGTTCAACTGCGCCAGGCCCCCCCTCTCGCATCAGCACATCTTGCTGGAGTGAAGAAAAGGCGTTTTCAACGGATTTTTTGGCGCGCCATTCTTGCCATTTGTTGAACGAAAAAAGGCCGACCACAATCACGCCACCAATGGCAATCAAACTTACCTGCAGATCAGTCATGGACAGACCTCGACAACACGCTCATAAAAATTCCATACAAAAATAATGGGCGAATCGCCCAATCGGTTAAGTCGCCATTTTAAGGGATGTTGCCGAACATTCTCTGAAATCAGGGCGGACATTGCAAAGTTGACAAAAATCAATACCTTGAAAATTCAAGTCTCTATGATGACAAAGAAGCAATTAACAGTAAGTGGAGAGAAAGCCATGAATCAATCAAGCGACCTCAAACTGCATGGCCTGACGATGTTGAGCGTCAGGCCCATTTACCGCCGCATGCGTCAGTGGTGGCTGCGCCGCACGGAGGAACACTACCTGATCTGCGCCGCCGTCGAGCACGAGCGTGCGCAGGAAGCGGAGCAAAACGAATCGTATTACCAAAAACGCGCCGCCATGGCACGTTCGGCGCGGCACTGGGACTAAACAAGCCGCTCGCCGCAGGGCTTTAGGCCGCCTGGCCTTCGGCCGTCAGGCTCGCTGCGGACTCCATATCTACTGCCACGATGCGGGAGACGCCCTGCTCTTGCATCGTCACACCGATCAGCTGCTGGGCCATCTCCATGGCGATTTTGTTATGCGAGATAAACAAAAATTGCGTGTTGGCCGACATGCGCTTAACGAGATTACAAAAGCGCTCCGTGTTGGCATCGTCAAGCGGTGCATCGACCTCATCAAGTAAACAAAACGGGGCCGGATTAAGCTGAAAAATAGAAAACACCAGCGCGGTTGCCGTCAGCGCCTTCTCGCCACCCGAAAGCAAATGAATGGTCGCGTTTTTCTTCCCCGGCGGCTGGGCCATCACCTGCACGCCCGAGTCCAGAATCTCTTCGCCCGTCATCACCAGCTTGGCATTGCCGCCACCGAACAGCACCGGAAACAGCTCACCAAAATGATGATTCACTTTATCAAAGGTGTCTTGCAGCAGGTCGCGCGTTTCTTTGTCGATTTTATGAATCGCATCTTCCAGCGTGGTGATGGCTTCCATCAAATCGGCATTTTGCGCATCCAGGAAATTCTTGCGCTCGGACGCTTGGGCCAGCTCATCCAGCGCCGCCAGATTGACCGCGCCGAGTGACGCAATCGCATTGGTCAGGCGCGTCACCTCACCCTGCAGCCAGGAAGGCCGCACATCGCCGGTCAGCTTTTCTGCCAGCACCACCTCGTCAGCCTGTGCCTCCGTCAATTGCTGTGCATACTGTTCTTGATTGAGACGCGCAGCCTGCTCTTTAAGCTGAAACTCAACGATGCGGTCACGCATCGGCTGCAGACTCCGCTCGATGGCCAGCTTGGCTTCGTCCTGCCCACGCATGTGCTGAGTGAGCTGGTCGAGTTCGTGACGGGCGTTGGCTAACGCCACCTCTTGTTCGCTGCGTTTTTCCAGCAAGGACTGCAAGCCGGCCTGCGCGGTCTGGTCGTCGAGTGTTTCGAGCTCCAGCTGACCCTGCTCCATGCTGGCAAAAAGCTGCGCTGATTGCTCCAGTGCGGTGGTGATATTGCGCTTGAGTTCTTCGATCCGATTCGCATGAGATTGCTGAGCAAATTGCGCTTGTTGCGCTGCGCGTTCGAGTTCACGCAACTGCTCGCGGGCCAGATTGAGCGCCTGTTCGCGCTCCAGATAGACCGTCTGCCCGTCTTCATGCCGCTCTTGCATCACCGCCAGCTCAGCGTCAAGCTGCTCAAACGCGGCTTCGGATTCGAGCTTGATCTGTTGCTGCTCCGCTTCCTGGGCCGCGATCTCACTGAGGTCGCTGGCGATTTGCATGCTGCGCTGGCTAAAGCGCTCCTGCACTTCGCTGAGCTTGAGAATCTCCATCTGCAAACCATGCAGGCTTTGGGTCAATGCGGCGACTTGATGAGTCAATTCCTGCAGCCGCTGCGTGCCCTGGGTCAGCGCGCTATCCGCGCGCACCGAACGCTGACGCGCCTCGTCGGCCAGCATCTGCTGAGCCCGCAACTGCCGCCCCAAATTATCAATCTCTTGCTGCCGCGCCAGCATGCCATCCTGCTCGGAGTCCGCGGCATAAAAACGCACCGACAGCTTGCCCACCAGATGCCCCTGACGGGTCACCAAACACGCACCGGCTGGTAATTTGCTACGGTCAGCAAACGCGACTGCCGCATCATCGGCGACAAAAACATTGTGCAACCAGTCCTGCATCAGCGCCCGCAAGCCCGGGTCATTCAGCTGCATCAGCGACAACAGCGGCTTTAAGCCCGCGGGCGCAGGCTCACCACTACCGCTGGTGCCTGTAATTGAAAACAGCGACAACTTGGCCGGGGGCGCATCACTAAAAAACGCCTTGGCCCAATCTAAATTAGACACTTCGAGTGCACCGGTACGCTCACGCAAAACGGACTCCAGTGCCGTTTCCCAGCCCGCCTCAATATGCAGCTTTTGCCACAGGCGCGGTAAGCCACCGAGCTCATGCTTGCTGAGCCAGGGCGCAACTTTGCCTTCGGTCTGCACGCTTTCTTGCAATTGCTTCAATGCTGAGAGCCGCGCCTCATATTGCGCATGACTAGCGCTCTCGCTATTAGACTGCTCTTGCGCCTCACGGCGCTCTTGTTCGAGCTGTGGCTGACGCTCGCGGGCAGCATCAAGATGGGCGCTCGCTTCGTCTAGCTGCGCCTGCTTTTCTTGCGCTTGCACGGTAAGGTTGGCCAGATGTGTGGTGTCCGGCAAGGACAAGCCGTTTTGCTCTTGGGCCAGACGCTCACGGCGCTGTAACAAACTGGCCAAAATATTGGACGCGTTACGCTGATGCGCCGATTCAAGTTCAATTTTTTGTTGTGCCTGCATGATGCGCGAGCGTGACTCGGTACTCGAGAGCTGCGCCGCGCGCCAACTTTCTTCCAAAGCCGGCAAGGCTTCCTGATGCCGTTGCGCCGACTCTTGCGATTCGGCCACGCGCATCGCGTGTTCTTCGAGCTCAATGCCGGCCTGCGACAACTCGTCTTGAAACTGGGTGCTCTGACGCTGCCATTGCTCGCGCTGGACAGTCAGAGAATTAAGCTGAGTTTGCAAGCGCGAGCGTGATTCAATCACAAACTTGATCTGCGCCTCTAAGCTGCCGATCTCGGAATTGGTCTGATACAACGCGCCCTGGGCACTGTGCATACGGTCGCCCGCGACATAGTGCGCCTGACGCTGATGCTCCAGCTCAGTCTCGACATGACGCAGCTTCGCGTTTTGTTCTTCGATATCGGTTTGCGCTTTTTCGATATCGCGGGCGAATTTTTCTTGCTCGACTTTCGCTTCGTTTTTACGCAGCAGCCACAGCAGTTTTTGCTTTTCTTCCTGATCAGCCTGCAAGCCATGGAATTTTTGCGCGACTTCAGCCTGCGCCTGCAGCTTCTCTAAGTTGGCGTTCAGCTCACGCAAAATATCGTCAACGCGCTGCAGATTTTCGCGCGTATCCTGCAGCCGATTTTCGGTCTCACGGCGGCGTTCTTTATATTTTGATACGCCCGCGGCTTCTTCGAGAAAAATCCGCAGCTCTTCAGGCCGCGCTTCAATGATGCGCGAAATCATGCCCTGACCAATGATCGCGTAGGCGCGAGGACCCAGGCCTGTACCCAGGAAAATGTCCTGAATATCACGCCGCCGTACCGTTTGATTATTGATGTAATAAGTCGAGGTGCCATCACGGGTCAGCGTGCGCTTGACCGCGATCTCGGCGTAGGTGCTCCATTGCCCTGACGCTTTGCCGTCAGCGTTATCAAACACCAGCTCAACGGACGATCGTCCCGCTGGTTTGCGCGTCGTGGTGCCATTAAAAATCACGTCTTGCATCGACTCACCGCGCAACTCCGAGGCTTTGGATTCACCTAGCACCCAGCGCACAGCATCAATAATATTGGACTTACCACAACCGTTCGGGCCCACCACGCCAACGAGCTGGCCGGGCACCTGAAAATTAGTCGGGTCGACGAAGGACTTGAAGCCAGAAAGCTTGAGGGAAGTTAACCGCACGTTATAAACTTTTAAAACTTACAAAAAGAGAAACCGGGCTCGCCATCAACCCGGGCACGCAAACAATCCGCGCATCATATCATTTGGCCGACGCCATTCTGGATACGAGAGAGGGGTCAATTCCGTGTTTTGTTCCGCCCGTCGGCGGCAGGCTCGGACACCGGACGGTATAATCCGGCAACTTCAGCTGCTCCCTTCCTGTTCCATCACCATGCCTAAACTCCTGTGAATCCGCTACTCGACAAGCTCCAGCCCTACCCGTTCGAAAAGCTGCGGCGCTTATTTGCCGACGTCACGCCTGACCGAGCCCACCGGCCGATCAGCCTGGGCATCGGTGAACCCAAGCACCCGACGCCGTTGTTTATTCAGCAGGCACTCGCCGATAATTTGGCCGGTTTGGCCAGCTATCCCACCACAGCCGGCAATGATGCGGTGCGCGAAGCGATCTGCCGCTGGCTTGAGCAGCGTTACCGCTTACCCAGCCTGGATCCAGCCAGTCAGGTCTTGCCGGTTAATGGATCGCGCGAGGCCTTGTTTGCCTTGGCGCAGGTCGTGATTGACCCAAACGCGCAGGCGATCGTGGTCTGTCCCAATCCGTTTTATCAAATTTACGAAGGCGCGGCTTTTCTGGCTGGTGCCGAGCCCTACTTTGTTAATTCGGATCCAGCCCGCAACTTTGCCCCGGATTTTGCCAGCGTACCCGAAGCCATCTGGCCACGCGTACAACTGCTCTACATCTGCTCGCCGGGTAATCCGACTGGCGCAGTGCTGAATCTGGATGATTGGCGCGAGCTCTTTGCCTTATCGGACCGGCATGGTTTTGTCATTGCCGCGGACGAATGTTATTCCGAGATTTACTTTGGCAGCGAGCGTCCGCTCGGAGCAATGGAAGCGGCACATAAGCTCGGCCGCAAGCACTATGAAAAACTGATTGCGTTTTCCAGCTTATCCAAACGCTCCAATGTGCCCGGCATGCGCTCAGGCTTTGTCGCCGGTGATGCCCGTATCTTGCAAAAATTTCTGCTCTATCGCACCTATCATGGCAGCGCAATGAGCCCATCGATTCAGGCCGCATCAGTCGCTGCCTGGAACGACGAAGCCCATGTCGCTGAAAACCGGGCCAAGTACCTGCGCAAATTTGATCAGGTCACGCCGATGCTTGCCGAGGTGCTTGACGTCGCACGACCTGACGCTGGTTTTTATCTGTGGGCCAAGGTCGACAAACTTGTCACCATCAGCGACACCGAATTCGCGCGCCGGCTCTACGCCGAATATAATGTCACCGTTTTACCGGGCAGCTATGTCGCGCGCGACGCCCATGGCATTAATCCGGGCGCCAATCGCATCCGAATGGCGCTCGTAGCCGAAGTCGATGAATGCGTCGAAGCTGCGCGCCGTATTGTCGAATTCACCCGCAACCTGGCCGCCTCCTGAATTTTTATTTTTACTGAAAACGTCCGCTATGACCCAACAACTACAAAGCATCATCGACAACGCGTGGGAAGAACGCACCAGCTTCTCGCCAAAATCCGCTCCCGCTGACGTGCGTAACGCCGTCGCCGCTGTGCTTGAGCAACTCAATCAAGGCAGCCTGCGCGTGGCGCAAAAAGACAGCGGCAGCTGGGTCGTTAACCAGTGGGTCAAAAAAGCAGTGCTTCTGTCTTTCCGACTCGAAGACAACCTGCCGATGCCGTCCGGCGAACACATGCAGTTCTACGACAAAGTCCCAACCAAATTTGCGAATTACACCGCCGAAGATTTTGCCAAAGGCGGCTTCCGCGTGGTACCACCCGCCGTCGCGCGCCGCGGCAGCTTCATCGGCAAAAACGTCGTACTGATGCCGTCATATGTCAACATCGGCGCCTACGTGGACGAAGGCACCATGGTCGATACCTGGGCCACCGTCGGTTCATGCGCACAAATCGGCAAAAACGTGCACCTCTCTGGTGGCGTTGGTATTGGTGGCGTGTTGGAGCCGATGCAGGCCAACCCCACCATCATCGAAGATAACTGCTTCATCGGCGCGCGCTCCGAAGTCGTCGAAGGCGTCATCGTCGAAGAAAACTCGGTCATCTCAATGGGCGTCTACATCGGCCAATCCACCAAGATCTATGATCGCGCCACCGGCGAAGTCAGCTACGGCCGCATCCCTGCGGGTTCCGTTGTGGTGTCCGGCAATCTGCCTTCGGCCGATGGCAAATACAGTCTCTACTGTGCCGTCATCGTCAAACGAGTCGACGCACAGACGCGCGCCAAAACCGCGATCAATGAATTGCTGCGTGACTAAGCAACCCCAAGCCTAACCCCACGCCCCGGCCAAGGCCGGGGGCCCGTGTCCTCTGCCACATTTCATCATGTCCGTTATTCTCTTTGGCATTCCCAATTGCGACAGCGTCAAAAAAGCACGCGACTGGCTCGCCGAGCACGGCTGTGCCTATCAATTTCACGATTTCAAAAAAGACGGTCTCACGCACCAACAGATCACGCACTGGCTGCAAGCGGTACCCTGGGACGTGCTGATCAATAAAAAAGGCCTGACCTGGCGCAATCTGCCCGACGCAAAAAAAATCGCAGTGGTAGATGCAGCAAGCGCGACCGCGCTGATGCTGGAATCGAGTAGCGTCATCAAGCGTCCTGTACTGTGCACTCCGCAGAGCGTATTAGTCGGCTTCAGTGCCGATCTCTATCAACAACAATTGAAAGTCGCGTAATGAGCAAGACGCTGGCCCTGACCGAAGAACTGATCTCGCTCTCATCGGTGACCCCCGAAGACAAAGGCTGCCAGCAGCGCATGGCCGAGCTGCTCACGCCGTTAGGCTTTGTCTGCGAATCAATCCAGTCAGGCGCCGTCACCAACCTGTGGGCGCGTCGCGGTAGCGCGCAACCTCTCTTGGTCTTCGCTGGCCATACCGACGTCGTGCCAACTGGCCCGCTCGAAAAATGGACTTCCGATCCCTTTAAGCCAACCCACCGCGACGGCAAACTCTACGGACGCGGCGCAGCCGACATGAAAACCTCGCTGGCGGCCATGATTGTGGCAACCGAAGAATTCGTCGCCGCTCACCCCGATCATCCAGGCTCCATCGGATTTTTAATCACCAGCGACGAAGAAGGCCCGGCCACTGATGGCACCGTCATCGTCTGCAATCAATTAACAGCACGCGGCGAACAGCTCGACTACTGCATCGTTGGCGAGCCGACCTCAGTCAAACAGATCGGCGACATGATCAAAAACGGTCGTCGCGGCACCATGTCAGGCAAGCTCATCATCAAAGGATTGCAGGGCCATATCGCGTACCCGCACATGGCCAAAAATCCGATTCATCTCGCCATGCCCGCCTTGGCCGCACTCGCCATCGAAAAATGGGATGAAGGCAACGACTACTACGCACCCACCTCATGGCAGATGTCCAATATTCATGCCGGCACCGGCGCCTCGAACGTGATTCCGGGCGAATGCGTGGTGGATTTTAATTTTCGCTTTTCCACCGCCAGCACCGTTGAAGGACTGCAGCGACGCGTCACTGCGCTGCTCGACCAGCACGGCCTCAACTATGACCTGCGTTGGACAGTCGGCGGCTTGCCTTTCCTGACGCCACGCGGTGAACTGAGCACCGCGCTATCTGCCGCGATTCACAGCGAGACCGGCATCACCACCGAGCTCTCCACCGCCGGCGGCACCTCAGATGGGCGCTTCATTGCGCAGATCTGTCCGCAGGTGATTGAATTTGGCCCGACCAATGCCAGCATTCACCAAATCGACGAACACATTGCGGTGGCTGAAATTGACCCCCTCAAAAACATCTATCGCCGCACCATGGAAAACCTGCTGTTGTCATGAACACCCCCTACACCACGCTGCGCGATCTGCTGCGCCATGCAGTTACCCGCTTTAATACCGAACAATTATTTTTCGGGCACGGCAGCAGCAATGCCTTTGACGAAGCCGCTTATCTCTTGCTGCATACCCTCAAGCTTCCGCTCGACAAGCTCGAGCCTTTTCTGGATGCGCACTTGCTACCGAAAGAAATCGACGCGCTACTGGCCATCATTGAGCGACGCGCCGTCGAGCGCGTGCCGGCGTCCTATCTGACCCAGGAAGCCTGGCTCGGTGACTACCGTTTTTACGTCGACGAGCGCGTGATTGTGCCGCGTTCTTTTATTGCTGAATTAATCCCCGATCAGTTTTCACCGTGGGTGCAAGACCCGTTTGCGGTGCATCATATTCTAGAACTCTGTACCGGCTCCGGCTGTCTGGCGATTTTGCTTGCTGACGCATTTCCCAATGCGCAGCTTGATGCAGTCGATCTGTCGGCAGACGCGCTCGCTGTCGCGCGTCGTAATGTCGACGACTATGCGCTACAGGATCGCGTACACCTGATCGAATCAGATTTATATTCCCAACTGCCTGCCAAAAAATACGACCTCATCATCAGCAACCCGCCTTACGTTAACAGCAGCTCCATGCAAACACTACCGCGTGAGTATCAGCGTGAACCGCAGATGGCACTCGATGGTGGCGCCGACGGCATGGATCTGGTGCGGCGCATTGTGGCCGGCGCCAAAGAACGCTTGAGCCAAAATGGCGTGCTGGTCGTTGAAATCGGCAACGAGTACGCTTATGCCGAAGCAGCGTTTGGCAAACACGAACTCACCTGGCTCAGCACCAGCGCCGGTGATGAAGCCGTGTTTTTGCTCAACGCTGCACAGCTTTGAAACTTGTTCTTATTTAATGAATGACACGGGATCCTTGCTGCTGCGCTGTGGCGAACGCAGAGGGATCATTTTTTCAGTGACACCAGCGAGCGCAGCAGTCTCCCGTCTGTGCTGACGCAAGCGTTGATTTTTTGGCGCTAGCGCCGCGCATCGGAACGGCGCGACTTTGTACATCGTCTTGAAAAAAATTTCCGTAAGCCCTAACCGTTACCCTTCCCCCTTATGATCCGCCTGCAACAATTAAGTCTCATGCGCGGCACCAAGCCGCTGTTTGAAAACACCGATCTCACCCTCAACCCGGGCGACAAAATCGGTCTGGTCGGCCCCAACGGCGCGGGCAAATCCACCTTGTTTGGCATGCTGCGCGACGAGTTGCATCCAGATCAGGGTAGCATCGATTTTCCGCGCAACTGGCGCATGGCCTACGTGGCACAAGAGACCCCTGCGCTGGAGCGCGAAGCCATCGAATACGCGATTGACGGCGACGCCACCCTGCGCCAGCTTGAGCAAGAATTAGCCAAGACTGAAGCGCAAGAAGACCAGGACGCAGCTGGCCATCGCATCGGTGAGCTCTACGGTTTGCTGGCCGACGCCGATGCTTACACGGTGCGCTCGCGCGGCGAACAATTACTCGCCGGTCTAGGCTTCTCGCAAGAGCAAATGACCCAACCAGTGTCGAGCTTCTCGGGCGGCTGGCGGATGCGTTTAAATCTTGCGCAGGCCCTGATGTGCCCCTCAGACTTACTACTACTTGATGAACCCACCAACCACCTCGACCTAGACGCCATCATCTGGCTGGAAGATTGGTTAAAGCGCTATGCCGGCACCCTGATCGTCATCTCGCATGATCGCGATTTCCTCGATGGCGTCGTCAACGTAATCGTGCACATCGACGAGCGCAAATTCAAACGCTACTCGGGCAATTATTCATCCTTCGAACGGCAACGCGCGGCGCAGCTGATCTTAGCTCAGGGCATGCTCGAAAAGCAGCAACGTAAGCAGGCGCATCTGCAAACCTATATCGACCGTTTCAAAGCCCAAGCCTCCAAAGCCAAGCAAGCACAAAGCCGTATCAAAGCCCTCGCGCGCATGGAAGAGCTGGCTCCCTTACGCGCTGCCGCAGAGTTTTCATTTGAATTTCGCGAGCCGCTGCGTGCCCCCAATCCTTTACTAACGTTGGACGAGGTAGCCATTGGCTATCGCAGCGACGAAGGTCAGGAAAAAGAGATCGCCTCCGGCATTAATTTTTCGCTCCAAAGCGGGCAGCGGATTGGCCTGTTGGGTGTCAACGGCGCCGGCAAATCCACGTTTATTAAAACCATCGCCGGCGAGCTGCAGGCTTTGCACGGTGTCGCCAATTTCGGTAAAGGGCTCGTCATCGGTTACTTCGCCCAGCATCAGCTAGAAATGCTGCGTCATGACGAGTCGCCGCTTTGGCATCTGGGTCGGATCGCACCGACTGTACGGGAGCAGGAACTGCGTAATTTTTTGGGCAGCTTCAACTTCCCCGGCAACATGGTCACCAGCCCCATCCGGCCTTTTTCCGGCGGCGAAAAAGCGCGACTGGCGTTGGCGCTCATCGTCTGGCAGCGGCCTAACCTACTGCTGCTTGATGAACCAACCAACCACCTTGATCTCGAAACCCGCGAAGCCCTAACCGATGCGCTAGCGCAGTTTGACGGCACCCTCATGCTGGTGTCCCACGACCGGCATTTACTACGCGCCACCACCGATCAGTTTCTCATTGTGGCCGATGGTGCCCTTACGCCATTTGACGGCGACCTGGATGATTATCGGGACTGGCTGTTTAAAACAAAACTGGCTGCGAAAAATCAGGCGATGTCCGAGCCCGCACCGGTGCCCGTTGCCATCGTCGCGCCGGTGGCCGTAGTCAAAGCCTCGGGTAATAAAAGCAAAAATATCGCCACCCATATAAAGCGTATTGAAGAGCAGATGGCCACGCTGCAGGCACAAAAACTATCACTCGACACCAAATTGGCTGAACCAACGCTCTATGAGTCCAGCCAAATGGCTGCGCTCAAAACCCTGCTTGAAGAACAAGCCACGTGCACCCGCGAACTTGCCGCGCTTGAAATTGACTGGCTCGAACAACAAGAGGCACTCGAATCTTAAGCGGCGTTTACCCTGCATCGTCGGAGACACAGCATGCACCTCACCTTATTTCGCACCCCCTTCGTCAACACGGTACTGCGGTCATTCTCAGTGTTTTTTCTGAGGGCGACAGGGTGGAAAATTGAAGGCAGCTTGCCCGCCGGCGCCACCAAATGCGTGTTCATCGCCGCGCCTCACACCAGCAACTGGGATCTGCCTTACACGCGTATGGTGGCATTTGCGCTACGCCTGGATATTTACTGGATGGGCAAACATACTTTATTTCGCTTTCCATTCGGCCTGCTGATGCGCTGGCTCGGCGGCATTCCCGTCAACCGTACGCAATCGACTGATCTGGTAGGGATGTCGGCACAAGCACTACGCGAGGCCAATGGGCCGATACAGCTTGTCATTCCGCCCGAGGGCACGCGCAGCAAAACGCGGTACTGGAAAACTGGTTTTTACTACATCGCGCTCAATGCGAAGGTGCCGATCTTGATGGCGTATATGGACTACGAACGTAAAGTCAGCGGCATCGGCCCAATGTTGCATCCCACCGGAGACATCGCGCAAGACATGCTCGTCGTCAAAGCCTTTTATGCGCCATTCAAAGGTAAAAACGCACAACAGTTTGAAGCGACCGCAGACAGCGCAGAATAAGACGCCGCATTCCCTCGCTGCGGGCAAAGCGCCTCTCTAAATACTGTTGATCATTGATGCAAAAACGACACACCGTAGCTTGCGCAATTCCCTCACCAAATTACTCCCGCCCCAACGACGCATTTTTATTGTCATAAGCGCAAAGCACTTTCCTTGATCGCGTATTGCGAGCTCATATCGCATTTACTACCGATCCCGTCGCGCAACGCGATTGGGAAGCACGCTTTCGCATTGCGGATGCGGAACTATCTTCACAGCGTTCACTACTAAAGCCGCTTGTGATCACGGAACACGCCGACTACTTCAGCACCGACCCAGCCACGTTGGGCGAAGCCGAATAAATAATTAATCAAATTATCCGGGAGATCATCACGTCTGCGCGAGCCGTCAGATTTTAATCAGGATCAACCCTTTTAAGTGAGCACTGTTATGTATCCGTCCCAACAACACATTATTAATGGTTTTACCGACACGCTAGGCTTACCCCGCTTTGATCCGGCATCGACCGAGCCGCATCGGCTCTATATTGATCAACGCTGGCTGCTACAAATAAGCTACAGCGATCATCATTTAATCCTGTTTTCCTTTGTCGGGAAACTGCCCCAAGAAAACCTTACGCCATCACCGTCGTCAACGCTCACCGAGACGATCTCCTGGACGCGACTGCACGACACCCACGCGCACATCGTTAGTCATCTTGGCAGAGACCCTCTACAGGGTCTGGTGATCCTCCACGCAAGCGCAGAAATCACGAATCTCGATAGCGCAAGCTTCCAACAATGGGTGCAAGAATTCATGACGCAACTGTCGCAGTGGAGTTCGCTGATCGATCAACAAAACCCAACTTCGGGTTCAATCGATCATCACACAACACCCCATCACACTGCCACCTCATCGACGATGCATTTAACTGATCTTATTTCATTAGCTTGATCACATAAAAGAACGGGTAACGACGAAGGCGATTGCGCGAGAGGTGTCCGACTATTTAACTGGAACTTAGTGCGTGACAATCACTACTTAAGCGACTGCAATCATCGCAATAATCTCATCCCTTTAGCGTGTGATTATTGATCATCGAACAAAAACAAGGAAATCCTTTCATGACGCCCTCCAGCTCTCCGCGCGCTGCAAATAGTTCAGCAACACACGTGTCCAATTCCACCACGCGATCAAATACCGCTACTGCCAACAGCACCCAACAACTGGGGCAGCACGTTGTCAGCACCCAGCCGGCAGCGTCGAACGACGCCGAACAAATCATTAAACAAATCACCCAACAGATTATCGCCAGCCGTCCACCCGCGCCGCACCCCGCCACTGATGGGGCACCCATCGCACCACCACCGGACTGGATCGATGCGTTGCTCCATGCGGAAAAAACTGGCGTATCCCCTTTGAATCGCGCCATTATTGAGGGTGATTTTGAAATGGCACAACTACTGATGAAAAACGGTGCCCGCGCCAATGCGACAATTGAACCAGTTATTAATAGCAGCAGCGCATACGTGCAGCCTCTTTTTGATCCTGCTGCGGTGTTGGGGGATCAGCGGAGTAGTAATCTTGCCGTGGTCAATTTCTCCTTGCACAAACTAAGCGTGGCGCCTAGCGCCGAAGTCAGCTATCTCGGCGCCAATGCCCTGACTCTGGCTATCCTCTGCAAAGTCCCTGGCGCATTTTTCCTCAACCTGTGCATGCACGCAAAAGAACAAGATAAATCGATTTTAGAAAAACAAGATGCTGCAGGCCGCACACCCTTGGGTGTTGCGGTTGCCAATGGTGATATTGACCACGTGCGCGCACTGCTGATGATAGGCGTCAATCCCAACACAAAGACGCACAATAAAAAAACACCCTTATTACTGGCGATAGTAAACGGCAATACCCAATTAATGCTGACTCTGCTGAAGGCTGGCGCAAACAGCCACGATAAGCGTGGCATCAACGTCGCTCTCAAGCTTTGCTTTGACAAAAGAAAATACGCTGACTTTCCTGCTTATCAGGCTTGTTCAGACTTGCATCGTATGGAAGTATTCAAATTTTGCGCACGCAAAATAACGCCCATTTTAAAATCCGGAACAGAAAACGATTTACTCGATTTTCTTCAGGCAGCCTCCTCGCTTGTGACCGATCGACGTTTGGCCAAGCTCGCAGTGAAAGCCGCCAAAATTCCTGGCACGCTGACCAAGATGACGATCCTGATCGGTAGTATGCAGGGTCCGCTGACGCCCAAGCAAGGACTCGCGCTGCGCGAAGCGGCCGCTCGTTCCGGCGACGGTGCGATCTACGACTGTGCCATTCGTCTCGACACGCATCTGATCGAGTTGATCAAAAATAGCAAAAAACCAGGCCCGAAAAAGCAAGAGGTGCTCAATGAAGAATTAGAACGCGCGCTCGACGCGCGCAGTACGGCTTGGATAAAGGAATTAATTGCACACGGCGCAAAATTTGATGCGTCACCGACAATTTATGATGCCTATCCATTACTGGCAAAGCTAGCAGATTCGGGCGAGCGTGCACTGCTCGAGAAACAGGCAAAGAAGGTCGGCATCGTCGAACTGGATAGCTTCGCGCTCAGCATTTTTAAGGCAACACGCACCGAAGCCGGTTTTATACTTCTGCTCTCCGTGTATAAACCCATGCTCCAAAATACTAATCACCTCAACTTGGACAGGATGCTATCCCATGCTGTTAAGCTTGGTTCGATTGAATCTGTCAAGATGTTAGTCGAGCTTGGCGTCAATTTAAATGTTAGTCTAGCTTGGCGTAGATTTAAATATTCATGAACTTTATCGTTGGAGCGATCCATACGCAGCACCAAAACAAGGTGCTCAATATGGCGAGTGCAAAGCGCGACGTCGCAATGGTTCGCTACTTAATCGAAGCAGGGGCGCGTCCGACGAGATTAGATGTTGGCAGATTAGACGACGATGAAGGGGAAAGTGAAATATATGAATTACTCGCAAGGCACTTACCCGCTGATTAATTTTCTTCGCAATGTCTAACAAACGGGCTGCTCATGCAGCCCGTTTGTTAGCCTGCAATACCACACAAATACTTCAGTCATTTTTAATCACAATACTTGGCAATTTACTCGCCATATTCGCTGATCGATCAACAAAACCCAACTTCGGGTTCAATCGATCATCACACAACACCCCATCATACTGCCACCTCATCGACGGTGCATTTAACTGATCTTATTTCATTAGCTTGATCACATAAAAGAACGGGGCACGACGAAGGCGATTGCGCGAGAGGTGTTCGACTATTTAACTGGAACTTAGTGCGTGACAATCACTACTTAAGCGACTGCAATCATCGCAATAATCTCATCCCTTTAGCATGTGATTATTGATCATCGAAAAAAACAAGGAAATCCTTTCATGACGCCCTCCAGCTCTCCGCGCGCTGAAAATAGTTCAGCAACACACGTCTCCAATTCCACCACGCGATCAAATACCAATACTGCCAACAGCACCCAACAACTGGGGCAGCATGTTGTCAGCACCCAGCCGGCAGCGTCGAACGACGCCGAACAAATAATTACGCAAGTCACCCAACAGATCATCGCAAGCCGTCCACCCGCGCCGCACCCCGCCACTGATGGTGCACCCATCGCACCACCACCGGACTGGATCGATGCGTTGCTCCATGCGGAAAAAACTGGTGTATCCCCTTTGAATCGCGCCATTATTGAGGGTGATTTTGAAATGGCACAACTACTGATGAAAAACGGTGCCCGCGCCAATGCCACGATTGAAGCAAGCATTAACCATAGCGATCCGGAGGTAATTCCCCTATTTAGTACCGTTAAGGCAGAAGCAAATCAGGGGCCCTGCAATTTCACCATTATCGATTTTATCCTGCATAAAGTGGGTTTGGCGCCGCGCGGCGAAGTCAGCTATCTCGGGGCCAATGCCCTGACTCTGGCTATCCTCTGCAAAGTCCCTGGCACATTTTTCCTCAACCTGTGCATGCACGCAAAAGAACAAGACAAATCGATTTTAGAAAAACAAGATGCTGTAGGCCGCACACCCTTGGGTGTTGCGGTTGCCAACGATGATATTGACCACGTGCGCGCACTGCTGATGATAGGCGCCAACGCCAACACACACACACACAATAAAAAAACACCTTTATTACTGGCGATAGCAAACGGTAATACCCAATTAATGGTGACTCTGCTGAAAGCCGGCGCAAACAGCCGCGATAAGAGCGACACCAATGTCGCTCTCAATCTCTGCTTCGACAAAAGAAAATATGCTGACTTCGACGCTTATCAGAGCGTGTCAAACCAATGTCGTATTGACGTATTCAAATTTTGCTGCAAAAAAATTAAGCCCATATTAAAGAATGGGACAGAAAACGATTTGCTCGAATTTCTTCAGGCTTCTGCCTCGGTAATGACAGATCAGCGCTTGGCCAAGCTTGCAGCAAAAGCGGCGAAAATTCCCGGGGCACTGTGCAAGACGATGATCCTCATCGAATCAATGCGCAGTACGCTAACACCACAACAACTGCTTGTGCTGCGCGATGCGGCTGCGTATTCCGGCGACCACGCGATCTACGACTATGCCGTTCGACTCGACACGCATCTGATCGAACTGATCAAAAATAGCAACAAATCGAGCCTGGAAACGCAAGTTGTACTTAATGACGAATTGGGACGTGCTCTTTTCGCGCGAAGTAAGCATTGGGTCAACGAATTACTTGAACAGGGCGCTGTCTTCGATGAGTTGGCAGACATTTTTTATACCTATCCGTTGCTGGCACAACTAGCCGATCTGGGTGACGATAAATTGCTTGCACACTATTCCGAAAAGACCAACATCGTCACTCTGGATAAATCTGCATTAGCATTTTTTATGGCGACGCAGACCGGTGCAGGCTTAGGGCAATTAATATCGCTGCACCTAACGATACTCGAGAAAATGCCTGCCGTAATGCTTGAAGGATTGTGTTTACATGCCGTGAAACTTGGCTCAATTGAATCCATGAAAATGTTGAAGATGGCAGGCGCCAATTTGAATCTGCATGAAAGCGCGTCTTGGGACACCTTGAGTGGGCATCACAATTACTTGATCAAGCTCGCAATGGATCAGCACGATCTTCCAATGATTCGCTATTTGATCGAAGCCGGTGCGCAGCCGACGTGGCTTGATATTCGTAGCAGCATATCTTACGACGGCTCAGTGGAAATCTACGATCTGATCAGGCCACAATCGCCACGCAATTAATTTCCTCCGCAATGTTCACCAAACGGGCTGCTCACGCAGCCCGTTTGGTGTAGCGCAGTTTTAACGATAAACCTCAGTCATTTTTAATCACAATGCTCGGGAATTTACTCGACATATCCTTCGCTTTTTCGGCGACCTTCACGGCTAGCTTGCGCGCAATTTGTTTATAAAGCTGCGCCTCCACGCCATCCGGGTCTGCTACGACGGTTGGACGTCCAGAATCGGTCTGCTGACGGATCGACAACGCCAGCGGCAATGCCCCCAGAAAATCCACACCGAAGTCGGCACACATTTTTGCGCCGCCACCTTCACCAAAAATCGCCTCCGCATGGCCGCACTGGCTGCAGACATGCATGCTCATATTCTCCACCACGCCGAGAATAGGAATGCCGACCTTCTCAAACATTTTAAGACCCTTGCGCGCATCCAGTAGCGCGATGTCTTGCGGCGTCGTGACAATCACCGCGCCCGTCACCGGGACTTTTTGCGAGAGCGTGAGCTGGATGTCGCCGGTGCCTGGCGGCATATCGACCACCAGATAATCCAAATCATGCCAATTGGTCTGTTCCAGTAATTGCTGCAAGGCCTGGGTCACCATCGGGCCCCGCCAGACCATCGGATCATCAGGATTTATCATGAAACCGATTGATGCCACTTGCACGCCATGATTGCGCAAAGGCTCCATGGTTTTACCGTCATGGGATTCGGGACGCCCAGTGATCCCCATCATCATTGGTTGTGATGGTCCGTAAATATCCGCGTCAAGCAGACCCACCGTCGCCCCTTCGGCAGCGAGCGCCAAAGCCAGATTAACCGCTGTCGTGGATTTGCCGACCCCGCCCTTGCCGGACGCAATCGCAATAATATTGCGCACATTGGGCAACAGCTTGACGCCGCGCTGCGCCGAATGGGCGACGATCTTGGCATAGACATGCACATGCACCTTGCTCACACCCGGGACCGCACTCAGCGCTGCGGTTACCGCAGCACGGATCAGATCAAGCTGGCTTTTGGCCGGGTAGCCAAGCTCGATATCGACGGCGACATGGTCGCCATCAATAGCGATATTTTTTGCAGATTTGGTGCTAATAAAATCTTTACCGGTATTGGGGTCAATCACACCCTCCAGTGCGGCCTTCACCGCCTCAATCGTCACGCTCATTGCTTCTCCTCGTTGCAGAGCCGGCAGTCTAAACCAATCGAGGTCAGCACGCTTGCCGAATCAGGCGACGCATTGGCCACGCTAATATGAAAACTTTATCCTATTTAAAATTTGCCTTCATGAAATTTTCATCAGTCCAACCTTGATATTTAAGCCATTCCTTGGGGTAGAATGTGCACAATTAATTTTCAGCGTCTGCACGTGCAGATATATGCTCTTCAAAGCATAACTTTAATCACCTTGCCGGGCTTTTCAAATGAACGCGTCATTTGACTTACATGAAATCGATCCCATTCTTGATGCGCTAGGCAGATTGCCTGGTGCGCTGCTGCCGATTTTGCACGCGGTGCAGGCCAAAGCCGGCTACGTACCCGCCGAGGCCGTGCCCATGATTGCCGAACGCCTCAACCTGTCCCGCGCCGAAGTACACGGCGTCATCAGCTACTACCATCATTTTCGGCAGCATCCTGCCGGTAAAACGGTGGTGCAGGTTTGCCGCGCTGAGGCCTGTCAATCGGTGGGCGCCGAGGCGCTGGCGCAGCACGCGATGGCAGAAATCGGTTGCGACTTTCATGCCACCAGCGCCGACGGCGCAGTCACGCTGGAGCCGGTGTATTGCCTTGGTCAATGTGCATGTGGCCCGGCGGTGATGATCAATGACGACCTGTACGCGCGCGTGACGCCAGCGCGCCTGACGTCGCTGCTCAACCAGGCCAGGAGCAAAGCATGAGTATCACCATTTATGTGCCGCGTGATTCCACCGCGATTGCGCTCGGTGCCAACGCAGTGGCCCACGCCATTGCGGCCGAAGCCGCAAAGCGCCAGATTGCCATCAAGCTCGTGCGAAATGGTTCGCGCGGTATTTTCTGGCTCGAGCCTCTGGTTGAGGTCGCCACGGCCGCCGGCCGCATTGCCTATGGCCCCGTTATGCCAGAAGATGTCGCGTCTTTGTTTGATGCAGACTTCTTGCACGGTGGCGCACATGCGCTCGCACAGGGCCTGACCGAAGACATTCCATTTTTGAAAAATCAGGAACGCCTGACCTTTGCTCGTGTCGGCATCACCGATCCGGTCTCGCTCGACGACTATCTCGCCCATGAAGGCTTTGCCGGCCTGCGCAACGCGCTCACCCTCACGCAAGAGCAGATCGTCCAGCAGGTCACTGACTCCGGCCTGCGTGGCCGTGGCGGCGCGGCTTTCCCAACCGGGATCAAATGGAACACGGTGCGCGCGACACAGTCTGCGCAAAAATACATCGTCTGCAATGCCGACGAAGGCGACTCCGGTACCTTTTCAGACCGCATGGTCATGGAGGACGATCCCTTCATGCTGATCGAAGGCATGACTATCGCCGGCCTCGCTGTTGGTGCCGACATGGGCTATATCTATGTGCGCTCCGAATATCCGCACGCGATCGCGGCATTAAACGAAGCCGTCGCCATCGCCCGTGCGCATCACTATCTCGGTCGCGATGTACTGCAATCAGGTCATGCATTCGACATTGATGTGCGGGTTGGTGCAGGCTCCTATGTCTGCGGTGAAGAAACCGCGCTGCTCGAAAGCCTCGAAGGCAGACGCGGCATCGTGCGTGCCAAGCCACCCCTGCCCGCCATCTCCGGTTTGTTTGGTCAGCCCACCGTAATCAACAACGTCATCTCTTTAGCCAGCGTGCCCATCATCCTTGCGCGTGGTGCCGCGTTTTACCGCGACTACGGTATGGGTCGCTCGCGCGGCACGTTGCCCATTCAGTTGGCTGGCAATATCAAGCGTGGCGGTCTGGTTGAGAAGGCATTCGGCGTCACCTTACGCGACATGCTAACCACCTTTGGTGGCGGTACCGCATCGGGCAAGCCGATCAAGGCAGTGCAGGTGGGTGGTCCGCTCGGCGCGTATCTGCCCGAATCGCAATTTGATACGCCACTCGACTACGAAGCCTTTCTGGCGCTCGGCGGCACGCTGGGTCACGGTGGCATCGTGGTCTTCGACGAATCCACCGACATGCTCAAAATGGCGCGCTATGCGATGGAATTCTGCGCGATTGAATCGTGCGGCAAATGCACGCCCTGCCGCATCGGCTCAACCCGCGGCAAAGAAGCGCTCGACAAAGTCATCGCGGGCGAAGACCGCGAACAACAAATTCATCTGGTGCGCGACCTGTGCGACATCATGTTGAACGGCTCACTCTGCGCCATGGGCGGTATGACGCCGTTTCCGGTGCTCTCGGCATTGAACCATTTTCCGCAAGATTTTCACGCGAAGGAAATCAAATGAACGTACTCAACGACACCGACTTCGGTACCCCGGCAAGTGCTGCAGCCACTACGGTTACGCTCGAAATTGACGGTGTGAACGTCACCGTGCCGACCGGCACTTCCGTCATGCGCGCCGGCGTCGAAGCCGGCATCAATGTGCCCAAACTCTGTGCGACAGACAGTCTGGAAGCCTTTGGTTCCTGCCGCGTCTGCTTAGTCGAAATCGAAGGTCGCAAAGGCTATCCGGCATCCTGCACAACGCCGGTTGAAAACGGCATGAAGGTCAAGACCCAGACCTCGAAGCTTGCCGACATTCGTAAAGGCATGCTTGAGCTCTACATCTCCGACCACCCGCTCGACTGCCTCACCTGCCCGACCAACGGTAACTGCGAATTGCAAGATGTTGCGGGCATCGTGGGCTTACGTGAAGTCCGTTACGGCTACGAAGGCGAGAATCATCTCAAGCTGAAGAAAGATGAATCCAATCCGTACTTTACCTACGACGCATCAAAATGCATCGTCTGTAACCGCTGCGTCCGCGCCTGCGAAGAAACCCAGGGCACCTTTGCACTGACGATTGACGGTCGCGGTTTTGGGTCGCGCGTCTCGGCGGGGCAAAAAGAAAATTTCATGGATTCGGAATGCGTATCCTGCGGCGCGTGCGTACAAGCCTGCCCAACCGCGACCCTGACCGAAAAAACCGTCATCAAACTGGGTCAAGCCGAACACAGCGCCATCACGACGTGCGCCTACTGCGGCGTTGGCTGCTCATTCAAAGCCGAGATGAAGGGCAATGAAGTCGTGCGCATGGTGCCCTACAAAGACGGCAAGGCCAACCACGGCCACTCTTGCGTCAAGGGTCGTTTTGCCTGGGGCTATGCGACCCATCAGGACCGCATGCTTAAACCCATGATCCGCAAAAAAATTAGCGACCCGTGGCAGGAAGTCTCCTGGGACGAAGCGCTGGCCTATGCCGCGAGCGAATTCCGCCGCATCCAAACCAAGTACGGCAAAGATTCCATCGGCGGCATCACCTCCTCGCGCTGTACCAACGAAGAAGTCTATCTGGTGCAAAAGCTCGTACGGGCAGCGTTCGGCAACAACAACGTCGACACCTGCGCCCGCGTTTGCCATTCACCAACCGGTTACGGACTCAAGCAAACACTCGGCGAATCGGCCGGCACGCAAACCTTTGATTCGGTGATGCAGGCCGATGTTATCGTCGTTATCGGTGCTAATCCTGTGGTCGCTCATCCGGTGTTTGCATCGCAAATGAAACGCCGTCTGCGTCAGGGTGCCAAGCTCATCGTCGTCGATCCCCGCACGACCGAGATGGTCAAGTCACCCCACGTACAAGCCGACTATCATTTAAAACTCAAGCCCGGCACCAACGTGGCGCTGATTTCCTCCATGGCGCACGTGATCGTCACCGAAGGCCTATGCCGCGACGATTATATTGATGCGCGTTGCGACACGCAGTCGTTCAAAGAGTGGAAAGATTTTGTCTCGCTGCCAGAAAATTCGCCCGAAGCGATGGCCGACATCACCGGCGTACCAGCCGACGATCTGCGTAGCGCCGCTCGTCTGTATGCAACCGGCGGCAATGCGGCAATCTATTACGGGCTCGGCGTGACCGAGCATGCACAAGGATCCACCGCCGTCATGGGCATAGCCAATCTGGCGATGGCCACCGGTAACGTCGGACGCGAGGGAGTGGGTGTCAATCCGCTGCGCGGCCAAAATAACGTGCAGGGGTCTTGCGACATGGGTTCGTTCCCGCATGAGCTGCCAGGTTACCGGCACATCTCCGACACCACCGCCCGCGCCGAATTCGAATCACGCTGGGGTGTAACGTTGAACCCCGAGCCGGGCCTGCGTATTCCAAACATGTTTGACGCGGCCGTTGACGGCAGCTTCATGGGTCTCTACTGCCATGGCGAAGACATCGCACAATCGGACCCCGATACCCAGCACGTATCGAAAGCGCTCTCTGCGATGGAATGCATCGTGGTACAGGATATTTTCTTGAACGAGACCGCCAAATTTGCCCATGTCTTCCTGCCCGGTTCGTCTTTCCTGGAAAAAGATGGCACCTTTACCAATGCCGAGCGTCGCATTTCGCGGGTGCGTAAAGTGATGCCAGCCAAAGCGGGGTATTCGGATTGGGAGGCTACGCAGGCCCTCTCCAATGCGCTGGGCTATCCGATGAATTATGCACATCCGTCTGAGATCATGGACGAAATCGCGTCGCTCACGCCGACCTTCAAAGGTGTCTCGTTCGAAAAAATCGACCAGCTCGGTAGCATTCAGTGGCCTTGCAATGACGAAGCGCCAAGCGGCACACCGATCATGCACATTGACCATTTTGTGCGGGGCAAAGGCAAATTCATCATCACCAAATACGTCGCCACCGACGAAAAAGTCACGCGTAAATTCCCCTTGATTCTCACCACCGGCCGCATCCTGTCTCAGTACAACGTTGGCGCCCAAACGCGCCGTACCGACAACGTGCAGTGGCACACCGAAGACCGTCTTGAGATTCATCCGCATGATGCGCAAGAACGCGGCATCAAGCAGGATGATTGGGTCGGCATCGAATCCCGCGCTGGACAGACAGTGCTGCGCGCCACCATCACTGACAATGTGCAGCCGGGCGTGGTTTACACCACCTTCCATTACCCGGAGTCGGGTGCCAATGTGATCACGACGGATAACTCGGATTGGGCGACCAACTGCCCTGAATATAAAGTCACGGCGGTGCAAGTCATGCCGGTGAGCCAGCCATCCAAGTGGCAGCAAGAGTACTCGGAATTTAACAAAGAGCAGCTGCAGTTAGCCAAGGCAGAGACCACCAACGCCTGAGTGATGAAACACACTTTGCAGCAGCCCTTGCCGGTTGAGGGCGCTGATTGCTTGCAGCAGATCGGTGTGCAGCGCTGGCGCGATGGCGCGCTGACAGATTCGACCGATGTGGTCGCCGTCGAGGTGCCTGTTGCGCTGGAATACAACGGCCTCTCGCATGTCGTCATGCTCGCTTCACCCGGCGCGCTGGAAGATTTTGCGCTGGGCTTTTCGCTCTCTGAAGGCTTGCTGCACGACGCGTCCGAGTTGTACGACTGCGAGGTGGCGGTGCAGCCCGATGGCATCCTGATCCGTTTGCAGATTGCATCAGAACGGTTTGCCGCATTCAAAGAGCAACGACGCAACATGACAGGGCGTACCGGCTGCGGCCTGTGCGGTGCTGAGAGCTTGTCGCAGGTGTGGCGTCACCCTCCTCCGGTGGCAAACAACAGGCATGATGTGCCTCCAGCGCCGGTGCCCGCGCAGCAACTGCTAGAGGGCATGCGCACCATGCAAGGCATGCAAACCTTGCAGCAGCAAAGCGGCGCCACGCATGCGGCGGCATGGATGAACCATCAGGGCGACGTGGTTTGCGTGCGCGAAGATGTCGGGCGTCACAACGCGCTGGATAAACTGATCGGCGCACTCGCGTTTGCCGGTACGGATTTTTCACAAGGCACCGTGCTCATCACCAGCCGGGCGAGTTATGAGATGGTGCAAAAATCGGCAATGATGGGCATCAGTGTGATCGCTGCCATTTCAGCGCCAACCAGCTTGGCGGTGCAACTGGCCCGCGACACCGGCGTGTCACTGGTCGGATTTATGCGCGAGCAGAGTTACGTGGTGTATGCGCATGCGACGCGCATACAATCCTCCCTATAGATTGACAGGTGAAATAATGGACACGAATAATTTGATCAAGATGGCTAACCAGATCGGTGCTTTTTTCGAGAGCATGCCGGATCGGGCGCAAGCAATAGAAGACATCGCCAGTCATATCAAGCGTTTTTGGGAACCCCGCATGCGTCGTGCTATTTTGGCGAGCATCGATCAACACCAAGACGCCGCAATGAGCGAGATTGTGCGCGAAGCGATCGTCAGCCACCGCGCCTTGCTAGATTAATGGCCGACGCCGCAAGCGCGCTACAGGCGCTATTGCATCGCTACTCGCTGGGCGGCAAAGATCTGGCCGAACCCGGCCCCACCACCGAAGAACTGCAACTGATCGCCGCCGCGGCGCTTCGCGCACCCGACCATGGTGAGCTGATGCCGTTTCGACTGGTCGTTGTCAGGGGCGCTGCGCGAAGCAGGCTCGCCGATTTGTTTGAAGACTACGCAGGGCGCACCGGCAAATCAGCCGAGAGTTGCGCCATCGAGCGTTCGCGTGCCTTACAGGTTCCGGTCACCATCGCCGTCGTCGCCCGCATCGATTTATCCCATCCCGTGGTGCCTGCACATGAACAATGGGCTTGTGTTGGCGGAGTGATTGCCAACGTTCTCAATGCCCTGCATCTGCTGGGCTATGCCGGAAAAATGCTGAGCGGTGGCAAGGTACGCGATAAACAGATCAGCGCATCGTTTTGCCAACCCGGTGAGACGCTCGTCGGATGGATAGTCGCCGGCACGCCCACGCGTGCGCTACGCGCCAAAAGCGAGAAGCAGTTGGCGGCCGTGCTATCGGAATTTTAAATAGCCCGGCGTGCGCGGCGAGCATACCCGCTTCATCCCGACAGGCACTTCTTGATCAAATGGTCGTCGGACCCCGGATGCCCTGAACGTCGTTACTGAGATCAATCAGCTCTTGCTTCAGACCGACTCTACCCATCTGATCGACCAGCAAATCCATGATCTCCGGCGGATACAAGAACACTTCCGGATTCGTCAAGCCAGACACGCCCCTCGACAAGTCAGCTTGATTAATTTGGCCAAGCGCCGCATTGATTCGTTGCATCGCAGCTTTTGCACCTAACGCTGCATCGAAAATAAGCCGATTTTTTTGCAGCTCACTTTCAATATGCTCCATTAAAAAATTCTCGCTCAGATCAGACCCTGCCGTTCCGAGGAACGTCAGGCTCGTATTACTGTTCAATGCGGAAACAAAGAGTTTCGCGTCATCATTATTGATACCGGTTTTGTCAAGGTTAAGGTTGATGAGAGTCACATTGATGGTCAATGCCTCCGCAAGCGCCAGTGCGCCATGATGATTAAGGATATTCAAACGAAGGTCCAACGTGGTGAGCGTCTTATTGGTTTTCAGTTCCTGCGCGAGCGCCTGAACCCCCCTAGTACCGATGTCGTTATACCTCAAATTAAGCTCTGCGAGACCGGTTTTTCCTTGCAACATTTCAGCTAACGCCTGCCCACCAGCGTCACCGATTTTGTTGCCTTGCAATCCGATGCTGCGCAGCGTCGTGTTGCCGTTTAAGCCCTGCGCCAAAGCCGACAACCCCTCGTCGCCGATCAGGCAATCATCAAGCTGCAGAATTCGCAGAGGCATCGTGCTATGCATCGATGCAGCTAATGCCTGTGCACCGCTCGCCGCGATGATATTGCCACTCAGATTAAGACAAACAAGTGTCGTCAACATCGTGGCGATATAGTGCGCACCAACGGCACTGATGTCGTTATTTCCCAGATCTAGATGCGTCAGCGTCTTGTGGTCTTTTAGTCCCTTAGCGATCGCCTTTGCACCATCGTCACCGATGTCATTAGCACTTAGGATAATTTCGGTGAGCCTCGTATTCCTTTCTAATCCGCGCGCCAGGCACGCTGCGCCAGCGGGACCGATTTCATTGCCACGCAATCCGAGGGTGGTAAGGCCGGAGGATGCGCGGAGTAGATCGGCCAAATCCTGCGCCCCTTCCTCGCCGATATTATTTAATCCAAGATTGAGACTAGTCAGCGTGGTGTTCGCCTGCAAACCCGCAACTAACAGCGTCGTACCCTCGTCACCCAGACTGTTGTAGACAAGACTAAGACTGCGCAGAGTACGATTGGTTTTCAGCGCCGCGCCTAAGGCCGCTGCGCCATATTCATCACAATCGGCACCGCCAAGGTCAAGACTGATGAGGGTCGTGTTATCCGCTAAGGCCTCCGCGCAGAGTCGGACACCCGCAGACCCGATGCCCGAACCATAAAGCCTGAAGGTGGTGAGACCAGGATGGTCTCGCAAGATATTGGCCATGGCTTGCATACCGTCGAGGCTGATCGACATATCTGCGCAGTCGAGACTGCTCAGCGCGGGATGGCTTTTAAAGGTATCGATCAGGGCGATGCACTGTACGCCATCAAGTGCTAATTTATTCAGCTTGATCTCCCTTATTCCCACCGGAGCGCTTGCCAGCCATTGACACGCGTCGTCGAAGTTCATCTGCCTCGTGATGATGAAGCAGCCGTTGTTCTGGAGGGCCTGCTTGTGATACGCCACCCATGTCGCCTTGGTTGCCGGCTTGCTCGCAGATGAATTCACCATCAGAGGCAACAGCGATACAGGCTCGGTGGGAGCCGTCGAAGATCTGCCGGTGAGCGCCTCAGATAGCTTGTTGGTTTCAAAAACAGACCGTATCGTCGGCTTCTTGGCCTGGTCCTTCAGGGGCAATAATTCTTTATTTTCACTGCGCTGAGATAACGATAGCGTAGGCTCGATGTGGTCGCTACTAGCCGGTGGCGTGCTGGAAGATTTCACGGTGATGCTCCTTAAATAAATTGGTGATCGCCCCGCCGACGCGACGGGGCACGGCGAGCCCGCAAGTGGTAACCACCTCCGCTCACCCGTTCCAATTCAGCTTGGATGTTTACCTAAAGACCGACCAATCTTCAGGTAATTGCATCAATAAAATTACTACCAATACTTCGGATACTGACGCCCCTGCGGCAGGTTGTTGTACACCAGTGCAACGAGCACGATAATCAATGCACCTAGCAAGGTCGGCATCAATAAAAATCCCCACCCCGGTTGGGCGAGCATCACGATTAGCGGATTACTTCCTGCCGGCGGGTGTACGGTACGGCTCAGCATCGTCGCGCCAATCGCCAGCGCTACAGCCAGTGCCATACTCCACCACTGCGCGCCAAACAGGGTGAGGGTCGCCAGTCCTATCAGCGTGCACAGTACATGGCCGACAATCACGTTGCGCGGCTGCGCAAACGGTGAATCGGGCAAACCAAACACAATTACGCAGCTTGCCCCGAACGAACCCAGTATCAATGGCGCGGTGCTGTGCTGCGTCAGCAGCGCCAATAAGGCAATTGAAAAAAAACCGCCACCGGCGGCCAGTAATACAGCTTTATTGGCAGGCTTGGGTGGCAAGGCGCCCGACGCTTTCCATTACTTCCAGAATGACATCCCTTTTCTCCCGACATAAAAAAACGCCTGCCACACAACGGTGGCAGGCGCATCACACTTTCACACAAACGCAATCAGTGAAACAGCACCGCCGATTTTTGCAGCGTGACCCAGATGCCATAGGCCAGTGGCACCCCAACGGCAAGCCACGCCAGCGGTGCAATCAGCGGATTGGTGTGGCTCTCGCCTGCTGCACCGCCACCGACGGCCGACGCCAAGGACTTCTCGTGGGCCAGCTGTTTTTCTACCGCCAGCTCAGCATCGGTCATAAAGAAGCGATCTGCCACCGGACGGATCAGCAGGTTAGCGATGAAACCCACCACCAGCATCGCGGCCAGCACGTAAAAAATCGGACCGTAAATTTCATCAAACGGCACCTTTGCTTCAAGCCGGATGTCGTGCATGTAGTTGACCACCACTGGGCCCAAAATACCCGCAGTCGACCAGGCCGTCAGCAAGCGACCATGAATCGCACCCACAAACTGCGTGCCAAACATGTCGGCCAGATACGCCGGGATGGTTGCAAACCCACCGCCATACATGGACGCAATCACGCAAAAACTGGCGACAAAAATCGGCAAAGATTTCCAGCCCGCTGCCAAAGAAGCGAGGATGTACATCGCTGCACCAAGTACAAAGAAAATAAAGTACGTCGGCTTACGACCGAGCTTGTCCGAAGACGACGCCCAGACAAAACGTCCACCGATATTAAAGAGCGAGATAAGGCCGACAAAGCCTGCACCAATCGCCACCGCACCGGCCAGCAAAGCCTTGTCGAGCTTGAGCGCTGCAAAGCCAAGATCAGCCTGACCAATCAGGGCACCCGCAAAGGTCTCTTGCAACATCGGCGACGCCGCCCCGATGATGCCGATGCCCGCCGAGACGTTCATGCACAGCACCAGCCACAACAGCCAGAACTGCGGCGTCTTGTGGGCATTTTTCAGATGCACGTGACGGGTGGCGATCATGGCGTTGGCGGCAGCATTTTGGGGTGGCTCCCAGCCGGCCGGCTTCCAGCCTGTTGCCGGCACGCGGTAGCCAAACGCGCCGCAGAACATAAATACCGCATAGATTGCTGCCAGCGCGACAAAGGTTTGCCAGACACCCGGATCCCCTGGCACGGCAAACTTTGCCATCAGCATCGTGGCCAGCGGCGAACCGATCATGGCGCCACCGCCAAAGCCCATAATGGCCATACCCGTGGCCATGCCGCGACGATCAGGAAACCATTTGATCAGCGTTGACACCGGCGAGATATAGCCGAGCCCAAGTCCGATACCGCCGATCACGCCCGAGCCCACCCACAGCATCCAAAGCTGGTGGCTGTAAACACCGAAGGCCGAAATCAACAAACCACCGCACCAGCACACCGCCGACACCAGACCCGCCTTACGCGGACCCGCACGCTCAAGCCAGCCGCCCCACACTGCTGCCGAGCAGCCGAGCAGCACAAAAAACAGGGTATACATCCAGCCCAGATCAAACTGGGTCCAGTTGCAGTCAGTCGCAAACAACGCCCGCCCGGTACCGGCGAGCTTATCGCCAAAGGTCGCCGCCCCAGCCGCACACGAGGCCAGCGGCGCACCGTCGGGACCAACAAGCGCATTACCCAGAGGCTTCCAGAACACCGAAAAGCCGTACGCCATACCGATACACAAATGGATCGCCAAGGCCGCCGGGGGTACCAGCCAGCGATTAAAGCCTGCACCAGCGATGGTGCGTTCCTTCGCCAGCAAATCAAATATCGCCATTCTCTCTCTCCTGAATCGCCACCTTAGTGGTGGACTAATATGTAGTTTTATACACAGCTCACTGCGCTCCGACACTCGCCCTCTGATAGAGTATCGAATTGCAATAGTGCAAATTAACACCCCGTATACCCTAATGCAATAGGCTCACCTAAACATAATGCTCAAAGTCAGGATCAATCCACACTGGGAAATCACCCAAGCCCATGGCGAACCGCTCGACACAGCCGTGTTGCTGTCGCTGCTACGCGCGATCGAAGAATCCGGTTCGATCTCCCGCGCCGCCCAAACGGTGGGTCTGTCATACCGTTACGCGTGGGGGCTTTTGCGCAGCGCCGAGACCTTGTTTGGGCACAGCCTGATGCAAACCGGTCGCGGGCGCGGCACCCAACTTTCACCTCTCGCAAACAAACTGATCTGGGCCGACCGGCGGGTCGCCGCCCGTCTGTCGCCCACGCTAGAAAGCCTCGCCTCCGAACTCGAAACCGAGTTGGGCAAGACCTTGGGCAATCCCGGTTCGATGATACGGCTCGATGCCAGCCATGGCTTTGCGGTGGCCGCGTTTTTGCGGCAGGCCAGCGAGCTAAAACTGCAAATTGATCTGCGCTACCGCAACAGCACCGATGCCGTGGCAGCCTTGTCGCGCGGCGAGTCGGATATGGCAGGATTTCATGTGCCCTTAGGGCCTTATGAAGCGCAAGCGGTGGAACGTTACGGCAAATGGCTCGATCCCAAGACCCATAAGCTGATTCATCTGGCCGTCCGGGTACAGGGCTTGTTTGTAAACCCCGGCAACCCGCTCGGCATCAAAGGCCTGGAGGATCTGATCCGCAAAGACGTGCACTTCGTCAACCGCCAGGCCGGATCAGGCACGCGCATGCTGCTAGAGCTGATGCTGCCTCAGTACGATATCGTCCCCACCCAAATCAATGGCTTTGAAAACACCGAATTTACCCACTCCGCGGTGGCCGCCTTTATTGCCAGCGGCATGGCCGACGTAGGGTTTGGGGTGCAGACGGCGGCTGAGCGTTTCAAGCTCGACTTTATTCCCTTGATACGCGAGCGCTACTTTTTTGCCGTGACCAGCGAATCACTGGAACAGGCACCCATGCAGCAAGTGGTGGACGTACTGCGCTCGGACAATTTCAGCGGGGTCGTGAATCAACTCCCCGGCTACGATGGAAGCGACACCGGCACCATCCTGACGCTGACTGAGGCATTCGGTGGCAGTCGCAAAAATGCCTGAAACGGCTAGTGTGACGCTACCCATTGCGCAGATCACCGGATTAATTTTGGCAGGCGGCCGCGGGACCCGCATGGGCACGGTCGACAAAGGTCTGCAATCCTTCCGAGGCGCGCCGATGGTGCAGACGGTGTTGCAGCGACTCGCGCCACAGGTCGGCCCCCTGATGATCAATGCCAACCAAAATCTGGCACGCTATCGTGAGTGTGGTGTGCCGGCATGGCCGGATGAATTTGAAGGATTTGCTGGCCCGCTGGCTGGCTTGCACGCCGGTCTGTCGCATTGCGCAACCCCCTATCTGGTCTGCGTGCCCTGCGACTCCCCTTTTCTGCCTGCAGATCTGGTGCAGAAGCTAGCCACCGCTCTCGTAGCGTCAGGGGCAGATCTGGCGATGGCCGTCACCGGCACTGATGCCACGCGGCAGACGCATCCGGTGTTTTGTTTGATGAAAACCACCTTGCTGCCGCAACTGACCCACTATCTGCAGACTGGTGGTCGAAAGGTCAAAGCCTGGTACCGCAGCGGCAAGCTGACCGAGGTGCTATTCGAGGACGAATCAGCTTTCGCCAACATCAACACCGAGGCTGACTTGCGACGTCTCGAATAAACAAACATTTTTTGAGTTTCTCAAAAAAACCGGAACCTCCCGTTTGGTTTTAGCGACTCAGTTTTTGATTTTTTACGTTGGCGTCCCAAATTTCAAGTCCTTAGTGACTTCTGGCTCGAGGTTCAATTTCAAGGACTGGTGATGGCAACTTCAAAGGTGGCGTCAACGAAAGCGGTAATACTCAACGACTTACCGGTTGAGGAACCTAAAAAAGCAGCGTTTAATCTGATTTTCTCAATCAAAAATTTTCTGGCTGGAGGACAGCTTGCACGTCTTGTTGAATCGATTCGACAATTTTTTCATGGAAAAAATGAGGGTCAGAAAACGGTTCTTACGAATGTGCCGGATGGAACCAGCAACATCAATCAAGCTCTGCCAGCGGGAGGTAAAGAGATCAACCTTATGAGTGCTATTCGAGTGCCCGACACGGAGCTTGCACATATACCTGTTTTACGTGTCCAAATGGAGCCAGTCGAGTTATTCGACGATAAGCCACCTTCGAAAACCGCAACACAGAGCGATCCAACAGAAAAATCGACCGAACCGGTTAGCGCCTGGATGGATATAGTCAACCGAAGCATCCCTGAACCAGACTACTCCGCTAACACACTCGATGCCTACATCAAAGCCCAACAAGCACGGACAAGTGCAATAGATACGAACGCACAAAATGGTGACCCGAACAATGGAATCGTTTCTGAGCCCAAGGGTCAAATGGCCCAAGCCTTAGCAAAGCGACTTGCCAGAAAAGCAGCCGATAAATTATCTTGAAAAAAAATTAGCGTCGGACCGCTAGCACGAGTGCGTCACACAGCCCAGCACCGCGTCACCCGCTCAAAACACAATCAAATCCCGCAAACTTTCCCCGCCATCAAGCCGGTCAAATCCGCGATTGATATCAGTCAGCGGCATGCGCTCCCCCATCAATTTATTGATCGGCATTTTGCCTGCCAAATAAAGCCCCACATAGCGGGGAATATCGCGCGCCGGCACGCACGAACCGATGTAGCTGCCCTTGATGGTGCGCTCCTCGGCAACCAGACTCACCTGCTGCAGCGGCCAGTTGTGCTGCGGATGCGGCAAGCTGGCGGTGACTGTCGTGCCACCCCGGCGCGTCATCCGGTAGGCCATCTCCATCGCCTGCACCGATCCCGCCATTTCAAACGCAAAATCGACCCCGCCCTTGGTCAGCTCCTTGACCTTTGCAACCGCATCCGGGTCACGCGCATTCACGGCGGCTGTCGCGCCAAGTGACATCGCCACGGCCAGCTTACTGTCATGAATATCAATGGCGACAATCTCGCGCGCACCCGACGCCACGGCGCCCAACAAGGAACACAAACCGACCCCGCCCAACCCCAGCACCGCCGTAGTCTGACCCGCTTGCACCCGCGCCGTATTGACCACCGCACCCACGCCGGTCAGCACAGCGCAGCCAAACAGGGCCGCTTCAACCGGATCAATATCCTGCTCCAACTTAACGCAGGAGCGGCGCGATACCACCGCATGCTCGGCAAAGGCAGACACACCAACATGATGATGGACATCATGCCCGCCCATATGCAGGCGCCGTTCGCCCGACAACAGCGTGCCCTTGCCATTGGCCTCAGCACCCGGCTCACATAAAGCAGGACGCCCTTCCATGCACGGCATGCAATGGCCGCAACTCGGCACAAACACCAGCACCACCCGGTCACCCGGCTTTAGGTCGTGCACACCTACGCCGACCTCCACCACGGTACCCGAGGCTTCATGCCCGAGCGCCATGGGTACCGGACGCGGCCGCACGCCCGTGATCACCGACAAATCCGAGTGGCACAAACCGGCTGCGGTAAGCTTGATGAGTACCTCACCCAAACCAGGCGCGTCGAGATCAATCTCCTCGATTTTTAAGGGCTGACTCTGTGCGAAGGGAGCCTGCTTGTCGAGGGTATGCAATACGGCGGCGCGGGTTTTCATGGGGGTTCTCCAGAGGGGTTAAATCGTACGTCCACCATCAACCGGCATTTCCAGACCGGTCAGAAATTCCGCCGCATCGGTGCCCAAAAAGACGGCAGCAGCCGCCATATCTTTCGGATCACAGAAACGGCCCAGTGGAATCGTCGAAATAAATTTTGCGCGATTTTCAGGGGTGTCGGGCATGCCCATAAAATCACCCAGCAAGCCGGTTGCCCCCATCACCGGGCAGAGCGCATTGACGCGAATCCGGTCCGGCGCGAGCTCGACTGCCATAGATTTTGACAGCAAATTAACCGCGCCTTTGGAGGCGTTGTACCACGACAGTCCGGGACGTGGACGGATGCCGGCAGTCGAGCCAACATTCAACATCACGCCACCCTTGCCCCGCTGACGCATCAGCGGCACGATCGCGTGCGTGATGAAATAAATCGATTTGACGTTCACGTTAAAGACACGATCAAACGTCTTCTCATCGATGCTGAGCATGGGCGAATTTTTATGCGTCGTACCCGCATTGTTAATCACAATGTCAGGAATGCCGAAGGTATCAACACAGGCCTGCACCATCGCCTTGACCGATGCCTCATTGGCGACATCGCAGGTCACTGCTTTGGCGTTGGGCCCCAAGCGTTTGGCAACGCGCTCGCCGGCTTCGGTGTTCAAGTCGGCGATCAATACCTTGGCGCCCTCGCGCACATACGCTTCTGCCATGCCTTCGCCAAAGCCGCTACCGGCACCGGTGATGATCGCGATTTTATTGTCGAGTTGTCCCATGATTTGTCCCCTGACCTGTTAGTTAAAATATTGAACGATCGTTTTGGTCGTGCTCATTTCTTCAAGCGCAAGGAAACCCTTTTCCCGACCGTGTCCGCTTTTTTTCATGCCACCAAAAGGCAGCTCAACGCCACCCCCGGCACCATAACAATTAATGAAGACCTGCCCGCTGATGACCTTTTGTGCCATGCGCGACTGGCGGCTACCGTTTTCAGTCCAGATGCCGGCCACCAGACCAAACTCGGTCGCATTCGCCAGACGTACCGCATCGTCTTCATCTTTAAACGTCATTGCCGACAAGACCGGACCAAACACTTCTTTGCAGGCTAAATTATGATCGCGCGGCACCGCACCGAACAAAGCCGGTGCGACAAAATAGCCATCGGCCGCCAAGCCTGCAGCAAGCGCGCCGCGTGCGAGTAACGGCACGCCTGAGGCCACCGCTTCGTCGATGAAGGTATTGACGCGTTTGAATTGTTTCTGGTTGACGATAGGACCACAATCAAGATCCATCTCGGGGGTGCCGACCTTCACTTTTTTAAATGCGTCGGCGACCATGCCAATAAATTTGTCGTAAATATCTTCCTGAATCAGCAGACGACTGCCGGCCGAACAAGTCTGCCCA
This sequence comes from Bordetella parapertussis, assembly GCA_945866125.1. Lineage (GTDB taxonomy): Bacteria > Pseudomonadota > Gammaproteobacteria > Burkholderiales > Burkholderiaceae_D > Pernthalerella. The sequence goes on from CAMBFZ010000017.1 coordinate 85,532, forward strand.
GCGTTTTGCGTAATGGCCTTGACGATCACAGGCAAGGCCTTGTTGAGGTCGGCATCATTAAAAACAATCTGCGGCGATTTGCCACCGAGCTCCAGCACGCAAGGTACCGAATTTTTAGCAGTCGATTCCTGCACCAGCACGCCCACTTCAGGTGAGCCAGTAAAGGTGGCAAAATTAATTCCCGAATGCGCAGTGAGCGCCGCACCGGCTTCGTGACCGTAACCGGTAACGACATTTAACGCGCCCGGCGGTAGACCCGCTTCCATCGCCAGCTCGGCCAGACGGATGCCCGACAGGCACGCATCTTCGGAGGGCTTCAGTACGGCCGCGTTACCCATCGCCAGCGCAGGCGCCAGCGAACGACCAAACATCTGCGCCGGATAATTCCACGGAATGATGTGCGCCGTGACACCATGCGGCACACGCACGACGTTAACGTTATAGCCGTTCATGTAGGGAATCTGCTCGCCATGCACCTTATCGGCGGCCCCACCGTAGTATTCAAAATACCGCGCTACCGCCACGATATCAGCGCGCGCCACACTCAGCGGTTTGCCGGTATCGCGTGCTTCAATCTGCGCCACTTCTTCGGCGTTTTTGACAATCAATTCACCAAAGCGCATCAAAATGCGACCACGCTCCGTCGCCGTCATCTTGCCCCACGCGCCATCCAGGGCCCGCTGCGCCGCGGCGACTGCCAAGTCGATGTCGGCTGCATTACCGCGATCGATTTGCGTAAAAGACTTACCGTCGCAAGGGTTGATCACATCAATCATTTGACCGCTGACGGAGGCAACCCATTTGCCGTCGATTAATAATGTTGGCATACGCCTGTCCTTGGTGAATAATTTTATGAAGATGAAGCGATCAGCTCGCCGCGTTCCAGCGTCAGCGTATCGTCGGGTAAATCGCGCAGCAGGCTGCGATTGGATTCCGTGACAATGATGCACAGCTCGGGCGCCAGCTGATGCAACCGCCGCAGCGACTCCGCATACTGTGCCGCCAGCACAGGCGCAAGACCTTGAAACGGCTCATCCAGCAGCACCAGTTTGCTGCCCGCCATGAGTGCGCGGCCCAATGCCGCCATCTTGCCCTGCCCGCCAGAAAGTGCAGCGCCAGAGCGCGGCAGCATCTCTTCTAACTGCGGCACCGCTTCCAGCACACGGGCCAGCCTACGATCCGATTCTTGCACCGACAAACCGAGTACCTCGCAAGGCAGACGCAGATTTTCTTCGACGGTAAACGTCGGAAACATCACCCGATCTTCCGGTGCATAACCCACACCGAATTCAGTTCGGCGATGCGCCGCAATCTGCGATAAATCCACACCATCCAATTCAATGCTACCCGCTGAGAGCGGTAGCAAACCCATGATCGCGCGCAACAAGGTCGTCTTGCCTGCACCATTGCGCCCCACCACAGCGATCAACTGCCCTGATTTGAATTCAGTCTCGATGCCACGCAATACCGTAATGCCGGCGATGATGGCGCTGATCTGTTTAATTTTCAGCATCTCATTCCCCGATCACGTTCTTGCGCACTTCGGGATCTGCCAGCACCTGCTGCGGTGTGCCGTCGGCAGCGATGCGCCCGGCAATCCATGCCGCGACCCGGGTCGCGTACTGAGACACGATATCGACGTCGTGTTCGACAAAAATAGCCGTCACTTTTTGCGCATCCAGCGCCGCCATGATGGTCGCCATCAGTCCATGCTTCTCATCGGTTGACACCCCTGAGGTGGGCTCATCCAGAATCAACAAACGTGGCTTCAACACCAGCGCCATCGCAATATCGAGCAGCTTGCGCTGGCCTTCGGGCAAGGCCCCCGAAAGCAGATCGCCGCGCGCGGCTAGCCCAACCATCTCCAGCACATGATCCACTTCCTCTTTCGGTACGGCTTCTGTCAGCGGTGTCCAGATGCTCAGGCCGCCGCGCTTGCCGGCTGCCGCCAGCCGTATGCAGTCACGCACCGTGTGTTCGGAAAATAATTGCGGCAACTGAAACGAGCGCACCATGCCACGCAAGGCAATCGCGCGTGGTGACAGCTGCGTGACGTCCTGGCCTTCAAAAAACACCTTGCCTGCCTGCGGCCGGATCAGCCCGGTGCAGATATTAATGAAGGTCGTTTTACCGGCGCCATTCTGGCCAAT
>CAMBFZ010000018.1 GCA_945866125.1 Bordetella parapertussis
GCGACTTCCGCAACAGGATGTCCCCGATCCGTTACCTGCTTGACTGCCTCAATCCGAAATTCCTCGGTATATCGCTTCGCACTCATGACACCCCCTTATAGGCCTAAATTTATAGGCTCAGGAGTGTCTAGTAAACCCGGGGCGATTCACCTGTGTGGTTCGTCATACGTAGATGAAATGCTACGTGCGTCATATAAGCCGCTGGGAGCCAGCGGCTTATATGACGCCCGCAGCCTGCCAGCTATTCATCGCAATCCGCCAGACAATCTCAACAGCCTGGGCCATCTTACGTCGCAGACCACGTCGCGTCGGTTAGGCACACAGGCTTCCCGATGGATGTCAGCGTGGTGCGTTTTCCCGAGTCGGTCACAATCTAAGTCGTATTGAACGATTGGCCGTGGCGCTATTTATTTATCGGACAGGCAGTAGTTGCCCACGCCCGTAAAGCCAGACGGGCACCGCATCGCGGCTCGACGCATTGCCAACTTTGCCGCTGCCGTAGCCACGCAATAGTTACCGTCCTCTTCGTAGTCATTCGGGCAAACTTCGCTTTTTTGAATCGCGAATCTAGCTTGTGGGGTGGGGACGCATTGATCGCCTTTTGCCGTGTAGGCAGTGGGGCAGTCGCCGTTTTTGGGGAGGGTGTCGGGATCGGGCAGCGCTGCAAAAGTCGTGGAGGCGATCGCGAGTAAAACTGCGGTACTAAAAATTTTTCTCATTGTGAGATTTAAAAATGTAAAAGCCAAATTTTAGCGTAGCTTATTTTTTTATGCATATCCTGAAATCTCGTCCATCATCGCGGCGTGGAGATCGATTTCCTGCCGCGTTGTCACTACCGTCCTCGGTTTCATGCTTGCCATATCGATACTATTTTACTAATCTTCCCTGCTTGGCTCAGATACAGTACATTCAGTGCACAATTCCCGCAAAGGGATTAAAAATTTAACTGGAGACAGCCATGTTCCCGCAATTGGAAAGCTACAAAAATCCAAGTCTGAAATTAAAAACCATTTTGCAGGCGCTCTACGACCAAGTTAAAGCAAACCGTAATCTGGCGCATTTTTTTCTGAGTGTCCATAGCGAGGCCTTGATCCTCGACGTACAAAAATTCAGCCATTTTGTGATGGTGAAACCCGAGCAGCTTTACCGCGAGCCGCTGCGCGCACAAAAAAGTTCGATGCCCGGCATTCAAGTGACTTCCACTGTGTTCGAGGAAATCTACAAAATTTTGGTACAAGTTTTAAAGGATAACGAGATTGCCGAAGAGCATATTCCTAGTCTGTCTTTCGACATCCTGGAAATAGTCGAAGAGTCTCGCGCCCAATTCAGCGACACCATCATGATGGTCTTGAAGATGGAAGACGTTACGCAAGAAAGTATGTTTCAGGTTTTTAAGCGATTTAAATTTGACGCCCAATTGGGCGGAAAAAATGAGGTCAACATAGAAACCGGTATCGACATCCCCATCACCGTCAAAGTCCGACCCAAAGACAAGTCCATCGTATTAATTGGTAAGGCAGTGTCCGTCGACAATTCAACCACCGAAGAAGTCGAAGAAATCGCAAAAACCGCAGTCGAGAGATACCCTATTTTTCCGGTGCAGGCAGTGGAAGACGAGGATGACTGGCCGTTTTTATTTGCGGAGCGTCACTTCTCCTATGAAAACGGTGTCCCCGTGCGATTACTCTTTAGACTAGTCAAAAGTTTCGCAAGCTCCTTTCAACGCAGCGTTAAATGCGATTCGAAAAAAGTCCTGGCATGGAATGTGGAAAATCGATGAGCAGCGGCCGATCCATGGGTAAGCCTGCCTTTACCAAATAAATACAGCCTGTTTTTATCCGCTTACTGGCGGCGGACGTCGCGTTAGCAGGTTGCCAATCACCTCTTCATAACCGGCTGCCATCTGCAGTAACGCTGCATCACCAAGTGGCTGACCGATTAACTGCAAACCCATCGGCCAGCATCCCGTAGGATCAAACCCTGCCGGTACGCTGATGGCAGGTAGACCCGCCATCGTTGCGTAAATCGTGCACTCCATCCAGCGGTGATAGGTATCCATCGTGCGCCCCGCGATCTGCGTTGGCCAAGTCTGCGCAACAGGAAAAGGCCAGACCTGTGCCACTGGCAAAGCCAGCACATCAAAGCGTGACAGCAGATTGACCATCGCGCTATAAAACGCACTGCGCACTTCGCTCGCTGCTTCAAATTCGGCATAGAGCAAACCCTGCGCCTGATCGTATTCCCACAGCGTTTTGGGTTCGAGTAGCGTGCGAGCATCGGGTAGTGCAATCACGCCGCGCACATTGGGCGCCGTTAGTGCGCGGCGCCATACCAGCCACGCGTCCCACACACGGGCCGGATCAAATCCCAAATCCGACCCAACAGGCTCCACTAACGCACCCGCTCCCGCCATCCGCTGTAAGCCTTGTTCACAGACCTCCAGCACACCCGGTTCGGTGGCAAGGTGCCCGCCAAGGTTGCCCAGCCAGCCCACACGCAGCCCTTTTAGCGAGGACGCATCAGGCCAGCTCGCAGAGGGCGTATAGCCAGTTGCCAGTGACATCGGGTCACGTGTGTCACCGCCGGCTTGCGTGGCCAACAGTTGCGCCAGATCGCGCACGTTGCGGGCCATCGGACCTTCGATGGGTAACTGCTGCACCCAGAAATCCGTACGCGGCCAGCGCGGCACGAGCCCTTGGCTAGGGCGCAGACCAAAGACGTTGTTCCAGCCAGCCGGGTTACGCAGGCTGCCCATAAAATCCGAACCGTCGGCCACAGGCAGCATGCGATGCGCTAGCGCCACTGCCGCACCGCCGCTGCTGCCGCCTGCACTCACGCTCAAATCCCAGGCGTTGCCCGTTGTGCCGTGTACCCGGTTAAAGGTATGCGAGCCCAATCCTAATTCAGGGATATTGGTTTTGCCGATGATGATCGCGCCGGCCGCTTTGATCCGCTCCGCAATAATCTGATCGTGGCGCGGCATCACGCCCTGCAGCACCAGGCTGCCAAAGTCACTCGGAAAACCCAGAACGTGCGCCGTATTTTTTATCGCATGCGGTAGGCCGTGCATCCAGCCCATGGAAATGCCGCGCGCCAGTTGCGCATCGCGTGCGTCGGACTGTGCCAGTAAGTCATCGTCTGCAGCGAGATGAATAATCGCGTTATAGATCGGATTGAGGCGATGAATGCGTGTCAGATAAGCCTGCATGACTTCACGACACGACAGCGTGCGTGCATGGATTGCAGCCGATAAGGCTTGGGCATCAAGGCTGGTAATGTCGTCTGGCTGGATCTGCATAGGATATAAGAGCGAAGGTGGACGGTCAGGTTGGCGGTTTGTTTGACTATACAATGCCGCTAACGCGGGACTAAAAAATGATCAAAAGAGAGGCGATGATGATACTGCTGCTGTTTGGGCCGCACGAGGCCGCGCCATGATTGCATTTATTTATGCTGTACTCGCCTACAGCGCTTTTTTAGTTGTGTCCGTTTACGCCGTCGGCTTTGCCGGGGGCTTTCTGGTGCCTGCCAGTCTGGATGGGCCGTTAGCATTTTCATTCGCGCAAGCTGTCACGACCGATATTATTTTGCTGATGGTGTTTGGCTTTCAGCATAGCGTGATGGCACGTCCGTGGTTCAAAAAAATCTGGACCCGTTTTATTCCTGTGCACGCCGAACGCAGCACCTATGTGCTCATCAGTAGTGCCTTGATGGTCATCTTGTTTGCTGGCTGGCGTCCAGTACCGGACATCGTGTGGGACCTGGCCAGCCCTCTGGCGCGATGGGTGGTGTGGGGCCTGTTTGGCGCAGGGTGGGGCATTCTTTTGCTGTCGACTTTCATGATTAGTCATGTTGAGCTGTTCGGTTTGAAGCAGGCATGGGCAAACTGGCGACGTCAACGTGTGCAAGACCAGCCATTCCGTGTGCGTTGGTTTTATAAGCTGGTGCGTCATCCCATCATGCTTGGTTTCTTCATCGCGTTCTGGGCAGTACCCACCATGACGCTCGGGCATCTGATTTTTTCTATCGGGATGACCGTGTATATTTTTATCGGGCTCATTTTTGAAGAGCGCGATCTGGTGACCCAACTCGGCGATGATTATGTGCAGTATCAGCGTCGCGTACCGATGCTGATTCCCTTCACCAAGCGCGGCGAATAAATAAAAAAGCCCGACCACGTTGCCATGGGCGGGCTGATTGACGCGGGCGTGATCAGTTTGCCTTAATGATTGTCCCGCGGCAGACCAAAAGTAGCGGCGATTTTTTGGTACTTCGTCGCAAAGGTCAGGCAACCACCATCGTCAAGCTGTCCGATATAACGGCGCTGAAGTTCCTGCCACGGCGTCTGGCTCACCAGCACAGGTGGCGTCCATGCGGCTTTGCGTGCGGCGAGTTCTTCGTCGCTAATAAGCATATTGGCAGTACGACGATTCAAATCAAAACGTACGATGTCGCCTGTCTGAATCAAGGCCATCCCGCCGCCCACCGCAGCTTCGGGCGATGCATTGAGCACCGATGGGCTCGCTGAGGTGCCTGACTGACGGCCATCACCGACGCACGGCAAAAGCACAATGCCTTCTTTAACCAGCGAATCTGGTGGCAGCATATTGACCACCTCAGCGCCACCCGGGTAGCCAATCGGGCCCACGCCGCGAATGAACAGGATGGAGTCTGCATCAATCGCCAAAGACGGATCATTAATCCGATGGTGATAATCCTCCGGCCCTTCAAACACAATCGCCCGCCCTTGAAACGCCCCCGGGTCTTCCGGCTTTTCCAGATAACGCTTGCGAAACGCCGGCGAGATTACTGAGGTCTTCATCACCGCCGAGTCGAACAGATTGCCCGACAAAACCAAAAAGCCCGCTTCCTGCTGCAGCGGATTTGCGTAAGACCGAATCACTTTTTCATTACTAGTCGGCGTCGCACCATAGCAGGCATCAACAGTCTGTCCAGACACCGTCATGGCGTTCGGGTGCAGTTTGCCCGCTTTGAGCAGCGCATGCATCACCGCCGGCACACCACCGGCACGGTGAAACTCTTCACCAAGATACTCACCTGCAGGCATGCAATTCACCAGCAAGGGAATCTGATAGCCGATACGATCCCAATCAGTAATATCCAAGGGCACGCCGATGTGCTGGGCAATAGCATTAATATGCGGCGGGCAGTTGCTTGAGCCGCCGATGGCGCTGGCCGCAACGATCGCATTCTCAAATGCTTCCCGCGTCATCACCTGCGAAGGCCGCAGATCTTCACGCACCATGTCAACGATCCGTCGTCCGGTTTGGTAAGCCATTTGTGGTCGTTCGCGATACGGCGCCGGAATCGCTGCGCAACCCGGCAGCGACATGCCGAGCGCTTCGGCCAGACTATTCATCGACAGCGCTGTGCCCATACTGTTGCAGTGGCCAACCGAAGGTGCCGAGCTGGCCACCATATTGAGAAACTCATCATAGTTAATGCGGCCAGCCGCCATCTCTTGACGAGCATGCCAGACCACCGTGCCCGAGCCGGCGAGCTGATCTTTGTAGTACCCATTGAGCATGGGTCCGCCTGACAAAACAATGGCAGGAATGTCAACCGTCGCCGCACCCATCAGCATCGCAGGAGTGGTCTTATCGCAGCCGGTCGTGAGCACGACGCCGTCCAGCGGATAGCCGTACAAGACCTCAACCAAACCCAGATAAGTCAGGTTACGGTCGAGCGCTGCGGTAGGGCGCTTGGTGGTTTCCTGTATCGGATGCACCGGAAATTCAATCGGAATGCCGCCGGCGTCGCGTATGCCTTCTTTCACGCGCACAGCGAGTTCGATATGGTGACGGTTACACGGGGACAGATCACTGCCGGTCTGGGCGATGCCAATGATCGGCTTGCCACTGTCGCGTAGCTCTTCCAGCGTCAGACCATAATTCATGCAGCGCTCGAGATACAGCGCGGTCATACCCGGATTGTCAGGGTTATCAAACCATGAACGTGAACGTAGTCTTTTGTTATTCATAATGCGTCTCCTCGTTATTTTTGGGTACTATTCTAGCGGGTCGCCGCCAGCATTGGCGATTATTGCCCGCGCTACGCTTGAATCTTTTGATGAGGCAGATGACGCAGTTGGATAAAACAAGGAGACGCATTTCAATGACGAAAGCTTATTTAATCGGACAGATTACCGTGACCAATCCGGAAGGCTATGCCCGATATAAAGCCAAAGTACCGGCAACCATTCAACAGTATGGGGGCAGGTATCTAGTCAGAGGCGGTACTGCGACCCAGCTTGAAGGCAAAAGTCAGGGTACCCGCCACGTCATTCTCGAATTTCCCAGCAGGGCAGTGGCCGAGGCCTGGTATCACGGTCCCGAGTATCAGTCTATTTTGCCGCATCGGACCGAAAACTCCACAGGTGAGATTACACTGGTGGATGGCTACGAGTCCGAGTAATAGCCCGCGGGTGTTGTAGTAACGAATAACTAATCGAAAACGACTAATTGATTTTTGCTGGAGGCGAAGACGATGCTTTCAACATGAAAAATTTTAATTCGTAAAACATAAAAATATAAAAAATATAAAAATGAATCACCCCATCTTTCGCTTAATGGCGATTCTGTGCCTGCTGTGGACCGGGGTTTCTTCTCAAGCACAGGCAGGGCAATTAGACAAAGAAGACGTCTCAAGACAGCTTGATGGCCGCTACACCATCGGCGAAGTACAGCCTGACATGCGCGCCTATCCGGTCTTTATTCCCGCCGAAGAGACCGCCGATGGCAAACCCAAGCTCAAAGCTTACGCCTTTGAGACAATTGATTTTGCGACGACGCGGGGCTACAGCGGCAAGCCGATCAATCTCTTCGTGGTGATGGATTTGACCGGTCGATTTTTAGTGATTCGTCTGCTGGATCATCACGAGCCTCTTTTTATTTCGGTACATACGCACGCCAAATTAGTCAGTTTTGCGGCGCAGTACGTACAGTTGTCTTTGCAGCATGTGATTGATATTCACGGCCCAAACGATCCTCCTGTCCGCAATGAACATACGGCCTCGTTACAGGGTGTGCATCGTGGCACCATTTCAGTTAAGGCCATCGATCGCAGCATCATTATGGCGGCCGCACTCGTTGCTCTGGCTAAGCTCGATGCCAGCATCATCGGCAGCCCAAACAATCGAATCGTAAGCAACGGCACAAGCTCGCAATGGTCGAATGTGGAAGTCAAGGCGGATTCATCCCAGGGGACGGCCGTCGCCCCCGTGGCTGCTGCCGTCCCCTTAGCGGCTACAGCCGAAAAGGCCAAAGCTTTGCCGGATGAAAAAACAATCGACGCCGACAAACTGCTGACGAAAAAATCCGCGACCGAAGCGGCAGAAACAGCAGGCAGCCCAACGGTACCCGCCAATGCTCAGATTGCACAAAATAATCCGCAAGCTACCGTCGCAGAGGCCCCGCAAGCTGTGTCGCAACCTGCCTCGCCCAGCGCCCAGGATTTGCGCGCACGCATACAAAATCTCGCCGACCGCCAATCTTCAGAACCCGACTGGGTCAACGTCTGGCGATCACGGCGCGTAGATATCGCTATTTTATTAGCTGGGTTGGCGATATTGAGTGCTGGCCTGATAGCACAAAAGCGTCTGAGTGCCAGTAGCAAATGGTTACGAATTTTGCGTAGCGCTTATCTCCTATTTACGCTCGGATTCATCGGTTGGTATGCGCAAGGTCAGCTGACCATCGTCAACGTCACCGGTGCCATCGAATCGCTCAGCTCGGGCGGTGATTTAAGCTTCTTGATGAACGATCCGATGACGGTCATCCTCTGGCTCTTTGTCGGGGTCAGTTTGCTAGTCTGGGGGCGCGGGACATTTTGCGGTTGGCTCTGTCCGTTCGGTGCCTTGCAAGAGCTCATCAGTTTGCTGGCCAACGCGATCGGTCTGCAACAGCGCCGCTTGCGTACCGCGTTGGATGCTAAATTAAAGTGGATAAAATATGGGGTGCTGGCTACCCTGTTGGTGTCGTTATTTGCCGCGCCCTCCTTTGCCCAAATAGCCATGGAGATCGAACCATTCAAAACGGCCATCAGCCTGTACTTCATGCGCGAGTGGCCGTTCGTACTGTGGGCTTTGTTCTGCCTGGCGCTCAGCGTTTTTGTATATCGTGGCTATTGCCGTTATATTTGTCCCCTGGGTGCGGCATTGGCATCGGTGAATTTTCTGCAGCGCTGGTCCTGGATACCCCGGCGTGACGCGTGCGGCACACCGTGCCAGTCTTGCCGTCATCGTTGCGAGTATCAGGCCATCGCGGTAACTGGGGCAGTAAATTACAGTGAATGCTTTCAGTGTCTTGATTGCGTCTCCATCTATCAAGACCCGCAGCGTTGCCTGCCCCTGATTCAGCAGGGCAAAGCGGACAAACGAGTTATTTCTATTCAGGCACTTGAGAGGGCATGATGCAAAGACGTCAGTGTTTACGTTGGAGTTTCGGGTTATTTGGTGCTGCATTTTCCGGGCAAATTTTCGCGCAGAAAGCAGGCGCCGACGCCGCGGCAGCATCGGACAAGCTCATCTGGCGCCAGCGCGCGCTGATTGGTTTTGGCACCACCTTGTGGCTCAAGGCCGGTCACCCTAACGCCGATCAGCTCGATGCCGCGCTCACCGCCGCAGTGAATGCCATTCGCGGCGTTGAGCGCCAGATGAGCCTGTTTGATCCCAATAGCGCAGTGAGTCGTTTGAATGCACAAGGTTCGTTGCGCCAACCCGATGCGCAGCTGCTATCCGTACTCAATCTCGCGCGCGATGTGTCGGCGCGTAGCGGTGGGGCGTTTGATATCAGCATGCAGCCGCTCTGGCAAACCTGGTCGCAAGCCGCAGCGCAGGGTGATCTGCCCACCCAACGCGAGGTACAACGCGCCAAGGCACTGGTCAATTGGCGCGCCGTCGAAGCATCCGCCTCCATCGTGCGCCTCAACCAGCCCGGCATGGGCGTCTCGCTCAATGGCATCGCACAAGGCTACGCCTCCGATCTTGCACGCGCCACTTTGCAGGCGCATGGTATCGCCCACGCCATGCTTGATGTCGGTGAAACCACCACGCTCGGCAACGCACCGACAGACAAAGCCTGGTCGTTTGAAATCGAACCCGCCGTCGTGGCTACTGCCCCAGGAAGAATCACCCACACCGGCTCGGATTCATCCGGCAAAGCGACTGGGCGAGCGCCGGTACTAGTTGGCGACGGTCGCGCGATGGCCACCTCATCAGACGCGCACACCGCCTTCAGCGCCGATCATTTGCATCACCATATCGTCAACCCCGAGACGGGTTACTCGCCCCTGCATTGGTCGTCCGTCACCGTAATAGCGCCGCGCTGTGTGCTGGCCGACGCATTGACGAAAGTATTTTTTATGCTGCCGCCATCGCAGGTGCTCGCTGCTGCGCGACGTTGGGAGGTCGATGTCGTCTTGCAAGATAAAGCCGGCAAGTGGATCGCCAGCCCGGGGGCGCGCACGGTTATGCCGCCGCTTGCCTAACATTACGTAAAGGATCGTTGCAGATGAACTCGCCAATTCGGATTCAGCCTTCAGTTTGTCCGCACGATTGCACCAGCACCTGTGCGCTAGAGGTCGAAGTGCTCGACCCACACACCATTGGCCGGGTGCGGGGTTCCAAGCGCAACAGCTACACAGCCGGCGTCATTTGCGAAAAAGTCGCACGCTACGCCGAGCGGCAGCACCACCCGGACCGCCTGCTCACGCCTTTGCTGCGTAACGGACCCAAAGGCAGCAAGCAATGGAAGCCGATCGGCTGGGAAGAAGCGCTTGACCGCGTGGCCGACACCTTTTTACAAAAGGCGGCCCAGTTTGGATCCGAAACGGTCTGGCCTTATTTTTATGCTGGCACCATGGGATTGGTGCAGCGTGACGGCATACAGCGATTGCGTCATGCAATGCGCTATTCGCGCTGGCATGCCACGATTTGCGTTGAACTCTCCGACAGTGGCTGGATCGCCGGTGTTGGTAGCAAGCGCGGTGTTGATTTGCGCGAAGCCGCCGAGCATGCCGATCTGATCATCATTTGGGGCGGCAATCCGGTCAATACCCAAATCAATGTCATGCAGCATGCGATGGCCGCCAAAAAACGCGGCGCCAAACTTGTCGTCATCGACCCCTACCGCACCGGTACCGCTGAAAAGGCTGACCTGCATCTGGCAGTACGTCCCGGCACGGACGGTGCACTCGCTTGCGCGATGATGCATGTCTTGTTTGCCGAAGGCTTTGCCGACCGCGACTATCTGCGTCGCTACACCGATTGCCCCTACGAACTCGAAGCCCACGTCAAAACCCGCACGCCCGAATGGGCTGCCGCTATCACTGGCATACCTGCCGAAACCATTGTCAGTTTTGCGCGTGACTACGGCCGCGCGCGCTGCAGTTTCATTCGCTGTCATCATGGCTTTTCCCGCTCACGCAATGGTGCCGTCAACATGCACGCCGTCACCTGCCTGCCGGCAGTCACCGGCGCGTGGCAGCACAAAGGCGGCGGCGCCATTTACGGCCACTCCGGCATTTATCCGCTCAACCGCAGTTTGATTGAAGGGCTCGATCTGGTTGATCCCACGATACGCGCCTTAGATCAATCCCGACTTGGCGCAATTTTGACCGGGGACGCAGAGGCACTCAAAGGGGGGCCACCAGTCACCGCGATGCTGGTGCAAAACACCAATCCGGCGCTGGTCTGTCCAGACCTGCATCAGGTGCATGCAGGGTTGGCGCGTGAAGACTTGTTCACCTGTGTGCATGAACAATTCATGACCGAGACAGCGGCCTTTGCCGACATTGTGCTGCCAGCGACGACCTTTCTTGAGCACGATGATTTTTATACCGCCAGCGGCCACACCGTGTTTCAGGTAGCGCGCAAATTGGTCGAGGCGCCGGGCGAGGCCAAAGAAAATCACTATGTCATCACTGAGTTAGCGCGGCGGCTGGGGGCACAACATCCCGGCTTTGAGATGAGCGCCTGGGACATCATGGACCAGAGTTTGCAGCAATCCGGCATGTGGGATGCGCAGACCAACTACGAGCGTGGTGGGCAGGATTTCGCGTATCCCTTTGAGCGTATGCATTTTCTTGACGGCTTTGATACGGCCGACAAAAAATTCCATTTCAAAGCCGACTGGCAGCGCTTCGGTGGCCGTTGGGAGGCCATGCCTGTGCTGCCGGATCATTTTGATGTGATCGACAATGCTAGCGACAACAAGCCCTACCGGCTGGTGACGGCGCCAGCGCGGACCTTCCTCAATTCCACTTTTACTGAAACCCCCAGCTCGCGCAAACGCGAGCAACGACCAACCGTATTGATGCACCCCGAAGATTCCAGCGCACTTGGTGTCACGGATGGCCAGCGCGTCCAAATCGGTAATGAGCGTGCCCAAGTCACGGTGCATGTCCAGGCGCAATCGGGGCAGCAGCGCGGCGTGGTGGTCGTCGAAGGCATCTGGCCGAATCAGTATTTCGACAACGGCATCGGCATCAATGCCCTGACCAGCGCCGAGCCCGGCTGGCCAAACGGTGGGGCGGTGTTTCATGACACCGCGGTCTGGATACGCGCGCTGTCAGACTAAGGCGCGCTTATTTTTTTTCAAGCACGGTGAGTACTTCTGCCACCAGTCTGTCCTGTTTGTACTCCACACCTTGTGGGTCCACGCCGGTGCGCACGATGATCACATCGTGCCCGGGAACCACCGTGACATATTGGCCTTTGTTGCCGGCGGTGGTGTAGGTACCCTTGGGGATAGCACGCATCGTATCAAGTAGCCAAAACTGCGCACCATATCCCCATTCACCTTTGACTGCCGGTCGGCTTGGTGCGGGTGTGCTGATGAATTTTATCCAGCCTTCGGGCAGCATGCGTTTACCCGCATGCACGCCATCGCTGTCGAGAAAAATCCCGAAGCGCGCCAGATCACGGGCCGTCGTATAGACCTGACTAGAGCTGACAAAATTACCTTGATAGTCAACTTCCATGCGGGTGTGATACATCCCCAGCGGATGCAGCAGTTCGTCGTAAGGAAAGCGCAGATAACGCGCATCATCATTGAGAACATGGCGTAACGCGCGCAATAAAAGCAGGGTGTCATTATTGGCGTAGCGCCAGTGCGTACCGGGCTTAAATTCCAGCGCAGACCCAGTCACCGCGCTCACCACATCCTGCCCACCAAAATAAACCGCCGCCGTATTCGCGCCGCCGCTCTGCAGACCGCTCGACATCCACATCAGATCTTGATACGTAATGGCGCGGCGCGGATCACCTTCCGGCCATTCCGGAATGGCAGCAGGTTCATTAAGCTGCAACAAACCCTGCTGACTGGCGATCGCTAGCAGCGCCGCGCTGATGCTTTTGGCAGTAGACCAGGTGCGGTAGCTTGTGTGAATGCCAAAGCCTTTGGCGTAACGTTCGGCGATAAGGTGATAGCGCTTGTTTTTGTCGCGTGTAATCACCAGCACAGCGTTGGTCACCGTGCCGGGTGTTTTCGCGTGACTGACGCCATCAAAGGCGCGATCCAGCACCACGGCCAATTCGGGGAAGCGTGGATCAATCCCACTCTCAGGCAGATCAACCCGGTCACCGGCTGGAAAAGCTAACGCACTGACGTCGGGTGTCGGCACATCAGGACGTTGGGGCAGACGCGGCAGATCTTGCAGGGTCCAGTGCGGTGGCAGCAGCGTGCAGCCCATGCTGTCGCGGTAAGCGGCACGCCGAAAGATGGTGCCGGTTTTGTCATACGCTGTTACCACACGATGCTGCGTGTCGATCATGGGATCAGGATAACCCTTGCCTTCCACATCAATTAGCTCGATTTTTTTAATATCGTCCAAACTGCGGCCGGCAAAAAAATAGGCTGAGCAGGTAAACACGGCACGATAACCCGCCACAATCTCCGGTGCATCCAGACTGGTCGCACCGGCGGGGAATTGGTAGAGGGGGGCGGCGTAGCCGGGTGCAATAGGTAGCAGCAAGCCGACCAGCAGCAGAGAAAAAAACCGTGTTTTTTGCATGGGCAGTATGCGATCTGAATAAAATCGTTAGTTTAGTATCACGCGCAAATTTTGATCACGGCACTACCTCGGCCGGTAGGCGCTGAGCAGGTCTTTTATTCACCAGCACAATACCTGCCGCAATGCCGGCGAGCGCTGCGATGATGCCCGGTGTGACCGGTTCACCCAGCCACCACGTATCAAACAGTAGCGCAAACACAGGTGTGAAAAATACAAAGGTACTCAGCTGGGTGGCAGGGTAGCGCCCTAGCAGCCACATCCATGTCAGGTAACTGGCAAAGGCACCCGCCACCGTCTGAATCGCAATCGAGCTCCATGCAAACGTACCAAGATGCATCGCCCAATTTTCGCCGAGCTGCAACGAGATAAAGGGCAAGACCGCGGCGCTCAACGCCACTTGGTAAAGCAGCAGTTTTTCGGGACTAATGCGGCTCAGATTTGTGCTGCGTATCACCACCGTCGTCAAGCCCCACAGGGCGCCTGCCAACAGCGCCAGCAAATCGCCCGACCAGCCGCCGCTGCCCAAGGAATTGGCCGCGTGCATCTGCAAACGATCCTGCAGCGCAAACACCACCGCAGCAAAAGCGCAGGCCAGACCCAACCATTGCAGTGCGCCCAAACGCTCAGTGCGAACAAACACGGGCAGCAATAGCGCTACCCAAAAAGGCGCCGTATATAAAAAAATGGTTAAGCGAGTCGCAGTGGTGGTCTGTAGGCCGATATAAATGCAGATAAATTCGCCACAAAATAAAACACCCACCAACAGACCGAACCACAATGATCCATCGCGTTCCACCAGTCGTACACCACGCCATGCGCACCACAGCAAGAGCAAGGCCGTGGCACCAGCAAAGCGCAGGGCGGCCTGCATCACCGGTGGTGCAGCGTCGAGGGTGGCTTTGACCAGAACCTGCTGAAAGCCCCAAAACAGACAGCAGACCACCAGCAGACAAACCGCCAGCGCATCGAGGTGGGTGCGTCGGACAATCATGTCGCTGCCATCGAAAAAAAATAAGGACGGTGTAAGAGCAGGCTGGGTATCAGTGTCGTCACGCGCGCATATCGGATACGCCAAAAAAGTGGCCGCGAAACCATGCTTAAAAAAGCGCCAGCTGATGTTTTTCCAGCAGATAGTCCGCCACGAAGCGCAGCAGTAAATGATGGTGTGTCTCGGCATGCCAGTGCGCTTGCATGTTTTTTTTCAGGTACCAGCTGGCTTCGCTTTCCAGATGGCAGCCGATCAGACCAATATTGCCTTGCACGATGGCCATTGGATCCCCGTTAGCGTAAGTGGCCACCGTTTTAAAGCGGCCATTGATAAATGCGGGGCCGTCATAAAAATACATCCTGTGGTCTTTTCCACGCCAGACGACTGGCGCCGTGGTGCCATACGAAGACTTGATGTCTGCCTTGGGACGTTTGATGTATTGCACCACCCGGGTCGTGTCGAGCAGGTCGAAATAATAGCGATCAGCCCAATACGCGCCCATGCAAATGCCCAGATAGACACCGCCGCGTTTGATAAATTGTTTGACCGCAGCGACATTGGCCTTCAGTAGCGACGCAAACGATTCTGCATCGCCATCACCACCAGGAAAGACGACCATTGCCACGTCGTCAAAAAATCCGTCCTGCACTTTATATTTGGTGAAGACCTTGAAGTTATAGTCGGGCGACAGTGCTTTCATGATGCCGTTGACCGATTCAACGGAGCACATGGGTTGATGCACAAAGATCGCAATATTTTTTTTCACGACAAAGCTGAAATTAATTCGTCCGTCATTCCCTTGAGTCAGACGCCGCCTTGCGGGTGGGTCGGGTCTATCCACAAGACGGTCTCGGGTTTTTCAACGGGTTCGATATCGATGTTGACTGCCACCGCCTGCCCGTCGCTGCGGCACAGCACGCATTCGAGCGCCTCGTCTGGGCTGGCATTAATTTCCTGGTGCGGCACATACGGCGGCACATAGATAAAGTCGCCCGGTCCGGCTTCGGCGGTAAATTCAAGCTGATTTCCCCACCGCATGCGGGCCCGGCCTTTGACGACGTAAATCACGCTCTCAAGCGGGCCGTGATGGTGAGCGCCGGTCTTGGCATTGGGATGAATATGGACGGTGCCGGCCCAGAGTTTTTGCGCACCCACCCGGGCGAAATTAATGGCCGCCTTCCGATCCATGCCCGGCGTCGAGGGCACATTGCCGTCGAGCTGATCGCCCGGCACGACCTTCACGCCATGGTGCTTCCAGTCGGTGGCCGTTGCGTCGGGATGGTGGTCGTCAGACATGCACTTGCCTCTTATGGGTTAGTCAGATGGGTTCACTGTAGCATCGGTTCAGCGTGCCTGTTCGAGATAGCTTTCAAATACACCGACATGGATTTTTGCTGCATCGGCCGTATCCGGCCAGAGCTCGGTAGCGTCAAAGCGGACATCGTAGCTAGGCTCGGCCTGCGCGGCGACGCCGTGCGCGTGCGCGTCAGGAAAAGGGTAAGCGGGCGACACGCCGACGACCACGCCGCGTTTGCCGCGAATATAGCCGGGCATGCGCACGTGACCGGAGACATGGTCGTCGCGTACCCGCACCAGATCACCGGGCAGGTAAGTCTGACGGTCTGCACGATTGCTGCGGCCGGCACAAGCTTGTTGGGCCAGCGGAAAGGTGCCCTGTGCGCGCCGCTCCAACTCATCTTTACTGATCAGCCCTTTTTCCACACAGAGCGTAGCCAAGCTCGTCAGCGAGCGCTCGTAATAGCTCGCTTGCAGATAATGGCGCGGCTCCATGCGCTCAATCGCGTAGCGGTATTCGTCCATATTAAAGATGCCGTGCTTGACTGCGAGACTGTAGAGCGCATTGGCGCGCACCTCCCAGCTTGCATGAAACACTGCCGCGTCAGCACTGTGACGAACCGGCCCGAAGCCTTGTTTTCCACCGAGGTCATGCATGCCGTTCATAAAACAATTCCTTTGCAGCGTAAGTGAGAAAGGAGAAACCGGGTGCTTAATTTGTTAACCCGCGCGCGCCACACCGATCAGTGCGTCCTTGCTGACCAAACCAAGCAGTTGCGTCTCTGACCAGCCGTCGGTGTCGGCAGGGCGCTCCGGCAGCACCATATAGCGGGTGTCGGTGGTGGTGTCCCACACGCGGATTTCGGTGTCAGCGGGCAGGTCAAGACCCATCTCCCTCAGCACGGTGCGGGATTCCCGAACTACGCGCGCGCGATATTCCAGATCTTTATACCAGTCGGGTGGCAGACCAATGATGCTAAAGGCGGTGCAGGAGCAGAGGGTGCAGCAGATCACGTTGTGGATATGCGGCGTATTTTCGAGCACCACCAGATGGCGATGATGGGGCGGCATCGATAACCCGAGTTCTTCGACTGCGTGTTTGCCGTTGGTCAGCAGGCGATCGCGGAATGCCGGATCGGTCCAGGCTTTGACGACCACCCGAGCGCCGTTTTCTGGTACCCATTCGTGATAGGCGAGCTCGTTAAAGGTCGTGACAAATTCTTGCGGGTGTAAGTGCTGCTCGTCGAGTACGGATTCAATGGCAGCCAGACGTTGCTCGATCGGCGCTGCAGTGGATAATTCACGTGAGTCGCTCATGGGGATCCTTCCGATTGCTCGGGCTTGATTATCAGGTGCGATTGAGTCTATCAGAATCGAGGGCGGTGCCCGGTAACGGGCGGGGTGACGGATACAGAGCTAAAGCGCTTGTTCGTTGCGCCCGGCAGCCGCCGCACGCAACGACACAAACCACAGTTAGAAGTTGACGTTGTTACGTCCTTTCAGTTGTAGCATCGCACGGGCCTCATCCGGTGTGGCCACTTCCAGTGAAAGGCCCTCAATCACTTTGCGAATGCGCCGTACCTGGTCTGCATTGGTTTTGGCGAGTTGGTTTGGTCCATCCCATAACGAATCTTCCAGACCCACGCGCACATTACCCCCCATCGAAAGCGCCTGTGTACCAATCGGCATTTGATTACGGCCTGCGCCCAGCACCGACCAGACATAATCATCGCCAAAGAGCCGATCGGCAGTCCGCTTCATGTGGGCGACGTCTTCCGGGTGAGGGCCGATCGCACCGAGTAAGCCAAAGACTGACTGAATCAGGAAAGGCGGTTTGATCAAACCGCGCTCGATGAAATGCGCGGCCGTGTACAAATGGCCAATGTCATAGCATTCGATTTCAAACCGGGTCTGATTGTCCGTGCACGACTCCAGAATGTAGGCGATATCCTTGAACGTATTACGGAACACACGATCATCACTGCCGGCCAGATACGGCTCTTCCCAGTCATGCTTGAATTCTTTGAAGCGCGACAACATGCCGTAGAGGCCAAAATTCATCGAACCCATATTTAAGGAAGCGACTTCCGGCTTGAAATAATGCGCCGGACGCAGACGCTCTTCCACCAGCATCGTTGGCGCGCCACCTGTGGTGATATTGATAACGGCATCACATTTCTCTTTGATTTCAGGGAGAAATGCCTTGAACAATTCGGGGTCCTGCGAGGGCTTGCCGTTATGCGGTTCACGTGCATGCAGATGCACAATGGCCGCGCCCGCTTCTGCTGCGCCCAGCGCTGCCTGCGCAATCTCCGGCCCTGTCACCGGAAGGAAAGGCGACATGCTCGGGGTGTGGATTGCACCAGTTACTGCGCACGTGATAATCACTTTACGGGCCATGCTGTTTCCTTTTCTTTTTTATCGTTGAGTTAACTAGGCGTCCCCACGCAGTCTGATTTTTTTGCGGACTAGCGTCGTTTTTTTTCAAGTGCCGAGATTTTTGCTGGTGTCATAATAACGGCACAACAACGCCGTGCTGCCCAACCGGCACCCGCGACAATATATAACAACAAGGGAAGATAATGAAAGCGACAGAGCTTACTGGTGGCAAGCCAGTGACCGTAATTGGTGCCGGATTAGTCGGCGCCGGATGGGCGATTGTGTTTGCACGTGCCGGGTTGTCGGTTCGTCTTTATGACCATATGCCGCAGGTGTCGCAAAGTGCACCGGCACTGATTGCGCAACAACTTGAGCGCTTGCATGGTTACGGTTTGCTCAATGAGCCGGTGGCATTAATTCGCGAGCGCATTGTGGTCATGTCGGATTTAAAATTAGCACTGGATGGTGCTGCCTATGCACAGGAATCCGTACTTGAAAAAGTCGATATCAAACGAAGACTGTTCGAAGAAATAGATTCTTTTGGTTTTGATTCCTTAATCATCGGTAGCTCTACATCGGGTTTCCCTGCCTCGGATTTTGCACTGGACCTGGCTATTTCTCCTCGCGTGTTGGTGGCCCATCCGGTCAACCCGCCTTATCTGGTGCCGATTGTTGAATTAGTCGGCTCGCCGCAGACATCGAAGCTTACCGTCGACTGGACCGATCAGTTGATGCAGGCCGTTGGTCAGTCTGTCATCCGGGTCAACAAAGAAATTGAAGGCTTTGTGCTCAATCGTCTGCAGGCGGTGCTGTTGCGCGAAGCTTGGACGCTCGTGGCTGATGGGGTCGCCAGTTGCGAAGATATCGACAAGACGCTGCGTGATGGCTTAGGCTGGCGTTGGTCGTTCATGGGGCCGTTTGAGACCATCGACCTAAATGCGCCCAATGGCATCGCTGATTATGCGACCCGTTTCGGGCCGCTGTATCACCGCATTGCGCAATCGCGCGACCAGGAGCGTCCTTGGGATGCGGCGCTGATCCACGACGTTGAAAAAGAACGTCGGGTTGAACTGGACGCAGCCGACCTCAATGCCCGCCGCGACTGGCGCGACGATCAATTGATGCAGTTCGCCGTGCACCGCGCCAAGGCAAGCAAAAAATAAAAAAGCAGGCCAGTCGGCGGCACGTTTTGCGCCGCTGCGCCTTTGTCAGTTGTCCGTTTTTTTACACTACGCGATACAAGGAGTACCTTCATGGACCAATCCATCAACCGCCAAGTTGTGCTGGCCTCCCGCCCTGAAGGCATCCCGCAGGCCGAGCATTTTCGCCTTGTCACGTCGCCGCGACCCACGCGAGGCCCGGGACAAATCCTGGTGCAAAATTTATTTTTGTCGGTCGAGCCGGCGATGCGTGGCTGGGTCAATGCAGTCGGTAACTATGCCAAACCGGTGGCCATTGATGAAGTGATGCGCTCATTTGCATTGGGCCGCATCATCGAATCGGATCATCCCGATTGCCCGGTTGGCGCGCACGTCACGGGGATGTTCGGCTGGCAGGACTTTGCTGTCGTTGAGCCGAGTGCGATTGATCATCTTATTCATCAAACCGATCTGCCCCTGTCAGCATTTCTCGGCGTGCTCGGCATCAATGGCGTCACCGCGCACTATGGTCTGCTGAAAATCGGTGAGCCTCAGGCCGGTAACACGGTAGTGGTTTCTACAGGCGCCGGCTCGGTCGGATCCTGCGTTGGGCAAATTGCGCGCATCAAAGGGTGTCGCACGGTGTCGATCACGGGTGGCGAGACCAAACGTCAGCTTAGCCTGGATCGATTCGGCTACGATAGTGCGGTCGATTACAAGCGCGACGATTTCGAAGCCCAGCTCGCGCAAGCGTGCCCGAATGGTATTGATATTTATTTTGATAACACTTCGGGTGCAATCAGCGATGCCGTCATGCATCATCTTAATGTGGGTGCGCGCATCATCATTTGTGGCACCGCGTCGGTCGCCAACTGGAATCCGCCTCCCTTGGGCCCTCGGGTCGAGCGTCATATTCTGGTCAAGCGGGCACGTATGCAAGGCTTTGTCATTCTGGATCATCTCGATCACTATCCGGTGGCGCGTGCCGAGTTGACGGCATGGCTCAGGCAAGGGCTGATCCACTATGAAGAAGAACTACTCGACGGGATTGCGCAGGCGCCGGACGCGATTGCGGGTTTGTATCGCGGTGATAACCTCGGCAAGCGTCTTATTCGGCTGTAGTCCTGCAGCCGTCGTTGCTCATACAGGAGTTCGCATGATAAAAAAAATAATCCACCTTTCTATTCTTTTTTTGGCAATGCAGTCGATCGGTGCGCACGCGATGACGCCCGAGCAAATTATTGCCGCTTTAAAGCAAGTCGAAAACAGTACCGGCAATATCGCTGACGCGGTGGAAGAGGCCACCGGTGCGCGTGGCTGGATGTCGGCCGACATGAAACCAATCTACGATTCCCGTATCGTCGGCCGCGCGGCAACGGCACTGATGCGCCCGGTGCTGAGAACCGATACGCGCAAATACCCCAATCATATTTTGGAGATTCTCGACGAAGCCCCCGAAGGATCCGTGCTGGTCTATGTGATGCAGGACGGATTGGAGATTGCGGCGATGGGCAACCTGATGGGCACTACAGCCAAAGTGCGCGGCTTGGCCGGCGCCATCATTGATGGGGCAGTACGGGACATCACTGAGCTACGTCGACTGCAGTTCCCAGTCTGGTCGAGGCGCGTCAGCCCCGCGACGTCGGTGGGCCGCATGATCAGCGTGGACAAACAGATCCCGGTGAAATGTGGTGAAATCATGGTCAGCCCCGGCGACTATATTGTCGCGGACGCCGATGGCGTGGTGGTGGTGCCGGCCAACGCCGCCGAGAGCGTGATCGAGTTGCTCAAGCGGTATGACGATAAAGAATCTAAAATGATCCCGATCATCGAAAAAGAAAAATCGATGCTCAAAGCGCTGGAACAATATAACCGCTACTGATTTGCATTGGGTAGCGAAATCAATTTTCTCATCATGATTTTTCTATGAAAAGACTCTTTTTTTTATCACTCATGTTGATTGCCGCGCCTGCCTGGTCTGAAAGCTGGGAGCGCTATGCAAAAACTGAAGAGGCAGTGCTGTATTTTGACGAGCATCGGCGTGTTGTCATGAGCGGCACCGCCTTCATTTGGGATCTGCATGATTTTAGAAACATTGCCATAGACGCAGCCGGACAATCGTATCGCTCTATTCTTTATGCCACGGAATATAACTGCCGCAAAGAGACGCGTCGCGTGCTGAGCGCGCAGCGCATGCAGGATAGCTATGGAAAAGGCGCGGTCGTGTCAGAGAACATGCAAGTTGGCGAATGGGAGCAGATTGTGCCGCATTCCCCGGCGGCCAAATTAATGATCGCTGCCTGCCAGGAATGAGTGGTGTCGCTTAGCCGAGGCAGCCACCGATCATCACCGTAATATCCCGCATCGCATAAAACCATTTTCCTTCTGAGCGCACCACGGCCAGCAGACTTGAGGTTTCGGCAACCTTGATGCGGACTGAATAAGAAGGCTCGCAATCTGGCAGCACATGAAAACCCACGCAGACGGGGTTAGGATTTTGGTCAGCAAGCAGCGCAATAAAATCGGTCTTGGGAATAAGGCTCGTCAGGGTTACCTGAACATTGGTGCCGTTTTCAGCCAACTCCGGCGCGTCGATCAGGATATCGTTTTCTTTGGCCAGGCTTAAGCCCGGCACACGGCCACGCTGCGTGACTGTTTTGGGTGTGTTGGGTGTCGTCGTGTCGCCGTTCATGGCCAGTACAAACGCTTCCAGACTTTTGGCCGAATAGACTGCGCCATTCCAGTCCGAGCCCCAGGACACCCCGGCAAACACCTCCGACGGTTTCAGCAGTCCGGCCGTGAAGGCAAGCGCCAGCCCGGACGCAAGGCGCATGACATCACGCTTGCTTTGATCCATTTGCTTACTCCATGGTTAAATTTTGTCGCATTGTGCCATACAAACGGTGCGCCTACGGGCGGCGTCCGCATCTACTCTGAGACCAAGGGTCGCGGGGCAAAGGTTCCGCTGCGTCAGACGCAGCGGGCTTTGAGGTGGCGCAATAAAAAGCTTATCGCGTAAAGCTCGTGCAAGCTATGTCAAGCAAGCTCGCATTGAGCGAGTCGGGCGCAGCCGGCTCCCACACCGGCGCAGCAGACGCTGCCGAGCTGATGGCCTCGCCACCAGCATCCCGTTCAGTATGCAAATTGACCCACATCACGCGAGACTGCTTGAAACGGCAGTTGAACTCCATCTGCGAGCGTGACGAGAGCACCTTGTTGTCTTGTTCTTGCGCGAAATTCCGTAGCTGCCACGCATACACGATGTAACCCTTACGGCTAATGGTTTTAGTCTCGATGCTGATGGTGCTGCCATCGGTATCAGTCAGCACACGCGCTTCATTGGCGGCGCTTGCTGAGGTCGTCCATAAAATAATGGCGAGCAGGCCTATCGCGCGAATAAGAGAAAGTTGGGACATCGTCGGATTGGGTGAGGGTTGGTTGAGTGAAGTAGTGTAAAGCCTTGTCTGCGCATTGTCAGGTTTTCCAGGCACATCATTCGCTTGATTTACACTGCGCGATCAGTACCAGCAAAAAAAGCCGGGAGAGGAAAATGAAAATAAAGCGCAGCGGACCGCTCGCTATCGGACGGATCATCCCTGAAACGCCTTGCCCAAGTGTGAGGTAAAGCATGGCGCAAACTAATGCAGCTGCAGCGTGGCCCGAGATCGTCGCGCTCGGCGAGCCGATGATTGAATTTAACCAGACCGATCCACATTCACTCAACTACGTGCAGGGGTTTGGTGGCGACGTCTCCAACATGGCTATTGCCGCGGCAAGGCAGGGCGCGCGTGTCGGGGTCATCACCCGCGTTGGCGTTGATCCCTTCGGGGACTTGTTCATGACGCTGTGGCAAAGCGAAGGGGTTGACACAAGGACAGTGGCGCGCGACCCGGACGCGCACACGGGTATCTACTTCGTCTCGCATACGGTGCAAGGTCATGCCTTCCACTATTTGCGCGCTGGCAGCGCGGCAAGTCGCATCAGCCCTGCCACACTACCGCGCGAATTTATTCAACACGCTAACTGGCTGCATGTGTCGGCCATTAGTCAGGCGATCAGTACCTCTGCCTGTGAGGCCGTGTTTGCCGCCATTGAGATAGCAAAGACAGCAGGCGTCAAAGTCAGTTATGACGCCAACCTGCGGCTGAAACTGTGGCCCATTGAGCGGGCACGCAGCATCATCAGCGCGACGGCTGCGCTGGCTGATATTTTTTTGCCGAGTCTGGAAGATATTGTGGCCCTATCAGGCGCCACCAACCCGCAAGAAGCGATGCAGTGGTGTCTGGATGCGGGCGCCACAACGGTTGTGCTTAAATTAGGCAGTGCGGGCGTGCTCTGCCATAGTGCGGCAGGCCAGTTCATGCTTGATGCGCATCAGGTTAATGTGCTGGATGCGACAGGTGCCGGCGATTGCTTTGTTGGCGCTTTTCTCGCGTGCCTCACAGATGGTGCAACGCTTGAGGCCGCAGCTCGGTATGCTAATGCCGCTGCGGCATTAACGACCACTGGCTTTGGTGCGGTCGCGCCGATTCCGGTTCGGGATCGGGTGGCGCAGTTTATGGCGACTGACGCAGAGAGTCGGTAGCCTACAGACTGATTTACTTTAAAAGCGCGGAGACGATCGTCGTCCCCGCGTTGACCGACTAGCTTGACCGCTGATCTACTTGCCCAAATCCTTCGCCGACACACCAGCAATTCCCCAATTTGTTTTTGGAATATCCTGGATCAGAATGCGTATCGTCTCCTTCGGCGCGCCGACGGCTTCGTGCAAGGCTTGTGTGACTTTTTCGATGACGGCACGCTTCTGATCTTCGGTACGGCCTTCGAGCATTTGAATGGTGGCAAACGGCATGATTTTTCCTTATTGAGAGTGCTATGCAGCAGCGACGAAGCTGCGTTCCTTGCGCTCGCGAGCGAGCGTCATGGCGGTATCTTCGATCATGTCTTCCTGACCGCCTACCATGCCACGTCGGCCGAGCTCGACCAAAATATCGCGAGCCGGAACGCCATATTTCGCCTCGGCGCGCTTGGCAAATAAAAGGAAGCTTGAGTAGACGCCCGCATAACCCAGCGTCAGTGAATCACGGTCAATGCGGATGATGTGGTCCATGATGGGTACCACCAAATCTTCTGCGACGTCCTGAATCTTGAAGACATCAACCCCAGTCTCGATTCCCATCCGCGCGCAGACCGCGATAAAGACTTCCAACGGCGTATTGCCGGCACCGGCGCCCAGCCCGGCCGCAGCGGCATCAATACGACTTGCCCCCGCTTCAACCGCTGCCAGCGAATTGGCAATCCCCATCGCCAGATTGTGATGACCGTGAAAACCCAGTTCAGTCTCGGGATTGAGCGCCTGACGCACTGCATCCAGACGGGTCGTCACATCATCGGGCAGCATGTAGCCGGCCGAGTCGGTGATGTAGATACAGTTGGCGCCGTAGCTCTCCATCAGTTTGGCCTGCTTAACCAAGGCTTGTGGCGTACTCATGTGCGCCATCATCAAAAATCCCACCGTGTCCATATCCAGACTGCGTGCCTTGATGATGTGCTGCTCACTCACATCGGCTTCCGTGCAGTGCGTGGCAACACGGATGGTGTGCACACCCAAATCCTTGGCCATCAGCAGATGGTCAACAGTACCAATGCCGGGAATTAGTAGCGCCGACACTTTGGCCTGCTTCATCAGCGGGATCACCGCGCCCAGATAGGCTTCGTCCGTATGTGCCGGAAAGCCATAATTGACCGACGATCCGCCCAAACCGTCGCCATGCGTTACTTCAATGAGCGGCACGCCCGCGCGGTCCAGACCGGTGGCGATCTGCTTCATCTGATCCAGCGTCATCTGATGACGTTTTGGGTGCATGCCGTCACGCAGCGTCATGTCGTGAACGGTGACTTTTTTTCCTTTGAGATTCATCATTTTTTCCTTAACGTTCAGGCAGCTTGCAGGATCAGTTTGCCGGCGAGGATTTCTTCGGCAAACATTTCGGCGGTACGTGCAGCAGCAGCGGTCATGATGTCGAGGTTGCCTGCGTATTTAGGCAAATAGTCACCCAGACCTTCCACTTCGAGGAAGACTGACACCCGATTGCCGTCAAAGACCGGACCATTGACGAGCTTGTAGCCGGGCACGTATTTTTGTACTTCCCGAATCATGTCGTGAATCGATTGCGTGATTTTTGCCTGATCCGGCGTGGTCTCAGTCAGGCAGTGCACCGTGTCGCGCATAATCAGCGGCGGGTCCGCCGGATTGATGATGATGATGGCTTTGCCCTTTTGTGCACCACCGACTTTTTCGACAGCACCGGCAGTGGTGCGGGTAAATTCGTCAATATTTTTGCGGGTGCCCGGGCCCACTGAGCGACTCGAGACCGTCGCGACGATCTCGCCGTAGCTTACTGTTTGCACACGCGAGACCGCCGCCACCATAGGGATAGTGGCCTGGCCGCCGCAGGTAACCATATTGACGTTCATCGCGCCCTGTCCAAGATGCTGCTGCAGATTCACCGGCGGTACGCAAT
This sequence comes from Bordetella parapertussis, assembly GCA_945866125.1. GTDB lineage: Bacteria > Pseudomonadota > Gammaproteobacteria > Burkholderiales > Burkholderiaceae_D > Pernthalerella. The sequence goes on from CAMBFZ010000018.1 coordinate 25,359, forward strand.
AAGGGCCGATCGCCGCTGGCGTGAGATCAATCATCATCACGCCCAGTGCCGTCAGCTTGCGCGAATTTTCGGCATGCACATAAGCGCTCGTCGCATCAAAAGCAATCTGCACACCATCGGCAAGTACATGGGGCAGCAAGCCGTCGACGCCGTCGGCGGTGGTCTTGATTCCCATTTCTCGTGCCCGTTTGAGGCCGTCCGAATCGGGATCGATCCCGACCATCCAGACTGGCTCCAGCACGGGAGAGCGCTGCAGTTTGGCTAGCAAGTCGGTCCCGATATTGCCGGGCCCGATCAAGGCACACTTAATTTTTTTACTCATCGTGGACTCCTAAAAAAAATTCATCAAATCAGACTACGTACCACGCCGCCATCAACCCGCAACGCGGCGCCATTGGTCGCCGCAGCTTTTGGGCTGCAAATGTAGGCGACCATGGCTGCCACTTCTGCGGGGGTGATAAAACGACGTAGCAGAGAAGTTGGCCGTGCGTGGGCAAAAAATGCCGCGGCGGCTTCGTCAAAACTCTGACCCTGTTCGGCAGCAAGCTTGTCAAAAAATGCGCGTGCGCCTTCTGTCAGTGTGGGGCCCGGCAGTACGCTGTTGACCGTCACTGCCGTACCAGCGCAGGTTTCTGCCAGCCCGCGCGCAATCGACAGCTGCGCCGATTTGGTCATGCCATAGTGGACCATCTCGGCCGGTGGGCAGATGCCGGATTCGCTGGAAATAAAAACAACCCGACCGCGATTACGTTGTTGCATACCCGGCAGCGCTGCGCGCGACAGACGCACGCCACTCATCACATTCGTTTCAAAGAAATGCAACCAGTCGGCATCCGTAATCGACGCAAACGGTTTGGGGTCGAAAATGCCCAGATTGTTAATCAATATGTCGATCTCGGCGCTGCTCTTGATCAGCAATTCGCAGCCGGCAGCAGTGGCCGCATCGGCGGCGATACCGCCCAGCGTCGCATGTGGAAATTCAGACCGTAAGCGTTGCACTGCCTCGTCAACACTCGCTTGCGAGCGGCCATTGATGGTCACGACGGCACCCTCGGCGGCAAGCGCCTGGGCGATCGCATAGCCGATGCCCGCAGTCGATCCGGTCACGAGCGCGTGTTGTCCCTGCAATTGAAGATCCATCGTGTTTCCGTTACGCGGTTGAGTTAGACGAAGCGCATCGAGACCGAACCCAGGTCCTGATAGCGCACCAGAATGCTGTCGCCTGCTGCCACCGGTATGGCTTCGGTTACGCCGCCGGTCATGATGAACGTGCCGGCAGGGATTTCCTGCCCGCGCGCACCGAGATGATTGGCTAGCATCGCAACGGCTGCAGCCGGGTGGCCGAGAACAGCAGCACCCGCCGCCATCGCAACGACTTGCCCATTTTTTTCAAGGACAACACCGAGTGTGCGCAGGTCAAGCTCCTCGATATGGCGTGAGCGGCCACCGATGACGAAACGGGAGGCAGAGGTATTGTCGGCGACCACACTCTTCAGGTCGAATTTGAAATCGCGATAGCGGCTGTCGATAATCTCAACAGCAGGAATCACAAAATCAATCGCTGCCATTACTGCGCCCACGTGGCAGCCCGGCCCTTTTAGTGGCGCCTTGGTAACGACGCAAATTTCTGCCTCGACTTTGGGGTGAATCAGTTCTGAGGTTTTTATTTCGCCGCCGTCCGGGCGCGACATATAGTCGCTGACGAAGCCAAACACTGGCACGTCCACGCCCATCTGCTTCATCTTGGCAAACGAGGTCAGGCCTGCCTTGAGGCCGGCGGTTCGGTGGCCGCGTGCTTCTTTGTTATGACGAATCGCGTCTTGAATGGCATACGCATCTTCCCAATCCATGTGCGGATAGTCGTCGGTAATTTTCAGTACATCGCGTGCTTCGAGTTCGGCTGCTTCCAGATGGGCGGCAAGCTGATCGATGGTGGCTTTATCGAGTTGCATGGTTCTCTCTCGGTTCTTGTTGTGTTCAGATAAATCGCACGGAAGTTGATCCCAGGCCGCCGACGGCGCAGTGCAAACTGTCACCAGCTTTGACCGGGACCAGCGGCGACTGCGAGCCCGACAGGATCACATCGCCGGCCTTGAGCGAGATGCCGAGTCGGCCAAGCGTATTGGCCAGCCAGGCGACTGCATTGACCGGCGAGCCTTGTACGGATGCACCTGCCGAGGTACTGATAATTTCGCCATTTTTTTCTAGCACCATACCTGCCAGGGCGAGGTCAAGATCACGCGGACTACGGCGCGTGCCGCCTAATGTAAAAACACCGCAGGAGGCGTTATCGGCAACCGTGTCTTCGATTTTTATTTTCCAGTCTTTGATGCGAGAGTCGACAATCTCAAAGCAGGGCATCACGCAATCCGTGGCACGCAACACATCGGCGGCGGTGACACCCGGACCCGTCAGGTCACGCGCCAAAATAAAGGCCACTTCGGCCTCCGCTTTCGGCGCGATCATTTTGCTGGTATCGACCGCTTCCCCTTCGTTGAAGACCATGCCGGAGAGCAGATGACCGAAATCAGGTTGGTTAACCCCCAGCATGTCCATCACGATTTTGCTGGTCACGCCGATTTTTTTTCCCACCACGATTTCACCCGCATCAAGCCGACGCGCAATCATGCGCAGCTGGATCTGGTAAGCGTCTGCGATTGTGATACCGGGTTCGCGATTGGTCAGAGGTTCAATTGGCACACGGGTAAGAAAGGAGTCATACAACTCGTCGCCGTAGCGTGTAATGCTGTCTTTGTTCATGGTCATGCGAAAGCTCCGGTCGTCAGAGGGTTAAATTTTGATCATCACGTTACGCAAATCGGTGTAGAACTCCAGCGAGTGCACGCCGCCTTCGCGGCCGATGCCAGAGCCTTTCGATCCACCGAACGAGGTGCGCAGGTCACGCAGAAACCAGCTATTGATCCAGCACAGTCCGACGTGGACTGCATTGCCCATGCGAGTGGCGGTGGACATATTGCTGGTCCAGATCGTTGTGGCCAGACCGTATTGGGTATCGTTGGCTAGCGCGATCGCTTCTTCTTCGGTATCGAAGGGAGCGATATGGCAGCAAGGTCCGAAAATTTCTTCGCGTACGATAGGCGACGTTTCAGGCAGGCCGGTCCAGATGGTGGGCTGCACCCAATGGCCGTCGGCGAATTCACCGTCCATTGCATGCGCTGCGCCTCCGGTGACAATGGCGGCGCCTTCGGCTTTGGCTTTGGCGTAGTAGGACAGTACCTTGGCGCGATGTTCCGCTGAAATCAGCGGACCGAGGCCGACGCCGGGCTCGTGCGAGGCACCGATTTTCAGGCCTTCCGCTTTTTCTTTGAGCGCCTTGACGAATTTGTCAAAAATCGGGCGTTGCACATAGACCCGCTCAGTGCCCAGGCAAACCTGACCACAGTTTTCAAAAGCCGAACGGGTGATGCCGGCGACAGCCTTGTCGAAATCAGCATCGGCAAACACGATGCCGGCATTTTTGCCGCCGAGTTCAAACGATACGGGACGCACACCCTTGGCGGCGGCCGCCATGATCGCCTCACCAGTGCGGGTTTCGCCGGTAAAGGTAATGCCATCCACGCCCGGATGCGTAGTTAGAAATTCACCGGCCGAGTTAGGCCCAAAACCATGGACCACGTTGTAGACCCCTTTGGGGATGCCGACCTTGTTCATGACTTCGCCGAGCAAGGTGGCAGTCGCCGGCGTTTCTTCTGAAGGTTTGACGATGACGGCGTTACCGCACGCAAGCGCCGGGCCGACTTTCCAGGTCATTAATAGCAGCGGCAGATTCCAGGGGCAGACCACGCCAATCACGCCGAGCGGCACCCGAACGCCGTAGCTGATCGCGGTGCCACCATCCGGTGTGGTCATCTGAAAACTTTCGGTGGGCGCGTTCTTGATGATGTCCGCAAACACCTTGAAATTTGCTGCGCCCCGCGGAATATCGATATGCGAGGCCAACGAATACGGTTTACCGGTATCGGCCAATTCTGCTGCCAAAAATTCGTCAAAACGGTGATTGATTTCATCGGCCACTGCATACAGCAGCTCAACCCGCTTGACCACTGACATCTTGCCCCATTCGCCGTTCAGCGCGCTGCGCGCTGCCTGCACGGCCGCGTCGATTTCGGCGCGACCAGCTTCATGCACCAGTCCGATGACGCTGTTGTTGACCGGGGCACGGTTCTCGAAGGTTTTGCCGGTGGCGACAAATTCGCCATTAATAAAATTATGAAATTGTTTCATTGCGTGGTCCGTAAATAAAAGAAGAATTCCTTGTGCTGTGTCGGAGGCTCAGGCCAGGCCGATGGCGGCTAGTCCTGCGCGCGCACATTCCTCGTCCTGCTCGGCAGATCCGCCGGAGACGCCAATACCACCGATGCGCATACCGTCCTGCACGATCGGCAAGCCACCGCCAAACATCACTAGTCGGGGCCGCTCTGCCAGACCCATGCGCAAGAACTCATCGCTGGCCAGGATGCCCTTCCACGCCGAAGTCGGAAAGCCGAAACCCGCGGCGGTGTAGGCCTTGTCAATCGCAATCTCGACCGAATGCAAAAATGCGCCCGGCATGCGCAGAAAACCTGCCAGCACGCCGCTGCTATCGGTGACGGCAACGTTAATTCGGATGCCGATGTGCTGCGCATACGCGAGGCTTGCCTGCATAGCCTGCGCTGCTGCTTCGGCAGAGATCACGCCTTGCATCACGCTGAGAGGGGTAGCCGTTGGGCTCGTCGGGTCACTCATATCAATGTCCAGTCAGATAGGCGAAGGGTAGTATTTGGTCTTGATACTGTCCAATACTGTTTTTTTGATTCACAATACTTAAAAAGTATGGAGGTGAGACATGGATTTGCGACAGATGCGTTATTTTTTGGCGCTTGCAGAGGAGCGTAATTTCACGCGCGCAGCAGCGCGACTGCATATGGCGCAACCGCCACTGACCCGCCAGATCCGTGCATTGGAGGACGATGTTGGGGCGACGCTTTTCGTGCGCAGCCCGAAGGGCGTCACGCTGACCGAAGCCGGCCAGGCGTTGTTTGACGAGGTGCCCAATCTGCTTGCGTTGGCCGCACGCGCCAAAGAGCGTGCGGTGCTGGCGGGACAGGGACAGACCGGTCAGCTCGACATTGGTACCTTTGGCTCTGGTGTGTTGGACGCCGTTCCGCGCATCCTGGCGCGCTTTCATGCGGAGCGTCCGGAAGTCAAAATCGTGCTGCACAACCTCAGCAAGAGTGCGCAGATTGCGGCGCTGCGTGAGCGTCGCATCAACGTCGGTTTTAACCGGCTGATTCCCCCTGACGATGACCTCAAGGTAGAGACAGTGTTGCGTGAATCGATGATGGTTGCGCTGCCGGCAAGGCATGCCTTGTGCAAAAAAAAATTCATCACGATTCCCGACTTGAGCGGGCAGCCGCTGATCCTTTACCCGCGCCTGCCAATCGCTGGACTTGCGCAGCTGGTGATTCAGGCCTTCCATCGCGAAAAATCCGAATTGCGTATCGAGCAGGAGGTCGAAGACGTGCTCACTGCCATCGCGCTGGTGGCTGGCGGGTTTGGAGCCTGTGTGACGACCGCCTCGACGGCAAGCTTGCGTCTGCCGGGCGTTATGTACCGTCCGCTGGTCAGTCATCATTTGCGTGAAATCGAATTAAGTTGTCTGTACCGACAAGCGGATGAATCCCCGCTGCTGGCGGCCTTTGTTGCCGTGGTGCGGGATTTTGCGGCTACCATGACTCCGCCAAAAGAAAAGCCGACCACAAAACGCGCAGCCTGAGCCTTGGCGCATTGTTCAATGCGCCAAGGCGTGCATGCAGCCGATCAGGTGTAGACGTCGGTGAACGAAGGCACCGCGTCGCCGGTGTGATAGAAGATGCCGGTCCAGAGCTTGTCTTCGGTCCAGGTCGTCACGGGACGATCAGGTTGCGCCAGATAACCGAGGCCGGCGAAGGTCTCGTTACGGTTGCCGCTTGGGTCAAAGAAATAGATGGTCTCGCCGCGTGTGATGCCATGGCGAGTCGGTGCCACGTCGATCTTGACCTTTTTCTTTGACATGATATCGGCCGCCTTGAGCACGTCATGCCAAGAATCAAGGAAGAAAGACACATGATGAATACCAGCCTTGGCACCACCAACGAACGCGATGTCGTGTGGTGTGTTGGTGCGGGTCAGCCAGGTCGCTGCCTGGATGACGCCACCTGGTCCAACACATACTTGCTCAACCAGATAGAAGTCCAGCACGTCTTTGAAGAAGTTGGTGTTCTCAGCCACCTTGTTGACGCCGGTTTCAGGATTGAGCTCGCACATCAGCAGTACATGGTCGACCCAATGTGCGCCAGCGCCGGTGATGTTGTCAGGCCAGGGATCCGGATTGGTCGTGCCGACTTCGGTACCCACATATTCTTTTAACGCGTAGAGGCGCATTTCGTGGCCGCTTGGCATTTTGAATTGCAGCATACGACCTGTGGAAGGCAGAGCACCTTCGGGGAGTTCGGTGACTTTGATGCCGGCAGCTTCAATACGCTGCTTGAAGCTATCGAGGTCACTGTCTTTTTCTACCTTGTAGGCGACATGGTTCATGCCAGCCTGATCGGATGGCGTCAGGATGATCGAATAGCGATCCCATTCGTCCCAGCACTTCAGATAAACATTACCCGCCTTATCTTCCATCGAGATTTTCATGCCGATGACTTCGGTGTAGTGTTTGACCGCGGCCCCTATGTCCATGACTTTCAAGCTTACATGCCCGATACGCATAACACCCATTGTCTTCTCCTTATTTTATGATCGCAGGTGGGGTGGCCTGCGCGTCGAACCCCTTGGAAAACGGTTTGATCATCTTGCCGGCGACTTCTAGCTTCACCTCGACGGTGGGCCCAACGCGACAGGCAAGGGTGTAACCCTGTGTTTCTTCATATTCGCTGACATGGGCCCGGCTAATCGGACCCAGCAATTCGGTACTGCCGCTGGTAATACGTACTTTGCACACGCCGCAGCCGCCGTTGACGCAGCCCGCCGGAATGCCTTTGCGCCCGAGGCGCAACATACCCTTGAGCAGGCTCTCGCCGATCGCGCAGGGGTAAGACTCACCGGTCTGCTCGATGGTGACTTGCACCTTGGGACGAAAATCAAACATGGCTCGCTTGTCAGACGCGCTTGAAAAATGCACTGCGCGGCTTGGACGCATCGGCCGCAGTGATGAATTTTTCTGCATAGATGTCGCGCTCATACAGACGACCCTGCATCAGTGTCGACAGACAGGCTTCGATCATTGCCGGTGGTCCGCACAGATAGACTTTGTGGCCGGAAAAATCGCCCTTAAAATGGTGTTGTGCCGCTTCATGCACGAAGCCTTTTTCGCCTTCAAAGCCGCTGGCGTCTTCTGATAGCGCCGGTACATACGTGAAGTTTGGATGCGTCTGCGCGAGCGCCTTGAATTCCTGGTCGTAGTACAGCTCGGCCAGATTGCGCTGTCCGTAGATCAGCGTGATGGGATCGGTACAGCCGCTGGCAAGCAAATCTAGAATCATGGAGCGCGGACTCGACAGACCCGATCCGCCCGCCATGAAAATCATCGGCGCCTTGAAGGAAGTGCGCACAAAAAAGCGCCCATAGGGGCCCGATACGCGCAGGGTTTGGCCAACGTGCAATTTCTCATGCAGATAGGCAGTGCCGGCGCCGCCGGGAACAATGCGCACGTTGATTTCAAGCTCACCGGTGCGGGCAATATCTTGCGGCGAATTTGCAATTGAAAACGGACGACCGCCTTCTACACCCGGCAGCACCAGCTGCACATACTGGCCCGCCTGAAAATCGATGACACGGTCAAGCTTGAGCCAGATCGCCTTGATGGTTGGCGTCACACTTTCAATGCGACTCACGGTGGTATCAAAATCTTCGACCGGGATGATGCGGGCGTCGTCATCTTCGTCGATGTCGGCTTCAATGGTGACATCGCTTTGTAGTGTTGCGCAGCAGGCCAGGGTCTTGCCTTCATCGCGCTCGAAATCCATGAGTGCAAACGGATTGGACTCCCCGTGTTCGACATTGCCATCGGCTACGTGCACCTTGCAGGTGCCGCACAGACCATGCCCGCAGGCATGGGGTAGATAAATACCCTGACGTAGCGCGGCGTCAAGGATAGTCTGGCCATCCTCGACTTCGATCGTAGCGCCAAGCGGTTCAATAGTGAGTAGTTGGGACATGATTCAGATCACAACAAAAATACATCTGGGTTTACGGGTGACAGACTCTGATTAGGGCAGGATTGCCCTAATCAGAATGCCTGCTTTTTATCATCGATTTTCGCGCGTATGCCTTCCAATGCCGGCGTACGAAAACGAATCAACGACTTGTGCGACAGACCATGGTGTTCCAATGATTTGCCCACATCCGGAATGAAGCGCTTACTTGAGTTGAACCATTGCGTACGCTTCCAGTCGATGTCCTCGAATTCCGGATGTTCGCCATACAACTCAGGCAGCACGTCGCGCACCAAAGCCCCGAAGGGCAGGGTAGGAGGCAACGGCACACACAGCGGTGCGGCAAACATCAGATGGTTTTCCCAGCACAGAAAGATCAGCCGCTTGCCATGGAACTGACTCTCGTGATCTTGCTGGCGCAACGGATAATCACCCAGATGCACCATCAATCCTTTACTTGCTTCTTGCATGATTACTCTCCATGATCCTTTGGTTTCATGCGGCCGCTCCACTGCTTGAAGTGCTGGCGGTCTTCGCTGCTTGAAAATTCGCCATTGTCTTCGCCAGCGTTGATGCCGTAGTAGCGAATGACTTCGCGCACCGGACTGTCGCCGGGGGACGCTGGATTAATCTCTTCCGGATAGCAGGAGCCCTGATAAATCTGATGTACCGGCAGCCAGGCTTGCACATACTTCTTTGGTTCATGATCGAAAATCTCTTTGCAGTGGTCGCTGCAGAAGTGATATTTCTGTTCCATGTAGGTGCTTTCGCGGAAGGCGATCTGGGTTGGGTCGCCTTTCTCGGTAAAGAGCATCGGTACCTGGCAGGTCTGACACAGCATTGGCAAAATCTGGTTGTACCAGCGGCCTTCTTTGCCTTCGGATTGTTCGCCCCAGTGCTCCAGACGCGCGCGATAGTAGCGATCAAAGGTGTCGGGGTATTTGCTTGAGAGCCAGTCCAACTCGTCCTTGCTAGGGATCCAGGTGTGGAACGCCGCAGCATGGCCGTATTGATAGAACGTGGCCCAGGCCTGATGGCTGATATGGTCCTTGCCCTCGCAGGCCTGTTCCCAGCCTTTTGGCTTGCGGATACCGTAGCGCTCGAGATCGGCAAACAGCGCGCCACCGTTTGACTCGGCATACATTTCCCATGCCTCTTTCCAGCTCATGACGCGCTTTGGCAGCATGTAATCCTGCATCATGGCCACCAGAGTCAGCAGCCGATAACCACGCCAGAACCACTTGTCCATCCAGCGCTGCACGATAGGTACATTGGCCGGATCCTGTTCGAGCATAAATTTGATGCACTCGATACCAAGGGTCATGTGACGTGATTCGTCGGACTGCGCTGAGAAGCCAAAGGTCACCGTCGATAAGTCGCCGTTATGCGCAGCGCCGGACATGAAAGGTACAAACAGCAGATTGGTCAACACGTATTCGAACGAAAAGCTAACCGCGGTCAGGAATTCAAACGGGCCGCTGGAATATGCATCTTCAAAAAAGCTTTTTGGTACCGACAGATACCAGAGGTTATCGAACCAATGGTTCGCGTTGTGCATGCCGTTGTAATACTTGTTGTAATGCGAGATCGCATGGGTCTCGGTCTGGAAGTGACGCAGCTCGTCAACGGCTTGCATCTGCGCCGCCACGCGCGCGCCGGCACCCGTAAACTGCCGCCCTGCATGGGCAAAGCCACGATGTGCGTAATACTCGAGTGGGGTGACACCCTGAATGAACAGCTTGAGCGCATTGATGTAGCGCGCATCGGTGACGCCGAGCTCACCATGGCTTTGCGCAAATGCTTCGATGACTGCGTAGAGTTTTTTCTCTTTTTCAGCCTGATACTTCCAGTACGCATCCATGGTCAGACGGAACGGGTCTTCCCATTTATCCCAGTCGTGAATCTTGATGCCTTCGTATTGATCAAATGGGAAGACCTTATCCATGGGCTGATACGTGGTGTCCCAATGTAGGCCGCGGGTCATTGCGGCATAGCGCTCTTTGAGGCCCAGCTTTTTCTTGATAACGCGTGTATCCATGGTGCTCTCCGGGTTGAGGTTTGAGGGTTTGCTTGTTGTAGGTTAGGGGATAAAAATTAGTGCAGACCGACCGCTTCCCGGTCACTGACCGGGAAATACGCGCGGTGCAAAATATCGGGATCCTCACGCAGCTTTCCGGGTGCGCCGTCATACGACACACTGCCGCGCGACATCACATAGGCGTGATGCGCCAGCGCCAGCGCCAGTTGCGTGAACTGCTCAATAAGCAAGACGCCGATGCCGCTGTTGGCGATACGGCGAATCACCGGCACGAGTCGCGCCACAATGGTGGGCGCCAGGCCAAAAGAGAGTTCGTCGATCACCAAAAAACGCGGCGTCACGATCAAAGCCTGTGCGATAGCGACCATTTGTTGCTGTCCGCCAGAGAGATCGCCGGCGGCCTGATGCAATTTTTCTTTTAATTCAGGGAATAGCTCGATCGTGCGCTCGATGGAGGCATTCAGCTCGCCTCGGGCCAGCCCACCGCCGGCTACCAGCAAGTTGTCGCGTACTGTAAGCTCACGCAGCACCTGATGCCCTTCGGGCACCGTAGCGATCCCGCGGCGCCGGATCTCATCGGCATCCATGCCGACCATATCGATGCCATCAAGCCAGATCTCGCCAAATGCGGGCTCGACTACCCCCGAGATGCCCAGCACCGTGCTGGTCTTTCCGGCACCATTGGCGCCCATGAGTGCCGTGATCTTGCCGGGTGCCACCGAGAGTTCGATGGCATGGGTGACAGGTTTAGTACCGCGGACCATCACCAGATTCTTGATCTCGAGATGATCGTGGCGCACCGTCAGTGGCGCGGTGGTGGTGCTCATGCTGCGACCTCCAGATCGTCAAAGTTACCGAGGTAGGCTTGTTGCACTTCCGGCTTTTTCAGGACTTCCAATGTCGGCCCCAGCGCGAGCAGCTTGCCAAAGTCCAGCACCATGGTCTCGAGGCAGCAGGCCGAGATCAACTCGACGTCGTGGTCGATTAAAAATACTTGTGCCTTGCAGTAGCCGGGAATCCCTTTGATGACTTTTTGCAGGTGCTCAGATTCGGTTTCGCTCATGCCGGCGCCGGGCTCATCGAGCATGACGAGTTCGGGGTTGCCGATTAGTGCCTTCGCAATTTCGGCCAGATGACGTTCTTCGGTCGACAGATCACTGCCGCGGCGGTGGATTCGGTGTGACAGACCGACGAAATCAATCGCGTCCAGAATGGCCTTGGTCTCGTCGGCGCGGCTGGCGAATTTCACATGGTCGGAAATAGCCTGCACGTTTTCGAGCAGCGTCAGGTCGTCCGCAATCTGGTCGGTTTGAAAAGTGCGACGCAAGCCCATGGATGCACGCTGGTGTGCGGGCAGGCCCGTCATCATTTTGCCGTTGACTTTGACCCAGCCACGGCGGGGTTCAACAAAGCCAGACAGCACATTGAGCAGCGTCGTCTTGCCCGCGCCGTTGGGGCCGATCAGACCAACAACAGGCTTGGTCAGATTGACCGTAAGGCCGTCGATGGGTTTGACGCCACCAAACTGTACGCAGAGGTCGTTAATTTCGATCATCGTCGTTCCGTTTAGCGATAAGACGCGAAAGGTTTGGGGAAGCGCGCATCGAGGCGATGGCGCAGCGGCAAAATAGCGGGATAGAGCAGCAACTCGATGCAAAATTTGAGCGCGATAGCAGACCAGATGATGGACATCGCAATCGCATAGTCGACATCAAATACACCCCACGCAACCCAACCCACAAAGAACCCGATAAAGAGCACATTGAGCGTACGCTTCAGGATCCGATGGTCTGCAATGCCGCCGAACGCTTCGACGATGCGCGCCAGTCGTAATGAGGCAGCTGCTTCCATGTCTTCGGCAAAGTCCTGTACACGTTTGCCAAAAAAGCCAAGCAGCATCCAGCACACGCCTGGAATCGCTTGTCTGAAAAGGAGCGCGATGAGCGCGATGAACAGCGCACCGGCAAATCCTGCCGCACCTGTGAACGCGGCGACACCGGCCAAGCCCACCGAGATGCCACCCCAGATGACGGCGCCTTCGACGATACGACTGATGCGCACAAATTTGTAGAAGTCGGCAAGTTGGCCGGCCAAACCCTTGCGACCCTGAATCAGCGACACCAGCAACGCAAAGCCGTAAAACGCGTTGGCAAGATTACCGTCAACGCCGTGATCGTTAAGCAGCGCCGGCAGTGCGCGGATCAGCAGGCCGGCAAATACCGCGCCCACCCAGTGATAAGCACCACCGACGATGGTTAGTCCGTAGAGAAGGATCGATTGACTAGTGGGAAAACCAGTATTGTCGAGCTGGCCGTTCAGACCTGCCAGTAAACCACCCGCCAAGCCAGCCAGAGCGCCACCGATGGCAAAGGCAAGCGCCTTATAACGAACGACCGACACGCCGGCTGCAATGGCCGCCGCTTCGCTCTTGCGAATCAGACCCCAGGCGCGGCCGGGCAGACTAGCGCGCGACCATTCAATCAGACCCATGCCGGCGGCAAGCCAGAACATCACGTAGCGAAAATACGCCGGATCCGAGGTCGCCAGAAAAGGCCGTTCAATTAATGCGCGCTGGCCGTTGGAGACATGACCGGTCCAGCCCGTTCCACCATCGGGAAAGCCGATGACATTGACCACCACTTGCACCGCGGCTGCAATCATCAGCGTCAGCAGCGCCAGATACAGACCGCGCATGCGCAGCGCAGGCAAGCCAAGGATCAGGCCAAACAGACCGGCGATCAGCGCGCCTAACACGAGCGCCAATTCAAATGGCATGCCGGTGCCGTGAACCAAGCGCAGGCAGAACCAGCCGCCCACACCGGAGAGCGCAAACTGCGCCAGCGACACCATACCAAGTTGACCGTAGAGCAGGGCAACGGTGCCGGCCACCAGGGTCAGGCAGGCGACCGTGCTAAATGTATTGAGCCAATACGCCGAGAACAGGAAAGGACCGATCAGGGCGACCACAAAAAACGTGATCAACATCGGACGAATACGCTGCAGGGGCGTGCCGGGCGGGATATCGGGTTTATCTTTATTACGTGCCATCTCGCTTTACTCCAGGTGGCTGTTATCACGGGAAAGACCGATGCCATGGCGCTGCTGCCACAACACGGCGACGATGGCGACCATAAATGCGGTGGCCGAGCCATAACGCTGTACTTCAGGAACGAGATTGAGCAGGGACTCGATGACGCCGATGGCGAGTCCGCCCAGCACAGTCGCGGTCAGAGAATTCATTTTTCCCACCATGGCAGCAGCCATCGCAGGGATCACCAGAAAGGTCAGCACGGTGGGATTGAGTCGCACCATGTTGCCCATAAAAAGACCGCTAATGCCAGCCAGCAGACCGGCCAATGTCCATGCCCAGGTATCGACACGCTTGACGCGCACCCCAACCAGCGCCGAGAGCATGCGGTTGCTTTGCAAGGCGCGCATGCGCAGACCAAGTGGTGTGCGTGCGAGCAGCCAGAGCATGCCCACGGTAGCGGCGGCGGCAAACAGCAAAGCAGCGACGCGGGTGTGACTGATCAGACGACGACCATCAAATTCGATTCCTTCGGAATCAGTAGGGAGTACCAGACGGCGTGGGGTATCGCCCCAATACCACTGAGCGATACCCATCACCATCAACGCAAAACCGAGCGTAGCCATGGCCCGCACCACACGATCCTGATGCGTCAGGGACGGTGCAATGTAACGGCCGTAAGCCCAAGACAGCAGGGTGGCCGAGCCAATGCCGGCAACCCAACCCATCCAGTCCGCATATTCCAAGTCGATGACCTGCCAGCACACCATGGCGGCCAAGCCGCCCAGTGCACCGTAAGCGAAATTGACGACACCGCTGGCACGGTAGAGCACAACCAGGCCAACGCCTGAAAGTGCGTACACCGCGCCGACACTGATGCCCACAACGAGAAAGGGAAGTAGTGATTCCATGGTCTGCTCGATTTGCGTAAGTGCTGTAGTGAAGCCGGTTAGTTAACCAGGCCGCCCTTGGATTCGAGCGTCAGCACGTCTTGCAGCTCGGAGTCTTTGGATTGATAGCACTCGGTCAAAGTCTTGAAGCCACCCGCAATCAGCTGAGCCGCGCGGCCCTTGTGATTCGGCTGATGACGTTCGCCTGGGCCAAAATACCAAGGTGAGCACATCATGTCGCTCTTCCATTTTTTGGTGCCAACGATGGCAGCAGTCGCCGACTTGCGATCCACATTGCCCTTGATTGACAGCAGTGCATCGGTGACGACACGTGCCGACAAATAGCCTGCTTGCGAGAAGGTATCGCGTGGGTCTTTTTTGTCGCCGAATTTGTCCATCACGGCTTTCCAGTTCAGGTTGTCCGGACCGGTGCTATCCATTGGCTCGAGCTCCATGTGCACGATGAGCTTGTTGTGCCAGTATTTGCCCACTGCTTTAGGCATATCGGCGTGATAGGCCGAAGTGGGCAGGCCCCACTTGATGCTCTTGCCCAAGTCTTGCTGCTCGGCGGCAGTCAGGATAGGCAGCATCATGCCGCGTGGCATACCGAGTACGACGCCTTCGCTTTTTGCTGCAGCGATCTGCAGTGCGATCGCATTGCCGTCGAGTTGGCCCGGATCAAAAATCACGGTCTTGACCGGAATGTTGTTGGCCTTGCCGTACGATTCGACGCCGCCGCAGACCCAGTCACCGAAGCCGGGGATACCAGGCGCTACGCAGGTGAGGCTCTTGAGCTTGTTGGTCTCGACAATGTATTGCGCCGCACCCAGAGTCGACTGACGCGGGCCTTGATTAAACGAGATATAGTTTTTACCGAAGAAGCAAGCGCGTGGCACACCGACGCCGGACACCGAGGCGACACCTTCTTTTTCGTACAAATTGTTGTTGGCACCGCACTCCACAAAGGAAGACGAACCGGCCATCGCGACAACCTTGGTATCTTTGACGAGCTTGTTGGCAGCCTGGGAAGCGACTTCTGGATTCCAGGTGTCATCTTGGATGGTATAGGCGACAGGACGACCATTGATGCCGCCGTTGGCATTGACGCATTTAAAGTAAGCGTCGGCAGCGCGCGCGGATGACGAGAAATCTTCGGGTCCCGTTTTGCCGACAATAGCGCCGATCTGGATCGGTTCACCGGTGGCTTTTTTGCCGTTGCTGAGGCCGCATTTATCCTCTGCCATTACGCCGCTGGCAGCCATCGCCAGCGTCACGGTCAGAGCAGCGCCTAGGTAAGTGGTCTTCTTCATGAATTCCTGTCTCCGTTATATTTTTTACGCATCGGTCCCAACACACTTCACACATCGCAGCCGGGTCCGTGAAGACGGCGATGCCTTGCCTGCACTTACTGATTAAATTAACCGCAAGAGCCGCGCAATCCTTCCAAACCTGGCGTTCTGAAACGTAGTACTGCCTTATGCCCAAAGCCCTGTTCGGCCAGCGTTGCCTGCATGCGCGGCGTGAACAAGCGATCACCCTGAAACCACTGCGCCTTGCTCCAATCAATCAATTTGAAATCGGGGTGCTCGCCGTACAGTGAGGGCAGCGCGGTGTGGATGAGCTCTTCAAATCGCGTATCGAGTGACATCGGCAGCACGATGGGGGTGGCGAACATCATGTGTTCATCCCAGCCCACGTAGAGCAGCGCATTGGTGGTTGCTGTGACGCTCATAGCTGCGCCTCCTTCATGTCTTGCCCGCCGCCCCAATCACTAAAATTGGTGTCATCTTCAGAACCACTGAAATCGCCCTGATCGCGGCCGTTGCTGAGGTTGCTGGCTGCAAGCGACGCCTTCAGCAGATCAGCCTTGGCGCCCCCATCAGTTGCGTGCAACAAGGTGTGCGAAGACAGACGTGCCTGCTGATACTTGGCCGGCTCATTACTAAAAATGGTGTCGCAGTGGTCGCTGCAAAAATGGAAGGTTTCACCTTCGTGTTCAGTCTGTCGGTAAGCAATCAGACGTGGATTGCCTTTTTCGGTGAAGAACATGGGCTGCTGGCAGACTTGGCATTGCATCGGCAAACTGCGATTGAAAAAACGATGACCTTGCGCCTGACGTTGCGCGTAATGTGCTAGGCGAGGGCGATACCAGCGATCGAAACTATCCGGATATTTTTGATCAAGCCAGTTCAGCTCATCGGTCTCGGGAATCCACGTATGCACAGCAATCGCATCGCCATAGCCATAAAATACATTCCACGCTTGATGGCTAAGATGCTCTTTGCTGTCGCATGCTTGTGCCCATCCTGTGGGTAAGCGCAGGCCAAATTGCGCGAGTTCGGCAAACAAAGCTTCAACCGGTGCTTCGACAAAGCGCTGCCAGGATTCTTTCCAGCTCATCATGCGCTTGGACAGCATGTAGTCCTGCATCATCGCCACAATCGGCATCAGGCGGAAACTGCGCCAGAACCATTTGTCTATCCAACGTTGCACCAGCGCCAGATTGCCCGGGTCCTGGGTCAGCAGAAACTTCACCGTTTCGATGCCCAGCATTTTGTGACGTGCTGCATCGGATTGCCCGGAGAAACCCGCGGCGACGATAGACAGATCACCGTTGTGCGCCGCGCCACTCATGTAAGGCACAAATAGCGTATCGGTAAGCAAGGATTCGAATGAAAAACTGATGGCGACGATGCGCTCAAAAGGGCCAGCGCTAGCTACATCGTCAGCAAAACTCTTGAAGGGGGCCAGGTACCACGCTGCATCGAACAGCGCGGGCGCGCTATGCAAGCCGTTGAAGTATTTATTGAAGACCGAGGCAGCATGGGTTTCATTTTGAAAATGACGCAGGTTATCGCTTGCCTGCATTTGCACAGCGACGCGCAGTGCATCGCCGCGCAAGTGGCGCCCGGTGTGGGCAAGGCTGCGATGCAGGCTATATTTTATTGGCGCAATGGCTTGCAAGATAAGTTTAATCGCATTGACATAGCGCGCATCGCTGACCCCGAACTGACAACTATTTTGCGCAAAGGCCTCAATCACGGCGTAGAGCTTTTTTTCTTTTTCGCCCTGAAATTTCCAATACGCGTCCGTCGTCAGACGAAACGGGTCTTCCCACTTCGACCAGTCACGAACCTTGATACCTTCATAGCGATCGAAGGGGAACACTCTGTCCATCGACTGATAGGTCGTTTCCCATTGCAGGTCGTGCGTCATGGCGGCATAACGCTCACCAAGGCTATGTGATTTTCTCTCTACGCGCTTGTCCATGATCTGGCTCAGTTGGTTAGGGGGCGATCTTGCCGGGCACTGCTTAGTGCTTCCAGCTCAGCGTAAAAGTGTCATCGTCCTCATCAAGATTTCCTGAGAGCGTCACGAGGTTGATCTGCAGCTGCTGCAGGTCATACGGACGGCCAGTTTGTTCTTCGATGGTTTCGCGACGAATTACGAGCTTGCCCGGCGCATCGATTTTTACCAGCCCGGGTGAATACACCACTTGTGCCTCAGGGTTGTCGGCCACGATGGCATCGACCACTGGACGGGATTCCTCGTTAGCCTGAAAGGCGATGAAGACATTGGACATAGTGGTTTTTCTCCGGTGATGGTGTGGTGATAGTTGTGTTAGGCGACTTGGTCTCAGACGGCCAGGCCGATTTTGGCGACGCGTGCATTAAATGCGTTTCGGGTGGCCGTTAAGGCATCCTGCCCTTGGTCTTTCAACGCAATTTCTGCCACCGGCGCAAGTGCGGCCTGAACCCGTTCGGCCCATACGCGAGTCCACTCGGATAGCAGGGTCTTGTTTTCCTCGGATTCAGCAGCAGCCGCTTTTACCACTGCATCAACCCAGCGCGCACTTTCGTCGTGCCATTCGGGCATAAACGAGGTCAGCATCGCAATGCCAGTACCGCCCAGCAGCGTCAGATGTTCATCAACGAAGGAGCCGTAAATCAGTGGGTACAACATGCCGTCGAGCGCCAGATTTTGCGCAACGAAGATTTCCATCGGATCTTTCAGCACCAGTGTGTCTTCTACCAAGCGCCGCAGTACTTGCCAGCGTGGGTCATGCAGCCAATCGTTTTTGCCTGCGTCGAGAATGCCCGGCTCGTCCACTGCCAGACCGAGGCGAGTCAGATATTGGGCGATGCCAAGGTGATCCATCGAATGAAAAGTGGTCGCCGCTGTGAGCGCGGTACCGTAACCATAGGCCGCGATAAAGCAGTTGTTCATGTTGCCAGCCCATGCGACATGGCGCAGCGGCATGAGAACCTGAACCGCGCTTTCACGCACGTCATCGGTCATCCGTGCTAGCAGGCCGCGGGCTTCAACAAATTGATAATTCGATTCGACCGCTTCTTGCTGACGTGCGCGCGCCATGGTCCAGGTGGCGTAGTAGTACTGACGCGGATCTTTCAAGACATACCAGTCCGCCAGCTTGATCGCCGAGCGCGATGCATCAAACAGCTCGTATTGCGGCTCCCAAGTCGGACGGTAGTGAAAGTTCTGCGTGGGTTGCGCACCCAGAGTCGCTTCCTGGTAGCGCGTCGCTGGCTTGTCGCCGCCGATATATCGCGCCACATGAGAAAAGGTGTTGCGGGTTGGCTTGATTTCTTTAGCCTGCAGGTCAATGCTCGTCATGCTGCTCTCCTAGCTTGGCTCCCACCGCGTCGGTGAGAAATTCCACGTTGTTGTTTTTACAAAATTCGTTGAACTGCGGTTCCGGCAGCGCGAGCTCGACCGACATGTCGGGCCAGCCCACCGAAAATTCGAAGGCCACAATACCGTTGGCCTGACGATTAACAATCCGAACGTAGCGTCGTGCCAGCGTCGCTGCATCGGTTGAAATAGCGTCAAGCCCGCTGGAGGTTTCCGGGCTGCCCGACGCTTTTGGCTCATCGCTAATCATCACTGGCCTTTTTTGTATATGAGTTATGGCTTTTCCGAATACCAATAGGCAATACGCATGCCAGCTGCGGCCAAGAGTTCAAGAAATCTCGATAAATTTGAAAAAGCTGTTGATTTATAAGGGTCATGCGCATTATTGGTGAACTTATAAAAATCTTAATTTTTTGATGAAAAGCGGTATTCAGACAAAAATTTTTGATCATTTAGAGTAATTCCAACGTGATAATTTGATGAAATGGTGAATCGTGATATGTCGGGCATCAAAAAAGTGATTGAAATTTTTCTAAAATTATCGATAATCAACCCATGCCTCATCCTTTTTCACCACCGTTGCCACCGCTGCCGCAAGACGCCGATTTGCGGCGGCTGGTGCATTTTTCTGCGAGCGATGGGCGGATTTGGCTGGCCGGGCATCGGATGCTGCTGTTGCATGTCGAGGGCTTGGGGGCGTTGCGGCGGGAGTTAGTGCAAACCATTGGTAGCTTGCAGACCCGGCGGGTGTTGAAGCGGGCGGGTTATGCATCGGGCTTGCGCGATGCGGCGCTGGCGCGGCAGGTGCGGCCTTTGGCTTCCCCTTATGAGCAGTTCGCGGTGGGTCCGCAATTGCATATGCTCGAAGGTGCGGTGCAGGTCACGCCCGAGCACTTTGAGCTTGATCTTGACGCGGGTACGCATCTGGGTATTTTTCGTTGGGATCACTCTTGGGAAGTGGAAGCCCATCTGCGCGATTTCGGGCCGCAGCACGAGCCGGTTTGCTGGATGCTGATTGGCTACGCATCCGGCTATGTCACCGGGTTCATGGGGCAGCCGGTGATTTACAAAGAAATGCAGTGTGCTGGTTGTGGCCATGAGCACTGCCTGATTGAAGGCCGTCCGCTGAAAGACTGGCCCGATGCAGAACAACTCAAAGGCGACTATGAGGCCGATTCCTTGCTGGTACGAATGGAAGATCTGCATGCAGAGCTGGAAAGTCTGCGCACATCGCTGAGCCCGAGTGACGATCTTGGTGAGCTGATTGGTCGCGCGAAATCATTTCAAAGCGCGATTGCGTTATTGCGTAAGGCTGCGGCCACGCAGGTGACCGTATTGCTGACTGGCGAGACCGGCGTAGGCAAGGAGCGTTTTGCCCGCACGCTGCATGGCTTGAGTGCGCGTGCAGACAAACCCTTTGTGGCGATCAATTGCGCGGCCTTGCCGCATGAGCTTATTGAGAGCGAATTATTTGGTGCCGAGAAGGGCGCGTTTACTGGCGCAGGCTCGGCCCGTCAGGGACGTTTTGAGCGTGCAGATGGCGGCACACTATTTCTTGATGAGCTGGGTGAGTTACCCCTTTCAGCACAAGCCAAGCTGCTCCGCGTATTGCAAACCGGAGAGGTGGAACGGCTGGGCGCCACGCAGTCGCGTAAGGTCGATGTGCGTGTGGTGGCCGCTACCAATGTAGACCTCGAAGCGGCGGCAGACGCTGGGCGTTTCCGGCGCGATTTGATGTATCGGCTTAATGTTTATCCGATTGCGATTCCGCCTCTGCGTGAGCGGGTGGACGATATCGAGCCGCTAGCAAATCATTTGCTGCAAAAATTCACGGCACAGCACAACAAGCGCGTAGCCGGTATTACAGATAAAGCGATGGACGCGATGCGCCGTTATGCGTGGCCCGGCAATGTGCGCGAACTTGAAAATCTGATTGAGCGCGGCTTGATCATTGCATCACCCGGACAGATGGTCGATGTTGGCGATCTGTTTGCCATTCCTGCCAACAGCGACGTTATTACGGTTAATGCATCGGGCGCACTGCAGCAAGGGGTGCCGGCCAACATTGAAGGATTGTTCGAAGATTTGCAAAAGCGCGGTCTCAGTATTGACGCCCTTGAAGATGGCTTGATTCAGCAGGCCGTCAGTACCGCCGGCGGCAATTTGTCTGCGGCGGCGCGATTGCTGGGTCTGACTCGTCCGCAGCTTAGCTACCGGCTTCAAAAAATCAAGAACCGCTGACAGCCCTTCCGTGCAGCGATGCACGGCCTGTTTTTAATAAGCGCAAAAGCGTTTCAGCCACTGCGTAATGTGTGATTCATGCGATGTAAAAAAGAAAAATGGCAAAAAAATCAATCATGCAATTAGTGTCGTCCGATTCGCCTACTGGCGTAACGGCTTACCGGACACTAATCGAAAGAACCTACGGTCAATTACGCGAGGACATTTTGCAGGGCGTGCTGGCGCCGGGTCAAAAACTATTGATCGAGCATTTGAAGGATCGTTACGAAGTTGGTGCAGGCACCTTGCGTGAAGCGCTGTCGCGGCTGGTCAGTGAAGCCTTAGTCAGTGCCGAAGGCCAGCGCGGATTTACGGTAGCACCCATCACGTTGGAAGATCTGATGGATATTACGAACGTGCGCGTACATGTCGAAACCGAGGCACTACGGATTTCGATACGCCATGGCGGTGAGTTGTGGCGCAGACGACTACGTGACGCCTATCAGACTTTGTCCGACCTCGAGCAGCCTCTGATCCCGGGTAATGCACGGCGCTGGGAGGCGGCGAATTCCGGATTTCACGAGGCGTTGCTGTCGGCCTGTGACTCTATTTGGATGGTGCGTCTGGTACGACAGCTCACGCAGCATGGCGAGCGTTACCGGCGCTATGCAATTGGGCTGCACACCGGGCGCGATGTACATAGCGAGCATGCGCTGATTTTTGAGAGCGCAATGGCAGGACAGGATGCGCGCGCTGCGCTTGCGCTGGAATCGCATATTCGTGCCACACCCGAGCTGCTTGCGCTCACAATTCAAAGCGGCAATAACGTTTTCCAGAATTCCTGATAACGGTTTTATTTTCCATCTTATTTTTTAAAAAGGTCGTGTGATGAGTCATGCAATTCAGTCTGCCGAGATCGGCCAAAGCGTCATTTCAGGTGGCATCGCAGTAAATTATCATGATCACGGAAGTGGTTTTCCGGTGTTGATGATTCATGGGTCCGGCCCCGGCGTGAGCGCCTTCGTTAATTGGCGTCTGGTGATGCCTGAATTAGCCAAGCAGCGCCGGGTACTAGCGCCTGACATGGTGGGTTTTGGCTTTACCGAACGGCCGGCGGGCATGGTTTACAAGCTCGATAACTGGGTCGATCAGGCCATCGCGTTTCTCGATACGATGAATTTGCCGCAGGTTGATCTAGTCGGTAATTCTTTTGGCGGTGCGCTGTCGCTGGCACTCACGGTACGGCATCCCGAGCGGGTGCGTCGACTGGTATTGATGGGTGCAGCTGGGGTGTCATTTCCGATTACGCAAGAGCTCGACGATGTCTGGGGTTATGAACCGTCGTTTGAGAATATGCGCCGGATTATGGATGTCTTTGCGTATGACCGTAATCTGGTCAATGACGAGCTCGCCCGCTTGCGTTATGAAGCCAGTATCCGGCCCGGGTTTCAGGAAAGTTATGCGAGCATGTTTCCCGCGCCCAGACAGCGTTGGGTCGATGCACTGGCAACGGCCGATGACGCGATCGCAGGCATCTCGCATGAGACGCTGATCATTCATGGTCGGGAAGATAAAGTGATCCCGCTTGAGAATTCCTTGCGCCTGTCGCGGCTGATTGCACGCTCTCAGTTGCATGTATTCGGGCGTTGCGGTCATTGGACTCAGATCGAGCACGCCAAGCGATTTTCTCAGCTGGTGTCAAACTTCCTGGCCGAAGCGGATGCGTGATCGGCGCTGTGCGGACTATGTTGGATCTACCCGACGGCATCGTCGTGTTTAGTGACCGGTTGGGTGCGAATCGGTAGGCGTGTTGCGTATCAGATGCCGAAGAAAAAACAAACCCACGATAGGCCCTGGCAGTAGTAACCATGCTACCCGGCTGCCAAGCGACTCGACCTGACTGGTGATGAGTGTAATCGACACCACGCTAATCAAAAACCCGATGCTGTTTTGAACAGCCAGTGCACTGCCTACCAGCTCCGGTGGGCAGTGTTTTGCTGACACCGCCGAGAATTGTGCCGAGTCGGCAATCACAGCGACGCCCCACAGTAAAAGCGCCGCTACCCCCACACCAACACTGGCCTGACTCAGAAACGGATAGAACCCGCACAGCAGACCCGACAGCGCTAGCGCGCCCGCCGCCACGCGCGGGCTGCCGATGCGGTGGCTCAGCAGACCACCGGCGATGCAGCCTGCCGCGCCGATGGCGATGACCAGAAACGACAGCCCCGACACGGCCCGCGCCTGCGACGCTAGCGGGATGCTGCTTTGTTGAATGAGCACCGTGGCCAGAAAGGGCACCACCGTCCAGAATGCATAGAGCTCCCACATGTGACCGAAGTAAGCAATGGCGGAAGAGCGGAAATTTTTGTTGGCGAATACGCGCAGTGCCGCGCCCCAGCGCAGCGTCGGGCGCGTCGCCGCACGAACCAGATGCGGGCCGTCACCAAGCAAAAAAACCAGTAGGCCACCCACCAAAGCCAGCCCACTCGCGCTCAGCACCACGCCTTGCCAGGACAGCTCGGCACCAACGGCACGCACGCCGTGCGGCAAGGCGGTGCCGACCGTCAGCATGGCCACCAGCAGGCCCAGTGTGGAGCCTGCCTGACCTTTGGTCCACGCGATCACCATCTTCATCCCCAGCGGATAAATCCCGGCCAGACAAAGGCCGATTGCAAAGCGCAGCACAATAGCCTGATCCAGTCCGGTGGCGAGCAACGCAAACACCGCATTAAACCCTGCGCCCAGCACACTGGCCAACGCAAAAATGCGACTGGCAGCAAAGCGATCCGCCAGCCCCGTGGTGGCCAGCAAGAGCGTGCCCAAGATGAACCCGATCTGTACCGCGCTGGTCAGCTGCCCCAGACCAACGGCGGTCAAATGCCACGAGCGGATCAGGTCCGGTGCAGCACTGTTCGGGCTAAACCATAGTGAGGTGCCGAACAGCTGCGCAATGACGATGACTGCAACTGGGTGCGACTTGAGAAAATTCATTCGGCTTCGAAGCGTTGCGCACGCCAGGCCAGTGCGCTCTGCAGCCCGGTCGCACGCGCGATATCCATGAACTGCACTTTGTCGGGAGAGCCATGGGATTCAATCGCATGATCAATATCGAGAGCCGATGCCAGTGCGGCCTCAAGCCCTTGAATATCATAGGTGCGCTGGATCGCTTTTTTGGTTTGCGTCACCAGATCAGGATCCATGCGGGCAATGTTGCGGGCCACGCGCATCGCTTGCTCGAGATGGCCACCGGCCTCGGTGACTTCACTCACCAAACCCATCTCCATGGCGAGCTTGGCAGAGACCCGATCCTGCCCGCTAAAGATGATGCGCTTGGCGTGTTTGGGCGAGGCCATCCAGGGCAGCAGCATGGTGACGATACCGGCACCAAAGCGCAGCTCCGGCTCACCAAATACGGCGTCTGCTCCCGCGATGGTGATATCGCACGCGAGCGCCATTTCGAAGGCGCCCGCTACGCAGGGCCCGTGTACCGCGGCGATGGTAGGCTTGGGGCAGCGCCAAAAGCGCATGGTGGTATCAAAGTCGAGCTGCAGGATTTCCTTCCAGACCTTGGCGCCTTGGGGGTTGCGTTCCATTTGGTCTTTGAGGTCAAAGCCGGATGAAAATCCCTTGCCGGCGCCGCTTAAAACCACCACCCGAATCGCTACGTCCTGCTCGAACGCTGTCATTGCCGCGTTAATCTCCAGCAGCATTGTTTTGGATAGGGCGTTGACTCGTTCTGGTCGATGCAATTGCAGGTGGCCGACGCCATCGCTGACGTCGACGCGGATGGTCTCAAAATCTGGTGTTGCGTTTTTTTCTGATTTTTCTTGTGAGGTCATCGCGTATCCATGGCAGAAAAAAGTAAAAAATTAGGCTTCGACCGGCTGTAGTTTGCCTTCACTGAGCCAGCGCTGTAACTGCCCCCGATCGATTTTTCCGGTGCGACCGGTGGGAAGCGCAGTCGCGATGTAAAACACATCGGGAAATTTGTATTTTTCCAGTATAGCGGTGAGCTCGCGTCGCACGCTGTCGATATCTACTGTCTGGCCTCCAGCAGGTACCAGCAGCGCATGAATCCGTTGGCCAAGGATAGCGTCCGGCATGCCGACAGCCATCGCATCGGCGATGCCGGTACAACGTAATAGCGCGCGTTCCACTTCGATTGGGGTAATCTTATTGCCACCTCGGACGATCAATTCTTTCAAGCGACCGACGATGCTGACGAAGCCATCTTCGTCGACGCTGGCAAGGTCGCCGGTTTGAAACCAACCTGCATCAAAGGCCTGTGCTGTCAGCACGTCGTCGCCCAGATAGCCCGTCATGATGAAGGGTGTTTTAATCTGCAATTGGCCTGGCAGGTTTGGCGGGCAGTCTTGACCCTGATCGTCGACGATTCGGTAGCGCACTCTGGCAGCAGCTTTACCGATGCTTGACGCCTTTGCAGGATAATCACGCGGGTTAAGATAAAAATCACTGGTTGACGTTTCGGTGAGCCCATAGACGTCAAATAAAACAGCAGGCGCAATGAATGTGCGCAGCTGCGCCGAAAGCGTTGCACCCAAAGGCTCGCCACCAATGACAATCCGACGCAGTGCGCCGCAGCGTGCGAGCTGCGCGCTGGCGGCTTGCTGTTGATCCGGCGTCATCGCACCGAGTGTGGCGCGAATCATGGTGGGTACCACGCCCACAAAACTGACGCGCTCGGCGATCAGAGCGTCGAGAAACGCTGGCGGTGTAAAGCGGGCACGCACAACGACACGACCACCCTGCAGCAAAGTCATCAGCGCAACCCAGATACCAAAACTAAAGGTGTTGTTGAGGACCAGCAGCGTCACTGTGTCTGTGCTTGCCTGAAAAAGGGCCTGGTTCTCGCGCAATTTTCCATGAAAGGCCTGGTGCGACAGCACGGCTCCTTTGGGGAGACCGGTCGAGCCTGAAGTAAAAATAATCAGTGCCGCAGAATGCAGCAGGCGCTGTCTTTCAGGGTCGTTGGCATCCGTCGCTTCGAGCTTGACGCAGTACGCCAGCGGCGTGGTGTCCTGCAAATCAATGCGGGCGACGCACTGCGCTTTGTGCTGGATCGTGGCGATCACGTCGGCTGGCGTGCTGCGGTGAACCGGTGCTACGGCCGCTCCTGTCATCCACACCGCAAGGAATCCAACAAAGTCGGTTGGATGATTGGAGCACATCACCATCACTGCGCTGCCCTTGCCCACCTTGGCCTGACGCAGCTGTGCCGCTAGGGCGTGTGCTGCGTCGCTGAGCTCGCGGTAAGTCAGCCGGCATTCTTCGCCGTCAAGCGCGATTCGGTTAGCGTGGCGGTCACATGCTTGACGTAATGCGTCGTCTAATCGATCGTCGTGCATCGGGGGCGTAACGACAGCGCGCATAGGATCCTCGTCGGAGCGGGCCACACTTATTTTTTATAACGCAGGGTGACCATGCCACGCCGCAGATCAATGCTCAACGCTGCGTGTGTGCGCAACGATGCCTCAGCTCGCAGGACGATATAGCGCGCAGATTTTGTTACCGTCAGGGTCGCGCAGATAGGCAAGATAAATCCGTCCCGTTGCGCCGTCGCGGTAACCAGGAGGATCTTCACAGGTGGTGCCGCCGTTTGCTACGCCGGCCGCATGAAATGCGTCACCTTGCTCGGCCGACTGCATCGCAAAGCCAATCGTGCTGCCGTTACCATGCGTGGCGGGTTCGCCATTGATGGGCTCGGTAATGGCGAATGTCCCGTTCGGGCTGCGATAAAAATACCGCTTCTTATTGGCAAACCCCGGGCCGACATCCAGCGTACCAAGTACGGCATCGTAAAACTTCTTGGATACTTCCAGGTCCTTTACACCGAGCATGACATGACTGAACATTATTTTTCCTTTGAGGTGGCGGAGCGGGTTGGCGGAATCAGTAACGGATCGATTTTGTTGTGGAGGATGCTTTATGCCGGCTCATCGAAGCCGACGTAGTGCACAAATTGCGCATTGTCTTCGCGGACTGATTTGACGGTATTGGCAATGAAGCTGTCGTCCGGATAACCCATCGCAATACAGATCATGATGTTTTGATCATCCGGTATGCGCGCATGCTCCCGCACCACGCTCGACTGCATGATGCCCTGCCCATTGATCACACAGCCGAGGCCTTGTTCCCACGCGGCCAGCACAATCGCATGCGAAAAAGCGCCGAGGTCGAAGTGGCTGATCGCGGCAGGTTCGAGATATTTATCGTAGGTGAGGACCAGCGACACCGGCGCGTCAAACTGACGAAAGCCGCGCATCACCCAATCGGTGCGACGCGGCTTGTCGTCGCGCGCAATACCCATGGCCTCAAAGAGCTGCACTGCGACATTGATCTGGCGCTGCCGGTGCACGCCTTCATACGCTTCTCGCATCGGAAAATCCCGTTTGGGCGGCACGCCGGCGACCATGTTGTCGGTATTGCCTTTGCGGATACGATCCAGCGGCGCTCCCGTTACCACATGCACGTGCCAGGGCTGTGTATTCATGGAGGAGGGTGCCCATTTGGCGACCTCGATGATGGACTCAATGACGTCGCGGGGGACGGGCTTGTCGAGATAACCACGAATACTGTTTCGGGCCCGGATGAGTTCTTTGAATTCCATGATTTTTATTGTTTATATTGATAATTTTTAGCGCAGATTCGAACTGGTCTCGGCCCTATTGTATCGACTCTTGCCAAGCGTATCGTTATCACCCGCGCCCAGTGAAAATGGGATCGATGGTAGGCGCCGCATTATTTAATTGTTCAATCGAGAATCCGGCCGCTTTTTTATAGCTGGCCATGTACGCATCTCGCTCATGCTGGGACATGACCTCGTCAATATGATTGAAATGACCACCACAACGGTCTTCCACTATTTTTAGCAGACCAAACGGCCCCGCGCCCCTATTACGCAACACGACTTGCGAAATTGGTTCGCAACACAGCGCGTTATACGCCTCCAGTGCAGCCGGGCCGACGCCGTGTTGAATCAGGCTGGCGCCGATGACACGCGCATCGACAATAGCCTGACTGGCACCGTTCGACCCGGTTGGGTACATCGGATGCGCGGCGTCGCCCATTAAGGCAACCGGTCCGTCGTGCCAATGCGGGATTGGATCACGATCGATCATGGGATTTTCGTAGGCGATATCTGCCTGACGCAAGAGGGCGGGTACGTCGAGCCAGTCGAATTTGAATGCGTCAAAATAAGCAGAAAACTCGGCAATCTCGACCGGCTTGAACCATCCTTTTTTTTGCCATGCCGTGTCATGATCAAACGTGCGCTCGGCAATCCAGTTAATCGACGCCAGGCCATCGTCGCCGATGGGTGAGATTGGGTAGATCACCATCCGATTAAGATGCGTACCCAGTCCGACAAAGCTTGATCCGGTGCGGATCGGCTTGGCGCGCGTGGTGCCGCGCCACATGATCGTGCCACCCCAATGAATAGGCGGCTGATCCGGATGCATCTGCGCCCGCACCGCGGAGTGAATACCATCGGCGCCAATCAAGATCGTCCCTGTTACCCGGGTGATCTGCCCATCCGTATCTTCCACAATGGCCGTGACGGTGCCGCTTTGGTGCGTCTCGTAGCCGGTAACACGTTGACCAAGTCGCACCGCGTCTACACCAAGACGTTCCTGGACTTTGTGAAACAACAGCATCTGCAATTTGCCGCGATGGGCAGCATATTGGGGCCATCGGTAGCCAGCTTTTAGCCCGCGCGGCTCGGCATAAATGTCGTGACCATTCAAACCAACCAATGCCCATTCCTGCGCCATCACACCCACCTGATCCAAGTCCTCCGTGCCGATCCCTAGATCAATCAGCTCTCTGACCGCATTCGGTTGAATGTTAATACCCACGCCAAGTGGCTGCATCTGACTGACTGATTCGAAGACGATGCAGCGCACGCCGATTTGATGCAAAGTCAATGCCATCGTCAAACCACCAATGCCGCCTCCGGCGATGATTACTAATGGGTGCGTCTCGGGATGGGTCATGATTGCGCGTGTCCTTCAAAAATAAACAATGTAAATAGCCCAATGTCTGTCACCGGAGGGCAGTCCGTATCAGTCAGTGCGCGGACGATTCCGTGAAGCCGTCGCGCATCACACCGTAAAGATTTTCTGCGCCAACCTGTCCGCCCTTGAGCAGCACTTCTTTGCCATGGATCAGTGAATCATCCGACATCAACGCACAGACATGCGCATTTTGCCGGATGTGACTCGCCTTGATTTCCAGCGCGACGGCACCAAGCTGGCGCATCGTAAAACTTGATGAATCGCCCCCCGCCACAACCAGACGCGTTAGCCCTGCACCCGCGATGGCACTGCGCGCGAGTCGGGCAAATACCTGACCGATACGTTGCGCTACATAGGCGGCTGCGGCGACGTCTTGAGGAATACCGGCCTGTACCGCCCCGACCTGTGCATCGTCAGGGCCTTTGGCGGTATAGATAACAACGCTATTACCGGCGGCCAGCGCCGACAGCATCGCTTGTTCGAGTGCGTTCATGCTGGCATCGGCCGTATCAAGCAAGGTGGCAGGATCAATCCGAAACGAGGCAAAGCCGGCGCCGATTGCCCAGTCGATCTGCGCCGCCGACAGCGAGGAGCAACTGCCTGAGAGTACCAGCAGCTGCTCAACCGGTTTGAGTGCATGCGTGGGTTCAGCTGCCGTCAGGCGGCCTGATTGCCGCAAGTACAAACCGAGTCCGTGCGCAAATCCCTGCGCCGCCATCGCGCAGAGCTGTCGTGATGCCGATGCGTGCCAGATACTTGCCGCTGCGGTGGTCACCTGCTGCAGCGAATAACCATCAAAGACCACGCTGTCGTATGTGGTAATGACGTCGCCAAGTGCTGCAGCTTGATCGGCATAAGCGTCGAGGGTGCGCAGGTCCACGTGCTGCTTCGGTGAAAATTGCTGTGATTGGAGTATCAACGCCAAGTCTGATTCGTGCATCGGTGTGACCGGATGGCGTGCCATGACCGGGTGCCGGTCAAGCCGGTACACCTGCTCACCGGCGCGCGCATAGTGATGACCAAACAACGTGTAGCGACCAAACTCCGGTGTCGCCGCCAGCACCGGCACCAGACTGTCGGGCCAGCAGCTGCGCATCAAACGGATTGCCTCACCCAGACTGCCTGTATCGGGCGAGGAGTCAAAGGTCGAACAGCATTTGTATTGAATTAGCGGCACATTGAGCTGCCTGAAATTGTGCAGCACCGGCACAATCTCGGCGGCCATCGCGTGGGTGGCCAGAGAGCGCGCAGTGCCGGCGACCCCAATCACGTCGTAGTCTGCAGCGGCACGTTGCAAGACCAGCGGATCCGGATTCGAAAAAAACAAAAGAGTGCGCAAGCCATGGCGGGCATACTGGGCCGCGTTGTCGGAGGCGCCCGTAAAATCATCACCGTAAAAAACAGCAGTCAGTGCATGGCGCATTACAAAATTCCTGTCGATATGGTGATGCGAGCGGGGGCGATGGCGCTCAATTGAACGTGGTGACGTAAAAAATATTCATCTCAGACCGCTACTGCATATCAACGGAATGTATCGAGTGCTTCGCGCAGTTCGCGCTGGGTTTTGGCGGCCGCCTCCAGGCTCACGCCTGCCATCGCCGCCGCCCAAGCCTGCTTGAGTGAAGTCACGCCGGCTGCGATCCCGCCGGGGTGGGCAAACAAACCACCGCCGGCCAGAAAGAGCAAATCAGGTGATTGCATCGCTTGCCAGGTAGCGGGCGCTTGCCTGACGGTTTGTCCCGATGAAAACACCGGCATCACGGTGCAGGGCTTGTCTGCAAAGAGCGGTGTCAGACACGCGCGGGCCGAAGCGATCACACTGGCGTCGGCTTCCTGAAATTTATTGGCCAGACCATTGACATGCAAATGATCGGCACCGGCGAGTCGCCATAATTTTTGCCAGGCGATATACGACCAGCCTTGTTGCAGATAACCCCAGCCGTTTCGATGCCCATGCACAGGCAATTGTGCGTGCTGGCGAAACGCCGAAAATCCAGTGAGCCCAACCGACTGCAAGCTCAGCATCACGCATGTGCCGCCTAATGCATGGACCAGATCATGCCGGCGCTTCATCTCATCGAGCTCACCGGTGAGGTTAAAGGCATACATGACTTTTTTGCCGCTGCGATCGGCGTGGCGATTGATCACCTGCATCACCAAGCGTGCTCGTTCATCAAAAGGGCAGGCGGGTCCATCGGCCTGCAGCTCATCGTCTTTAATGAAATCGACGCCGGCGGCGCATAACTGATCCACAAAACCAGCGGTCGCTTCTGCTGTCAGACCCACCGACGGTTTGATGATGGTTCCAATCAGCGGCCCCTGCGGCACACCGGCCAGCGCACGCGTGCCAGTGATACCAAACGCCGGGCCCGGATACGTGGCCGCAAATTCATCCGGCAAGCTGATGTCGAGCAGCCGTAGCGACTCTACCGGTTTGAGTTCGTACAGGTTGCCGGCCACGGTGGCGAGCAAGTTCGGCAAGGATGCCCCCAGATTACTAAGCGGCCAGGAAAGCTCAAGCAAATAGGTACCGTCTGCCTGCTCAGGCATCGCGTGAATCTGGTAGCTGGCCAGTGCCCGCGCTTTGAGCGCCGCATCTTCGCCGGGTATCGGTACAAAGGTGCCCGAGGACTGCTCGCCGGCGATGATCTCGGCCGCGCGATGCGGATCCATGCGGGTCTGCAGCACATAGGTGGCGCCGACGCGCGCAGGCACGGGATCGCTAGCGGGTGGCGCTTGCTTGTTGGTTGTGTTGGTTGTGGTGTTCACAGGCCGCGCGCGCCCGAGCTGAGAAAGCCACCATCAATCGGCATGACAATGCCTGTGGTGTACGACGCTTCGTCGGACGCCAGAAAGTGTACCGCAGCGGCGACTTCGGAGACGGTGCCGTAGCGATTCATGGGAATCGCGCTGGCGTATTCTTCTCTGAATTTTGCTGTGTGCAGCAGTTGGGTCATGGGGGTGTCGATGGGGCCGGGGGCGACGGCATTGGCGGTGATGCCGTGTTCGGCCAGCTCCACCGCCATCTGTCGCGTGAGGGTAATGACGGCACCCTTGGAGGTGCCATAGGCAGTGCGACCGGTGCCAACGGCCCGCATGCCGGCGACCGAGGCAATATTAATAATGCGGCCCCAACGGTGTTGCATCATCAGACGCGCCGCATGCTGGCTGCAAAGCAGGGTGCCGGTGACATTGATTTTCATAGTGCGCTCGAACTCATCGAGCGGAAAATCAAGAAACGGAAACACCTTGGCGACGCCGGCACAATTGACCAAAATATCGCAGCGGCCATGGGCTTGGGCGACCTGCGCAAAGCCCGCTGCAATGGCGTCGCTATCACCGACATCCATGGTGATGGCACTCGCTTGCAGGCCCTCTGCCTCTAGGGCTTGCGCCGTGCGCTGGGCCGCGTCCGCGTCATAGTCGGCGATGACGACATGGGTGCCATCGCGTGCGAGCCGTTGACAGACTTCCGCGCCGATGCCCATGGCACCGCCCGTGACAACGGCGACACGCTGCGGCGTGACAAGCTTCTGCATCATTTTTCCTTTTGCGGGTGGTATTGGTGACGAGCTTTTTATTTTGCTGCGCGATTTTAGCAAATTAAAGAATTGATCAAAAATTACATGTATTAAATGACAATAAAATTGTGCGACCAGGTCGGTGTGAAGTTTTATTTTTGTCTTGAGAGGTGATTCAGCAAATTTCTGGCCGGTTGATTTGACTTAAATTTTTTCTATTTTTTTCGTTATGTTATGAAAAATTTTATTATTGTGCGGCGCATGAAAAAAACGATGAGAAAAAATTTTTACGATTTATCAAGGGTCATATCGCATGCTGCGATACAATATTTTTCTGATGACCCTTATTAATTTAAGCAGATTTAATTTTTTGATAAAAATCAGACTCAATTGAAATTGAAAAAACTCTTTGCGGAAAATATTGACTTTTAAAATTTGATTGATGTAATCTGGCCATGTCTCGAGTCGTTGCGAGACCACAATCCGTTGATCACCCAGCCAACATTGCCTGAGTGATTTAAGGCGAAAAAGCCCTTACCGAGCGTCTAGCTCGGTAAGGGCTTTTTGCGTTTTGGAATCGTGCTTTTGGCGCGACCTGAAAGGCTGCGAAAAGTCGGATCTTTGTGAAGGTTGTTGAACTGAGCACCACTACTCTGGTTATTAATAAATATTACAAGGAGACACAGGCATGAGTAAATTCAATCGTCGCCAGTTGTTGCAAGCTGGCGGTTCCCTTATTGCAGTAACTGCTATTCCCGGTTTGTTAGCAAAATCCGCATTCGCTGCTGAACCAGTAAAGCTGGGCCTGTTGCACTCGTTAACTGGAACGATCGCACTTGCTGAAGCGTCACTAATTGATGCTGAAAAATTAGCTATCGAAGAGATCAATGCCGCAGGCGGTGTTATGGGTAGAAAGATTGAGCCGGTTATTGAGGACGGTGCCTCCGACTGGCCTACTTTTGCTGAAAAAACGAAGAAATTGCTGCAGCGTGACAAAGTCGCCGCTATCGTCGGTTGCTACACATCCGCGTCCCGCAAAGCCGTGCTGCCTGTACTCAATCAAAATAAAGGATTGCTCTACTATCCGACGTACTACGAAGGTCAAGAAGAAGATAAATATGTCATTTATCCGTCGCAAGAAGCGACGCAGTCTGTAATTGCCGCCATTGAATGGATGGCCAAACAGCAGGGCAAGACCTTCTTTCTGGTGGGCTCGGATTATATTTATCCGCAACTCTGCAACAAGATTGCTAAGTCAACTATTACACGTGTCGGTGGCAAGACTCTTGGCGAAGAATATGTGCCATTAGGCCATACGGAGTTTTCGTCAATTATTAACAAAATTAAAGCTGCCAAACCAGATTGGATCTACTCAACTGTGGTGGGCGGCTCTAATGTGGCCTTCTACAAGCAGCTCAAAGCAGCTGGCTTGGGCGGCGATAAGCAAAAGCTCCTTTCAACCGTTGTCTCTGAAAATGAAATTGACGGTATCGGCAAAGAGAATGCGGTTGGTTATTTCGCCTGCATGGGATATTTCCAGTCGATCAAGAGTGCGCGGAACGAAAAATTCGTTAAAGCGATTAAAGCAAAGTACGGTCAAGATCGTGTTGTAGGCGACCCGATGCAAGTCGCTTATAACTGCGTTTACCTCTGGAAGATGGCGGTTGAAAAAGCGAAATCGTTTGACGTTGAAAAAGTCATTGCGGCTTCTGCTGGTCTCGAGCTTGATGCCCCTGAAGGCAAGATTCAGGTGCATGCAAGTAATCATCATGTGGCCAAGCGCGTGCGTATAGGTAAGGCGCGGAGTGATGGGCAGTTTGATATCGTCCATGAGACCGATGTTATTCAGCCAAATCCGTTCCCGAAACTGTAATCGCCGTCGTCGTTAAGGCAAGCGACACCGCCCGTGCCTGAGTACGGGCGGTGTATTAAAGCAATACGTTTTGGAGCGCCTGATGTCGTTCGATATTTTTTTGATGCAGCTCTTCAGCGGGCTGTCTCTATTTACGATTCTTGTGCTGATGGCTCTTGGTTTAGCCATCGTATTTGGCCTGATGGGTGTCATCAACATGGCGCATGGCGAATTGATGACGCTGGGTGCTTATGTGACCTACTTAACGTCCGTCATTTTTTCGCGCTACATTCCGTCGCTGATGGATTTTTATCTGATTCCAGCAATTATTCTCGCCTTTGGCGTGACCTACGTATTTGGATACCTACTTGAGCGTGGGTTTGTTCGTTGGTTTTATAAGCGTCCTTTGGATACGCTGCTTGCGACTTGGGGGCTGTCGCTGATTCTTCAGCAAACCTATCGATCGGTTTTTGGTGCGCAGGAAGTGTCCGTGCCATTGGCAAGCTGGCTCACCGGCGCCTGGGAGCCCACACAGAACATTCAAATTCCGCTGAATCGAATTTTTATCATTGGACTAACCATACTCGTAGCAATTGGCGTTTATTTGTTGCTCTATAAAACGCGTGCTGGATTGCGATCCCGCGCAGTTACGCAGAACCGGGCAATGAGCTCGGCAGTAGGAATAAACACTGACAGAGTTGATGCAACAACCTTTGCGTTGGGTGCTGGTCTTGCAGGCATTGCAGGGTCAGTCTTCACGATGATTGGCTCAACTAATCCGGGTACTGGACAGCTTTATATTATTGACTCGTTCATTGTCGTGGTGTTCGGTGGCGTCGCCAGCCTAATGGGTACTGCCGCATCAGGTTTTATCATTGCGCAGACACAAAGTACCCTTGAATTTCTCATGAGTGGTTCGATGGCAAAAGTATCGATATTACTGCTCGTGATCATCGTGCTTTATTTCCGTCCAAATGGACTCTTCTCATCGAAAGTTCGTAGCTGATATGCGGTCAAATATATTTACTCTCGAGTTTTTTGCGCATCTGGCAATGGCATTTTGTTTGCTTATTGCTTTGCCGATGGTTCTTGATCCGTTTTGGATGGGTAATCTGGGGAAGTATATTGCCTTTGCTTTTGTCGCGATTGGTGTTGTTCTGGCGTGGGGCTATTGTGGAATTTTATCGCTAGGACAGGGAATCTTTTTCGGCATTGGTGGCTATGCAATGGCGATGTTTCTAAAGCTGGAGGCATCAGCGCCAAACCTTCCGGACTTTATGGAATGGAGCAGCGTCGACGTCCTGCCTCTTTGGTGGCTCCCATCAAAATACTTTATCGCCACTTTGGCGGAGATATTTATCTTGCCAATCATTGTGGCATTCCCCTTCGCGTATGCCATTTTCAGAAAACGTGTCTCAGGTGTTTACTTTGCGATCGTCACCATTTCTCTGGCAATGACAATGACGGTTCTGATCATCGGGCAGCAGGGAGATACCGGAGGTGCTAACGGCATCACGGACTTTAAAACACTACTCGGCATGGACATCATTTCAGAAGAAAGTAAGCGCGTTATTTATTATATTGAATCGCTCCTTTTGATCACTGTTGCAATACTTGCGGCGATGTTGTTGCATACCCGTTTCGGGAAAATTCTGATTGCAATTCGCGATCGCGAGGATCGTGTTCGTTTTTCTGGCTACGACACGGCAATGGCTAAATCATTTGTTTTTACCCTCGCGGCTACTCTCTCGTCGATGGGGGGCGCGCTCTATACGCTGCAGGTAGGTTTGGTCAGTCCAACACTGGTCGGCTCGGTCGCTTCTGTCGAAATGGTTGTCTTTGCGGCGATGGGCGGGCGACTTTCGGTAACTGGCGCGGTGCTAGGGGCGCTTGTGGTGGGCTTTACCAAGTCATGGTTCTCTGAGCAGTTTCCGCAGTCTTGGTTGTTTCTGCTAGGCGCGATGTTCATCATCGCCGTTGGCCTATTGCCTGATGGTCTTGCCGGTGGCATCCGTCGCATCTTTGCCTCGAAGGAGCAAGCATGAACGCACCACCGGTATCGGCTCTGCAGGACATGGGGGCAGAACTAACCGAGACCAAGCCGGTTTTATTAGTCGAGCACCTGACGGTGTCGTTTGACGGGTTTAAAGCCGTGGACGATCTATCGATGCGTATTAATGAACGTGAATTGCGCGTCGTGATCGGGCCGAACGGAGCGGGGAAAACGACATTGCTCGACATGATTTGCGGGAAGACGAAGCCTACATCTGGAAATATACAGTTCCGGGACCGTGATTTGACTGCGATGCAGGAATACGAAATTGTCAGATACGGTGTTGGTCGAAAATTTCAGAATCCCTCTATTTACGAAGATCTGACGGTTTCTGAGAATTTGGAAATTTCGATTCCTCAAGTGCATGGCGTTTGGGCATCCATCCTTTTTCGCCGCACCCCGAAGGTGCGTGAGCAAATTGAGGAGATCGCTGGCCAGATCAATTTGATTGAACATCTGCAAAAAAAGTCTGGCTTGCTTTCTCATGGCCAAAAACAATGGCTAGAAATTGGCATGCTGCTGATGCAAGGATCCGATCTTTTATTGCTCGATGAGCCAGTTGCGGGCATGTCCCCGCGTGAACGCGAGCAAACGGCTGAGCTATTACGAAGTATTTCGCTCGGAAAGTCGCTTGTAGTGATTGATCACGACATGGATTTTGTGAAATCGATTGCTAGCAAGGTGACAGTACTACATCAGGGTCGTTTGCTTTCCGAAGGCACGATCGAGCAAGTTCAAAATGACCCTCGCGTCATTGACGTTTATCTTGGACATTGAGAAAAACATGCTGACGATTTCAAATCTAAACGTGAGTTATGGCGATAGTAAGGTGATACACGATGTCTCCTTTACGGTTGCCAATCAATCGGCTGTGGCGATTGTTGGGCGAAACGGAATGGGTAAAAGTACGTTGTTGAAATCTCTTATTGGCATGTTGCCTGTTGCTTCAGGATCGATCCAATTAGATGGCGAGGAGCTCTCTAAGATGAAGAGCTATCGACGCGTACAGGCCGGGATGGCCTATGTGCCGCAAGGAAGGCTGATATTCCCGTTGCTGACGGTTGAAGAAAACATCTTATCCGGGCTGGAGACCGCGCGATATGAAGGTATTCCGGAGTTTATCTATGAGTTTTTTCCAGTTTTAAAAGAGATGAAATCTCGGAAGGCAGGAAATCTCTCTGGCGGACAACAACAACAATTAGCCATTGCGCGTGCGCTGGCATCTAAACCAAGCGTTCTTATCTTGGATGAGCCGACCGAAGGAATACAGCCATCAATCATTAAGGAAATTGCGCAATCTTTGAATCGCTTACGTAAAGAACTCGGGATCGCTGTTTTAGTTTCTGAGCAGGTGTTGTCATTTGCGATGGAAGTGGCTGATGAAATTGTGGTGCTTGATTTGGGTCGCATTGTTCGCATCGCAAATAAAAATTTAGTTGATATCAATGAAGTTCGTTCATATCTGACGGTTTAGTCAGATGCTTTTTTAATCAGGAGGAAAAATGAGGCACGGAGATATTGCAAGTAGCAAGGATTGCGTGGGGGTTGCCGTCGTCAACTATAAGATGCCCCGCCTTCATACAAAAGCTGAAGTGTTAGATAACGCCCGAAAAATTGGCGACATGCTTGTCGGTATGAAGCAGGGCCTGCCAGGTATGGATTTGGTGATTTTTCCTGAATATTCGACGCACGGCATTATGTACGATTCGAAGGAAATGTATGACACGGCATCCACCGTTCCAGGCGAAGAGACGGAGATATTTGCTGCTGCATGCCGCAAAGCCAATGTCTGGGGCGTGTTCTCCCTAACAGGCGAACGCCATGAAGAACATCCGAAAAAAGCGCCCTACAACACCCTTATTCTCATGAATAATAAAGGTGAGATTGTGCAGAAATATCGCAAAATCATGCCGTGGGTACCGATCGAAGGCTGGTATCCGGGTGACTGCACTTACGTATCGGACGGTCCAAAGGGTATGAAGATCAGCCTGATTATTTGTGACGATGGCAACTACCCTGAAATTTGGCGTGATTGCGCTATGAAGGGAGCAGAGCTGATCGTTCGCTGCCAAGGTTACATGTATCCGGCGAAGGAACAACAAATTATCATGGCCAAGGCCATGGCATGGGCAAACAATAGCTACGTGGCGGTTGCAAATGCAGCAGGCTTCGATGGGGTTTACTCATATTTTGGCCACTCTGCCATTGTTGGTTTTGATGGTCGTACCCTCGGTGAATGCGCAGAGGAAGAAATGGGGATTCAGTACGCTGAACTCTCTGTGAGCCTGATTCGGGACTCTCGCAAGAACGGTCAATCAAACAATCACCTGTATAAATTGCTGCATCGTGGCTACACCGGAAAAATCAATTCCGGCGAGGATCCAAATGGCGTAGCAGCATGCCCATTTGAGTTCTATGGCAAATGGGTTAACGATCCTGAGGGAACACGAAAGATGGTTGAGGCGATTACACGTGACACGCCGGGTACGGTTGATACGCCAATCGAAGGTATTCCAAACCAATCTCCAGCTCACCGTTGATTCATCGCGCGGCATTTGCACGCCTTGTCCGTATGTTTTTCAAGGCGTGCTTTTTTGGGCTTATTAGATGAACGAAAAACTTCAACCCTATTTCATTCAGGGAGAGCCGTTTTATCGTGGTTCGGGGAATGAGATTGTATTATTTGAAGCAGCATACAAACTCCGTATGCCTATGGTGCTTAAGGGGCCAACTGGTTGCGGCAAGACGCGCTTCATGGAATATATGGCTTGGCGTTTGAACCGACCATTAATTACTGTTGCCTGTAATGAGGATATGACGGCATCTGACTTGATCGGCCGTTATCTGCTCGACGCAAATGGAACCCAATGGCATGATGGCCCGCTGACTATTGCGGCGCGGTTTGGAGCGATTTGTTACCTGGATGAGGTGGTGGAGGCGCGACAGGACACGACGGTGATCATTCACCCGCTCACAGATAACAGGCGCACGCTGCCATTGGACAAGCGGGGCGAATTGATTCATGCCCATCCTGATTTTCAGCTGGTTGTATCTTATAACCCTGGGTATCAGAGCCTAACGAAAGACTTGAAACAGTCGACCAAACAGCGATTTGGTGCATTAGATTTTTATTATCCCGACGAAAAAACGGAAATTGACATTGTTGCGCATGAAAGTAAAGCGCCCATTGAGGTCGCTGCTAAGCTCGTCGGAATAGCGCATCGTTCCCGGGCGCTTCGTGGCCGTGGAATCGATGAGGGAATTTCGACGCGCATGCTGATTCACGCCGGAGCGCTGATTGATGTTGGCATAGCGCCGTCTGAAGCATGTCAGGTTGCGCTAACGCGGCCTATCACCGATGACCCAGACATGCTGAAGGCACTCGATGGATTTATCGATGCCTACTTCGGTACTTGATATTGTGGAGTCACGGCCTGCACTGCATCCGGCATTTGCCGCAGTCCTGCCTACGCTGACGACGCAGTTACGTCATGCTGACGATCTGAGTAATCTTACCGTACTGCTGACTGATACTGAGGACGCGGCGCCTGGCAGTGCGGCCTCTCTTTCGTCGCACCTCGGGTATGTCCTTAATCAGCTTGATGTCGAAGGACTCAGACGGTGGATCCTGACGGGCTTTCGCTTGTATCCTCATCATGTCGACAAACTCCTTGCGTATTTTCGGCTTGATGACCCAGCAGCAGTCGATGTGATGGCAAGGGAAAGTCAAGGAACCGCTTTTGAGCAATATCGCAATTCACTGCAATTTTATGTGGCGGGATTTGGCCTTGCTGATTTAACGCTCAATTCAAGGCGCGTGCGCGCGCTGAATGCGCCCCAATTACGATCCATCGTTAGCGATAGCGGCCTGATTCTTCCTGATCATTATCTAGCTTGGGATGGCGCAAGTCATGGTGATATCTATCGGGCCGCGACCGCGCATGCATTGGCACATCTTCGGTTCTCACCGCGACATCAAAAAGCAGGTACCAAAAAGCCGCTGTTGATTGCGGTGCTCTCACTCATTGAGGACGCGCGCGTTGAACGGCTCGCATCGCAATCCTTTCCGGGATTGTGGTCCCTATGGAATCGATTCCATACTGCTTCAGGTCGGGAGGGCGAACTGACCTTTGTATCGCTCGCATCAAGATTGGCTCGGGCATTGCATGATCCTCAATACGAGGATCAGAACCATTGGGTGAACAAAGGCAGAGAATTATTTGAAGGGGTGGCATTAAACGGTCTTGATGACCCGGCTCCGTTTATCGATATTGGCAATATCCTCGGCAATGATCTCGGACAGATGCGTGTTCGATTTGTCGCCGAAACGTATGCTGTGCAGCCGGGATACCGGGACGATAATAGTTTTCTCTGGGAATACGATCTCGATGCACCTCCAGATACGCCGCCAGAGGAAATGCTTTCGCAGAGTTCGGTACAACTGGAGATGACTGATGAAGGGGCGGATTCAGCGGTACGAATATCCCCTGTCGAAATCAATTCCGATATTATTTTTGAATACCCCGAGTGGGACTATCGTGAGAACCGACTCCGAGAGAGATGGGCGACCGTACTTGAGCGGGCAGAGGCAGGATTTTCTGCCACGAAAAGTGGTGAACATGAACGCCATTTGATACGCGGTATTTCTCTCGATACGCGCTCCCGCACCCTCGACCGCTCGGTTAAGCTCAGGCGCCAAGAGGAAGGCGAGGCGCTCGATTTAAATGCAGCAATCGACAGTCGCATTTGTCTGCGGGCAGGGGTGGCGCCCGATTCCCGTATTTTTCAACGACCGGGAAAGCGTCGTAGACACACCTCTATATTATTGCTGATGGATCTGTCGGAATCAACCAATGATCGGTTGCAGGGGTTTACGTCAGTCTTGGATATCGAGAAAAAATCCGCTGAGTTACTGACAAAATCTGTAGACAAGCAATACGACAGATTAGCGATTGATGGGTTTCGTTCGAACGGCAGATCTAAAGTCTACTATGTTCGGATTAAGAATTTTGAGGAACCGTTTGGGACAGCGCAACAGATAAAACTTAGCAAGCAACAAGGAGAATTATCAACTCGGATGGGGGCGGGCCTGCGGCACGCAGGAGCCAGGTTGTTAGCTGATAATAACGAGAAAAAAATTCTTTTATTCGTCACCGATGGTGAACCATCCGATATTGATGTGATTGATCGAGAATATTTGATCGAGGACGCTAGGGTTGCGATCAATGCCCTTTATATGAAAGGCATTACCGTTTTCTGCCTTACCCTTGATAAAGCAGCAGATTCTTATGTAAAGACCATTTTCGGTCCGCGAAATTATATGATCGTTGACAACGCGATGTCACTGCCAACACAGTTAACTCGCGCATTGAATCATATGGCTGCCTGCTAAGTAAAATAAAATTGAAATTGAAATTGAGAATATAAGGATAAATTAGTAATGGCAAATAAAGATCCTGTCAAAGTTGGTGTGCTGTATTCGGAGACCGGTGTCACGTCTGCGATAGAGTCATCGCAATTATTAGGAACTTTGCTTGCGATCGAAGATATCAATGATGCGGGCGGAATAGATGGGCGCGAACTTGTGCCTGTTCGATACAATCCCGCTTCTAATCCGCATATGTTTCGGGTCTTGGCAGAGCGACTTGTTACGCACGACAACGTGAATACGATTTTTGGCTGTTACATGTCTAGCGCACGAAAGGCAGTGATCCCCATCGTCGAGCGACACAATCGTCTTTTGTTTTATGCGACTCTGTATGAAGGCTTTGAGTTCTCAAATAACATCATCTATACCGGCGCGGCACCGAATCAAAATAGCGTTCAACTGGCCGACTTCATGATGTCATATTTTGGTGGACGAGTTTTTCTCGTTGGGTCTGACTACATCTACCCGTATGAGTCGAACCGTATCATGTCCGATCTGGTAAAACAAAGGCCGAACGGCGCCACGGTTGCGCAGCGTTATGTTCCTGTTGACGTTGGCGCCAAAGGCTTTGATGATATTGTTCAGGAAATCAAAGCGATGCAACCGGACTTTATCTTCTCGACAGTAGTCGGTAATGCAACCCAGCATTTTTACCGCGCCTATGCCGAGGCTGGGCTGAACCCAAAGCAAATGCCAATTGCGAGTCTTACAACGTCGGAAGTAGAGGTAGCGCAAATGGGTGCGGCGGCGGCGGCCGGACACTTTACTGCGGCGCCTTATTTTGAGTCGATTGATTGTCCGGAGAATCTGCAACTTCTCGAACGTTTCCGGTCGCGATTTTCAGATTCCGCCCATCCCAATGCTTGCTGGGAGGCGGCTTATTTTCAGGTTCGCTTGTTTGCCAATGCGATGCAAAATACGGGTACCGATATGACTTCGATTCTGTTGCCAAACTTGCTGGGCTCTGATTTTCTGGCGCCGCAGGGACGGGTTCGGATTGAGCCGAGCAATCATCATACGCATCTATATCCACGCATTGGTCGCGTCAATTCCAAAGGAGATTTTGTGATTGTCAGGGCCTCGACGAATGCTGTTGCGCCGGACCCTTATCTGGTCACGCACTCGCTAGGTGATTGGACGCTCGCATTGGATTCGCTCGAGGATGCATGAGTAAGGCTGATACGCTGGCTGTCTCGGGAATACGGACCCTCCGTGAGGTTCCGCAAATTCTGCGCGACCTGCGTTCTTTACGGGTGTGCGTATTCCACCCGAGAGATCAAGATGGCGAAGGGCTGACTAGGCAACTCGAACGTATCGGCTGTCAAGTGCAGGCATTTTGGCCTCCATTGGCTGAATTACCTGAAGGCGTTGACGTATTATTTATGGCCATGTCGCCTGATATGGTGGATTCTGATTTTACCTGGTGCCAAGGCGAAAGTACGCCGCCCGTCATCGCCGTCATTGCGTACGAAAATCCCACTTTGATTGAGGCAGTATTGCGAATAGGTGCAATTGCAACTGTCGCTTCGCCAGTCAGATCTTTTGGTTTATTGCCCGTGTTGGTTTTGGCGAGGGATTTGCACGATACGCTAAAAAAGCAAAAGAAGCGTATTTCTCAGCTTGAAAGTAGAGTGCAAGGCGCACGTCAGCTTTCTGAAGCCCAGGATATTTTGTGTAAGCAGCGTGGCATCTCCAAAGACGAGGCCTATCATGTGATTCGCGAGCAAGCGATGCACAAGCGTGTTTCTGCTGAAGAGATCGCAAAAGCGATCATTCATGCGAACGACATACTCTCTTTTAAAAAATAATACGCTGCGACTCCTGGTGCTTCAGCCTCCACGTTGGATGGAGTGGGAATAACTTCCTGCTGTGCTTCTGTCAAATAGCTCGGAGGGGCGTCGAAAGGCGGGTCTTCAGGCCGGCCGTTGGCATGGCAAAATATTATTTTGGCCTTATAATCATCCTCGATGAAAATTTCCACCGTCATTTTCCGATCCATTTCGCGATTGCTGCTCGCCGCTTTACTGCTGCAGGTGATGTCGCCTGCAGCTTTGGCGGCAGTCAAGCAGAATGGCGTCGGGACCTTAACGGAAATTTGTACGACGTCCGGCAGCAAATGGGTGCAAGCGGATTCAGATGGTTCAGAATCTTCCCTGCTGTCCCATGCTGCTGCTGACCATTGCGTTTTTTGTAATGTTACGGGTGCGGGTGCCGAATTCGACGCCCGTCGCTATCTTTCCATTCACGCCTCCCCCCAACAGCCCGTTCTTGCGGCTGATCGTGACCTGATTGTTCAGTTTTCTGGTCACAGCATTCGTTCGCGCGCCCCCCCTTTCCATTCCTGATTCAACAAACGCATCTTGCTGAGCCTTGAGGCTCGGTGTGCCTATTGTTTTTGGCGTGATGATGATTTCCTCTTGGTATTCCCCATGCGGCCTGCGCCGCAGATTTGGATTGGCCTGTGCACGCAGACAGTGACGCGCATCAGCCCCTAAAACGGGAAATTTGCCAAATAAGTTAACTAGAAATTGAGAAAAATATGCAACCAAATTTCCCACTTAAAAAAACTGCGCTAGCGGTCATCCTGGCCTGTCTCGGTGCGCCCGCTTTTGCTGAAGAGCGTTTACCCACAATTGAAGTGCTGGGGACCAAAGAGCGTAGCGTGACGCAAAAAAAT
This sequence comes from Bordetella parapertussis, assembly GCA_945866125.1. GTDB lineage: Bacteria > Pseudomonadota > Gammaproteobacteria > Burkholderiales > Burkholderiaceae_D > Pernthalerella. The sequence continues at coordinate 69,956 of CAMBFZ010000018.1, forward strand.
ATACAGCAAGCTATGGAAGAGCTTCGCCAAATTCCGGGTGGCGCGGCTATCGTGGATATGGATCGAGTCAAAGAGGGCAGGGTATCGACGTGGGTTGATACGCTTGGTCTGGCTCCGGGTGTCTTTGTGCAAGAGCGATTTGGCGCAGAGGAGGCAAGAATATCCATCAGAGGATCAGCACTGAGCCGGACGTATCACAGCTTTGGATTGAAAGTCCTGCAAGATGGCATTCCAATCAATTACGCCGACGGATTTTTTGATATGCAGACTGTTGATCCCTCGGCAGCGCGCTATGTCGAGGTGTTGCGCGGGGCGAATGCATCGGGCTATGCGTCGAGCACCTTAGGTGGCGCGATTAATTTTGTCTCACCCACCGGCTATGACAGCCCGGGCGTCATCGGCAGAGCGGAGGCCGGCAGTTTTGGCTATGGCAGGCTGCAGGGAATCATCGGCGAGGTAATTAAACCAACCGCCGCTGATGGAAATGTGTGGGACTACCATATTTCAGCTAACGCCATGCGACAAGATGGCTATCGCGATCACGCGGCACAGGAAAGCGAAAAGGCGGTGGCTAATTTTGGGGTAAAAATTAACGCTGATCTTGAATCACGATTTTTTTTTGGTGCCGTCAGAAGCAAATCGCAACTGCCTGGCTACTTGACCCGATCGCAACTGTTGTCCAATCCGACAGCAGCCAATTCGGCCACCTGGCCGGATAGCTTTCAACGTCGTGATGTCAACGCGCAGCGCTTTGCCAATAAAACCGTGTACAGAAACGGCGATGTGGAATATGAAGTGGCGGCGTATGTGATGCAACATGATCTGTGGCATCCGATTACCTTCGGTTTTATTGAGCAAGCTACGTCTACGGTTGGCGGACACCTTAAAGTGTCGAAGAAATCCCAGCTGTTCGGTATAGACAATGTTCTCTCACTGGCTTACCTCCCTGATTTTGGGACAACCAACGGTACCACCCGCGCTGTTAACTTTGCCGGTTTTACCCCCGGCGCTGTGCAAACTGATTATGCGCAAAAATCTGCAAACCATCGCTTCCTGATCGAAGATAAATTAAAACTCAATCAATCCACTTTACTGATTGCTTCGCTGCAGTATGAGGAAGCAAACCGCAAAAAAACAGATGCGCTGAATCCATCTGCAAATTACGATGTCAAGTATACGCAGTGGATACCGCGTATTGGTGTGGTCCATAATCTGGACGCTACGTCGCAACTCTTTGCCAATGTCAGTAAAAATTTCGAGCCACCTATCTTTGATGTGACCAGTACGATGCTGGCAACCAAAGCCCAGACCGGCACCACTTATGAGGTAGGTGCGCGAGGAGAAAAATCATTTAACGGCGGTCGCGATCAGGGCTTTTGGGATTTGACGCTTTACCGGGCAAATCTACGTAATGAATTTCAAACCATCTGCACCAACGGCAGCGCTATCTGCACGGGCTGGGGACAATCGACGACGTCTAACGTGCCCAAATCCATCCATCAAGGTGTTGAGCTAAGTCTTGCCGCACTGTTTGACCATAAATGGGAGGCACGTGCTGCGTTTCTTTATAGTGATTTCCGATTTGATGGCGATGCGGTCTATGGGAACAACCGCATGCCGGGATTCCCTCCTGTGATTATTCGCGGCGAATTGCTTTATCGTTGGGGGCCAGTAAAAGGTGCGCAAGGCATGCCGGTTGCGTATGCTGGGCCAAAATTTGAATGGGTACCGACAACGGCGCCGATGGATAACACCAATAGCATTTCCAACGATCGTTACGCGCTGCTGGGCTTCAAGGCCGGCGGCCCTATCGATCAAACCTGGTCTTGGTTTCTTGACGCACGCAACCTGACAGATAAAAAATATGCGGCCACCACCAATATTGGCGCTGGCTTTGGCGGTAATCCCGGTGCAGCGTATTACCCGGGCAATGGACGGTCTGCTTATCTGGGCATTGAAGGAAAATGGTAAGCGTTGAACTCGACACGATCAACATCCAACGATAAGCGAGGTTAATTAATCATGAAAAATATATCAATTCGATACGGGACTGCGCTACTAGCCGGGCTGTTCACCTTTGCTAACGCATGGGGTCATGCAACAGTCAGCCCAAAGCAGGCGGTACAGGGGAGTTATCAAAGGCTGTCATTT
>CAMBFZ010000019.1 GCA_945866125.1 Bordetella parapertussis
GATTGCAGGCTCTGCATAGGTGACCGCAACACCAAGAATGCCGGCAATTAGCAGCACGCCGGGCAAAGGTAATTTACGCGGCAGGATGTTGCCGATAATTTCGCCAAATGGCATCAAACCGAGTTTGAGGCCTTCCATGAAAATCATCAGGCCCACCAGCACGGCGAACAAGCCACCTGCGATGAGTGATGCATCAGCGACTGAGCGCTGCAGCACAATGATTTGAAAGAGAGCAAGGTAAGCCGCCAACGGAATCACCGCTGAAAACTGTTCCATGAAGCGTGTGCCGATGTAAGGTTGCAGCAGGTTGTAGACATCTGAACCCGCCATTTTGAGCTTCTCTGGTTTTTGCGGAATTTCTTTTCCGTTTTTGTCCAGTTTTGGCTTCGGCATTAATTTTGAATAGCTGACCGAGTCGGAATCGACTGTTACGGCCTGCACGTATTCACCGAAGCGAATATTTTTTGCCATGCTTCCCCCTTTGGTATAGAAATTACCCCGAGGCAAGAATACTTGAGGGGAATATAATTGGCAATAAGGAAAAGGCTCTCAGTGGGTTTTTGAGAGAATTATTCGTGCTAGTTATTCAAATGAAACCGCTCTGCGCGCCGCATGCCCGGTTTTTGCAGGAATTGCTTCTTTGTTTATTTTTTATTTGAAAACGATTTGGCATGGCACTTCAAAAGCCGCAGTTGTCCCGACTGCTGTAAAAAGTGTCGCTGGATCGCCTTGTGCCGATCGCTTCGACGATGGGGTGAAGGGTCTTTAAGCAGCATGCTATCCTGCACGCAAAAATGCGTTCATAAAAAGAACAACGGCTGATTCCCGGCTGTTGACCCCGGGCCACCAGAACGCGTCACCGGAGATATCCCTCATGTTTGAACCACTGAAATCCGCCGGCCTGCGAGCCGCCCACATGTTTGTCTTGGCGCTTGGCGCTGTCAGCGTGGGCGGTGCGATCGCGGCTTGCCCTGATGATGCTGCGGTCACTGCCTATCTGGCCGATTTCGCTGCCAAGCGTATCAGCAAGGGCTTTGGCAACGAATTGAGCGCATCAGACGCCGAATGCGCCAAACGCAAGCTTGTCGATCGTTTGCCCACTGTGCTCGGTCCCAAGCTTGGTTACAAAGCGGCGTTTACTAACGTGGCCTTGCAAAAACGCTTTGGCGTGGACAGCCCGAAGTGGGGCACGATGTTTGAGCGCAATATGATCGATATTTTGGCGGTCGTGCCGGCTGATTTTGGTGCGCGTCCCGTCTATGAGGCGGATTTTATTGTGGTGGTAAAGGACGTGGGGCTCGCCGATGCCCAAACACCGCTTGAGGCGCTGGGTCATCTTGAATCGGTGGTACCGTTCATCGAATTGGCTGACCTGATGCTCGAAGGTTCCTTCAACGGCAACGCCATGATTGCGACCAATGTTGCCTTCCGCGGCGGGGTGATGGGCGACGAAATACCGGTGGTAAAAACTCAGGCGTTTCTGGATAGCCTCGCCGAGATGACGGTTGTGATGACGGATGAAGTCGACGGCAAAGAACTCGGACGCGCCAAAGGCAGCGCCTTGATGGATAACCCGATTCATGCCGCGATGTGGCTGGCGCAGGCGCTCAAAAAAGATGGGGTGACGTTGAAGCCGGGTGATTTACTGAGCCTCGGTGGCTATATTCCGCCGCAACCAACCAAGCCGGGAATGAAGGTGCAGGTACGCTATATCGGTTTGCCGGGTGATCCGATGGTGGGCGTGGAGCTGGAGTGAGTGCTGTCGGATATTGTCGGCGGTCGTCGGTATACAAAGTTGAAGCCAGGCTGCTTCATAAAACCATAATTAAGGAGCAATCAGATGGGTGAATCTTCGCGTTTTATTCCGTGGATACTGACCGGCTTCGGCACATTTTTGTTTTTCTTTTTTTCGCCGCTGCTGTCGCTGATTTGCCTGGGCTTGTTTATTCTCGGCTGGCGTGATTACCGGCAGACGCATCATGCAATTTTGCGTAATTATCCGGTGTCGGGCCATCTACGATTTTTGCTCGAATATATACGCCCGGAGATTCGCCAGTACTTTCTGGAGAATGACGAGGAAAAGCTGCCGTTTTCGCGCAACCAACGCATCATGGTGTACACCCGCGCGAAAAAACAAAACGACAAACGCGGCTTCGGTACCATCAAAGCGGTCTACGGGCAAGACAGTGAGTGGCTGGGCCACTCAGCCAAACCCAAAGAAGCGGATCCCAAAACTTTTCGCGTGAAGATCGGCGGGCCTGCCTGCAGTCAGCCTTACTCGGCCTCTATTTTTAATATCTCGGCCATGAGCTTCGGCGCATTGTCACCCAACGCGATCTTGGCGCTTAACCGCGGTGCCTACATGGGGGGCTTTGCGCACGACACTGGCGAAGGATCGATTTCGTCCTATCACCGCGAGCATAACGGCGACCTGATCTGGGAAATCGGCTCGGGTTATTTTGGTTGCCGCACACGCGACGGGCATTTTGACGAAGAAAAATTCACGGCTCAGGCACTCACGCCGCAAGTCAAAATGATCGAAATCAAATTATCGCAAGGCGCTAAGCCCGGTCATGGCGGTGTGCTGCCTGCGGCGAAAGTCACGCCTGAGATCGCGGCGGCGCGCGGCGTAGCCTTGGGACAGGATTGCGTCTCGCCGGCTTCGCACAGCGCCTTTTCCACACCGGCTGAGCTGGTGAGTTTCATTGCGCGCTTGCGCGAACTCTCCGGCGGTAAGCCGGTGGGTTTTAAGCTCTGTATCGGCCATCCTTGGGAGTGGTTCGGCATTGCCAAGGCGATGCTGGCCGCAGATATTTACCCTGACTTTATCGTCATTGATGGCAGTGAAGGCGGCACTGGCGCAGCGCCCGTTGAATTTTCCGATCATGTTGGCATGCCGATGCGCGAAGGCTTGCGCCTGGTGCATAACACCTTGTTGGGCATCGGCAAGCGCGACCAGATCGCGATTGGGGCATCAGGGAAAATTATTTCTGCCTTTGATATCGTGCGCGCCATTGCGCTGGGCGCTGACTGGTGCAATTCGGCGCGCGGCTTTATGTTCGCGCTGGGATGTATTCAGTCGCGCAGCTGTCATACCGACCATTGCCCCACGGGTGTGGCCACGCAAGATCCGCAACGTCAGCGCGCTTTGGTGGTGCCGGATAAAGCGGAGCGAGTCAAAAATTTCCACGAGCAGACGGTGGACGCGCTGGGCGAATTAGTGAGCGCGGCAGGCTTCGAGCATCCTGGTGACATTACCGCGGACCACATCATGGTGCGCGACCAATCCGGTCATCCGGTTCCGATGGCGATTAATTTACCAACGGTGCCGCCCGGTGCTTTGCTACTGACCACGGGTATTGCGAAGTTGCCTGAGCCGTTTCGCAGTTACTGGGCCAGCGCCAAGGCGGCGCATTTTGAGCGACGGGTGCGGGCACGCTAGAACGCGCTGCCGGCCAAGCTGCCTCAGACCTAAAACCGGTACACGTCCCCGTGTACCGGCAGTCGCAAATCACGCCCCGGTAGCGCTGACTTCAGTTGCTGCGCAATTTCTTCTTCCATTCCCGGTTTACGGTGAACGACAATACTGGCCACGTTATCGGGCAAAGCGGCGAGTCGGCGCGCCACCGTGCTGACATCGAGGTGCATCGATAACGCAGCCATCTCGGCCATCTGAATGGGATACGAGCATTCGATGATCACGGCAGCAAGCGCACGATCGCCGGCAATGGCTTCCCAGAAAGCAGGGCAGTCGATGGTGTCGCCCGAAAAAGCGAGGGCGACCTCGCCTTTTTGTACGCGGTAGCCGCAAGCAGGGATGCCATGGCGGCCGGGCAGGGGGGTAAAACGCAAGCCAGCGATCTCGAGTGGCACTCCGACGGGTAGGGTATTGAGTTCGACAAAGGGCTGGATTTCGTTGGGGATTTTGGTGAAATCGGGCCAGATCTGATCATTGAACACATGCGCGCGCAGGATGTCGATTACGGCCGGTAGCGCCCAGATCTGCAGTGGCGTCTCGCGCGAGGCTGCCACCGAATCAAGCAGCAGTGGCAGGCAGGCGATATGGTCGAGATGGGCATGGGTGAGCACGATATGGTCGATGCGCGCCATGTGCTCAAGGCTCAGCTCGCCGGCACCGGTGCCGGCGTCAATCAGTACGGTGTCATCCAAGCCATAGCAGGTGGTGCGCCGCGCCGTGCCGCCAATGCCGCCGCTGCAGCCAAGCAGGCGCAGGGTAATCATGTCCGTCTCGCTGTTAATTTCATTGCTGCTCGTTCTGTAAACTTTCACGCGACACATCATAGCGCATCACGAGCAACTTAATAACGTCGTGCTAGCTGGCCTTTTCCATGCTGATTGCAGGATCGATGGCTGGATCAAACCAGCGATACAGTACCGGCAGCACCACCAAGGTGAGCAAGGTCGAGGTGATCAGACCGCCAATGACCACCACCGCTAAGGGGCGCTGCACTTCCGAGCCGGGCCCGCTGGCAAACAAAAACGGCACCAGCCCGAGCAGTGCGACGGTGGCCGTCATCATCACCGGCCTGAAACGCTGCACACAGCCTTCGCGCACCGCTTCTTTGACGGCCATCCCGTCTTCACGCAGCCGGCGGATGCAGGTAACCAGAACCACGCCGTTCAACACTGCAATGCCCCACAGTGCGATAAAGCCAACCGATGCCGGCACGGATAAATACTCGCCCGTGATAGCCAGCCCGAAGACGCCACCAATGGACGCAAAGGGCAGCACCGTGATGATGAGTGCGGCTAATTTGAGTGACTTGAACATCATAAAGAGCAGGAAGAAAATGGCCGCAATCGTCAGCGGTATGATGACCATTAAGGTACCCATAGCGCGCTGCATGTTTTCAAACTGACCGCCCCAGGAAAAATAATAACCATCGGGCAGTTTGACCTTTTGTTCTACCTGTTGCTGCACCTCGGCGACAAAACTGCCCAAGTCGCGACCGGCTACGTTGGCGCCAACCACGACGCGCCGCTTGCCGGATTCGCGGTTAATAGCGGGCGGGCTGTCGACCAGTGATATCTTGGCCACCGACTCAAGCGGAATGACCGCGTTATCGGGTGTGCGCAGCAGCGTTTTACGGATGGCGTCGACTGAATTACGGTACGACTCTGGATAGCGCAGCAAAATTGCATAGCGACGCTCCCCTTCATAGAGCTGACTCACCTCGCTGCCGGCAATGGCGGTCTCGATGATGGCGTGAATGTCGGCGACGTTGATGCCATAACGCGCAATGGCACGACGGTCAATATCGATCGTAAGAGTTTGCTGTCCGGAGAGACGATCGATTCGCACATCACGCGCGCCGGGTATTTTTTTGACGATCTGCGAGACTTGTTCAGAGAGTCGTTTGAGTTCAGCCAGATCGTCACCAAAAATTTTGATGGCCAGTTGTGAGCGCACGCCAGTCAGCATTTCGTCAACGCGCTGTGCAATCGGTTGGTTCATCACCACCTGAACACCGGGCAACACAGCCAGCGCATGACGGATGTCGCCTTCGATTTCGGCCTGAGTGCGGTTAGATTTTGGATCAATACTGACGATGGGGTTGGATTCATTTTGTGCAGAGGGATCCGCAGCAGAATCACCGCGACCCATGCCGGCAACGACTAGGCGCACGCCGGGTACCTGACTGACTATTTTGGCCGCCTGCATTTCAATCTCAATAGATTCGTCCATTGAAATATTAGGCGAACGAATAATCTGCGGCACAATCGAGCCCTCGTTCATGGTGGGTATGAAGCTCTTGCCCAATAGCGGCACTAGCATGAATGACCCAAGCAGAAGCGCCACGGCGGCGGCCACCGTTTTTTTCTCGGAGGCGAGTGCAGCGTGCAAGAGCGCCAGATAATGCCGCTTCATCCACGCGATGGGACGGGTGTCGTGGTCGTTGCCGCCTTTGAGGATATAGAAACACAAGGCCGGCGAAAGGAACATCGAGATCGCCAGCGAAACAGCCAGCGCAATGGCAATCGTCATGGCCAGCGGGCCAAACATCTTGCCTTCCATGCCAGTGAGGGTCATCAGCGGCAGGAACACCAGGATAATGATCGAGATGCCGTAGATAGTCGGCTTGGCCACTTCCAGCGTCGCGTCAAGCACGACTCTGCTGCGTTCGGCCACGCCGGTGCCGGCCGTGCCAAGTTTATGAAAGACGTTTTCTACCACCACCACGGTGCCGTCGACCATCAGACCAATAGCAATGGCCAGCCCCCCCAGCGACATGAGATTGGCCGACAAACCGATCCGGTTCATGACCATGAACGTCACCAGTGGCGTGAGAACCAGTGTGGCCACCACGACCAGACTGGAACGCACGTCGCCGAGAAACACGAGCAGCACAATGACAACCAGAATCACGCCTTCCATTAGTACCTTGCCCACCATCCAAAGCGACGCATCGACCAATTCGGTACGGTCGTAAAACGGTACGATTTTGAGGCCATTGGGCAGCTGTCCTTTGGCATTGATTTCATCGACGCGTGCTTTCACGCGGGTGACGATTTCTTTGGCATTCCCGCCGCGCAGCATCATCACGATGCCACCGACGGATTCGGTGTCACCGTTTTTGACGAAGGCGCCGTAGCGCACCGCTGCCCCGATTTTGACTTCGGCCACATCGCGCACAAACACCGGAATGCCGCTTTCTTCTTTGAGCACAATACTGCCGATGTCTTCCGCAGTGCGGGTCAGACCAACGCCGCGAATGAGATATTGCTCTTCACCCTGCGGCAGGATGCCGCCGCCCGAGTTGGCGTTGTTGCTGGCGATGGCCTGGTGAACCGTGTTGAGCGAGAGGTGATAGTGGCGTAGCCGATCCGGATTGACCATCACCTGATATTGCCGCTCCAGCCCACCCATCGAATTGATCTCGGCGATGCCGGCAATTGAGCGCAGCATCGGACGCACGACCCAGTCCTGAATCGAGCGGCGTTCCATCAGTTCGGTGTCGGTGAGTTTGCGCTTGCCGTCATCGGGATGATCGAGTGTGTATTGATAAACTTCGCCCAGACCCGTGGAGACCGGGCCCAGCACCGGCGTGACACCGGTGGGCATGCGCGAGCTGACTTCCATCAGTCTTTCCATGACCAGCTGGCGAGCAAAGTAGACGTCCGTGTTGTCGGTAAAAACCAGCGTAATGAGAGAGAGCCCGTTACGGTTGAGCGAGCGCATGTCAGTCAGGCCAGGCAAGCCGGTCATGCTGATTTCAAGCGGGGCAGTGACGAAACGTTCGACCTCTTCGGTCGAGCGGCCCGGTGCTTCGGCAGCAATCTGCACCTGCACGTTGGTGACATCGGGGAAGGCGTCGACGGACAGCTTCATGGTCGAGCGAATACCAAAGCCGACCAGTACAAAAGCCATGATCGTCATCACCAGCCGCGCAGCGAGCGACTCGCGAATCAAGAGATTGAGCATGCCTTACTCCAGCTCGGCGCGTTTGCGCTGGCTATTGAGATGAAAGGTGCCATCGACCACGATTCGAGTGCCTTCGTCGATGCCTTTGCGTACCGGCCGGATTTCGCCAGCGGCTTCATCGAGCTGCACTTCGGTGAGTTTGAATTGCCTTGGGCCGAGTTGTACGAACACATATTCGCGGTTATTTTCGCGCACTACTGCTGACGCCGGTATGGCCAGTTGATTGATGAAGCTGCCATTGAGATGCAAGGTGGCGAGCATTTGCGGCTTGAGCGCAAAGCCGGGATTGTCGACTGCGGTGCGGATGGCCACTGTGCGGGTGTCGGGGTGCACGGTGTCGCTGATGAAGACGATTTTGCCTTTCAGGCGAGTCTGGCCGAGCGCCGCGACCTCGACTTCAACTTGCTGGTTTAGCTGAACCGAATTGGCATCTTTTTCAGGCAAGGCACCCACGACCCAGACATTGGACAGGTCGGCAATGGTAAAGAGTGGGTCACCCGGTTGCGCGACCTGACCCTGACTGACTTTACGTTCGACGACCACGCCGGCGCGGGTTGCCGTGATGGCGACTTCGGAGGCCAAGGCGCCGTCTTCGCGTAAGCGCTCGATTGCCGTTTGTGACAGCCCGATCAGCTTGAGCTGGTCGGCCGCCGCGCGCAGCTCAGCGCGGCTGATCGATAACTCAACTTCGCGGCGCTGCAATTCGGCCCCGCCGATCACGTCTGCCAGTACCAACTGCTGTGCGCGTTCGACCGAACGCTCGGCCAACTTGCTGCTGGAAACGGCACGCAGATAGGCCAACTGTGCATTGGTCAGCTCAGGGCTGGCGAGTCTGGCGAGCGGCTGCCCGGCTTTGACGCGGTCGCCCACTTCCGCCATCACTTGCGTGACACGACCCGTTACCGAGGCGCCGGTGCGGGTGGTACGTTGCTCATTGGCTTCGATCTTGCCCACGACTTTTTGCACCAACGCAATGCTGGCCATTTGCGCGGCTTCGACTTTAAATTGCGCGGCCATTTCGGCGCTGACATTGACCATCATCGGGTCGACTGCCGACGCCGGTGCGCCGGCGGTCTTGGCGGGTGTTTGGGTCGGCTCTTTGCCACATCCTGTCAGGGTCAAAACAAGCAGGCTGCCAAGCAGCCAGGACAATGGGCGGGAAAACGATTGTGCAATCATGGTCTGATGAGGTAGGTGAAATAAGATAATGCAGTGCCCGCAAGCAGGCAGCAGCGCGGTCGGGTCAGTCGCCTGCATTAATATAGCGGCCTGCCAGGAAATCGAGTTCGATCGTTGAGGCTTGCAATTCATAGCGCGCCTGCAGTAAGTCACCCCGTACCGAGCGCAGCACACGTTCGGCATCGAGCACGTCAAGAATGCCGCGCTCGCCAAAGCGGTAAGCGGCTTGAGCGATACGCAGTGCGGCTTCCGCCCCGATCATCGCGCCTTCGTCGAGCGCCTTGATGCGAAGGCGTGCCACCTCGACGGAGCGCCAAGCGAGCGCGAGTTGTTGCTGCAGTTCGGCGCGCCGACCCTCTAGCCGGGTGCGCGCCCGTTCACGGTCGGCGATGGCCTCGGCGCGTGGGCCGGCCCGCTGGTCGACGATGGGGACCTGAATTGACATGCTGAGAATATTTTGGCGGTAATCAGGTTCGCGCTGATGCGAGTAGCGCAGCTCGATGCCGGGCCAGCGGCTCGCGATCGCTTCGCTGATACGCGCCTGAGCCCGGTCCACGTCGGCGCGTAGCACATGCAACTCAGGATTGGATTCGAGCGCGGTGGCTTCGATGGCGTCGAAAGTGGGCAGATCAATCTGGTCGGTGAGATTGCCGTCAAGCGTCCAGGCTGGGGGCAACTGGCCTGCAGCGAGCCGATTGAGATTGATGACCGCCTGCTCGAGTTGCAATTTGGCCGTTTGCTCGCGCTGGCGGGCATTGATGATTTCGGTATCGGCCTTGATCAGTTCGTATTTGCCCGCTTCGCCTGTCTCAACGCGTACCCGTACCCGTTGCTGAATCTGTTGCAGCAGCAGCAGCGCATCGCTCGCGGCGAGTAATTCCTCTTTACGCAGCAAATATTCGAAAGCGCGCAAACGGATCTGAGCCACGACCTCATTTTGGGTGGCGGCCACGGATTGCAAACTGCCCCGCTCGACCGACCGTGCGGCATCAACCCGTGCGCTACGCAATGCAGGGTTTTCGAACAGCTGCGCTACGCCAATGCCCGTCACGCTGCCTTGGCCGGCATACCCAGCCATGGCCTGATTACGACCAATATTGCTCTCAAGTCGAGGGTTAGGCCGCGCACCAGCGGAGGTGACGCTCGCGGTAGCCAGCTCGAGTGTGCGCTTGCTGGTCATTAGTGTCGGGTTGGTTCGAACGATCAACGATACAAGCTCATTGATGGTGAGCGACACTTCCCTAGCGGCTGGGGCGGGCTCTTTTGCTTGGGCAATACCTACTGTCAGATTCAGTAAAAATAGAACCGAAAAGACACGTGCGCGAGCGAACATGGACTAACTTTCTTTGAATTTGAAGGGTGTGCGTCAGCATTTTGTCAGCTTCTGTGCGGCATTATGTCAGGAAAATACGCCTGCTGCAGCGCAATGATTTGTTTCTCACCAACATTATTTCAGGTTTACGGCGGGGCGCAAAAAAAAGACCGGTCAACTTACAGGTTGCCCGGTCTTTTTTGGGGAGTCCCCCGCCAGCGTGCCGGCGAGGGGTGACGCGTCTTAGAAATTGTGCGCGTAATGCACGCGCCAGCTATTTTTGGATTCGGCTGCCGCGCCGGTGCTATAGGCATAACGTAGGCCAACGCTGTCGCTTGGGGTAAGGTCATAGGTGACCATGCCGTGATAACGGGTGCTATCAAAATTATTCCCCGTGGCGAAGGCATTGCGGTACCGGGTGCCGATATCAATGGCAAAGCCTTTGCCGAGCGGGATTTTAATGCCGGCATCAACGGCGTAATGCGCAAACTGCTTGGTGGCTTCAATTTTCTCCCCCAAACGCAGCGCAACGTAAGGGTACAAACCGTTGCCGAGGTCGTACGATTTTTTGATCTTGATCTCAATGTTGTTTGAGATGGTGCTGGTTCCGGTTACCGGATTTTTGTCGCTCAATCCTGCTTTGAACGAGTATTCCACCTTATTGGCCGCCTTCACACCAATGGTCACATTGGCTGCAATGTATTCATCAGCAATGGAGCCCCGTTTTTCTTCCTGGCTGTAATCGAGGGACATAAACGGTTTGAGTTCCGCCTGGGCGGCGGTGCTCATCAAGGCCATCAAGCCCAGCGCTGCGAATTTTTTCATTAGCTGCTCCCACACTATTATTTAATTAAGATCAACTTCTAGTATAGAAGAAAAATTTCTCCAAGGTAAGTTTCTCAAGGCTTTATCGGCAATCTTTGCACTTATTTACAGTCTTAATTGCCCCAATAGGCAATGTTTCTGGCGATCACTTCGGCGGCCGTTGTGATGGTGGTTTTAGGCATGGGGTTGGGTGTGACGCGGTCGGATGCCGGTGCCACGTAGACACTTTTCTTAATCAGGTTGGGCGCGCCATAGCTTTTGCTGATTGCGTCGGCCGGGTTTTGAAACAGGCGCTCAGAATTGGCGATATCGGTCAGCGGCAAATCAAACGGCTGAGGATTTTTCATTACTTGCGCCAACGCGGTGCTGGCGGTAGCGGGCTTGCTGGCAAAAGCGCTCATTTTGTTAAATTCAGCCAAACTGCTATAGCCCATGGAGACAAGTTTTTTTGCCGCTAGCGCGTCGGTGCCAAGCGTGTTGGCGTTGACGCCAGTGGGCAGGTTATTCATAGCGCTCAAGGTGCCCGGCAGCCCCGTCAGGATAGCCAACGCTTTGAGCGGGGTGATGGTGGGGTCTTTGAAATTGCTGCTGTTCATGCCCACCATGGACACCATGGCCGACGCTTTGGGTTCGAGCGTTGCTTTGGCTTGTGTCGCAGTGGTTCCGTTGGGAAAATTTGCCAGCGACTTGATGCCAAGGCCAGCCAGCTCCGCATAGGCAGTTTTGAGCTCGTTGTATTGCGTGTTGGAGATCTTGCCCGGCGTTTCCGGGTCTTCGATGAGTTTGAAAGCCTGATAGGCCGTGGTACCAGCCGGAAATGCACTGAGGTCGTAGATGCCGGACTTCGCCAGCGTCGAGGCCAAAATGCCGTTGGATTTATTTTGAAACAGGCTGTCGAGTGCCCCTTGCACCGAGGTGCCTTTCGGGAATTTCGCCAGCGTGGGGTAGCCCAGGTCTTTTAGCGTTTGGGTGCCGGCAAGCGCTTTTTTGAGCGCTGTTTCGGATAGCACTAGATTGCCCGGTGTCGATGGATTATTGTCTTCCGTGCGGAAAGTGACCATTTTAAAGGCGTCATTCCAGCTAGTTCCTGCAGGGAAACCTTTCGGGCTGGCATCGGTCGTCTTGGCATCCTTTACGCCAGCCGAAATGAGCGCGGCCGTGAGGCTTGTTTTGATTTGCTGCGTACTCAGCTTGGTGCCGCCGGTCGCGATGACGGGCGAAGATGACGTGACGTTGGTAACCATGATTGCTCCTGTCGCAGCGTGTTGATTGCGCGTTTCCGACAGGAATATGCAAAATTCGTACCAATAAGAAAGTGCAGGACTGTCGCGAAAGACGACAGCGTGACATTAAATGGGTCTAGCGAAGTTTTGGTGGTGGTACCAAAATCGCGAGCAACCTCAGCACGTTCTTGAACGTGCATGTCAGACGGGCATTAGGTGCGCGGGATTTGGTGTATGTTCTCTCCGACGGGTACGATCCGCCTGACGAGACCGAACGGTCCATCCGGGCGATTCGGCAACGTGGGGCCAAGTTGTATTGGTTACATCCGAACAAAGAAGAGCCAGGCTCGCAAGCGATACAGCAAAGTCGGCATCTCATTAGCGGTTTTTTGGCAATCCATCATCTTCAGAGTCTGGAAAATTTGGTCAAGCTGGTTTAGTCATGAGGTGAAAAAATGGGGTGTCTTTTAAAGCAAGGTGGCGGTTTGTATGAACAGCTCCGCGTTGGCGCGGTGCTGCTGGCCGCTGGTGAGGGCTCGCGGATGGGGCATGTGCCCAAGTGCCTGCTGAAGTTGCAGGGAGTGCCTTTGATTAATCGGCATCTCATCGCAATGAGCGGTGGTGGCATTAATGAAGTCGTTGTTGTTACCGGTTTTTATTACGAACAAATTGAGCCCTCAGTGGAGAGTTTTCCAGTCACCGTGGTGCGCAATCCGCAGCCAGAGCAGGGCCAGCAATCGTCGGTCAAGCTGGGGCTCGAAGCATTGGGATCGGAGTTCGACATTGTCTTGATTGCGCTGGCCGACCAACCCCTGATTGGCAGTGCCGAATTAACAGAGTTGATTGCTGCGTTTAAAAAACGTCCACCCGGCACCTGCGTGGTGTATCCGGAGGTGCGTGGTCAGCGCGGTAATCCGGTGGCTTTCTCGGGAGAGGTCATTGCGTCCATGCTTGAATCCGGCAAAAACATCGGCTGTCGTAAATTCATCGATGCCAATCCAGCGCTGGTGCACAAGCTGGAGACAGACAATGATCGTTTCATTCTCGACCTAGACACCCCCGACGATATCGCGTCATTTGAACAGCGGACCGGCTGGGTATTGACCATGCCTGATCCAGTTTCATCCTGAGGAGCGCTCACGCCATCTGCAACAAAAAAGCGACCTCGAGGGTCGCTTTTTTTGTGTAGATCGAGACAAAGCCCGATTCGACAACTTAGTTCGTTGCGCCGTTGTTGCTCATTGCCACACGCTTGTCGCAAACGTTGTTGGCAATGTTGCGATCGATATCAAGCTTTGGCTTGTAGAAGGACAAGTCGTCATAGCTTGGCTCGGTCAGGCGAGCGTGGTTGGTGTCGGCGGTCTTCAGAACAGCAAAACCAGCTAACGCAACGGATTGGTCGGCGCAGTTGACCACGTAGTCGATCTGCTGCACACCGTTCTCGCCCAGATCAAAAAACTTGCGTACTTTCGACATGCCGTTGGTGTTGTCCATTGCGACGACCGACCAGGTGTTACCTACAGCAGCAACCATCATCACGTCATCTTTATCAGTGACCACGGTAACGTTGTCCGAACCAGCTGCGAAAGCCGAATTAGCCAAAACCAGACCGACTACGAAAGCGAATTTGTTAAACATGGTGGAGCTCCTAAAAGTTGAGAAATTAAAGTCGTTGAAAGCTGATGAATGAATCATATCACAAACTTAGTATTTGTCCACTTTAAATATAAACAAAACCAAAATAATTTCAAATTTACGTAAAAACATTAGGCTAAATATAAACAAAATGTGGAAATGAGAACAAAACAGCCGAATAAATTATCTAAAAGAAACTTGTTTGGTGGTCGAATTAAGAAAAAGCCGGATGACTGCGCGGTCGGGCGCCGGACTCAATGCTGCAATCCCGCTTGTTTTTAGATTTGGCGTCAAGACAAAATCTAAACAACCCTTATTTTCTTGATTTTTGATGTCGCCCGATTCCTATTTTTCAGGCCGATCACTAACATGGAGCCCGTACAAAGGCATCAATACCCCATCGGCGTGGTTGCTCGCCGCACCCTTGTTCAACCTTCAGCATGACGTGTCTGGAAGCGCCGCTGTGAGGTGATCATTCCAACGCGCGACAAGGAAATCAATTGCACCACTACGCAGGGACCTAGGCGCCTCTCATCCCGTCGCCGCAGCAGGTATCGGGCGGGCGGACTGTCTGTTGCGACTGTTCGGGCCATAAAAAAAACGACCCACTGGGTCGTTTTTCTGTTTGACAGGCCCAGGGCCCGTCGAATGCTGTTAGTTCGTCGAACCGCCGTTGCCCATTGCCACGCGCTTGTCGCAAACGTTGTTGGCGATGTTGCGATCGATATCAAGCTTTGGCTTGTAGAAGGACAAGTCGTCATAGCTTGGCTCGGTCAGGCGAGCGTGGTTGGTGTCAGCGGTCTTCAGAACAGCAAAACCAGCTAATGCAACGGATTGGTCGGCGCAGTTGACCACGTAGTCGATCTGCTGCACACCGTTCTCGCCCAGATCAAAAAACTTACGTACTTTCGACATGCCGTTGGTGTTGTCCATTGCGACGACCGACCAGGTGTTACCTACAGCAGCAACCATCATCACATCATCTTTATCAGTGACCACGGCAACGTTGTCCGAACCAGCTGCGAAAGCCGAGTTAGCCAAGACCAGACCGACTACGAAAGCGAATTTGTTAAACATGGTGGAGCTCCTAAAGGTTGAGAAATTAAAGTCGTTGAAAGCTAATGAACGAATCATATCACAAACTTAGTATTTGTCCACCTTAAATATAAACAAAACCAAAATAATTTCAAATTTACGTAAAAACATTAGGCTAAATATAAACAAAATGTAAAAATAAGAATGAAATAAATAAATAAGTTAACTAAAAGAAATTTATTTGACGCATTTGGCAGAAAAAAAGCCCGGCGGGGTGCGCAATAAAGCACGTGTCTCGATGCTATATTCCTGCCTGTGTTGAGCTTTAGCGCTAAAACAAAAGCTAAACAGCTCTCAGTTGTATTGATTTTGATTCCATCCGATTCATGTTTTTTTAGGCCTACCTTCACAATGGACACCGTTCAGAAGCATCAATACACCATCGGCGTCGTCGCGCGCCGCACCCACGTCCAACCTGAAACACTGCGTGTCTGGGAGCGGCGCTACGATTTGATCGTTCCCGGGCGCAGCGAAACTGGGCGCCGGCTTTATTCAGAGGCAGACATTATTAAGCTATCGTTGGTAAAGCAACTGACAGAGCTGGGTCATCCCGTGAGCGGCCTGGCCAAATTATCCATTGACGCCTTGCGTGACCGGCTCAGTACGGCGACGGCAAGCGCGCCGAACGATACGCCTCGCCGTCTGCGTAAATGCCGTGTCATCTTTTTTAACGAATCATTTAGTGTGCGCATGCGGCGTGAGCTGCTGCTGTTTCAGGATATTGACGTGGTGGAGCAATGGCAGCCGAGCGGGCAATCGGCGGCGGCGCCGCAGGCTGATGTGCTAATCATTGCTGCTGCCACGATCAATGAGCAGTCGCTGGCTGATGTGCGCCGGCAGTTACTTGATACGGGTTGCGCAGCAGCGGTGGTGGTCTTTAATTTCGGTACCAAGATGGCACTGACCCAGCTTGAGCGCGCAGGCGTGGTGTGTCTGAAGGGAGCGGTGACTGCGACAGAAATCCATCGTGCCTGCTTGTCGCTGCGTACCCCAGCGCCGGAGGCCGCGCCGCAAGTGCGCGCGGCCACCGTGCCGGCGCCTCGCCGCTTTAGTGCCGAGCAGCTCGCGCGGGTTGCCGGGCTGACCGGCACAATTGTTTGCGAGTGCCCCAACCATCTGGCTGAACTGATCGTTAGTCTCAGCGCGTTCGAGCAGTACAGTAGTGAATGCGCCAATCGTAATGATAAAGACGCAGAGTTGCATGCGCAGCTCAATGAATCGGCTGCCAAGGCCCGCACGATTCTTGAAGAGAGCTTGGCGCGCCTGATCGAGATTGAGGGCATTGTTATTTAGTGCACGGCACCTTATGCAAGGGGTTCCCGTCATGCTCGATTCGCTGCATGTCTGACTTTTTTCTTATTGAAATGGCGGTCAGTTATTATTCACGATCGCCCATCGTGCGGATTAATTTATTGGCATCGTTGGTGGATGACCGGCCGACCCGTATCTAATTAGCTCGCCCCAGTTTGCAGGCCACGCAGCGGGCTTGTGCTATCAAAAAAATAATAATTTGTCAGGAGACAATTGTATGCGTAGTTATATTGGGTTCATTGTTCGTTTTCGCTGGGCTGTGCTTGCACTTGTTTTGCTTGCGACGGTTTTCTTGCATTTTCGTGGTCAGGCCCTGACCGTCATTATTGATCCCAACAACATCGTGCCGCGCTCGCATCCCTTCGTGGCGACCACGCTTAAAGTGGAAGAGATTTTCGGTTCGCGTTATGTCGGCGTAATCGGTATCACGCCGAAAGAAGGGGACGTCTTTAACCCCAAGGTACTCGAAAAAGTCCAGCGCATCACCGCTAAGCTACGTGAAACGCCGCGCGTGGTGAAAGCAAATCTGCTCTCGGTAGCGGCAAGGCGTGCAAAAGATATTCGTGGCACTGAGGAAGGCATGGAGGTCAAACAAATGATGGGCGATGTGCCCGCCACGCCCGAGCAGATGGCCGCTCTGAAAGATGCGTTGCAACGTAATACCGCGTATATGAATTCGGTTGTCTCGCAAGATTTCAAGACCATTACAGTGCTGGCAGAAGTACGTGACGCCACGCCTGCCGAACTCAAAGAAGGCAAAGGTGGCTTCACCTATGTGAATAAAAAAATCCTCGAGATCGTCGAGTCTGAACGGGATGAATCGGTCGATATCGTCGTTACCGGGTACCCGGCTTTTCTGGCCCAGCTTGAGCAGTTTTCCGCGCGTGGGGGCTTATTGCTGCTGCTTGCAATCGGTATTATCGGCGTGATTCACTATGAAGCGTTCCGCACGATACAGGGGCTGATCCTGCCTCTGCTGACACCGATTATTGCCGTCACGTGGGGCAAGGGATTGATGGGATTGGCCAATGTGCCGCTCGATATTTTTAATATGTCCACGCCGATTCTAATTTTGGCCGTCGGCGCGGGACACGCGGTACAGATGCTCAAGCGCTACTACGAAGAATATAACGTGCTGCGGCAAGATCCGAATTTGTCACCCAAAGAGGCGAACCGATTGGCCGTGATTGAATCGATTGTGAAAATCGGCCCGGTGATGCTGACTGCCGGACTGGTCGCTGCCGCAGGATTTTTGTCGCTGATGATTTTCGATATCGTGTCGATTCGCGTTTTTGGTATTTTTTCCGGCATAGGCATCTTGAGTATTCTGGTCATTGAAATGACCTTCATTCCGGCCCTGCGTGCTGTGCTGCCGCCGCCAGGTGAAAAAGAAGCCCGCATGGAGCGCGAAGAGCGCTTCTGGGACCGTATCACGCATTTCTATGCCGACCTGTTGTTGGGACCCAATCGCCATCGGATTTTTATGGTGTGTGGAGTCATCATTGCGGTTGCTCTGGCTGGCATGTCCCAGCTCAAAATTGAAAGCGCGCTGAAAAAATATTTTGATCCTGATTTACCGTTGATGGTCGCTGACAAAAAGCTCAACGAGCGCATGGCAGGCACGAATAATATTTATCTCTTGATCGAAGGCGACAAACCCGACGCCATCAAAGATCCGGCCGTGCTGCGCGCCATGGATGAACTGCAGAATTATCTGACTACGCGTCCCAATATCGGCAAAGTGATTTCGATTGCCGAATTTATCAAGCGCATGAACCAGTCAATGAACGCGGATGATCCGGCTTTTTTCCGGATCCCGGACAAGCAGGCCACCATCGCGGAATATCTGCTGATTTATTCAATGTCTGGCGAGCCGGGTGATTTTGACCCCTACGTTGATTATGATTACCGGATGGCCAACATGGTCGTCTTCACGCACAGTGACAGTACGGCAGATTTGCATGCACTGTGGAGTGAAATCCAAATTTTTGTTGATGCCAAATTCCCGAAAAATATCAAAGTCAATATTGGTGGCAGCGTGGCGCAAAGTGCAGCGATCACCGACGTAATCGTGAAAGATAAAATTTTAAATGTGATCCAGATCGCCAGTGTGGTGTTTCTCGCCACCGCATTTGTCTTCCGCTCGTTCATTGCCGGCTTGTTGGTCGTCACGCCCTTACTGCTCTCGGTGTTAGTCAACATGGGGTTGATGGGATGGCTTGGCATGCGGCTCAATGTGCCCACGGCGCTCACATCGGCACTGGCCATTGGTATTGGTGCGGACTACGCGATCTATATGCTCTTTAGATTGCGCGAAGAAATCGCTAAAGGCACCAACACCGACGAAGCTTTCCGCAAGGTGCTCAGTACCGCTGGTAAGGCCTGCTTGTTTGTGGCCTCGGCAGTGGCAGGGGGCTATGCGGTACAGGCAGGGTCACGCGGCTATTACCCGCATACCTGGAGTGCGATCTTAATTGGCACCGCCATGCTGGTCAGCGTCACCGCTGCGCTCACCGTGATGCCGGCCCTGGTTTTAAAATTCCGTCCTTCATTTATTTTTAAAGGAGATCATGTGAACAACGCCGGCAACTTAAAATCCGGAACCGCGCTGATGCTTGTTCTGGGCTTCACTGCCATGCTTGGTGTGGCGCTGCCAAAGGCATCGTGGGCGATCACGCCGGTCGAGATCATGGAGAAAAATTTCGTCGTCGGCAAATACGCGGATTCCACCTCCGAGTCAACGATGACCCTGACTAACAAATCTGGTCAGCAGCGGGTACGCAAATCCTTCGGCACCAGCAAGCTCGACGCGAATGGTGTGGACAACAAGCGCATGACACGTTTCCTTGAGCCCGTTGATGTCAAAGGCACGGTGTCGCTGCTCGTTGAGCATTCTGACAAAGACGACGATATCTGGATTTATCTGCCTAGCGTAAAAAAAGTAAGACGCCTTATCTCCAGCAATAAAAAAGACAGCTTCGTGGGTACCGATTTTTCTTATGGCGACGTCATCGGCCATAAGGTCAAGGAGTGGAATCACACGCTGGTCAAAGAAGAAGAGGTCGATGGCAAGCCTTGCTATGTGATCGAATCGCTGCCGCGGGACGCGTCCGTCAAAGCCAACACCGGTTACGCAAAGCGGGTTGCGTGGATTCAGAAAGATAATTTTGTGACCCTCAAATCAGCCTCCTACGACGAGGCCAACGAGCTGCTTAAAGAAGCGCGTTACAGCCACTGGAAGGAAGTCGACACCGTCAAGCATAAATGGCAGGCTGGCGTTCTTGAAGCCCGCAATATGCAGACCGGCCACAGCACGGTGATCACGATTGACCAGTTCAAGGTCAACAATGGTGTGAAGGACGATTATTTCACCACGCGGTATATGGAACAGCAATGACGCTGCAGTCGCGCTCAAGAGGCCCGAGAAATATTGGCCATGCACTCGCCACGGTGAGTGCGGGTGCGTTGCTGCTGCTCGGGATGCTTGTGCCGGTGGCCTGTGCAGCGGGCGCCGACGACGGGCCGGAATTGGCCCCGCCGGAGCGCGCAGCCGGGTCTGGTCTGACGCGCGGGCTCAATCAGTTAGGTCTGACGGGTTCTCTGCGCAGTGGTATCTGGTCATCCAATCGGCTCTACGATGATGTCGGGAATGTTGGCACGGCGTCAAACTGGCTTAAGCTGGAAAAAAAACTCAATAGCGGGTTGGGACTCTATGCCGAGGGTTACGCCGCACGAGAAGATGTAAGAAGTAATGGCTACTCTCGCTCGCGTGTGCGCGAGGCCTACCTCGAGGGCCGTGCAGGCGCCTTTGACTTCAGGGTTGGCAAACAAATCATCGCGTGGGGGCGCGCGGACCGTCTTAATCCGACTGACAATCTGACCGGGCGAGACGCGACCTTGATGGGCGCCGATATTGATGAAGATCGCTTTGGCTCGGTAGCGGCCAAGGGCTCATGGAATGTGGATCCGTATACGAGCCTGAGCGCAATCTGGTTACCGGAATTCGCCCCAAACAAAATATTTTTACGCCCTGGTTTTTCAGAGAGCACGCCGACTGGCAGCCGGCAATGGGCACTCAAGATGGATCAGTCCGGTAAAACAATCGATTGGTCGCTATCCTATTTTGATGGCTATGACCTTGCCGGCGATCTGTCGGCGGCGTTAAGGATTCAGCATTATCGGACTAAGGTCATCGGCATGGATGCAGCGACAAGCGTAGGCAGCTATCGCTTCGCGCTGGAATCGGCCTACACGATGACGGAAGACCCGGATGGCAACAATGAATTCGTCAAAAATCCCTTTGTGTATACCGTCTTTGGGGTTGAGCATGATTTCGGTAATGAGACCAGCGGCATCGTGCAGATTTTTAATCGCCATGTGCTGAACTACAGCACGCCCTCAGATGCGGCACGGCTGCATGCCATCTTCAGTTCGCAACTCGATCGTAATCAAAACGGTGTGAGCTTGCGTATCGCCAAAAAATGGTGGAATCAGACACTGGAAACCGAATTGGCGGGCTCGAGTCTGATCGAGCGCCGGGCTTACTCGGTACGACCCCGGATTACTTATTTGTGGAGCGACAGCATCAAGCTGCTGGCCGGCTATGAGTATTATCAGGGTGGCAGCGATACGCTCTTTGGCTACCTGAAAAAGAATAACGTGCTCTTCGCAGAACTGCGTTATTTTTATTAAGATTAGTGGCCGGATAGTTGCTTGAATCCGGCGCACAATCTCGGCATCCTCGCATCTTCCCGGTTTTTCTGGCTGCAATAGCCTATGATGCTTCCCTTCCTCAGCTACCGGCAGTGCACCGGCATTCAACAATGACCACCCTTGTCAAGAACGATCAACCATTCCCGCTACTGCAATGGACAGAAAACGAGCAGGCCTGTAGCGCCCGCTGGCGTTCCGAAAATGGCGTGTCGCCGCCAAAGCGTGTGGTCGTGGCCGACGATACCCTGACCGCTGATTCGGCGTATCGGCTAGCCTGCGAAGGTACCGGTATTTTATGGCGCGGCGATTTTCAAAATGCACGTCAGTTGCTGCAGGCATTGGCGCGACGTGCCGACCGGCCCGCCAAAAAATCCGGCAGAAAATCCAACAAGCCGGCCCCCTCAATGACGGAGACCTTTCATCTGCACCGACAGGCACAGTCGCAGCGGTCGCGCACCCTGGGCATGCTCCTGATCGGCTTTGATGCCGACCACAGCGTGCCGCTGCGTCGGGCACCGGACGTCAGGCTGGCGTGTAACGAAGCCTATGGCCGTAACGAGATGCCCTATGTTGCATCAATGCGCGAGCTGCTTGGGGTAATCAGCGCCCACGAATGGCGTAAACGCGGGGTAGAGATTGCCGCCTTATCTGACGATGCACCGTGCCGCATTCATCCGCACTACGGCGTGTTTGCACCTGTCCGTACCGACTATGTGCCGCTGGTTGCCGAAGCGCCGTTGCCGGCTACGCTGCAAACAAATTCATTGGCGTTTGATATTGGGACCGGCACCGGCGTGCTTGCTGCGGTGCTGGCCAAACGGGGCATCGCGCGTGTTGTTGCAACCGATCTGGATGCGCGTGCCTTGTCGTGCGCCCGTGAAAATATCGACAGGCTGGACTTGCGTACGCAGATCAGCTTGGTTGAAGCCGATTTATTCCCGCCCGGCCAGGCACCGCTGATTGTCTGTAATCCGCCCTGGGTACCGGCGCGACCAAGTTCACCGATTGAGCATGCGGTGTTTGATCCGGAGAGCCGGATGCTGCGCGGATTTATGGCGGGACTGGCCGCACACCTGACGCCGGATGGTGAGGGCTGGCTGGTTCTGTCGGATCTGGCCGAACATCTCGGCTTACGCAGCCGCGGTGAATTACTTGAATGGATTGATGCTGCTGGTTTGAAGGTCGTCGCGCGCATTGATGCGCGGCCCACCCATGCGAAAGCTGCGGATCCGACCGATGCTTTGCATGCAGCAAGGGCGGCTGAGGTGACCTCATTGTGGCGTCTGGGGGCGCGCTAAAAAGCGAGGGCTAGTGCCGACAAATTGGAGGCAAGTCCCGTCAACCTTTATTTTTGCAACACATTGAAGATCAGCGCTAGTGCATTAACAATCAATTCTTAGCGGTTTGCCATCCTGTTTGAGTTACTTAGTCCTTGTGCAATTCAAGGGAGGTCGACGTGGATACTGGCAGAAGTAATCGTTCCGAGCATTTTTTTGCTTACTTACCCCACCAAGTGCAGGGTGACGCGGTCGGTGTTCAAGAGAGTGTTATTGGATGTCAAAAAGTCAAAATTAATGAGGGAGATAAAAAGAAATCAGTGATCGTATTTACGAGAATTCCTATTTCTGAATTTGATAGCAGCAAGGCAGCACAAAAATCAGCCGCCAAGGCTGTTGACCAGTTGAAAAATTTTTATCAACTCAATGGCATGAAGAAAAAGACGGCAAGCAGCGCTGTTCATAATATTAAGCACCGGCCTGATAACTTACACTCTGTGAATGCGATGAGTACGCAGCATTTTGAAGAATTTGCGATGGCGGCTCTTCATATGCCAATGATCGGTTCACTAGACCAGCTCGTTGACTTGAATGAATCAACCGAAATTATTCGTCAACATCATATGAAAAAAGCCTTTGAAGCAGACGGTGAGATGATCGAAAATGCGTTGATAAAAAACGATAATTTCAGTACCGATGATTTTTCCCAAACAGAGATCGCAACTGAAGTCACCACTAAAAAAACCTAAGGGCAGCAACCAGCCACCATCGTTCAACTTGCTGTGCCTGTGGTGTTCGATTCAGCGACGCAATATAAAGGCGGCTTTAGTAAACATGAGGAGGTCGCCAACATTAATAGGGGTGACTTCGTCCCGTTGGTAATCAACTCGACAGTGGCAATTTTAGATCACAATGCCTTACTGGTTGCGACCTGTTAATCACGACAATTCACGCAATCAAAACATCATCAACAGGTCGCAATCAGCATCACTTCACATCGTCTTAGCTAAATTTTTTACCTTCTTGTTCCAAGGTCTTCGAGCCAGCTCTGAGTAAGAAAGCATCCAGTACGGCTTGCGTGGCTTCTTTGCTCTGGCCTTGCTTGATACTGTTCACGATGAGTTCATCCGCCACGAGGCTGAGCACTTCGATTGGCAATTCGTCCGAGCGGATAATAGGATGAGCACGCAGATGTTCACGTAGCTCTGGAATGGCTTTATTTTGAGCTAGCATTGCGGCAATCCTGGCTTTTGCCGGCGCCTCGAGATACTGATCATCGAAGTGAAATGTAGTCAAGCTAATGTGCACAGCTAATGCCTCCACAATTAACGCGGCTTCGGTCGGATCGAGTGGGTATGCCGGTGCCTGGATACTTGTGAGCGCAGAATTGGATTGAATTAACGTGGCAAATACAGGCCCCATTACTCCAGTCACCTCGTCAGGTAAATCGCAAAATTTTAATTCGCTTACGTGTTGAAATTCAGGATAGTTCATCAACGTATCAGGAATCAGGTGCATGGTTTCAACATGTTTAGCTACTGAGACAGTGATGGATTTAAGATCATCCGACAAACCAGCATGCAGCAACAAATAAGTCGCCATCGCTAAATCTTGCTCGACACCTAGTCCATCGCAGTGCATCTCGGCCAAAAGTAGCTGGGCATTTCGATGGCCTTGACTTGCTGCCTTGCGCAACCAGGTGGCAGCTTGAACATAATCTTGCTTGCCTGCCTGTCCGTGTGCGTACATCAATCCTAAATTACCCTGCGAAAATGCGCAGCCTTGATCCGCGGCTTTGCGATGCCAGTCTGCAGCTTTCCCGTAATCTTGGTCGACGCTATCGCCATTGAAGTACAGCACCGCCAAATTACTCTGCGCCATTGCATGGCCTTGGTAAGCCGCCTTGTGCCACCAGAAAAACGCTTGATCGTAATCTTTCTTTACACCGACTCCGCTCGCATACATATCGGCTAAATTATTTTGAGAAGCTGCATGACCTTGGTCAGCCGCCTTGTGCCACCAGAAAAACGCTTGCTCGTAATCTTGGTCGACACCTTCTCCCGTGGCGTACAGTTCTGCCAAATTATTCTGTGCAAGCGCATTGCCTTGGTCTGCGGCCAGGCGGTACCAAGTGGCAGCTTGAGCGACATCTTTTTCGACATTTTCGCCATTCTCGAAACACCTTCCTAGTTCGAGTTGTGCATACTCTTCGCCAGACAGCGCTGCGCGTTCTAGTACAACGAATAGCACTGCGGAAAAATTAAGCATCGCATCCACGTTGTTACGCACGTCGTTGTCAGCTGTTTCAATTGGTGTAGGTGCCAACGGGATACCATTTGATTCACCGGTTTCCTCATCACGCACCATTGAAGAATGCGTCGGTTCTCGGTTAATCAGTCTAGGCACGGAGCTCCCTGAATTGAATGCGGTGGGTGGCGTGGATTCAGTGCGCGTTGTTGAATCCGTCCGCGCGTTATCTGCATCAATAGATTGATTAGACGTCTGAGTTAAATCCGCTGATAGAACACGTTTCATAATGAACTTGTCTCACTAATAAAGGGAGACACATCGGTAACGCGATTCACTAGGTAGTTCACCTGCCTTGCTTAGGCTATCGTGCGCATTCCATCGGTCGAATTTTCACTATTTCCCAAGCTACTTCGGACTATTTTTAGCAAAGGATTGTGCGCGCAGCGCGTCTGTAGCGTGAAGGGTAGGTCGGATAAAAATTGATCGATCGAACACGTGCAGATCAAGCGTGGGCCTCACTAGACGGGGCCACGGTAACGGCCACGTCCAGTACATGGTGTGCCCCGCCGCGAATGACGCCGCGCACCGGTGAGACGTCTGCATAATCGCGTCCGATTGCCAGTGCGATGTAGTCCTCGCCGGGTGAGCTCAGGCCCCAACGATTGTTGGTTGGATCGAGATCAAACCAGTGCCCGCGCGGGGCTGCGCCACTGGTAGAAAATTCGGGGACATAGAGCGACACCCATGCGTGCGAGGCATCGCTGCCGATTAAGCGCGGTTGTCCGGCAGGGGTGTCGGTGAGCAGATAGCCGCTGACGTAGCGGGCAGCCAAACCAAGGTGGCGGGAACACGATAAAAAGATGTGCGCAAAATCCTGGCAGACTCCTTGCCGAAGCGCCAGTGCTTCGTGCGCCGGTGTATGAATATCCGTGCTCAGACTGACATAGCGGACTTGATGATGAATGCGATCCATTAAATCAATCGCAGCGTCAAGTACAGGACGACGCGGCGTGAAAATCGGGCGCACAAATTCGGCGAATTCGGTGTGGTCAATGACGTGCGGCGACGCAAAAGTAAATTCGGCTGCCGCATCCCAGCGTGCGCCGGCATGATAACGAAAATGCTCGCGTACGTCTTCCCAGGCCGGGGTTTTTTGTGGCGCGAGCCGGCCGCTGTGTATCGTGCGCGTTTCAATTAGACTGCGGGCGGAAATATGCAAGACATCGTGCCGGCTTTGGATGGAAAAAAAAGACCGCACATTGCCAAATACATCCTGATAGCTGCTCTGCCAGTCTGGCGCCGGCGTAATCGTCAGACGCGAATGAAGGACGTGTTGAGTCGGACCATCGCAAGGGTTCAAATGCGCGATGTGCTGCGCAATCTCGACGCCGGGTACGTAGCGGTAGGTGGTGTCATGAGTGACGTCGAGACGCATGATTAGTTTTGTACGCTGTGTTCGCGGGTATGGCTAAAATAGCGCGCACTGATCAGGTCGGACACCTGCCACACTACGCTGGTACATTGCGCCAGGCGCTGGCGCAAATGCGTCAAAACACCGTTGTCGTCGGTTGCGGCTAGTGCGGCCAAATCCCAGGATGACAGGTCGGGTACGCTTTGTACCAGTGCGTCGGATTCATGTGGTTCGGTACCCGTCAGCTTGCCCAAACGGCTGCGCAGGCTACGGGCTACCCAGGCTAGTGAGCGCGGATTGTCGCTGTCTAAGACCAGCAAATCCAGCAAGGCGCGCAGCTCACGGCTTTGTTGATTTTGTGCCTGGTAGGTGATGGTACTGTCGAACACGGCCAGTAGCGCGAGAAAGCCTGCACTATCTTGCTCAGGATTGTCGAGCACCCCGGCGCGCAAGGCTAAGTCCAGTGCCGTGGTCAGTAAGCCCAAGCGCTCAAGATAACGCCCGATGGTCAGCAACTGCCAGCCGTCGTCGCGAGTCATGCGGTCTGATTGTGCGCCGGTGATGGCAGCGAGGGTCGTACTGGCATGCGTCAGACAAGCCAGCGCTTGCACGGGTGAATAATCATGACGATTGATGGTCTCAGCGGTCTCCTGACTAAACACACTGACACAGCTGACAATCGTTCCCCACTGCTCAGTCGACAAACGCTCTCGTACGGCCGAGGCAGACGTTTTGAGCGCCTGCAAATTAAAGCCCACGCTGGTGACGTGCTCGTGCTGATCAAGCGAGTTAATCAGCGTGCGCTCAAAAATACGGCGCCCGGCACTGTTGGCGTGCGACGGGATGTCCGCATTGGATTGCGCGAATTGTGACTGAGACTGAGACTGAGACTGAGATTGTCCCAATGCCGACGGTACCCCGGCCGGCACCAGGCCTTCTTTTTGTGCGAGTGTCTTAAGCCAGCTCCACAACGGGCGCGAGGACGGATTTTCGCTATGCAAACTCTCCAGACAGAGCCGGGCTAGTCTGACGGCGTGTTCACTCCGCTCGGTGTAGCGTCCCAGCCAGAAAAGATTTTCGGCAGCGCGACTTGTGACGAGCCGTTTGCGTTGGTACAGCACTTTAATTTTTGGCGTTACCTGGGCGAGCGTCTGGATAGGCAAGGGCAGTTGGGTGCTACTTTTTACCCAGACATCGGCGCTACTGCCACCGCGTTGCATTGACGCTGCGCCGCTCTGCGATAACGCGATGCGTGCTAGTCCACCCGGCAGTACATACCAGGATTGTGGGTCATTTCTGAGCGCAAAAACGCGCAACATAAACGAGCGCGGCACAACCGAGGTGGCACTCGCTGGTGCGGCGGTATTGTGCCAGGTTGGCATTTGCGCCAACGGCATTGTGCTTTGTATGGTGTAGGCGTCGGGCTGGCGGGTGATGCGCCCGACCCACTCATCGCGTTGTGCCTGCGACAGGCTACTGCCCAGCGTGGGCTCAAAGGTGTCATGCAAGACTGAGCCCGGGTAGGTCGGCTTAAAGGTGCTGTGGCGCAGCTGAGGTAGCGCTGCCTCAAGTGCCGCACGCTCGCCGCACCACCAGGTGTTTAAGGCGGGTAGTAGCAACGTCTCGCCGAGCAAGCGTTGGCTCAATGCCGGCAAAAATCCCAGCAGCGCGGGCGACTCCAAAAAAGCCGATCCCGGCGCATTAGCCATCACCACATTGCCGGCCCGGACTGCCTGCAGCAGACCCGGCACGCCCAAGGTGGAGTCGGCCCGCAATTCGAGCGGATCGAGAAATTCGTCATCAAGCCGTTTGAGCAAAACATGGACCGGTTCGAGCCCGCGCAAGGTACGCAGATACAAATGCTGATCGCGCACCGTCAGGTCACTTCCCTCGGCCAGTGTCAGACCAAGATGACGCGCCAGATACGCATGCTCAAAATAGGTTTCGTTGTAAGGTCCCGGAGTGAGCAGCGCAATATGCGAATCATTACCCGCCGGGCTTTGGCGTTTGAGGGAGTCGATCAGCTCACGATAAACATCGGTTAGCGGCTCGATTCGCATGGCCTCATAAGCTTGCGGAAACTGGCGTGAAATCAGGGTGCGGTTTTCTAATAAGTAGCCCAGACCAGATGGTGCCTGGGTACGCTGCGAGACCACCGACCAGTGACCATCGGGGCCACGCGCCAAATCGAGGGCAACGAGTTGCAAGTAGTTGCCACCGGCTGGCGTGACGCCATGCATGGCGCGCAGATAGCCGGGATGTCCCTGCACCAAGGCCGACGGAATCAAGGCATCGTGGAGCAGTTGCTGCGGGCCGTAGACATCGGCAATCATTTTTTCGAGCAGCCGGGCACGCTGCAGCGTGCCGGCTTCAATCTGCTGCCAGTCGTCATGGCCGACAATCAGCGGAAACAGATCAACCGACCAAGGCCGTTGCGGGCCATCCTGATCGGCGTAGATGTTGTAGGTAATCCCGTTGTCGCGTACTTGTCGGGTCAGCTCGTCGGACCGGCGATCAAAATCCTGCAGGCCGCTTGCGTCAATTTGACTGAAAAATTCGGCCCAGTCAGCAGACAAAGCCGTCTGCGTGCCACTAACCTGTCCCCGCAACTCATCAAAGTGTTCGCTCGTGGCGTGGGGGGCGAGCTGCCCCACGGCTTGCGCCAGCGAGCGGGGTGCAGCGATGTCGGGTTGGCGGGTCTCCACGGCGCAGGTCTTGGGTCTGTTCTTATCGTCTCAGGTCTAACGTGAACGGATGTTCGCGGCTTGCAGCAGCATCAATATTGGGCATCATATCGGATAGCACACCCGGGGTATGGCCCATACGGAAGAAGCGACCCAGTCGGCGGGCCTCGGCTTCGTAGGCATTGACGGGTAGGTTGTCATAACTTAAGCCGCCCGGATGCACGACATGATACTGGCAACCACCGACTGAGCGCTTCATCCAGGTGTCGACCAGATCAAATATCAGCGGCGCATGCAGATCAATACTGGGATGCAGACTCGAGGGCGGGTTCCAGGCTTTGTATCGTACGCCGGCGACAAATTCGCCGGTGGTGCCGCTGGATTGTAGTGGCACCGGGCGGCCGTTACAGGTGAGGCAATAGCGGCTTGCGTTAAAGCCGGTCACCCTGACTTCGACGCGTTCAAGCGAGGAATCGACATAGCGTGCAGTACCGCCGGCAGTGCTTTCTTCGCCCATTACATGCCAGGGTTCCAGCGCGTGGCGCAAATGCAGCGTCATGCCCATGCTGTCCAGACTGCCGATACGGGGGAAACGGAATTCCAGATGCGGTGCAAACCATTCGGGCTTGAAGGCAAAGCCGCTTTGCTGCATCTCGGTGATGATGTCGTTAAAATCCATCTGCACAAATGCCGGCAACAAAAAGCGATCATGCAGCTCGGTTCCCCAACGGGTTACAGGGGCGCGATAAGGCGTAGCCCAAAAACGCGCAATCAGCGCGCGCAGCAGCAGCTGCTGCACGATGCTCATGCGCGCATGCGGCGGCATTTCAAAGGCGCGCAATTCAAGTAAGCCGAGGCGGCCGGTGATACTGTCGGGTGAATACAGTTTATCGATACAAAATTCACTACGATGGGTATTGCCGGTGACGTCGATCAGAATATTTCTGAGCGTGCGGTCGACTAGCCAGGGAGGTAACTCGTCTTGGTGCTTGTCACGATGGGCATAAATTTCACGCAAGGCGATTTCCAACTCATAGAGTTGATCATTGCGCGCTTCATCAACGCGCGGTGCCTGACTGGTGGGGCCGATAAACAACCCGCTAAACAGATAGGACAGGCTAGGGTGGTTATGCCAATACAAGATCAGGCTGGCTAATAACTCGGGCCGGCGCAAAAACGGACTATCTGCAGGGGTAGCGCCGCCCATCACAAAATGATTACCGCCACCGGTGCCGGTGTGACGGCCGTCGGTCATGAATTTTTCCGCAGACAAGCGCGACTCAAACGCTGCCTGATATAAAAATTCCGTGTGCGCGACGATCTCGTTCCAGTTGTGGGCCGGATGAATATTCACTTCAATGACGCCAGGGTCGGGCGTGACTTGCAATAGCTTCAGGCGCGGGTCGCGCGGTGGTGGGTAGCCTTCCAGCACAATCTTGAGTTGTAATTCTTCGGCCGTGGCTTCCACCGCTGCGAGCATGCGCAGATAATCTTCAAGCCGTGCCACCGGCGGCATAAATACATAAAGTGAACCGGTTTTTCCGCCGAATTCTTTTTCGGCTTTGGGGCCGTTCGCGCGCATTGGATCGCGCGTCTCGACACAGAGCGCGGTACGGGCAACGCCAACCGCGGAGGTAAATTTTTCCGGTGCGATGTCTGCGGCTGCAACGCTTGTGGCAGTCTTTGGTGCATCGATCGTGTGCGGCTGACTGCGCACATTGACCGTTGCAGGTAACGGCGGGCGGGGCGCAAATGGGTCTTGCTCAATCAGGTACGGATAGTCTGATTTTTTTACCCACGGTAGCGCATCAAGCGGCAGCCGGTAGCCCATGGGCGAATCACCCGGCATCAAAAAAAGCCGATCGTCGCGGAAATGCCAGGGTCCGGTGGTCCATGCTGGTTCATCGTTCTCGACGGATTCGGCGATTTGCAGTGGCAGCGCGTAGCCAACCACAGACTCGAGCTGCTGCAAAAATACGCGCCGCAGTCGGGCACGATCAAGCGCATCGTCAAGGCGGGAATCAAGCGCATCGACATTGACCGGCAGGCGCGCCTCGCGCCATTGATAATAAAGTGCGTCTTCAAAAGCCGGATGAATGTAGGCATCGGTCAGGCCGAGCTTGGCCGTCAGGACATGGATAAAACGTTTGGCATCATCGGCCGTATAGACCATAGGTTCGGCTTCATTGGCAAACAAAGCCGGGTTGCGCCAGACCGGTTTGCCATCAGCGCGCCAGCAAATCGACAGCGCCCAGCGCGGCAATTGCTCACCGGGGTACCACTTGCCCTGACCGTAATGCAAAAAGCCACCGCGGCCATATTCATCACGCAGTTTATTGACGAGTTCGGTTGCATAGCCCCGCTTGGTCGGACCGAGCGCGTCCGTGTTCCACTCAGGCTCATCGCGCCCCTGTGCCGCCACGAAGGTTGGCTCGCCTCCCATGGTCAGGCGCACGTCACCGGCCTCGAGCTGGTGGTCGACAGCGGTACCAAGCGCGATGATGTCGGCCCATTGTTCGTCGCTATAGGGTTTAGTCACGCGGGGCGACTCGACAATGCGCGTAATGTTCATCGCATGGCGGAAGGTCACCTCAGACTCGTCGACGCCGCCTTCGATTGGCGCTGCGCTGGATGGTTCGGGTGTGCAGGCCAAGGGGATATGCCCTTCGCCCGCGAGCAGACCTGAGGTGGGGTCCAGTCCGATCCAGCCCGCACCGGGCAAATAGACTTCGCACCAGGCATGCAAATCGGTGAAATCAACATCGGTGCCGCTGGGGCCATCCAGTGATTTGACATCCGGTTTAAGTTGAATCAGATAGCCCGACACAAAGCGGGCGGCGAGCCCGCAATGGCGGAGCAAGTGCACCAGCAGCCAGCCACTATCGCGACATGAGCCGCTGCGTTTGGTTAGGGTTTCTTCGGGCGATTGCACGCCGGGTTCGAGGCGCACCAGGTAGCGAATATCTTGCTGCAGTTGCTGATTGATTTTGACCAGAAAATCAATCGTGCGCATCGTGCTGCGGTCGATCGTTTTAAGGTAATTTTTGACACTCGGTGCGGCACAACCCACCTGCAAATAGGGCCCCAGTTCTTTTGTTAGGGTGCGACTGTAGGCGAAGGGATAATTCTCGGCATCGGGCTCGAGGAAAAAATCAAAAGGAT
This sequence comes from Bordetella parapertussis, assembly GCA_945866125.1. Classification (GTDB taxonomy): domain Bacteria; phylum Pseudomonadota; class Gammaproteobacteria; order Burkholderiales; family Burkholderiaceae_D; genus Pernthalerella. Next base: position 31,522 of record CAMBFZ010000019.1, read on the forward strand.
TAAACACCGCCATCTCGGCGACGACATCCACCGTCACGGTAAAGTGCGTGGTTTTTTCAGGGAAGACCAGACGGGCCTGATAATTCGCGAACGGGTCTTGCTGCCAGTTGATGAAATGGCCAGTCGGTTCGACCTTGAGGGAGTACGACAGAATCTGGCTGCGGCTATGCGGCGCAGGTCGTAGCCGAATCACTTGCGGACCTAATTCAACCGGGTGATCGTAGTGATATTCGGTAACGTGATGCAGGGCGATATGGAGGGACATAGTCAGTCAGTCACGTCGTGAATTATTCCGGTGATGCACTAAATTAGTGCGCACCTCGGCGCGATCGCCTAAGCGATCACGAAAATCCCGCGTGTGGCTGGTGTTTATAGGGCGTTTCGCTGCAATGAGGTGCTCACAGCGACAAAAGCATTTTGCATGCCCGTGGGGGTTGGGCGCGGGAGATTAGCCCGATACCCATCGGGATCGGGCTGGTTTTAGCGTGGCGACGACATGCCCAGCATGGTGAAAAAACGCTCGAGCGCGCCTTCACCGCTGCCCGCTTCCTGGATCAGTTCAGGCAGCGACATCTGTCCCCACCGCACCGCACGCCGGACCAGATAGGGGGTGGGGCTGTGCGGCTCGGTAGCTTGCAAAAATGCGGCGGCGGCTTCAAGTTGGCGATAGGCGTCCTCGCGACTGCTGAGCACCGCGGCGATCGTTGCGATGTCCTGCGCCTGGTCGACGACAGGCGGCGCAGGTACGTCACCTGGCACCGCTGGTACGCCATCTGACGTAAGCAACGCATCCGGTTCAGGAGAAGCGTCAGGCTCTGTTGTAGCGGGCGGCTCCATAGGTTCCTGTTCCTCCTTGGCAGTCAGGCTGGCAAATTGCCACCAGGGCTTCGCGCCGCCTGATGATACGGGGATTTCTGCAGCCAGACTTTTTGCGGCCGCCAAAATAGATTCCAACACCGCTCTGACCTGCGCCAAGGAGAGCGAATCGTCGGGGATGAGACTATCAAGACGCTCCGATAAGGCCTTGATAGAAGTGAGCGCCCCATCGGCCTGACTGGCGACTATTTGTAAAATTTTGGAGTCGCTGGGCTGGATGCTATCGCGAATTGCTTGTCGGTTGGCCCATGTAGGCGGTGCATCATTTTTTTTGTCGCGCTCTTTGCCACGGTTCTTATCATTCGCTTTGCGCTCGGTCTCACCGACGGGCGTGGTTTCCCAGTCCAGCAAGGTCACCGGCATCTCACGCGTAGCGGTAGCCGGCAAGATCAGCACATGCTGCTTCAAGGTGATTGGCAAGGGGCCATTGAGCCAGACAAAAGGCGCGATACGGCGATCATAATCTCCGTCTTCAATTGCTGGCCAGCCGCTGTTCCAGTAGCGATCGACCATGCCATTGATGAGCGCAAGACCGGCCTGCAGGCCCTCAAGTCGATGCAAGCGACTCCACGCGTCGCATAACCAGATAGCGACCTGAAAATCCTTCGAGTCTTCGTCCAGCAAGCGAATGCAAGACGCGGCGACTTCACGCCAATCAGCGCGAACGAGCGGACGCTCCCACTCGCCCATCGGCAAAGTCGGATCGTCCTCTTCGCGGGCTTTGCCAAGATCGATAAAAGCACGTTCGTAGCGCATCCACCGGCCGGCGGGTGCGTCGCCGGCCAAGGGTTCGAGTAAATCTGCAACGGTCTGATTGAGCGTGAGCTTGGTCATTTATCGATCCAGTGCAGGGGCACGATCCGGGAATACTCGCGGCCAGGCAAGCGGCGTCGTTTTTCCCGGCTCAGAAAGGGTCAGGCCGGCAAACACGCGCACGACCTTATCTTTGCCCACGGGGTCTTTAGGATCGGCGGGGGCAACGGGCAGTTCTAAGCGCAGCAGCTGTGTGCGTGTATCCAACGAATCATCGAGCCGCAGCAATTGAATCATGTCCAGCAAAGCCCATGGCCCTTCAAAGTGGAAGCTGGCGGTTTTTTTGCTGACAGACAGGAATGGATTATTCGTATCTCCCTGTGGAATCAGCGGCACATCATTCGCAAAACGCAGCGTCAGCCGCACGCTGGCACCCGGCTTCCAGCGCAAGGGCTTTGGCGGATCGCGCAGTTTGATGGTTTGCTCGCCAATGCTCAAGGACCAGTCGATGATTTTATTCCCGCCGATTTCGGCCGCCGTATTAATACGGAATTTGGCCTGCACATCAAAGCCAGCCTGAATGGCAGGATCGGTTGGAAATAGCGGCGCCATAAATTGACGCACGGCCGCAAACTGCAAAGCGATATCCCGTATCGGCAGGGTTGCACTCTCGGTGCCGAGACTGCGGGCCAGAACCTCTGGTGACACGGCCGGCAGATGGTTCAGCGCCGCGCTGACTTCAGCGATGTCTGCACTGGCGATTTCATTGTATTCACCGAGCTTGGCTGTCATCGGACGCGAGCCTGTGAAAGGACGCCGTCCCTTGAGGGCGCGATTAAAATCTGCCGAAAAAACAGCCCATTGATCCACAAAACTCCGGCGATCCAGCGCCACACAACGGCGCGTAATTACCCGATGCAGATCCTGCTGGCGCTCCGCAAAATAATTGCCTGGCCGGCGTACCGGTTCATGAATTTTAAGCGCAGCCATACAGCTTGGTGCATCAAGATCGCGACCCATATCGAGCAAGAAACGCTCAAGTTTGCCCAGACTGCTCTTGGGATCTTTGGCCTTATAGAGTTCGATGTCTGCTGCAATCGCGGCCCAACGCGTCAGTTCTGGTGTATTGCGGCTCTCCGTGGGGAGTGCAGTGCGGTAGGCCATTGCACGGGTGGCGAGTGCGTCGATTTTGCCAAACTGCCTGGCAAGATAGTCGGGCAGATCTTGCTGCGTACCCGCGCCAAACACAGACAACATGCCCTTGGTTTCACTGCGCCCGTCGTCCCCATCTGAATCACCCAGACTGTAGAGTCGCGCGTTAAGCAGCTCCGCGCTCAATGATTTGAGACGCGCCGACGCATCATTGGCGACAATCGTTTGCAGTGTGTGGAACTGCTCGTCTTGACCTGTTTCCTTGAGCATCGTGCCGATTTTTTTCAGATGCGCCGAGGTCGCCTCAAAATTTGCATTCTGCGCTAAGCGGTCGTCTGAATGTCCTCCTTCAGTCGTCTCAATCGTAAACGATTGCGACACGATGTCGACGAGTAGTAGCGAGAATTGATAATCAATTAATTCGCGTACCGATGCCTGCATCATCTGTGGGAATTTGGGCAAATCGTCAGTAAGATATTTTTTACGTGATTCATTGAGCTTCGCTGCCTTGTCTAGCTTCTCGTTATTCCAGAGGACCAAGGTGCCTTTCGCTGTAGCGTCGAGGCCATCGCCGACCGTGGTGTGCATAAATGGCTGCTCAATAAAATTATCCAGCGCATTGAGCAAGTTTTCGCGCTCTTTTGAGAGCTTGAGCGGCGTGCCCTCCACGATGGGGGCTAATGCGCTTTCTAGCTGAGTGCCGCCATTGTATTTAAACAGGGTCGTGAATTCTACTTTCGTTTTGGCGAAATTTTCACGAGAATCTAAGCGAATTTTCTCGACGGCTTCCGGGCCAATCAGTTTGAGTTTCGAAAAATCGTGCAGCAGTTTGTCATAGGCGCTACCTGAGCGCATGTCTAATTGCGTGATCCAAGTGCCATCACCTATATCCAATAAGGCTTTTTGATTTTTGATCGCATCGAGCAGAGCCCGGTAACGGGTCAACATGTCGGCGCTAGTGGGCATATCGCTGCCGTTGAACATCGTCAGCACCTCATTTTTGGCGTCAATGATCCGCATCTCTGAGGCAATAAGCGCATTTTTTTCGAATATTTTTTGGTGCAGCGCGAGCGAACCTTTCAGAAAACTACAACGAGCGGCAAGCGAGATAGCGGACTTATCGATCAATTCAGCGTCATTGATCGAGACTTTTTTAAACAAAGCGATCGACGCTGTCAGGTCGCCGGGAACATCCGCTCCTAGAGCATCAAGCACTAAGTCATGAATATCGTCCTGGCTTGTTTTTGTTGGCGTCTTCAAGCTTTGCATTGCCAGCACATTTGTATCAAGTCGCTTCATTTCCGCTAAGAAGCGGGAGAGCATCGTGAACTCGGGCAGGGTCTCGATGTCAATCGAGGGTTCGGTGTTGAGGTTAAAAGCGCTAGTCGCCGTGCCTGGTGCTGAGCAATTGTCCGCGCCGCCAGCCAGTGTGTTGGACATAGGGTTGAGTGGCGCACGGGTTAGCTCAGCGGTGCGGCGGTATAAAGATTTTTGAATCGTGCTGACGGCAAGCTCGGCAAACTCTTGTTCGATACGTTTGTATGCCCGTAAAAATAAATCATCAAATATCGGCCAGGAGCCCGGCATGAACGGGTTGATCGGCCGAGGACTGTCGCTGGTTGGCTTATAGGAGTCGTTAAAGCGTTTAGCCTGCAGCTGTTCAAGACCAATCATCAGCGATAGCGCCGTTTTGCGATACCACTCGAATTCAATTACCTCTCCTTTGCTACTTGCCTGAGCACGGAACTGGCGGTCGCGATTGAGACCGTCTATCCCTTCGGCGAGCACGGGGAAAACGCGTTGCAACTGGATCGTTGAGGCAATTAGTCCCACGCTAAAAATCGACAGCACGGCAATCGCCGACCAGCGCGAGATCCGACTCATGATGGGTCTGGCCAACCGTTGCGAATGCGCCGCTCGCGACAGACCGAATTCGGCGAAGACTTTCTTCTCAATGACGTCCCGCAAAAATACGGGCTCTTGCGTGGCGCCGTAGAGGTACATCCCGCGCAAGAAAAACGGCTCATGATAAGCATTGGCCCGCATGAGTTCATCGACATAGGTCGACATCCCTTCACGCAATTCGGCCAGTCGGCTCGGTAGCAAAAATAATTCAGAAGGGGAATGCAGCTGGACATCCGAAGCAAACAATTCTGCCGACACGGTCGCAACAGATTGCTCCATCTGGTCAAATGCCTGCGTGACCCAATCCGATTGATACAGCATGGTCGGCTGATAGGGCGAGGACCAGCCCAGCATGCTTTGGCGCATGGATTGGGGCAGGGCGGCGGCAAATTCCGAAAAACACGCAAGGTGTTCACCGCCTGAGATCAGCACATATACCGCAAAGCGCATTGCGTAGTGGTTTTGCGCAATCCAGATACGACGACTGGCCAGATTGGCACGACGTTTTAATTCTTCGCGACCGGTCGGGCTCTGGTCGAGCAGTAGGTTAACTGGGATCGAGACAACGATTGAATCTAACGGACGCTGCGGGCGGTAACGACCACAGAGAGCGAGAAAGGCTTCCCAGCTGCGTTCTTCCTGCAGTTCGCCTTCGGCAGTCAGCGCCGCGTTGGACTCAAGCGAGATGACAATGCCGCGATCGAAAAAATGCCAGTTTGGCGCGTGCGCTTCTTTGTCAATATCATGGTCAGGCGCTAACACCCGGGAGATGCCGGCGCGTTCGAGTGCAGACCCGGTACCATCTTCCTTCTCGTGCATCAGCACAACCCAAGGAATATCGTAGCGCTTGGGGCGGGCTGTGATATTACGCTCAATGAGTTCCACGGCAGACCTGAAAGCATCGCGCATTTGCCCTAGATGCAGCGAGATGCGGCGTGTCGCCTTACCCTCATCTTTATCTTTACGCACGCTAAATTTGAGCGCCGAAAAGAGAATCACCAAGGTGACGATGAAAAGAATCGCAATCCAGATGAGTGAGAGCGGGTTATCCACGGCTTACCTCACTGGAAACAGGGCGCTCAATCTTTGCCGGCGCAGCAGGATCAAGCGCCCGGCGCAGCGGTGACGAGCTCCAGCGCCAAAGGATCTGAGACAAAATCAACAACGCCAGCAGCGCGCCAATAAAGATCAGGCTTGACTGACTAAAACGGAAAAATCGGACAGGCTCCATATTGGAGAGCACGCTCTGGTAGGCCTGCTCCGAGATAACGCGATCGGCAAAAGCAGGTTGCTCAGCTAAATCTGATTTTAATAACGGTTCACGACGATAGATTTTTCGGTACAGCGCGTCGCGAATGGGGATCAGCGAGTCATCCGCATCTGGCCCACGAAAACGACCTTGAAACCCAATGGCTACTGCAAATAAATATAGCGGCGCGAGTTGTTGTGCACGGCTCGAGGTATCACCAAGCAGCTGCGAAATGCGATCGAAAATTTTATCGCCGGCGAGGCTCGACCCGAACAAGCGGGTCTCAACCAGGTAGCTCGTGAAAAAAGGCCGGCCACTCCAGGCCTCACTGAGCAGTAACTCGTCTGCCATCGCCGCTTTCAGGTAGCGTAATTCATCCACAAGCATCAGTTCTGCCTGACTTGCTTCTCGCGAAAACTGCAGGTCTTGCGCTTCCGCGATGCGAGCGATGTTGTCCGACATTTTTTTCGCAGCATTGTTAGCTTCTTTGGATACGGTCGGGTCGGACAGGTCAAGATCACCCGGCGCTGCATGGACAAGCTGCTGCCTGACTTCATCAATAAATTCCCGGAACTGACGTAACAGCAACGACTCCGCCGTACCAGCAACGATGAGCTTGGCACGGGGCAGCGATTGTCTGCGTTCCTTTTCCGGGCGAGTAAGTATTCCCATTGCGCTCTACTTTTCTAGGCCGTTGTACCGCGAATAAACAAGACGATCCCGCTTGGCTTGACAATGGCACCGGCGCGACCGGAAGGTCCAATGACGAGCCGGCTCTCCGGTTTTAGCAGCTCGGCACCGGGCAGGATTTCATACAGCATCACGCCAGGTAGACTACGCAGTTGTAATTCCTCGGCGGCGAGTATGTGGGTGCGCTTCAGACCCAGAATACGTTTTTCCCGATGCTCGGCGAAGGCGTGGTTGGCACCAATGACGGCGCTCTCCATCCAATCTTCGATCTCGGTGGCAGATTGGCCTTTGACCCCGATGATCAGACGGTTTTTGATCCACTCGGGCTGCATCGCCAACTCATACACCCCATTGGTCCAGGCGAAGCCGACTTCACGATAATCCTGGCTCACTTCACTCAGGTTTTCTTCAATCTCTTTGAGTAAAGGTACAAAGCTGCGGTGCGGGTGCCCATGATCATAGGGCGGCGGCAACGTGGGCAAGGTGCCAGGCCGCAGCAGCGATAACGGCCCCAGTAGGTTGCACAGCGCTAGATAGAGCGGGTAGGGACCGAGCGAAGGACTTTGTAGCAGCGCTTCAAGCCCCGGCATGGCGGGCACTAGGCAACTCAAGCGATGCATGATCAGTGGACGTTCAGCGCGCTGCTCTGTGGCGGACATGCCAGCGGCCTGGCGCGCAAGAAAAGCGGCCTTACTCCGCAGCGATACGACTAAATGGCGCACCGTGTTGAGTAATTCGGGCGACGCTGCGACATCCAGCAATTCGGGCAGCTCTGGCCCGAGCTTCATCACGCCGTCATCTTCGATCACGCTGCCCAAGCGCATGCTGACGTAGGCGGCTGACGGCACATCGCCCGCAGCGAGGCTTAAGTTATGGACCAGCCGTGGAATATCCGCCGGCATCGCGTCTGACACTTCGTCTTGCACTGGCGAGGAAGCGACAGATATAAAGCGGGCGGGCAGTGCTGGTTGCGTCATCTGACGCGAGACTGGCAGACAAAGGTAAATAGGGAGCGGACCTTCGGCTAGGGTCGACGTAAAATCATCAAGACGCATCGACAATTCGATGGCGGCAGGATCATTGGCATCGAGGTGCACTGCGGTGCCGTCAGGCAGCAAGGCATCGAGCTCAAGCACGCGCAACAATCCTGATGCGAGCAGGCCAAGATCAAATTTAAGACGCTTGACCCCCCAGCTGTAAGGCGTTGTGGCCAGAGTGTGCCAAGCGATTAAGCTATCGACGCGTGCGGACTCTACTTGAAAATGCTGCGGCGAGAGCATCATGCCCTCGTGCCACTGTATCCGATCGGGGGATTTCATAGAACGCGTCCCTTTGTGTTCGTTGTTTTCTTCATGGTGCAATTCTATTTCTGCTGAGCGCCAGCGGAGAAATCGTTGGCCTCGAATTCTAATCGAATGCGACCTTCTAACTCATCAAGCCGAACCCGGTGTTCGCCCTGGGCAAAATAATCAGCAAAGCCAATAACGGCAAATACCTGCTTCTCGCAGAAGGGTTTGCCCGGCACGGTCTTGGACTCGCCTGGCGCTAACTCCCAGCTCCGGCTATGTAAGGCATTGGGATAAGTTTTGAGCAAACTATCTTTTGCCGCAAACCAGTCTGCTGCTTTCATCCCGAGTATTTTGTCAACCAAGGCCGGCTCATAAATTGTGACGATATCGACCGCTAACGGGAAATTCATATTGATCGCCGGCGGCATATTAAACGTGACGGTATCCCACTTGAGCGCCTTCCCGGGCGGAACGACAGCGTTTTTTACGCTTTGAAAAACACTACAGCCTACTAACAGCAGACCGGCGAGTAGTGTGATTGCTGTGCGCATTGTCATGGCTTGCTGGCGGGCGCTGGCGCCGATTTTTCAGTGGCTGTCGTCGCGACCATTTGGGGAGTCTGTTTTTCACTCGTCTCTATCAGCACCGAGCGCCGTCCTATTTCAAAACCAAACAACACCAGCAATGCCATGGCCAACAACACGCAGATAACGCAAATGGTAATCAGGCGCGGCGTAAGAGAAAGATTGAGATTCATGCGACCTCCACCGTCATTTGTCCCGGCATTGAAATTTCGATGGAGCCCGCCCACATGCAGTCGAGCTTGCAGGTGTCTTGCAACGCGGCCATATTGGCGATTTTGACCGTGGGCGAACCCGGGCTCCAGGGTGCGACCGTCATCGGTATGCAGGGCATCGGCGTCAATGCGCCAAGCGCGGCCGCAGTAGCTGCCGCCACCATTGGATTGGCCATCGATTTGCACATGCCGAAGGGCAGAATATTGAGCATCGGAATATTGTCCATCACGGTTGCCGCAGGCATGCCCGTCATGACCGCGTTAGCCGGCAATACCATCAAGGTACCGGGCGCCAGTCCCATTGAGCATTTGAGCATTGCACCACCGCAGACTTGTTTGGGCATCATTACCCCCTAAAAATGGATTCGATCCGACCGGCCAGCGTGGTTTTGCCATCTGCATCAGCCGGTCGTCCTTTTTGATCAAAACGCTCTATGTCGCCCACGCGCTGACCTTTTTCGTACTGTGTGCGCTCCATCAGATTGCCGTTTTTCCAATAGTTGCAAAGCGCACCATCGAGCAGATCATTTTTATACGCGGCGCTTTGCGATACATCGCCTTCGCTGGTGAAGTCCTCGGTCAGGCCTTCACGCAGACCCGCCTGGTAACGCGCAATCCGTATCAATTGTCCTTGCGAAAAATATCGCGCCTCGCCTTGCAGGCGACCCGCTTCATAAAATAGCTCTGCTGCGATCATGCCAGGCGGGCCGTAAATCACGGCTGGCCCATCGAGGACATCATTTTTATATTGCTGCTGCATCAGCAGGCCATGTGCTGAATAAATCGCGCAGCTGCCATTGCGCTTACCACCCGCATAGTGCGTCTTTTGTTCCAAATTCCCGTTCGCGTCGTAGCTTAAGCTTTCGCCATCGAGCTGCCCTTCACGCAAGACCAGCTCGTGACGCGGGTTACCGTCATCACCATGGATGGTCAGGTTGTCGGTTTCAGTGGCGGTGGTGTCGGTCATGTCATTAATTGATTTTTACCATGCCGCCCTTGATGGTCGTTGTGCCACCACCGTCCATATCATGCGATGCGGATGCCTTGCTCGCGATCGACAATGCTTCGATCTTGAGACTAGCGCCCGACTTAATGCTAAACGCCGCCGCTGATTCTGCAGAGAGCGCGTCGCCTGACTTTATCGTCATGGCGGCCCCGGAACTAATCGACATGGCCGCACCGGATTTAAAGGTAATTTTGCCGGCCACATCAAAGCTCAGATCACCATCAACTTTTAATGTGACGTTGCCGGTGATGGTTTGCGTCATATCTTTGGTGACTGACAGCGCCAGATTGCCCGCCACGCTGTGCGTCAGGTTCGCGCCATTGGTGTGCGTTTCGTCGCCATCAACAGTTACTTTGCGGGTGGCAGCAACGGTGTGCGTTTCATTACCGGCACTCACTGCGATGCTTCGGTCGCCTTTGGTGATGGTGCGGGCTTCATTGCCTTCTTCCACCAGCAGGGTGCGGTTACCTTTTTTGATGGTACGTGTCTCATTGCCCAGATAAAGCGTGCTGTCGAGATCGTTTTCGATATCGACTTTCATGTCTTTTTGCGCATGAAAATAAAACTGTTCGCTGCCTTGCTTATCTTCCATGCGCATCTCGTTACCATCGATGCGGTCGCTGCTATCTTTCACATTGCCAGATTTGGTATTGCCGTCGCCGGTTTTGGTTGGGCGCGACCGGATCACGCTCTGCGTTTGCATTGCCGGCAGAGCGACCGGCGTGGCACGCTCGCCGTTATAAACCGAGCCTGTGATGATGGGACGGTTTGGATCGCCATCAATGTAGCTGACGATCACTTCTTGCCCGATGCGCGGAATGAACATGCTGCCCCAGCCGTTGCCGGCCCAGGTTTGCGACACGCGTACCCAGCAGGAGCTGGTGTCGTCTTTAGCCGCGGACTGATCCCAGTAAAACTTTACCTTGATACGTCCCAGCGCATCAGTCCAGATTTCTTCGCCATCAGGCCCGACGACTAAAGCGGATTGGCTGCCGGCCACGACGGGTCGGGCCGTGCGGCGAGGTGGACGGAATACAGTTGTTGCCGGATGCGCTTCGAAATGGTTGGTATAGCTCTCGTTATCTGCCCGATGGGTAACGGCACGTAGCGCATAGCGGATGTTGAGCTTGGCATTGGCGTGCTCGGTCAGACTAAACGCACCACCGGCGGTCAAGGTGCAGCACAGGCTGTCACCCACGGCAGTCAAGGCATCAGCCTGACCCTCTTGCAGACGCAGTCCGGTGGATTTTGTGCCATCGGCGACGATCTGATAGTGGCCGGGATACTCATAAATACTGCCGGTGACGATCTTGCCGCTGCCAGCCGTTGAGCTGGCCGCCAAGGCAGTACTCGGTGTGTTGTAAGCGTAGTCGGATGCGGTGAAGGTTTGGGTTACCAGCTGGCCGCTTGATTCGAACCGTAGCACGCTGTCGGCCCATTCGCGGGTATCGTTGCGGCCGCGGAAAATCAAGGCGCTCGCCTGCGGGCAATCGACATGCGCGCTCGCGCTGTCGGCTAGCACCAGCGTGTGGCTGCTCGCGGTGAAGGTGAAAAAATAAAAAATGCCTTCTTCTTCCATTAAGCGCGACACAAAATCTAAGGGCGATTCATCGTATTGCACGCAGTATTCACGTACTGCATAGGTGCCCTGCAATTTTTTCTCGACCGTGATGCTGTAGCGGCTCAGCACCGCATCGATGATGTCAGTAGCGCTCTGATTTTGAAAAATGACCCGGTCGCGGCTGAGTGAAAGCAGCCACAAGGCCGGCACCATCTCGGCGGTGTAATACGCAAACTGTGCGTCCAGACCGGATTGCGTAAAGCGGGCAATCACGCCGTGAAAAAAACGTTCTACCCCAGTGGCGTGACGCACCGTGACGGTGACGGTCGTGCCAACGATGGTCGTCGGATCGATACTGCTGTTGGACGACTTCATGGCCAGGTTAAAGCGAAACGGCTGAGATAAAGTTTCGGTGCCGGTGAAGCTGTCTAAGAGCAGTACGTCAGCGCCAAGCGAGGTCGTCATCGACAGCATTGCTTTGTCTTGTGTGAAGCCGTCTCTCATGATGCGGCCTCCGCATCAGTGAGCGTAAAACAAAATTCGCCTTGCGCATCGAGGCTGAGGTGCACTGCGCTAAACGGCGCGTGCGCCGCAATGCGCTGCAACACTGCCGAGGCCAGCTCAGGCAATAGCGTCTGCGTGACGATATGATCAATATTGCGGGCGCCGCTTTCGACTTCGGTACAACGCGCAGCAATCGCACTGCTCACTGACGCATCCCAGATAAATTGCGCACCATGATTGGACAGCACACGGGCGGCGAGTTGCGCCAGCTTGAGCCCGACAATTCGCTGTATCTGCGCGTCTGCCATCGGACGATACGGCACGATGACCACGCGGCCTAAAAAGGCGCTCGGAAATTGTTCAAGCAGAGCAGGGCGCAAGGCCTCAACAACGGCAGCGGTGCTGGCTGCGGGCTGGCGCGTGCAAGTGTCAACGACTACATCTTGTGCCGCGTTCGAGGTCAGCAAGATGAGCGTATTACGGAAATCAATCAGCGTGCCCTCGGCGTCTTCCATCACGCCCTTGTCGAACACCTGGAAAAATAATTCCAGCACATCCGGATGCGCTTTTTCCATTTCGTCGAGCAGCACCAGACTGTAGGGTTGGCGCCGCACTGCCTCGGTTAATACGCCCCCTTTGCCATAGCCGACATAGCCGGGTGGCGCACCTTTGAGGCCAGAGACCGAATGGGCTTCCTGGAATTCGGACATATTGACCGTGACCATATGCTGCTGGCCGCCAAAGAGCAGATCAGCGAGCTGGCACGCGGTTTCGGTTTTGCCCACGCCGCTGGGGCCGACTAGCAAAAATACACCGACCGGTTTGGAGGGATCGTCAAGGCCGGCCCGATAGGTCCGGATGCGGCGGGTGATGGTGTCGAGCGCGTCGTCTTGTCCGACGATGCGCTCACGTAGCCGGTCGTGCAGATTTAGCACTGCCTGGTGTTCGTCGTCGAGCATGCGGCCCACCGGGATCCCGGTCCAGCTGGCAATCACCGCAGCGACGCTACCCGCGTCGACGGCTGCCGGCACCAGCGCGCGCTCGCCTTGCAACGCGCGTAGTTCAGCTTCAAGCCGCTTGAGTTCGGTACTGTCGTCAGCTGCGGCGCTGCCGCTGCCGCTGTCAGTGCCGTGATCGGCATGCGCGCGGGTCTTTGCGCGGCACGCAACAATCGCCTCCACCAAACCGCGTTCGGCAGACAGCCGCGCTTGCAGGGTTTCCTGTTCGGCCTTGGCGGCTTGCAGCGCGGCTTGTGCATCGGCAATCGCCTGGCGGTGGTCTTGTCCGGCGGCCGCTTCGCGTTGATGAATGCGCAGCTGATGACCAATGTCTTCAATGCGCCGCGTAATAGATTCAATCCCTTCAGGCACGCCGGCCTGGGCCTGCGCGACGCGTGCGCAGGCGGTATCCAAAATACTGATCGCTTTGTCGGGCAACTGGCGCCCAGTGATGAAGCGGTGGGACAGGCGCACCGCTTCGCGCACGGCGATATCAAGGATTTGCACGTTATGGTGGGCTTCCAGGCTCTCGACTATGCCGCGCAACATATCCGTGGCGACTGCTTCCGTGGGTTCGGCGACCTTGACTACCTGAAATCGGCGCGCCAGAGCCGGATCACGCTCGACATATTTTTTGTACTCGGCCCAGGTCGTCGCGGCAATGGTGCGCAACTCGCCGCGTGCCAAGGCCGGCTTGAGCAGATTGGCTGCATCACCGGCGCCTTCGCTGCCACCGGCACCGATCAGCTGATGGGCTTCATCAATGAACAGCACTATGGGCGTGACCGACGCTTTGACTTCGGCGATGACCATCTTCAAACGGTTTTCAAATTCACCTTTGACGCCGGCGCCTGCTTGCAGCAAGCCTAAATCGAGCATGCGTACTGAAATGCCTTGCAGCGCAGGCGGCACGTCGCCCCGTACGATTTTTTGTGCAAAGCCCTCTACCACGGCAGTTTTGCCGACCCCGGCCTCACCGGTCAGAATGGGATTGTTTTGCCGTCTACGCAGCAAAATTTCGATTAGCTGCCGTACTTCCAGGTCGCGGCCACGAATGGTGTCGAACTTGCCGGCAGCGGCCAAGGCCGTGAGGTCAATAGTGAATTGATCAAGCGCCGGCGTGGTCGCTTTGCTGTGTCGCGTGGCCGCGGCCGGGGTGCTTGCGGTGGCTGCGCTGGCTTTGCCTTCTTCGAGCCCGGCCACGAGGGTGGGTAGCGTGTTACGCAAGGCCTCACGCGGGATTTGTAACAGGCTCGGTGCGGAGTCGACGAGCAGACCGCGCAGTGTGTCGCTCTCTAGCGCAGCGAGCAAAATGGCACCGGAACGTATCTGCTGCTCGCCCAGCGCCACCGAGCTAATGACCCAGGCCTGTTCAAGCAAGGCGGGTACTTGATTTGAGATGACGGGTGTTCGGCCGTTGCCGCGTTTGAACCCATCAAGTGCGGTTTGCAGTTGCGTCGTGACGCGCTCTGGCGCGATGGCGAAGTGATCCAGGATCACCCGCAGATCGCTTGCCGGGGTTTCCAGCAAACGAATAAGAAGGTGCTCGGGGTCGACGCTGAAATGCGTTTGCTGTGCGCACAGCTCGGCGGCACGCTCCATCGCGTCGCGACAGGGGCGGTTGAGCCGCAGAATCAGGGTGCGCAGCTCGCTACTCATGCGCCACTTGCCTCGAAGCGGAAACGTGAGGGTGTCACACAGCGGGACTTGCCACTGGCTGCCGGGCCCGCCAGCCAGGCCGTCCAGCCTAGCTGCAATGGCGTGCGCGCCGATAGGCGGGCGGGCGGCAACGCGCTGGCGGCCGGAGTGAGAGCGACCTCAACCTTGGTATTAGCAGGTAAAAAGCGACGCACCGACGCGCAAAATCCGGCGTGATCGGCCCCGCCGGGCAACAGGCTTTGTATCCGACTGATGTTCATCTCTTTGCTGCTAAGGCGAATGCCTGCTCCCTGATCCCATACTTTTCTTCCTAATGTGGCACTCTGCCCCAGCACCGGTGCGCGACCGAGACTGCCTAAACCGGTCAGTTCATCGTTTTCGATACGGTGCCAGCCGCCGACAAATTGCTCACCCGTGACGGGCAGGGCAAAGCGATCTGAGAGCATCGTGGTCAAGCCCGCCATCGAGCGCGGAACGCCACCAAGCAGGCCGGCATGCCGAAGCCAGGGCGTGTGTTTGGTGCTGGACAGCGAGGGCGTAATGCCGAGTGCACACAACGCATCAGTGCATCTTGCCACAGAGGAAGCATTTGGGGAGCGCCAGCCGAGCCCGATCCGGTGTTTTTTTCTACCTAAATAAAACAGGCTGAGGAAACGATGCTGAAAAATATCGAGAAAATCGGCAGTCGCAAAGTCTTTGACGCTATTACGTTCCAACAGCATTTCCGTAAACGCCGCCGGCATGGCACCGGCTTGACCGAGCAAAGAGAGCACGGGTGAGGTCAAATGAAAAGCTTCACCGGTGGCGGCGCCTTCGCGGGCGCTGTAAACATCACTTGATTCAAAGCCGAGCGAGACGCGGCTGCTCAGTCGGACGGCTTCGGTGCTATCGGCTTGCCCAATTTCGCCAAAGCCACGTGCGACCCCTTCGCGCTCAAGCAAACTGATCGCCTGAAACAGATCAAAGCTCTCCGGTTTGGCCAATAAATTAGCGAGCAGGCCCTCTTTGACGTTGTCTGACATTAGACCAGCTCCTGGGTGCCGGAGATCGGTGGCCAGAGAGTCAGGCACTCTTCACCCCGATAAATACCGAGCTGGACAAAGGAGTTGATGGTCGTGTAGAGCGCGAAAAAGCGCGCCAGTACGGCCGAAAACAAGACGGCCGAGGAGCCGGCAAAGGCATCCGCATCCAACTCGAGCCGTACACCGGTGCCACGGCAATAGCCGCGCCATGCATCACCCTGGATGCGCCGTGTGACGCCATGGGCAGACAGACCGGTGATGCCACGTATCTGTTCGAGGTCGCGGTTATGGTCGGACGCAAACAGCGAGAGCATCTCGCGTAACTGATTGCGGCCGGTTTCGCCACTGACCAGAGAATCGTGACTCAAGGTGAGCAGCGACGCGAGCCGCCAAATGGTGTCGCCGTCTAGGGGCGGATTGCGCTGGCGCGATGGCTCGGTCACGCAGCGGATGCGCAGGCCGTTTGAAATGCCTTCGCCTTTTAATCGGGTTTGGGTACTAATCTGCTCGGCTAATCCGCGGTTGGTACACAGCGTGCGGGCATACACCACCGGTGCTGTGGGGCTGCGGCGGGTGTTGCGCTGATCCACAAAACTCAGGTGCATATCGGTGCCGGAGATATCCCTGCGCAAGCTGCGCTCGCGCCGCGCCGCCCAAAATACGCCTTCGGTTTCGTCACTGCCCTGGCCCAGAGCAGAAAACTGCGGAATGCTTTGTGGTCGGTCGCTGCCGGGATCTGACGCGGTGACCAGTTCGATCGAATGAATTTCGGTGATGGCCTCGCGGGCGCGGTCGGCCACCAGCAAAATCTCATGCTGACGATGGTCAATGAGAATCGGTTCGGTGGAACGCGGGAAAAGATTGATTGCGGCCACGCAGCCAAGCCGAAAATTCTCGGCGCTCAGCGCGCGCAGTTTGCGCGGTACGCCGCCAACATCAAAACGTAGCGTAAAACGCGAGCCCGATAATTTAGCCGCCCGCAAGCCACTAATATCAAAGAAATGAAATTTGGCCGGAAACGCAAAATATTCCTGCAGCAGGCCATAGGCCGGATGCGCGCCCGGCGCCTGGGGCAGCAACTGAAAGGCCGCATCAAAGCCGATATTTTTGCAGGATGAGGCGGGCAGGGTGTGCACTACGCCGCGCTCATTTTCAAGGTGGATTGACTTGATTTTGGTGGCCAGACATTCATAGAGTGCACCGACCAAAGACCAGTCACCACTCAGATGTACGCGCAGCGTATCAAGCTCTAATTCGGCCAAGTCGGCATCGTGTTCAGTGGCCACGGTCAAGACCAGCTTACCGTCGTCATCGAGCAGACCTTCTTCAATGCTTAGCGGCCAGAGTGTGGTATCCCAGCCGGTGCGAAAGCGGCACTCTTCACCGGTATCCGCTTCGGCCACGACGCTGGTGTGACGCGGTATCACGAGACCGGCTGTCACTTTGCCTTGCGCCCCATCCAGGCCAAATTCGACGATGGTCATCGACGGGATCGGCGCCAGCATGGTCGGGCAGAGATTTTCTAGCAAGCCGTGGGCGACTTGCGGAAATTCGGTATCAAGATCGCGGTGTACCCGCGCTGCTAAAAAAGCGAACGATTCGATGAGTCGTTCCGTATGAGGATCTTGCGATTCGGTGCCGTGATAATCGAGTCGGCTGGCGACTTTCGGATAGCGACGCGCGAAATTCTGCCCTTGCGAACGCAGATAGGCGAGCTCGCGGGCGTAGTAATCAAGCAGATCATTTTCTTTGGTCTTCGATTGCATCAGCCTAACTCCACACTACGTTTTGCAGAAGGCTGCAGAATTTCATCGGCGGCGATGTTAAAACTAATTCGCCGGCTGGTTTTTGCGATGCGCAGATTCCCTGAAATGGCATATTGCGCGATAAATTTACCCAATGGATTTTGCAGCAACGCGACCTCAACATCCGTCAGGCGCGGTTCAAATACCGTAATAGCTTTGGCGATCGCCTGCTGAATCACACGCCGGTCTGCCTCACTTTGAGTCGACCGCGCTGAATAGTCCGGAATACCGTAATCAAGAACGGTTAGCTCTGCATCAAAAAATGCATCGATCGTGAGTCGCGAGCGCGAGTTGGTTAGTCTGGCAAGTTCACGCGCCACAGAGTCTTCGACGCCGCTTGCTGACAATATGTGTCCCATGCCACCATCGGGATCGATGGCGGTCTGAGACAGTTTGTCGAAAAGAGGGATTGGCCCCCCGGGTAACAGACGCGACATAGGGTGTCACCTTAAGGTGTGCCTGTATTCCCGAGGCGCTGTGATTATGCAGGAAGGTTGGTCGACAAATCCCATCCGAAATCGGTACTGCCGCCAGGCATGTTGTCGAATTTCGATTGCGAGTAAGTCACCTTGATTGCCGTGAAAGAGAGCGTGAATACATCGTATGGTAAAACACCACCGCCCTCACCGAGGTGCTTGAAGGTGGATACGATGGTATTTTCCATTTCAAAATCTAACAGATTGGCGTATTCGCCCCCAACGGTGCGACCGACATGAAACTTGGTCGTTTTTAAATTGGTCGCGGCGGCGCAGGCTGCCATCAGAGTCGGCGTCGACAAATCAGCCATTTTGGTAAACGTCATGTCTTGAAATACTGGACGACCAGCGGTTCGTTCGGTATTGGCGATGTCCCTTTGCATCGGGAGCTGCACGCCGAAGGCATAGTTCAGACAAATGATGCCCGTTTTGTCGGGGCCGCTCACGAGCAAGTTACCGTCTACGTCGGTGATATTCATGACATAGATGTCGCTCGCACTACTGCCGTTGGCTGTGGTTGGATGCAAAACGTTTAGTGGTTTTAAGTTATCAGATAGCATGGTGAAATCTCCATTAGTCGCCCAGTGTCCGCGCGAATTAAATTAATTTAAATAGAATATGCTCAGCCTGCAGAGGCAGGTAATTCGGCGACCATGCGGATGGAGGCAGTGAGTTCTTCCATTTGGAAATGTGGGCGTACAAATACGACGGCCTGATACACACCTGGTTTTCCTGGAACCTCGGAGACATCGACGCGAGCACTCGACAGCGGGAGGCGCGCTTTGGTTGCCTGAGGTGCAGCAGCGTTAAGGCAGATGTAATCAGCGAGCCAATTGTTGAGGTACGATTCGATCGAATCTTTGGTCTGGAAGCTACCAATTTTGTCGCGGATCATCACCTTAATGTAATGCGCGAAACGCGATGCCGCCAGAATGTAAGGCAGGCGCGCGGACAGTTGCGCATTCGCGTTGGCGTTATCCTTGTTGTATACCTTGGCTTTGTTGACCGTTTGGCCACCAAAAAATGCAGCAAAGTTCGATCCCTTGGAATTGACGACGGCGATAAAACCTAAGTCATTCAATTCTTTTTCGCGACGGTCCGTGATGACGACTTCTGTTGGGCATTTGAGCGCGATATCACCTTCATCCGTTTTGAAGGTATGCGCTGTCATGCTCTCGACTTTTCCGCCGCCCTCAACGCCGCGAATCGCGGTGGTCCAGCCATGCTTGGCAAAGGCGTCAGTAATCCGCAAGCCCAGCAGGTAGCACGAGTTACCCCACAAGTATTTGCTGTGATCCTTGCCGTCGACATCTTCTTCGTAGCTGAACTGGTCGACCGGCACGGTCATGGCGCCATACGGCAAACGGGACACGTGACGTGGCAACACCAAGCCGACATAGCGTGAATCTTCTGATTCGCGGAATGACTTCCAGGAGATCAGTTCAGCGCTGTCAAAAATCTTGGACAAATCACGCGGCGTGCCGATATCGAGGAAAGTCTTCATGTCAAACAGGGCTGGCGCTGCGGCCGAAATAAACGGTGCATGCGCGGCAGCGGCCACTTTGGAGATGCGCTCAAGGAGTGCTACATCTTGAGGATGACGGCCAAAATAATAGTCGCCGATCAACATCGAATAAGGATGTCCGCCGAATGTGCCGTATTCCTCTTCGTAGACCTTTTTGAACAACACGCTCATGTCGTAGTCGACGGCGGTTTCCAGATCGTTGAGCAATTCTTTCTTACTCACGCTCATGAGACGAATCTTCAAGCGCGAACTCGTTTCTGTCCCAAAAACAAAGTCATGCAGCCCGCGCCAAGAGGCTTCGAGCGCCTGGAATTCAGGGTGATGCATGATCGCATTGAGTTGTTTGGTCAACATATCGTCGATCTCGGCGACACGCTCATTGATCATCGCCACTACGCCTTTATCCGGACTGAACTTCATGTCCTGATCCAGAATTTGTGCGGCGAATTGCCCGATCATTTTCTTTGCATAAGGCGTCTGTGATGGTTCATTAACCATATTGCCGCCTTGAATAATCTGGTCCAGCAAACTTGCTGCACCCGATTGTCCGGCATTGCCTGCCGCACCCGCTGTCGTTGTATTTTCTGCCATGTCATTCACCGTAGGTAAGGTTCGAGGAGCTGTCCGGGATTAAGCGTCGGCCGGGGGAGTTGGCTCGGGAGCGGCCGCTGCTGGCGCTTCCGCTGCTGGTGCTGCTGCCGCTGGAGCCGCTTCGGCGGTGCCGGAAGTTGCTGCAGTTCGGACTTCCTTGAGTCCTTCGGTATTGCCGACGACGTTGGCGAGCAGGCCGCCAAGTTCATCATTACCGTCAAGCTTCGAGAGCAAATCGCGCAGCTCAAGACGTGCTTCAAGCAATTTCTTTAAGCGGGGAACTTGGTCAACGATGGCTTCTGGATGAAAATCAGCGAATTTTTTGAAATTCAGCTCGACCTTCAAATTACCGTCACCCTTCATCGTGTCAGCCACGCTCATGTCCAGACGAGGAGCGAGCTTGCCCATGATTTCGTCAAAATTGTCGCGGTCAATCTCGACAAAGCGGCGGTCTTTCAGTTTGATCGGCGCCGCGGCCGGCTTGCCAAGCAAGTCAGCCATCACGCCAACGACGAGCGGCAGCTCTTTTTTCTCTACTGCATCGCCAATTTCAACGTCATATGTAATTTGAACCCGTGGTGGTCGGTTTCTTCCTACCCACTTTTGCAGACTATCAGCCATTGATCGGTACCCCCTGAAAACAAACTGGTTTGAACAGGGTCCGATTTCCTAGACCCGAGATTTTATTGCTTGAACGAAAGATTAACTCATACTTTAGTATTAAATCAAGGTTTTTTTAAAACTAAGTGAATATTTATTGCAAACGCCTGTTTTGAGAGCGGGCGCGCGCGCTCAGCAGAGTTTATTGAGCAGCTTTTCCGCCATCACGGTTGCCAGACGGCTGCGCATGCGGGTCACGCTCAATCGCTCCTGTTCCAGCTTGGCCACGCTATGAATCTGGTCGATCAGACGCAGTTTTGCCTTGTCAATCGATTGCTGCGTAAGCTTCAACTCGGCCCGTAACTCTTCGCGTCTGACGATTTTTGATGACATATCATGCAGCGCATCGGTGATGATGTGCCAGGGACTTGTCGCGCTGTCCGGCAAGCCTTCTTGTAGCTGGGAGAACAGTAGGTTGAGGTTTTCCCCCAGTTCGGCGATGGATTCGACAGAAAATGGCTGGGTGCTGTCCTCGGCAATAGACGATACGGCCAGGTCGATTAACTGGTTGGTTTCGGCAACGCGGCGGGCTAAGTCTTCAAATCCGGCCGGCATTTTGTCGAATAAATCCTCGCCCGAGATGCGCTCATCAATGCGAGTTGTGTCCAATTGCAGGGACTCATGGGATCGGGCTTCGCGCGTCTCAGGACGATGAAAGCTGCGACCAAACGGGTTGTCCTGCCTGGCTGGCGGATTGGTGCGGGCGCGAAATCCGTCTTCCGCTGATCCGTCGTCGCCGGGAGGGCTCGGTGGCTTTTGCATTTTTTTTACTCCTTTGGTATCACCGGAGAAATCACACTAAAGTATAATTCAAAAAAATTCTGCAATGAAACTTTATTAATGTCCGGACCTGCATTGGGCCAGATAATCCGGATATAAACGATTCGCGGGGGGAGCAATTCGTGCCTGATAACGCCAGCGGCAACCCGTCTTTCCTGGTACTCGCTAGCCTGAGTCTGGCCGGTATGCTGGTCGTATTTCCGCACGCGGCGCAGGCGCCGCTGTCGCCTTACGGGCTGGCTTGGCTGGGCAGTTTGATTGTGTTGGGGGCGGAGCAGTTATTTCGGAGTTGGCGCTGGTCTGAGCAGGGCCGGTTTCCAGTCGATGATTTGCTGTTGGTGCTGACTGCTGTGCTGTGGTCTATCGGCTTTGCTTTTGGCTGGCAGGTGGCGCCAGCGGGGCTGCAAATTGCGATGACGGTGGCGATTGCTGCGTTGGTGCTGGTGATGGCGGCGACGTATTACGCCAGGCGCTGGGCTTGTCTGACGGCGATTGCTTTGCTGGGTTTGCCGTGTGCACTTGTTGTGTTGGCGGCTCCGGGTAGCTTGCCGTTTATGGGAGTGGCGCTGACTATTCTGAGCGCGCTGTGCATGGTGGTGGTAGCCCGTTTCTCACGCTGGATAGATCGCGATGCGGAAGCGCGGGGCCGTGTTGCAGGTTTGCTTGAACAGGTTGCGCAGCGCAGGCTTGAGTTGCAAGAGGCCGAGATTAACCGTTCGCGTTTTCTTGCCTCGATCAGTCACGATCTGCGTCAGCCCATGCATGCCATCAATCTCTATATCGGTAGCATCGAACGTAGTTTGCTCTCGGCACAGCAGGCCTCTGACGAGCGGCTTCGGGCGTCGGAGAGTGTGCTGCGCTTGAAGCAGAGCGTGGGCTACATGAATGATATTTTCGACAGCCTGCTCGATGTGAGTCAGCTCGATACGGGTGTGGTGCGGGTCTCGCTGGATCGCGTGCAGGCGCTGCCGTTTTGCAAGCGTTTGCTTGAACAATTTACCCGCACGGCTGAGGAACTCGGGATACGCATTGAGCTGTGTGGCGAGGGCGCGGAGCAGATTTTTCTGCAGACTGACACGCGTCTGCTAGAGCGGATTGTGCGCAATTTCCTTAGCAATGCGTTGCGCTATACGCGCAAGGGCGGCATTCGTTTGCGACTACGTGTGCGCGATGGGGTATGCCGCATCTCGGTAGTGGATACCGGTGTCGGTATTCCGATTGCGATGAAGAAAAAAATCTTTGATGAGTTTATGCGTCTGGATCAATCCGCCAGTTCGCTGGGCTCCAAGGGTGTGGGACTGGGGCTGTCCATTGCCAGAAGACTAGCCGCAAGGATTGGCGCGCACATCTCGCTGCATAGTTATGTCGGAATGGGTTCGGTGTTTGCCGTTGATGTGCCGCTGTCGACCAAGCGGCCTTCGCTGCAAGAGCGGCATGCGCTACGCGAAGAGCGAATTTTGCAGGCGGTACTGCCCAATATTACGATGAGCCACGCCGAGGACACGCTGCTTGTTTGTCTAGAGACGGATCCGGATATCAGTAATGCGATGTCGCTACTGGCACCGGCTTTGGGTCTGCGTTTATTGGTGGCCACCTCAAGCGCCGCCGTCATCGCGGAGCTGGGCCGGTTGCACCGGATTCCGGATTTACTTTTGATTGATAGTCAGCTGCCAAGCGAGACTGCACTGCAGGCCTTGGCCAGTATTAATGATGAATTCAACCTCGACATCCCGGCTATTGTGCTCAGCTCTGATATGTCGATGGAGCTGGCAACGCTGGACAGGTGCTTGCCGGTGACGGTGCTGCAAAAACCGTTTTCGTCGGATCGGCTGCATGAGGCGATTAATGCCGGGCTGTCAAAATCCAAGGAACAGAGGGCACAACTGCGGCTGGGGGATTTTTAAGCAGCACAACAAAGTCCTCTAGCGAGGCCTCGCCAAGTATGCGGCGCCGCTGACCAGGCTGTTTGGTCTGGTTAATCTGGTGCTGGCTACATGGCGATTGATGGCCGGTCATGCCCAAGATGCGTGCTGAAAACGGGGTAAGGCGCAATAACTGCACAAAGCGCTCGAATTGGCCATGTCGAGACATCGGTTAAAAGAAAATGGTCAAAAAATTGGACGACTGAACAGGCGTCCCAATATTAAGCAACTGGAAAAGCGTTCAGCAACGGCGTTGTCGTGGCAGTTACCACGTTGGCTCATGCTTGGCTGCTGATTGTGTATCTTCAAAAACGCTTGCCAATCATAGCTGCTGAATTGACTGCCCTGATCGGCTGCACCACGACGGTAGATTGAGGCTGAGGACGCTACACGGCCATCAGCAGGGCGTTGATGGCGAAATCGCGGTCGATGCGCGGTCCCATCGTCCAGCCAGTCACCTGACGCGAGAATAAATCAAAAACGGCAGACAGGAATAGCCAGCCTTCGTGCGTCCGAATATAGGTGCTGTTCTTGATCCAGGCCCGATTGGGCTGCTTCACATCAAATTGTCGCTGCAGGTGGCTCGGCGCCATGACGGCAGCTCCAGCCAAGGGTAATAGCCGCTGGGATGAAACACCATCATCTTGCAGAGACGCCGCATTTCCCGGGACGATTCAGATTTTGTCACGGCGCTGACCGCATCCAGCGCTCAAGTAGCCTGTTCGACGCGGCCATTATAAGAAAATGGCCCAAAAACCGACCAACGTATAAGAGCTTGCGCAAAACAGTGCGTAAAATTGATTGGTGCACTTCCTTGGCTTGTAATCACTCATTATTTATTTTGTCCATGTTTAAGATGTTTTAACGACAGTTAAAATCGTGTAATGTATGGCCACTGCGAGATATGAACAAGTTTTACTGTCGACTAAGATCCAATCTAAGTAGTTATCTATCCAATAACATTGAATAATTTAAAAGAGGCGTCCGCAATGTCCCAAGACTTTCAAGCCGCTAACCAGATTTCTAGTCAGCCAATTACCCGTGACGTTAGCGACAGCGGCGCCATTCTATTTATCGATGGTGACGGAAATTGGCTAGTTGGATCGACAAATTCGGCGGTCAAGTCGTACATCGAAATTCATACAGCGACCGATGATAACGTCACCGATGCTACGTTCGGGTTGACGGCACAATCTGTCACAAAGGTAGAAACTGGTGGTTATATTTTATATCTTGAAGATACACAGGATGGGGAGTTTTATACCGTCGAAGTGAGCGCCGATGGGGTGTTTGATTTTGATAATGTCACCTTAATGTCTTCCGATGATATTCATAATTACGAAGAAGACGAGGGTGAAGACATAGACGATTCAGGCAATATTGGTGGTGATGATTGGATCCATGATGACGGCTATTTAGATATTACCGTCGGCGCCGACGGATCTTATGAAATAACGCGTGAGGATGGTACCTCGGTCATTATTAACTACGACGGCAAACCTATCGACCACGAATGGTTGACAGACGGTGGTTATGAGCTTTTGGAAGCTGTTCCTGATCCTTCTGCGGTCGATGGTCTGGGCTTTGCGGTTTATGCGTACCATGCTGGATATGATTTTGTGTTTACATTATGGTTAGATTCCTCCGGAAACATTACCAATATTCCTTCCAACGATAACGATAACGATAATTGGGAAGATGACGTGGTGATTAATACCGATACCGATGACGATACGGATATTAATGAAGGTGGCGATACCGATATCGTAACGGGATGGGCCGCTGATCTAAAAACATCGTATCTCCAAACTGCCCTCACCGAAGGTGGCATGGTTGAAGGCGGCATTACGCATGCCGAGGCAGTATCCCTGTTCCAGGGGCTTGCTTCTGACCTCACGTCTTCCGGCGTATCGGTTATCAGTGACGATGTAATGCAAGATCTCACGAGTATCGCCGCGCGAGCGGATGGTTTGTTTACGTCAACCAATATGCTCGGAGAAGAAAATAACTATCTGTCCAGCGTCGTCGTTGAGCTGATCCACGGGTCTCCCGCGAACGCATTTTATACAGGGGGCGCATCACAACAAACCCAGCTTGGTAATATCGGTGATGGCACCAGCATTGCGAATTTCGAAAAATTAATTGATAAATGGTTGCTCGGAAAAGATGTGCCGCAGGCATTGACGGGAGGCGATTCGGCTAATCCGGATGGCACGGGTGCAAGCGGCAACTATAGCGTGATCGACGGCGAGATGTTCATTGATGGCGCAAGCGGTGAAGAGGTGGCGCAGCAAAATATTGGTGACTGCTATCTCGATGCGTCCTTTATCTCCATCGCTGAGACAAACCCCGACGCTTTCAAGGCCGCTGCATCAGAAAACGCGTCGGACGGCACCGACAAAACCTGGGGTGTCCGCTTCCTGGATAACAATGGGCAGTCTTATTGGGTCACCGTCAATAATAAGCTGCCGACCCTATCCGGGGCGGCCAGTGCCACTACAGATGACCTGATCTATAACAAGTCAACGACCACCGGTGAATTATGGCCGTCCTTGTTCGAAAAGGCCTACGTTCAAGTTAATGAGACAGGCCTGTTGAAGTCGAGCTCTGGTAGCGTTAATGCGTATTGGGCCGTTGAGGGGGGGTGGTCGGTGCCCTTGCTGCATATTGCAGGCGGCACATCCATTACGGGCTTTAGTGATTGCATGGACTATGGCGCTGTTGAGGATTGGGTAACAGTTACGTCGCTCAATGCGAGTAACATAAATAGTAATATCCAACAGGTAATGAAAGATTTAAATGCAGGTAAGCCAGGATGGCTAGGCTCATGGTCGCAGATTCCCGGTGCGACCGGCAGCACAAATTTTGTTTCTGGTCACGCGTACTCTATTGTTGATGCGGAGCCGGATAATCCATCCAACACCACCGTAAAAATATTTAATCCATGGGGCGTTAATGACGGTTATGGTTGGGAGTCCCCGTTCACGAAAGAAGTGTCCTTTGTCGTTGACGTTGATTCCTTAAAAAACTTTGGTGTTTTTATTCTGGACTCATCCGCGGCAGTGGTGAGCAGCACCTCCAGCATGACGCCAGCAGACGTTCATGCCTACCTTGCGGCGGGTAACGAACGGGCTAGCGTGACCGCTGGCGCATTGACAGTAGGAGATGCCTCGGACGATACCTTGGCAGGCGACGGTTTGGCTAACGTCTTAGTCGGTAAAGACGGCGATGATGCCATCGACGGTGGTGCGGGTAATGACAATTTGCTGGGTGGCGATGGCGCAGATTCGCTCATCGGTGGAGATGGTATCGACACCGCTGTGTTCACCGGTGTGATTGCTGATTATCTGATCACGGTTGATGCGGCAGCCTGTACAGTTGTGAATGAGGCCGATTTCAAGCGCACCACCGATAGTCTGACATCGGTAGAGAGATTGCAGTTTACCGATTCGTCGCTGGCGCTCGACACGGACGGTAACGCGGGTCAGGTTTACCGTCTCTATCAGGTGTTTGATCGCGATCCGACTGAGGGCGACACCACAGGTCTGGGCTATTGGATTGCGCAGGTCGATGGCGGGATGGACTTATCGGAAGTGGCTGCACGGTTTATCGATTCCACTGAATTCAGCACGACGTATGGTGACAACTTAAGTAATGCCGAATTCATCACCAGCCTCTACGACAACTTTTTAAACAGAACCGCCGACCAGAGTGGCTTTGACTGGTGGGTGGCGCAGCTTAATACCAATGCAGACACTCGTGCGACGGTGTTGGCAGAGTTTTCCGACTCGGCAGAAAATGTCGCCGCGGTAGCCAGCCTGATTGTCGGCGGTATTGGATATACCGAGTTTGTAGCGTAATTCTGTAGTAAAAAGGGGGGCCGGCTTCGGCCCCCTTTCACGTTGCTGGGCTTTGTTCGCTGCTCGGTTAGCGGTCAAAGCGTTCTTGTTCTCCTCACTCAAATACGATCACTTAGCACTTGTTTAGGTGCTAGGTACTTGTTCGAAAGTTTTTTCTGTAATGACTAGCCAAGATAAAGACGAAGCGCTCGCTGAGAATGGCGACCCAGTGGCACAACTACGTGCTGGTTTGTATCATTTAGAACAGGGTGAACGTCAGCAGGATTTCAAGAAGGCGCTAAGTTATCTCAGAAAATCTGCAATTCAAGGAAACATCGAAGCGCAATACCACATGGGGTTGGTGCACAAGCAAGGCAAAGGCGTTGAAGCAAATCCAACGATCGCGCTGAAGTGGTTTTATATTGCTGCTGAAGCTGGGCATAAACAGGCTATTTCTTTGACCCAAAATGGCGAAACGGGCATGCTTCCCAAGCGGACGAATACCGCAAAAAATCTGTCGAAATATTTTAGTGATGCCGTGATGCTGTACAAAGCTTCAGTCGTCAAAAATAAACCAGATTGGCAATTTAAATTGGGATGTTTGTTCGAAGCAGGATTGGGCGTAGATCAGGATTATGCCGAAGCCGCCCATTGGTACAAGTTGGCGTCCGACCAAAAACATGACGCGGCGCATGCGGCACTAGGCAAGTTGCATTTTCATGGGCTGGGTGTTGCGAATAGTACGGCCCAAGCGGTCGATTTGTTTACCATCAGTGCGGCCAATGGGAACGCGGATGGGCAGTACCACTTGGGTTATGCCTATGAAATGGGTATTGGCGTTGAAAAAAATGTAGAAGAAGCCTATCAACTCTATTCGCTTGCTGCTGAAAAAGAACATAAGCTCGCATTGCTGCGTTTGGGTTTGATGTTTCGTACTGGTATCGATATCAAGCCTAAGGTCAGTGAAACGGGCATGGCGTCCAAAAAAAAATATGGACTCGCATCAAAATACGAAGAGGCGAGAGAGCCGGAAAAAGAGTGGCACTCGCAAGACTTTGAAAAATCCCATCAATATTTCAAAAGGTCAGCAGATAAAGGTAGCCCGGACGCGCAGTATTATCTAGGCACCTTTTATGCGCAGGGACTTGGGATTGCTCAAGATTTTAACGCTGCAGTCAAGTATTTCAGGCTGGCGGTGGCTCAGGGGCATCCAGAAGCGATGTCCAATCTGGCATTTCTGTACGCGCATGGGCAGGGACTTCTTGCCGATTACCTTAAAGCAGCTATGTGGTACGAGGTGAGCAGACGTCTGGGCTATAAAACAATCGAAAAAAACTTGGAATTCGTTTTGAGCAAAATGACGAATGAAGAAGCGCAGGAAGCCAAAGCACTCGCTGCGCGCTGCATAGCGGAAAATTATCAAGGATACGATTAATCGTGTAAGTTATTCAGCGCTGTTGAGTTGTCATACGTGCGCTTTACGACCGTCGCTTGCGTCGGTGCTGAAAGGAGGCCGGCTTCGGCCGCTTTGCTTTGTGGGATCTGGTTTGCCGAATGGTCAAAGCGAGATTTCTGGCATACGTTTTTCAACGCAGCGTTCACGCCTTATTCGTAAAAAGCCCCAGACGCTGCGCGACCAGCACGGCTTGGGTGCGGCTGACGACTTGTAATTCACGGAAGATCGCCCCGACGTGAGATTTGGCGGTGATTTCGGTGATACCCAAACTGTCGGCAATCTCTCGGTTGCTATTGCCCTGACAAATCATCGACAGCACTTGCAGCTGCCGGTCGGTCAGGGTGATGCGCTTGATGCTTGCGCTGTCGGCCGCACCGCTGCTGCTGAGCCATTCGCCGGTTTGCAGTTCACCTTCCAACGCGCGCGATACCAGGGAGAGCATGTCTTCCATCGGCGCCCCTTTGCTGATAAAGGCCGACGATCCGGCGCCCAGACAGGCACCAACCTGTAATTCATCATCGCTGCCGGAGACGGTGATGATGCTGATTTCCGGGCCCAGAGAAAGTACGCGCCGAATGGCGGCGAGTCCGCCTAAGCCGGGCAGGCCCAGATCGATCAGGACCCACCAGCGAATTTTTTTTGATTTTTTGAGTGCAGCTTCCAGTAAGGCGATACCGTCTTCGGCGTTGCTGCAGGATTCAACGCGTAATTCCGGAAAGCGGGTGCGTAAAGCGTCCGCCATCGCCAGGCGGATCATGGGGTGGTCGTCAACGACCAGGAAAGATTGGGCTTTATCCATTGCTGGCATTTTAACGGATGCGGTGGGCTCTTTGGGTGCGGTGCATGGTGGGCTGGTAAAAAATGACCCTGTGCCTTTCCGTATCACCGCCCAAAAGTAATCAGTACAAATTCTGCCCTTCAGATAACCAGACTTAAGCCCAAAAAGATCAGCGCCACCAGCGTGGCGATCAGGGGTGTGGCGCTGGCCGCGGTGTAGCGGCGTGCGTTTTGTGCGAACAATTCGGAGGATGCTGGAAGATTAATTTTTTGCACGCCGTCGAGTATCGTTAGCTCGGCGGCAGCGAGTCCGTGCCAGTCAGCTTTGGGTATGTCAAAGCGGGTATTTGATGCGCGCTCTGGTGCCGCTGCGGGCGTGTGATGCTCCAGAAAATGGTCTTCCGGATAACCCAGCGCGACGGCCAGCCGGCACGCACAATGCACCCGATGCGCCTCTTCAATGAAGCCTTGCGGGGCATCGGTCTCCAGGCTTTGTACCTGCTCTTCGGTGAGCCCGGCCAGCATCGCCAAAATACTGATACTCAGGCGGTGGTCTCGACGGGCGCGATGAATTTTTTTTGACAGCACCTGCGCGTTGGTGGTGGGGCTACTCATGCTGCAGCTCTTTCTTTCAACGCAGCCGGTGCCAGGGGCGCGCTGGCCCTTGCCAGCCTTGCTTCATCAATCAGCGTGACGCGCACCAGAAAAAAATGTCGGTGGTCAGGCGTGTAGAGTTTTTCCAGCGCCACGGATATCCCGCCGTCACTGCGCCGCATGAGCCACGCGGTCGCTTTGTTGGTGGCAAGGATGGCATTCTCGAGTTGGGCAATTTCGGTGTCGTTGTCGGACAAAATCCGCAGCTTGTCCCATAACAGACCGGAGTTGGCATAGCGATCCATGGGCCCCAATAGCGTCGCCCAGGCATCCGACATGGAGATGATTGCAAAATGCTGGTCGAGCAGCCCAGTGATTTCATACGCCGCATCGGCGCGAGCCTCGTTGAGCAGTTCGCGCAAATCCCCAAAATCAAAAGGTAGCGGTTCGAGCATCATGTAATGCAGTCGCTCGGTCTGAAATTCCAGGAGCATGGTGCTGATTTGCAGAATGGCGACGTGCTGATCCGGACGCTGAAACACCGCACGTAGTTTTCCGTGGGGCCCCGGCTGCACGGTGAGAAACAGCGCCTCCAGAGTTTGCTCATCGAGTTCAGGGAAAGCCAGAAATTTGCGCGCACCGGCATTGGCAAAAACAAGCTTGCCGTCAGAGCGGGCAATGAGCACCATGCCGGGCGATTGATACAGTGCCTGTGACGCGATGCCCAAGCCGTTTTGCAGTGCATTGGCTTGCTGTACCAGCGCGCGGGAAAGTCGGTCTGCACCTTCGGTGCGGCGCGCTACAAATAAATGCCCGAGTTCTGCCGTGATCAGCAGTTTTAAACCCAGCCAGATGACGCCGACTGCTTCGAGCAGCCATTGCCTTGGCATAGCCGCGCCAAGTGGCGCGGCAAGTAGCACGACCGTGCTCAGCAGCAGCACCGTTGCCAGGGTGCTGATGACGGAGAGGGTAGCGAGTGATTTACTGGATTCAACCGATGTTTTGGCGGTTTTGGAGGCTTCGATAGCGATGCACAAATAACTCGCGCCCAGCATGGCCACAATAATCACGGCACCATTGATAGCAGGGGCTGCGGCCGGCGCTACTTGCGCGGCAATCGCTAACACCACGGCCGCACACACGCTGAGCAAAATGTGCTGGCGCGCCGGAACCGGTGGCTGCGCCACGCTGCCGGCGAGGCACAGTGCCGAGAGTAATTCAAACCCGGCAAAGCTATTGATATCAGCCGGTAGCACGTAGAAAAACAAGAGCCATGCGGCCACTGGCTGCACCAGCCCTAGCAAAATAGCCATCCAGCCAAATTGCTCAGAGGTGGTCAGTCTTGTGTGTTCATGCCGCAGTAAGGCGGTACCGATCAGCCCTGCGCTGCAGAGTAGAAAGAAGGCGACGATGGCGGCTTGAAATTGCATAAGCGGCGCGAGCGCTAGCGAGACGGCAAAGGCGCCGCAGAGGGCGCGGCACGCGGTTGCGGCAACGCCGTCAGGGCCGGGTCGAGCGCCGCGGCCTGCATGGTTTGCTCGGTTTCATTGTCTTCGTCGGTCTGTAGTGGCACCGCAACCGCTTGCGCGATATTTTCAGGCGCGACGGCGGCTTGAGTAATCCGGTGCGATTGCGTGTGCTGCGCTAAGGGCGCATCAAGCGCCGGCGTGACCGGCTCCATCATCAGCAGTGCCGCCAGTAAGCCGGTTGCCGATAAGGCCAGCGCTCTGGCCGGCAAGGATATCTGCCTCAGGCGGCCACAAGCGGCGCGGACCATGCCCGACAGGCGCACTAATCTGGCATCGGGATCGATATCCCAGCGCAGCATGCGGCTTCCCAAAAACTGTATTTTTCGCTGATCTGCCTGCGGATCAAGGGCGTCAAACAAGGCTACAATCGGCAGCTGCGCACCGAGGAATTCGCCCGCTAATTTCACCATCTCGCGGAATTCACGCTCCGGCATCGCCGAGGCATTGCGTACTAGCAGTAATTGTTCGCTGCTCGTAGCGAACCTTGCTGGACGCCGCTGACGAGGACCGCTTAAGGTGTTGTCGGAGAGTGTTGCCAGTGCCTTGTTATAGCGCCGGGATGTCGCTTCGGTGACTAAGTCTGCAAACTGCTCGGGATCATAGTTAAGCACGGTAAGCCTCTCGCGCTCGTGCAGCCAACATTGCAGCACCCGGACATAACTAAGCAGCTTGCGCGAGTCTGCGCAGACGATCGCTACGTGCAGCGGATCGTCGGCCAGATAGCGGCAGACGATCGCAAAGTGCTCTTGATCTTCAGGTTGGATAATGGTCGGCATTGTCGGTTTAAAAACTCACCCCAAAATTATACTAAAGTATTAGTTTCTGTAGGAAACTTTAGCGGGTGTGTTTGCTAAATTGGCCTAGAAATTAATACTTTAGAATGATATTTTTGGATCTGAGTAAATCGACCGCACGCACCGGCCCGCCAGGCCGGTGGGCTTAGTTGCCCGCGATTCTGCCGGCCAGATGCGCCAGTGCTTCTTCCACTTGATCGACCAGAATCAGGCACTGGTCACCGGGTTTCAGCAAAGCCAGCCCGCGGTCGATGGCTAAAAACTCACCGAAAATTTCTTCGATATACGTGGTGCGGCTAGCACCGTCGAGTCCTTGTCGCAGTAAAGCCAAGACCTCGCCTTCGGCCCGACCCCTCTGGCACGCATCTTCGTAGAGCACCACGTTATCAAAGGCCCCGCCCAGCACCTGCGTCTGCTCGCGGATATCTTGATCGCGGCGGTCGCCTGCGCCGCTAATGACGACGGTGCGCTTGCAGCCATCCGCCGCCGGCATCGCATTAAACGCAGCCACGAGCGCCCGCATGGCGTGGGGGTTGTGGCCGTAATCGGCCACCACGGTGGCCTCGCGGTATTGCATCAGGTTGAAGCGACCCGGTGCATTGGAACTGTCATTATGAAAACTATTAATGCCTTGACGGATGTCGGACCATTCCATGTCCAGCGCCCAGCAAGCACCGACTGCGGCGAGGGTGTTTTCGATTTGAAAGCCAAGCAGGCCGTTACGCGTGAGCGGCACCTCAGTCAGTGCCCAGCGGTGCAATTGCTGGCCTTCGGCCGCAACAATATGGCCCGCCTCGACGAAGACGACTCGCTTGCCGCGCGCGCGGTTGGTAATGATGAGCGGATGATGCGAATCTTGCGCAAAAAAGATTACCTTGCCCGGACAATGCGGCGCCATGGCTGCCACCAG
The DNA here is from genome assembly GCA_945866125.1 of Bordetella parapertussis. Taxonomy (GTDB): domain Bacteria; phylum Pseudomonadota; class Gammaproteobacteria; order Burkholderiales; family Burkholderiaceae_D; genus Pernthalerella. Next base: position 64,640 of record CAMBFZ010000019.1, read on the forward strand.
TGGGTCGGCCGCGTTGAGCACGGCAAAGCCATTGGGCGCGACATTTTGCACGACGATCTGCTTGACCCGCGCGACTTCTTCGGGCGTATGAATATGGTTCAGCCCAAGGTGATCACCTTCGCCGATGTTGGTCACGACGGCGACCTCGCAGCGATCAAATCCCAGGCCTTCGCGCAGTACACCGCCGCGTGCGGTTTCCAGCACAGCGGCTTGCACATGCGGATGGCCGAGCACGTTACGCGCGCTTTTTGGTCCGCTGCAATCCCCGCTGTCGATCTGCCGCCCACCGACATAAACACCATCGGTGTTGGTCATCCCCACGCACAGGCCAGTGCTCGCTAATACGTGCGCAATGAGTCGCGTGGTCGTGGTTTTGCCGTTGACGCCGGACACGGCCACCACCGGGATGCGGCCATCGTCGCCGGACTCATAGAGCAGTTTCATGACCGCGCCACCGATGTTGCGACCCTTGCCAAAAGAAGGGTGCAGGTGCATCCGCAAGCCCGGTGCGGCATTGACTTCGACGATGCCGCCGTTCTGGTCTTCGAGTGGTCGCTGAATGCTTTCGCATACGACATCCACGCCGCAGACATGCAAGCCGACCATATTGGCTGCATCAATCACGCGCGAGGCTACTTCGGGATGGACGTCGTCGGTCACGTCGGTCGCGGTGCCGCCAGTGCTGAGATTGGCGTTGTTGCGTAAGACGATGCGGCGGCCGTTTTCGGGCACGGAGTCGGGCGTGAGCCCTTGCGTGGCCAAGCAGGCCTGCGCGATATCGTCAAAACGGATTTTGGTTAGCGCTGTCGCATGACCATCGCCGCGCCGTGGATCGGCATTGACGATATCGACTAATTCTCGCACCGAGAATTTGCCGTCGCCAATAACATGCGGCGGGTCGCGCCGCGCTGCGGCGATCAGTGTTTGGCCAACAACCAGCAAACGATAGTCACTGCCGGGGAAAAATTTTTCAATCAACACTGTGCCACTTTCGGCTGCGCTTTTAAATCCGGTTTCAAGCTGTTCGCGGCTGGTGATGTTGACCGTGACGCCGCGCCCCTGACTGCCGCTTTGCGGTTTGGCCACGACCGGCATGCCGATGCGCTGCGCAATCTCCCAGGCTTCTTCCACCGTGTGGGCGGGGGCACCAATGGGGACCGGCACGCCGGCAGCATGCAGCAGGTGCTTGGTGAGGTCTTTGTCTTGTGCGATCGATTCGGCCACGGCGCTGGTGGAGTCGACTTCGGCGGCTTGGATCCGGCGCTGCAGATGACCCCAGCCAAATTGCACCAGACTGCCGCTGGTCAGGCGCCGGTACGGAATACCGCGCGCGAGTGCCGCGGCAACAATGGCGCCGGTGCTAGGCCCCAGCCGCAGGTCTTCGTCCATCTCGCGCAACTGTGCAATCATCGCCTGCGCGTCGGGCGCAGGCGCATCGGCGCTGCCGCTGGCCCGAAGCCAGGCGCACTCGACCAGACTGACGGCCATACTGAGTGCGAGTCGGCCCACTTCTTCTTCGCTGTATTCGACCACCACCTGAAAGACGCCCGACTCGGGTGTGGCAGTGGTGCAGCTAAAACTGATCGGACAACCCGCCTGTGCCTGCAGGGCCAGCAGGCTGGCCTCGAGTGCGTGGGCCAAGGTCAGCGGACCCTGATGGCCGGTTGCCCGCAGGTCGGCGATGCCCGGACACAGACTGCGCAGCCGCTCTTCAAAGCCGGCGATGTCGTCGAGCGCGCATTCCGGCGCATCACAATGCAATTCGATTTCGAGTGCCGTGTAACGGCTCCAGAAATTGGGACCCCGCAGGGCCCGGGTTTGGATCAGTTTCATGTTGGTTACTGTGGTGTCGTCAGGCAGATAACGGAAGCTCGCTGGCTGCGGGCTCAAAGGTCTCAAGGCCGGTGGCCACGATGTCCGGGTCAAGACCCAGCGCCCAGGCCGCGGCCACCGCAGCGAGCAGGACGGCGGTGGGCAAGCCACGCGCAGCAGGCCGCAGGCCGGTGTCGATATCAAGGATGGGGGTGCTCTGGTTGCCGTGGGCTTGAATGATCGTGCTGCCGTTCATGAAGACCACCCGCCGTCCCGCTTCGCGATGGGTTTGCAGCGCGGCGTTGCGACTGTCTTCGGCATAGAGCAAGACTTCGCCGATGCAAAGCGGCGCCATCTCCAGTACCGCGGCATCGGCGGCATTGAGAACGGCGGCGCCGTCTTCGAGCACTACATCAACCTGCGTGCGCATGATCTTGAAGCGATGCTCGGGCTCCGTCATCAGGTGCGGATGCAGCGCGGCGATGTCATCACAGTCGGTCACGATACCGACTTTGCAGAGGTCGTAGGCGGTGCCTTCGGTCAGCAGGGTGATCGGATCGTGCTCAAAGACGGCGGCCTCCACATTGCGGTTGATGAGGAGCCGCTGGCCGTCGGCCCAGCTGATGGCATCACGGCGCTCGAGCTGACGGGCGCCGACGAACAAGCCCTCTCGACAGGCCAGTCCGACCTGCAAACCGGCAAGCTGCAGCAACCACGCGACCAGCTGCGCAATCTGCGTGGTGTTGTGATTGCCAGCTACGCCAACAATCGGGATGCGGCCCGATTCGTGGTCTGGAAACAGATGCTCGACGATGGCGTCGCCCACAGGCTGCGGCTCGCCTTGCGCCGGTTTCAAATGCATCAGCAAACTGGGGCCGGCATTAACTTCGACGATTGCGCCGCCCTGGGTATCGAGCGGCAAACCGATATCGGCGCAGACCAGATCGATGCCGGCGATATCGAGACCGACGACCCGCGCGGCTAGAGTGCACGCATACGCAACTTCGGGGTGGACGTGTGCCGTGCACTCGATGGCATGGTTGCCATTGGCCGAGATCAGCACGCGACGGCCAGCCTCTGGCACCGCGCTTGGGCTGAGTCCCTGGCGCTGCAGATTACCTTCCAACACGCCGTTACCAACGAGGGTGATTTTTTCTAGCGGATGAATATCGGCGTTGCCCCGTCTGGGGTCGCTATTGACTTGACTGTCGACCAGCGCCAGCACGTTGGCCTGGCCGTCACCGGTGACCCAGACGCCTTCGCCACGCACCGCAGCGACGACCCGGCCGCCGACCACCAGCACCCGGTGTTCATCGCCCTGGATATAGCGTTCAACGATGACGCCGCTGCCTTCGGCGTTGGCGACATGCCAGGCCGCTTCGATGTCGGTCTGCGTGGTTAGTTCGAGCATGACGCCGCGGCCGCGGTTGCCATCGGTGGGCTTGACAACGACGGGCAGGCCGAGGTCCTGTGCAGCCTCCCAGGCGGCGGCCGGGCTGATGACGATTTCGCCGCGCGGCACTGGCAGGCCGCAGTTACGCAGCAGCGTTTTGGTCATGTCTTTGTTGCTGGCGATGCCTTCGGCGATCGCGCTGGTGCGATCACTTTCGGCGGTCCAGATGCGGTTTTGCTGCGCGCCGTAGCCAAGCTGAACCAGATTGCCGCTGTTAAGGCGAATGTGCGGAATTTTACGGCGGGTCGCGCTCTTGACGATGTGGGCGGTGCTGGGGCCGAGATAGCAGTGTTCTATTTTGCGGCGCACTTGCGTGACAGCGTCGTCGAGATCGAAGGCTTGCTCATTGAGCACTGCATGTAGCAGGGCTAAGCCGGCCGCTAATGCCGCGCGACCGACGGCCTCGTCGGGTACCCGAAACACCATCCGGTACAGTCCCGAAGTTGTCGTCTCGCGGGTCTGGCCAAAGCCGGCGTCCATGCCAGCCATTTCGATTATCTCAATGACAATATGCTCAAGAATATGTCCAAGCCAGGTGCCGTCGCGCAGCCGCTTTTCAAAGCCGTAGGGCACACCGGGACTGCAGTGATGCGCGGCGACTTGGGGCAGCACGGCGAGTAAGCGATCAACAAAACCGGGTAGCTTGTCGCTGGGCCACTGCTCGAGGATGCCAAGGTCAATCCAGCTCTCGAGAACGGCGGTCCACGTCCACATATTGGGACCTGGCAGAAAGGTGGTCTTGACGATCTTAAGCGTCAGCGGACCAGGCGGTAATGCAGGAGAAGTGACGGCGAGGTTCATATCCGGGCCACGGGCAGGGTAAGATAGCGGGCCTGACAGACAAGCGCAGCGGATTTGGGAGAAAATTCGCCCGGCGGCTTATCCGGAGGGCAGGCCGAAGCCTCCGGGGATGTTCCTACTTTTATTGCACGATTGCGCCGAATTTCCGAACACATGTTACCAAGCTCCCAGTCATTGATTATTACTGATCCTGTTCGCGCCGCTACCGGCCTTTCTTCTGCGATGCCCCCGCTGCATGCAGGTGAAATCGTGTTGTCCGTGTTCGAACCCGATCTCAATGGCGCTCTGCAGTTTTCAGCCAGCACACTTTTGCTTACTTCGGAGCGAATGATAAGCGATTCGGGTGGGGCTGGGTGGACAAGCTGGCCCCTGAAAGCCGCGCTGTCTTTGCATCATAGTGACCATGCCGGCGTGGGTACGCTAGCCTTGCATGATGGTCAAGATTGCGTGATGCGCTGGCGTTTTACGCTGGCCATTGATGTTGCGGCGGTGCGCTTGATGCAGCAGTTTGAAAAGGCGCAGGCGCATCGGATTGATGAGCCTGCCGCCGATGAGGGCGCGCCGCGCTGCCCAAGCTGTCAGTCGCCGCTGGCCGAAGACAGCGAAGAGTGTCCCTTATGTCACCGTGAGCTGCTGCAACCGGCGTCAACCTGGGTACTGTTTCGTTTATTGCGTTTTGCACGGCCGTACAAGATGCAACTGCTGCTAGGCTTTTTTCTGACGCTGGCCTCGACCGCGGCCACCCTGGTGCCGCCTTATCTGACGATGCCGCTGATGGACGAGATTCTGATTCCGACTCATAACGGCACCCAGATTGATACGCACGATGTGTTGATTTTATTAAGTGGCCTGTTTGGCGCGGCGTTGACCGCGTGGGGGCTGGGTTGGTGGCGTACCTATCTGCTGGCACTGGTCTCGGAGCGCATCGGTGCAGACTTGCGCACGACCACCTTCGATCATTTACTTAATCTTAGTCTCGAATATTTCGGTGCCAAACGTACCGGCGATTTGATCGCCCGTATCGGCAACGAGTCCGACCGCATCTGTGTATTTTTGTCCTTGCATGCGCTGGACTTTATTACCGACGTGCTGATGCTGTTGATGACGGCAGTGATTTTATTTTCCATCAACAAATGGCTGGCCTTGGCGACCTTGCTGCCCTTGCCACTGATTGCGTGGATGATTCATTTGGTGCGCGACCGTCTGCGTACCGGCTTTGAAAAAATCGACCGTATTTGGGGTGATGTCACCAATGTTCTGGCCGACACCATTCCGGGCATCCGTGTGGTCAAGGCGTTTGCGCAGGAGCGGCGCGAAGCGCAGCGTTTTGTCGAGGCCAATGCCCATAACCTGGCCGTCAACGACAAGCTCAATCGGACCTGGAGTCTGTTTGCGCCGACCGTCACCATGCTGACCGAAGTAGGCTTGCTGGTTGTGTGGGGCTTTGGTATCTGGCTTGTGATGCACCGCTCTATTACGGTGGGAGTATTGATTGCATTTATTGCCTACATCGGTCGCTTTTATGGCCGGCTGGATTCGATGAGCCGCATCGTCTCGCATACGCAAAAGGCGGCGGCCGGCGCCAAGCGGATTTTCGATGTTCTTGACCACAGCTCCAGTGTGCCGGAGCCGGCTAATCCGGTGCGACTTGAGCGGGTCAAGGGCGCCATTACCATGCGCGACATTGGTTTTCGGTATGGCAGCCGGCGCATTATTCGGGGCATGAATCTGCAGATTCGGCCCGGCGAAATGATTGGCCTGGTGGGCCATAGCGGCTCGGGCAAGAGCACGCTGGTTAATCTGATCTGCCGTTTTTACGACGTCAGTGACGGCGCGATCTTAGTGGACGGTATCGATATCCGGCGTCTGGCAGTGGCAGATTACCGGCGTCATATCGGGCTGGTGCTGCAAGAGCCTTTCCTGTTTCACGGCACGATTGCCGAAAATATCGCTTACGGTAAACCCGACGCCACGCGCGCTGAAATCGTCGCGGCTGCGCGAGCCGCGCATGCGCATGAATTTATTTTGCGGCTGCGGCATGGCTATGACTCGATTGTGGGCGAGCGCGGGCAGGGCTTATCAGGTGGCGAGCGTCAGCGGATTTCGATTGCGCGTGCTTTGCTGATCAATCCACGCATTCTGATGCTCGATGAGGCCACCTCAAGTGTGGACACCGAAACCGAAAAAGAAATTCAAAAGGCGCTCGACAATCTGGTGCAGGGCCGAACCACGATTGCCATTGCCCACCGTCTGTCGACCTTGCGTCGGGCGGACCGCTTAGTGGTGATGGACCGCGGTTACGTGGTCGAGGTCGGCTCGCACGATGAGCTGATGGCCGCGCAGGGGGCGTACTGGCGCTTGTATGAGGCACAAGCGCGCAATGTCGATACCGAAGATCGTGTCCCTGACAAACTACATATTCCGCTGACTAAGGTGACGTCATGATGGATGGTTTTACGGTCAATTATTTTCAGGCTGGCCGTCATACGCTGGCTGCCGATCTATCGGGGGGACTAGTCCTGACTGATGCGGAGGGTGTGGTGCATCACGGCGTGATCCCCGTGCGGGCATTTCCGATTGATGCTGCTGGTGAGGGGCTCTCTCTGATGGGTAGTGATGGGCATGAATTAGTCTGGATAGAGCGCCTTAATGACCTCGATGCATCCAGCCGCCAGGTGATAAGCGATGAGTTGGCAAGGCGTGAGTTTATGCCGGTGATTGAACGCATCGAAGCGGTATCGTCATTTAGCACACCCAGCACCTGGAGCGTCGTGACCAACCGTGGCCGGACTGAATTTATTCTCAAAGGCGAAGAAGACATTCGCCGTTTGCGCAGTCGTGCTTTGCTTATTACTGATAGCCATGGCGTGACCTACTATGTCATTGATCAGCTCGCGCT
>CAMBFZ010000020.1 GCA_945866125.1 Bordetella parapertussis
GCAGTCAAAACCTCAATCTGCCGTAGCAGGAAAACGATTTGCTCGGGTTTGAAACGAACGCCATGCTTAGTCATATAAACACCCCTTTCTGGGTAAAAGATTATCAAAATCTCTCACTCGGAGTGGTACTAAAAATCAACGCAGGTCAAGTTTGAAGCCGGGCCGTTTATTTCCTCGCTGCCGGGCGCGTTGCAAGACGCGATTCAACGCCATGGCATCCACAACAGTCATTTGACGGCCATTGCGCCGGCGGGTTCGATTAGTCTTTTGGCTAATAATGTATCGACTGGTATCGAGCCGGTCTTGGCATTTAATGGGCATCGCACCGTGCGCGACGAGCACGGGACTGCGCTTAACCTACCGGTCACGGACTATGCGTGGCGATTATTTCGCGAGCGCACCAGCGCTGCGCAGGCGTCTTTGCCTTCGTACTTTGTCGAAGCGGGGGAAATTGACTGGTTATCGCAGTTGAAGGTTCAGGCAGCGTTGCAGCACCACGTGGATCAGGCGATTGCGAAGACCATCAATATTGCGCCGGGCGCCGACTTAGCGCAGTTTCAGGATGTGTTTGTGCAGGCGTATCGGCTTGGTCTGAAAGGCTGCACCGTATTTCGGGCATCGCCTGTGCGCGAGGCGATTGTCGGGCACGGAGCCGTGGAGTAAGGGAGTTGATATGAGCGCATGCTGACCCCATCCATCATTTTACATAATGTAAATTATGCGTGCTAAAACGATTCTGCCAAAAACCCACACGATGCGTCTAATGCACTAAGTGGTTGGAAATCGGAGTTATTACCCTTGTTTGAAAAAATTCCGAACGCTACAGTCCTTTAGCACCACGCTAAACCTGCAGCGATACAGGGACAGAAAGCCACGGATCTCTTGCTTGAGATGGCCGGGTTGCCAAGGTCAACAGACCGCGCAACACGGTCATTTTTTTTAGGCACGAACCTTCGGGTTCGCTTGAATTCAAGGAGAAACTGCATATGGCTTTCAAAACAACGATCAAGGTGGCAATGCTCACGGGTGCCGCGAAGGATGACGTTTTTACCACCGAAAGCACGGGATTGAGCGAAGACCTGTTGACGAGTGCGCTAAACGTGCTCGGTAACGACCCGGGATCCGCTAGCCTTTACTCGCTTGCACAAGAGTCACTCGGCACAGGTCAGATGCCCGTCGAGGGTACTGCCTACTCATTGGTGCTCAAAGCGAAGATCACGATCCGGCCAGACGGCAGGATCGATTATGACGGTGACGCTATCGCCTCGACGCTTGCGCACTTCGCCGAGGGGGCAATCATCACTGACAGCTTTACCTACACGGTGCGCATGGCCAACGGCGCGCTGAGCACCGCGATGGTGACCCTTGAGATCACGGGCGAGAATGATGCGCCAACGCTGCGCTCAATCGATCCCGTTACATTGTGGGACTCTGAGGCCGATAAATACGCTTATACGGTTGACGGGAACTATATAGATCGTTTGCATAGCAATCCGTTGCCAATTTCGGTAGACGTGCAGGCAGTTGACGCAATCGGCGCAACTTCTGCTGTCCAGACCATTATGATTAACTTTGAGGCGGCAAACGACGTGCCCCTATTTTCCGGGCAAGATTCCGCCACAGTCATTGAGGGCGATGTGGCACTAGTGCAAAGAAAGCTGGGTGTCACTGACCCCGATACGCAGTTTGGATTCAAACCGATAGAACCGGCGGACTTGACGGGTACCTACGGTGTTTTCACATTTAACCGCAAGAGTGGCGATTGGACTTATAAACTGAATAATGAGAGTCCTCTTGTGACGGACCTAACCGCAAACGACGAAAAGACCGATGTCTTAACTGTCTATTGGAGTACCGGAGAATCGCACGATCTTAGTGTGAAGGTGAAGGGCATTGATGCGCCCACAACCCCAATTGACCCGGTCAAAACTTTCTTTTTTACGCCGCGGTTCGACCAAGAACTGTCCACTACATACGGGGATTTTACCAATAATGATTTTTTGAAATTAGGATTAAACATCACAATCGATCGCTTTTCGCGGGCTAGTTCATTAGGCCCTAACGGTGTTGTAGAAGCTGGGACCTTGATTGATCTATCGATGAGCGGTGGTAACGCCGAATCTCCAGAGAAAGCCGAGTTTACAATTTTTCTAGCTGGATGCACCGATTTTTCTCTTGACCAGGCGTCGAATCTCACAACGTAGCGCCCTATCCCGCAGTCTCATCGACTGCGGGATTTTCACGCTTCTTTATCCAAGCAAGTCACAAAAATAAGCCGGACTGTTCAGCGCGGCACCCACCCTCCGCAAACCGGAAAAATCTGTCCGACAAAACAATTCGCATGCACGCTAGCCAAATAGGCGACGAACATCGCATCTTCCCGCGCACTGACCAAACGCCCCAGCGGTACTTCGCGTTTTAATTTTTCTTTAAGAGCCGGACTGGCCTGAACCTCAGGCGGGAAATAAGTCGGGTTGTCGACATAATTTTGCGCAATCGCATTGAGCTGCACTTGCCTGGCCGCGAGCTCCACACCCGCCGATTGTATGTACGCTAATTGCGCACCACGTGCCGCGCTATAGGTCGACGCCCGTTTGATACCGCGCAAGGCCGAGGCACTGCCAATCAAAATGATCTTGCCCGCTGCACGCGCGACCATCTGCGGCAGTACGGCTTTGACTAGCCGCGGCAAGGGATCAACCATATGCGCAAAAGCTTGGCGCCATTCCTCCTCCTCCACCTCCATCACAGGCGTTGATGGCGCCGGTATGCCAAGGTTGGCAAGCAAAATATCGACACGGCCACTTTCGGCCACAAGCCGCGCAGGGCGCGCCACATCATCTAATGCGCCATGGTCGGCGAGGACGGTCGCCCCCAGCTCGCGAAAGACTTCGCACAGCACGGGTCCCATAAAGTCATTTGCCTGCGTAATGAGTACGCGTTTGCCGGAAAAATCTAAGGGGTTCATCGAAGTGCTCCAAAGTAGTCGACAGATTGTCATCTAGCGGCTAGCGATGATAGCCCAATCGCTTGCGCTAAGTCCAAGCCGGCCGTTAGGTGCTCCCCTATCATCAGCGCATGCTCGTCCCTGCCCTGCTCGCATGAAAATTTTAGTCGTCCATAATCGTTATCACTACCGCGGTGGCGAAGACAGCGTTGTCGATGCCGAGGTGGCTCTGCTGCGCGCCCACGGGCATCAGGTCCTCATCTATAGCCGCGACAATAACGAATTGCCTGATCTGCCGAAAGCGGGTGCCGCCCTGGCAGCGATCTGGTCGCGGCAGACCGAGCGTGAGATTCGGCAAATCGCGATCGATTTTGCGCCAGAGGTGATCCATGCACACAATACGTTTCCCTTAATTTCGCCATCGCTCTACGCTGTCGCCGCACGCCTGCGCATACCGGTGGTCCAGACGTTGCATAATTTTCGCTTGCTGTGCCCGCAAGCGATGCTGCTGCGTGAAGGACGTCACTGTGAAGACTGCGTCGGTCACCTGCCCTGGCGCGCGGTGCTGCATCGATGTTATCGGCAGTCGATATCGCAGACCGCCGTGACGGTGGCGATGCTGACGGTGCACAGGCTGCGTCGTACCTGGCATCAAGAGGTCAGCCGTTACATTGTGCTGAATCAGCTCTGCCGCGATAAGTTCGTGCAGGGTGGCTTGCCCTTGGAACGCATGCGGGTCAAACCCAATTTTGTGGATGCCACACGAGTGCCAAAATGGGACGCGCGTCAGGGCGGCATGTTTATTGGCCGGCTGGCTGTTGAAAAAGGTCTGATGGTACTGGCGCAGGCACTGCAGCAATTGGCCGGGCCGCAGATCGATGTTTATGGCAAAGGCCCGCTACAAAATTTTGTTGTGCAATCTGGCGTGCTGCGCTTCCGGGGCTTTCAGTCGCCTGAGGCGCTCAGCGTGCATTTGCATGAGGCAGCTTATCTAGTGGTACCCAGCACCGGTATGGAGAGTTTTGGCCTGGTGGCAATTGAGGCTTTTTCGTGTGGCACGCCGGTCATTGCAACCCGTCATGGTGGCCTGGCCGAGCTGGTTGTGCACGGCAAAACAGGCTTGCTGGTGCCCCCGGGCGACGCCTCTGCGCTGGCGCAAGCGATTGCCTGGGCCGCGTCCCATCCTGAGGCGATGCAGCAGATGGGACGCGCGGCCTATGCCGAGTACCTGGCGCGCTACACGCCACAACATAACTACGCCAGCTTGCTGCGGATATACCGCGAAGCCGTTGCCGACACGCTTCCCCTTGGCCTCAATGACCCTAACTATGCTGAAAATCGCGCTAGTCGTTAACGAACCTCCGCCCTACCGTATTCCGATTTTCAATTTGATTGCTGCGACGCCGGGCATTCAATTGCAGGTTATCTTTTTTTGCCGACGTGAGCCGAATCGTCTGTGGGACTTGCCGCCGCTGGCTTTTGATCATGTGTTTTTGAAGGAGCGTATCCGCACCGTTAACGGCCGCTATATTCACAATAACCCTGACGTGCTCCAGGCGTTATCGCGCTTTGATCCGGATGTGGTCATTGGTAACGGCTTTAATCCGACCCATCTGTACGCCCAAGTCTGGACGCGTTTTAAGCGCCGCCAGTATGTGCCCATGACCGATGGAACCGTTGAGTCCGAGCAGGCGCTCAGTCCAGTGCACAAACGTTTGCGCCGTTTTACTTATGCCAGATCGCCTGCTTTTATTGCGGCCAGCAATGGTGGGGTAGCTTTGTACCGGAGCTATGGTGTGCCCGGCGAGCGGTGTTTCAGGTCGTGCCTGTGCGTGGACAATGCACGTTTCAATCCGTCTTGGGTATCGCAGCCCAAGGCTTATGATTTTTTATTTTGTGGCCGCATCGAAGCGGCCAAGAGTCCGGAATTCGCGCTGCAGGTCGCCCGCCAGACCGGCCGTCTTCTCGGTCGCAAAATACGCCTACTGTTTGTGGGGTCGGGCTCGGATGAGCCGGCCACGAAAGCACTGGCGCAGGCCCTGTCGGCTGATGTCGAGACGGATTTTCATGGCTTTGCCAGTCAGGCTGCGCTGCCCGCGCTCTATCAGTCGGCCCGACTTTTTTTATTTCCTACCCGCGCCGACGTCTGGGGTGTAGTGGCTAATGAAGCGTGCGCTGCGGGCTTGCCGGTGTTGGTTTCACCCCATGCCGGCGTTGCAGATGAATTAATCATTAACGGCCGTAACGGCTTTGTCTGTGAACTCAACAGTGTGCTGTGGGCCACGCGCGCAGCGTATTTGTTACGGGACGAAAAACGATTGCGGACTTTCGGCGACCGGTCTTTGCTGCTGGTCGATCAATACCGCTTCGATCTGGCCGCACAGGGCATCATGGCTGCCTGCGAAAGTGCGATGCAGGAGAGCCCGGCACTAATGCCCGCAAGCTAATGCACAATGTGCGACAGCCGCTACCCAGCGGTGAGCTGCCCGCTTCGGTAATCCCGCACTGCCTGCTCCACTTCGGCCTGCGTATTCATGACAAAGGGGCCGTACTGCACAATCGGCTCATGCAAAGGGCGCCCTGCCAGCAATAAAAATCGCGCACCCGTGGCGCCTGCTTTGACAGCAATCTCATCGCCGTCTGAAAAGACAGCAGGGTGATGGGTGCTGAGCGCGACGTCACTGATCTGCACATCGCCCTCAAAGATATAAGCCAGTGCGTTGAAGCCGGCTGTCACGGGATGGCTAAACAAGGCCCCAGCGGGCAGCGTCACATCAAGATAAAGTGGTGATGTTGTCAAGCCAGCAATCGGGCCGCTGATGTGGGCGCTGCCGTCCTGCAGCTCGCCTGCAATGACCTTGACCACGGCTCCGCTGGCATAGGTATGCACCGGAATCTCTTCGGGGGCAATGTCGCGATAACCCGCGGGCTTCATTTTTTCAGCGGCGGGCAAATTAATCCAGAGCTGAAAGCCGCGCATGCGCCCTTCTTCCTGCTGCGGCATTTCGGAATGAATGATGCCGCGCCCGGCAGTCATCCATTGCACACCACCGCTCTTGAGGTCACCCTGGTTACCCAGATGATCTTCATGCCGCATGTGGCCATCGAGAATATAGGTGACGGTTTCAAAGCCACGATGCGGATGCGCGGGAAATCCGGCGATATAGTCGCCCGGATTTTCAGAAGAGAATTCGTCAAGCATCAGGAAAGGGTCGAGCCGCGTGCCTTCGCCGCTGCCCAGACTGCGCCGCAGTCGCACGCCGGCGCCGTCCGAGGTGGCCACGCCCGCAATGATGCGGGCGCAGGTGCGTAGTTGAAATGTCTGAGTCATTGCGCGCTCTTTCACACCAAAATAGAAGGATTGCATTGTACCGAGGTGGGTCACTAGCCGTCGATATGCGCAATCAAGGGCAGATGATCGGATGCCCGCCTGGCCATGCGGCTTGCGTGCACTTGCACGTGTACCAGTCGGTGCCGTGGCCTGATCCAGATCCGGTCCAACGCCAGTAAAGGCCAACGCGCCGGGAAGGTAGCCGGTGCCGGGACGCTGTCAAAATGGGACACGAGCTGCCGCAAGGTGCGCCCCCAGACAAACCATTCGTTGACATCGCCCATCAAGATCACTGGCATCTCAGCAGTATCAAAGGCTTGCAGCAAGGTGCTGATCTGCGCGCGCCGTTCGGCGGCCCGCAGCCCCAAATGCGTGGCCACGACGCGTAGCAAGGTGCCATGACAATAGATATCGGCGTCGACCGCGCCGCGCGGTTCACGACTGCCAAAGGAGAGGTCGATGCGGCGCGTGGCCACGATCGGATAGCGCGATAAGATCGCATTGCCAAAACGCCGACCGCTGACGGTGAAGGTGTAGCCCTCAACGCCGACGAGGCCGGTTGCTTGCTGCAAACGATGCAGCACATTCGGCCATTGGCTGCCGCCGAGTGGTACTTCCTGTAACGCGATGATGTCTGCGTTAATCTCGCGCAGGACCCGCGCCACGCGCACTGGCGCGAATCGCCCGTCACTGCCAACGGCGCCATGAATGTTATAGGTGGCAATCGTCAGCGGCCAGGGATTAGGGGTGGGCTTGATCATGGAATATCACGTCGCTTGAGCAGGCGATGCGTGAGCAGGGTAAATGCAATGAGTAGTAGCAGCACGATCACCATCACGCCGATGGTCGCTGCGCTAGGCTCGCGAATAGCCTGCAGCAGGTTATGGGCAAAGGCGGTCGTCAGAAAAATACCGGGCGCAAGACCAATCGCTGTCCCAATCAAATAATCTCGCAGTCGAATATGCGATGCGCCAGCGACGATATTAACCACGCCAAACGGCGCTAACGGTAACAGGCGCACCACAATCATCGCCAGAATGCCGCGTCGTGCCAGACGATGCGAGAGCCGGTTGATGCGGCTGCTTAAAAATCGTCTGACGATGTCGTGACCAAGCCATGTGCCGAGTGCGTAGCCGGCAGCTGCACTCGCCATCGCTCCCGTCATTGCGTAGAGTGTGCCCGGCATAGTGCCAAATACGATGCCAGTGATGCCGATCAGTAGCGTCACCGGGATGAGTAGCAGGCCTCCAATGACGTACACAGCGATGATTAGCAGAGGCGTCATCGGCAAGGCCTCAAGCTGCTGCGCACTGCTGATTAACCATGCCGGCTGTAGAAAATCGCGCAGAGGTGTGAAGCGCCATACCAGCGCCAGCATGAGCATGAGCGTCGCTAGTACGATCACGACTGTCATCCGGCGTGGCAGCGGCTGGCGGGCATCAATCGGCACAAGCTGCGCAAGTAATTGCTCGGGGTCGATAGGCCGCTCGGGATCAAAGAGGGTTTGCTCCGGAAGGAGCGCGTCGAGCTCAGGCGTGAGGATGGGCTCGAAGCTGTGCAGGCGCCGGGCATTGGTCGACAGCAGATCAATGCTGCGCAGGAGCCCGACTGATAGCTGGTGGGCCTTGAGTACTTGTTCAATTGACTGGCCAAGATGCTCGGCGAGCAAGCGGCTGCGCAGGCGCGCAATGCCGGCGGCGATACGAGCGCATTCTTCATCGCTGCCGCGTACTTCGACACTAATATTGCATTCGGTATCGCAAGCCATCGAACGGTTGGATAAATTGGCAGAACCAATCGAGATGAGCCGGTCGTCGACGATACATACTTTGCTGTGCACATTTAAGACGCCTTGACCATTACCGGGGATGATTGGACAAACCAGTCGGTAGCGTGCATAGCGATCTGCCACACGCAGCCGACTTTGCAGGCGCGCACGCAGCTGGCCCATGGTGGCCTCCTCCAACCAGCCACTTTGCTGCTGCGGCGAGACGATCACGATGTCGGGTCCGTCTGCTTCACGCAGCCGCACCGCGAGGGCATCTGCGATCAGGCCTGAGGTGAAATACTGGTTTTCAAAAAACAGGCTGCGCCGCGCAGCGGCAATCGCGTCAAGATGCAAGAGACGTATTTCTTCGACGCCAGCGCGTCCTTCATAGGCCGGTTCGGTGCGCGAGATGCCAACCTCAACGTGGGTCAGATCGGGTTGCAGGCAGTCTGGCCATATCGGCTCGGCGTGCGTTGCCGGCGGTGTGCCCCGGCTTCCGGTTGCGCGTTGCCAACGTTGCCGGCATAGCTCACCGAGCGCGTGCGCAGCGGCACCATCGACGGCTGCCTGCACATCGTGAAACGGTGGGTAGTGGGTGTTGTCGGCATTTTGTCGACGCCGGTCATGCCACTGATGTTGAGGCGTATCCCAGCGTGAGCGTGTCAGATCGAGTCCGCCTACAAAGGCTAGTACGTCATCGACGACGATGATTTTTTGATGATGTGACGCCCCCACGGGGTGCCGTCCATCCATTTGAAATGCCATACGACGATGCGTGCGCCAGCCTAGTTTAATGTTGGGTAACCACTCTCGCTCTAAGGCGTAGAGCATGGCGAAGTCCCAGTTTAAGACGTAGGCGTGTAGCTCTTTGCGTTCGCTGACAAGGGCATGCAAAAATTCACCGAGCTCCTCGGGGTAGCCATCATGGGCGCCAGAGGGGATGAGCCGCATCCGGCTGTCGATATCCCACGAAAGAATGTAGATACTGTGCCGGGCTTCCCGGAGTGCACTGCGCACGGCGCGAAAGGTTATGTCGGCATCGACGCACATGGCAAAGCGCGATGCCTGCGCGATGCACCAGCAATTGCGGGCCGGCTGGAGGATAGTGCGAGAGAAAAACTGAGTCACGGCGGATGGTACGAATAATGCGCACAAAGTGATCAGTGAGCCCGGTCAGTTTGCAACGCAAAAAAGATGCGTCCAGCCTAGTGGAAAATCTGCCCTTCCCGCTTGCGGTTTTGCAGCAAGAGCTCGAATTTATCCGGTCTCAACGCCTCGCTGAACAAAAAGCCTTGCATCATGTGACAGGCGGTCGTTCGCAAATAACTGAGCTGTTCGACCGTTTCAACGCCTTCCGCCACCACAGCAATATGCAAATCAAGCGCCAGTTTGATGACGGCCGACACGATGGCGACATCTTCCTGATCATGGGGCAGATTGTGGATCAGGGTCGCGTCGAGCTTGAGTACATCGACCGGAAAATCTTTTAGATACGACAAGGTCGACACACCAGTGCCAAAATCGTCGACACAAATCGATACACCGAGCGCCTTAATGGCATGGATGATGCGGCTATTGCTTTGGCTGGCAGCGACCAGAGCGCTCTCGGTCACTTCGATTTCTAAAAATTGCGGGGCAAGTTGCGCGTCGGCGAGTGCTGCGCCGATGGTGTCAACAAAATTTTGATCCAGTAACTGTGCCGGCGCAAAATTGACCGACACTTTGAAGCTAGGCAGATTCATTTTTTGCCACGTACTGATTTGCTGGCAGGCCGTCTTGGCAACCCAGGTTCCCAGTTCGACGATGAGACCAATCTCCTCAGCAAGGCCGATGATCTCTCGGGTTGTCAGCATCATGAGTTGTTGATTACGGCAACGTAGCAAGGCCTCCACACCAACCAATTCAAGCGTGTGGACATCGATCTGGGGCTGATACGCCAGCTCAAAATCATTATGGGCGACGGCCAGTCGTAATTGTTCTTCCTGCTGCATGCGCAACTGCACTTCGGTGAGCATGCCCGGCGCAAACACGCGATAACGATTGCGTCCTGTTGATTTGGCTCGGTACATCGCAAGATCGGCTTTTTGCAGCAAATCGCCCGGCTCGCTGCCATCTTGCGGGTAGAGCGCAATACCTAGGCTGGCGCCACTTTTGATGGTATGCGTATCGATCTGATACGGCCGGCTGATTTCCTGAATAATGCTGTCGGCTAGTAGTTCAGCGGCAGACAGCGATTTGAGGCGCGTGAGGATCACAACGAATTCGTCACCACCCAGACGTGCCACGGTATCAGTCTCACGTACACATTTTGATAAACGCTGCGCAACCATCTTGAGCAGTTCGTCGCCCGCGTGATGACCCAGACTATCGTTAATTGTTTTGAAGTGATCAAGGTCGAGCAAAACCACGGCTACGCGGGAATTATCGCGATCGGCATTAATCACCGCCTCGTGCAGACGCTCCAGAAAGCGCGCGCGGTTTGCCAGGCCGGTGAGTGTGTCGTGATTGGCCATAAAAAACGTTGTTTGTTCGGCTAGCCGGCGCTCGGTATTGTCGCGCATGATTTCGACAAAGCCCTGCACCTTGCCGTCTTTGTCATGCAATGCACCGATGACACCATTATACCAGAAACGCTGGCCGTTTTTGCGCACTCGCCAGTTGTCATCTTCCACTCGGCCGTCCTGGAATGCGGTCTGGAGCTTGCGTGCCAGCTCGCCTTTTTCCTGATCTTCTGGTGTAAAAAATAATGAGAGCGAGCGTCCCAGGATTTCTTCCTTGCGGTAGCCAAGTATGCGCTCGGCACCTGGGTTCCAGCTCAGGATGATCCCGTCTTGATCCAGCATAAAAATAGCGTAGTCGGTCGTGCCCTCAACAAGCATGCGGAAATGCTCTTCGGTACGCTGCAATTCCTGCAAGGCCCGTCGGCTGTCGGTGATGTCGCGAAAGACGTCGACGGCCCCCACTACCTGCGCGTTCGCATCGCGTAACGGCGCTGCAGCGTGACTGAGCGTCATCGACAAACCGCGCTTGCGATCAAACAGGGCCAACTCATAGTTGGCGATTTTTTCTCCATCAAGCGCACGCATTAAGGGATGCTGATGCCAGGTCGGCAAGTTTGCGCCGTCGTCCGACATCGCTGCATGGGCCTGCCTGATCTGCGCAATATCGACCAATGGGGATTCAAGTTTGAGTATCTGCTTGGCCGATTGGTTGACCAAAATAAGCTGTCCCTCTACATCACAGACCATGACGCCTTCGGTCATGCTATCGAGGATCAATTGCAAAATTGCGGCCTGTCGCGTTAGCGACTCCCGCAGATTGACCTGATCGGTAATATCCGAGCCGGTCCCGATCACTTGCACTACGTGGCCCTCACTATCCCGCTGAAAAGCGGTAGCGCGTAAACGCAGCCACCGCCATGTACCGTCGACATGGCGGGCACGGTGGTCAATTTGATGGACTTCATCGGCCGACGCCTCGATGACTTTTTTCAGCCAGGCGGAAAAGTGCGCCTCATCATCCGGATGAACGCAGCCCTCTTTTTCGCGGATCAGAATAGATTGAAATTGCTCGGCGCTGCAGCCAAGAACGTCAGTGACCCGATTGTTGCAGTAGATATTGCGTTGCTGCTTGGGATCGTAAATGAAAATGATATCGGGACTAGTGGCAGCAATGCGCTCAAAATAATCTTGCAAGCTAGCAAAATCAGTGCGGCCACTTTTTTCAGGGTCTGCTGCGACTGGGGGGTGCGGCGGAAATTCCAAGATTGTTCCTTGCGGAAATTATTTTTGCAAATCCAGCCATCGGATGCCTTACAGTGACGCTGGCAGCTTAACCTAGTCTTGTTAAATTAAACACGAAGCAGTTTTGTTTTTTAGCAGAATACTGTTGATAATTATCAATTTTTAGATGCGTTTATCCACTGAGCACCTTTGATTATTTTCTTGAGGAATGTTCTTTTTTTTGAGAAAGACGCGTTAGCGCGCTGGACTTTACCTCGGTGCGCTTTGATACTGCGATTGATACCCTCGTTGCGTGGAGTTGCATCCTGATGAACTATCCGATTGTCGATACATTTATTGCACCAGAAGGACAACTAGAGCTATTGTCCCGGACCGAAGTGGCGAAGATGCTCGACACCAGTCAGAGCGGCTTGCATCAGATTTTCCGGAATTGCGCACTCGCCGTTTTGAACTGCGGCAACAGTCTTGATGACGGCAAGATTTTGCTGGAGCGCTATCGGGATTTTTCTATTGAGATCGTGCAGCGCGAGCGCGGCATCAAGCTCGCTATCCGCGGCGCGCCTGCGAGTGCTTTTGTCGATGGAAAAATGATTCGCGGTATTCACGAGCATCTATTTGCGGTGCTACGGGACATCCTCTTTACTAGCCACGAATTCGATGGGGCGTCCGGTTTTAATGCGATCACGTCATCTGCGATCACGGATTTTGTGTTCCATATTTTGCGCAATGCGAACGTTTTGCAGCGCGCGCATGATCCCAACATGGTGGTCTGCTGGGGTGGGCATTCTATTTCACGCACCGAATATGACTACAGCAAACAGGTTGGCTATGAGCTAGGTTTGCGTGCGCTGGACATCTGTACCGGCTGCGGCCCGGGTGCGATGAAGGGGCCGATGAAGGGCGCTACCATTGGCCACGCGAAGCAGCGTATCGCTAACGGCCGCTACCTCGGCATTTCGGAGCCCGGCATCATCGCTGCCGAATCGCCCAACCCGATCGTCAATAACCTGGTGATCCTGCCGGACATCGAAAAACGGCTGGAGGCCTTCGTGCGCACGGGACACGCGATCATTGTGTTTCCGGGAGGCGCCGGCACGGCTGAGGAGATTTTATATATTCTTGGAATTTTGCTGCATCCGGATAATCAGGCGATGCCATTTCCGCTGATTTTTACCGGGCCGGCAGAGTCAGCGGCTTATTTTGCGCAGATCGATGCTTTTATTGGTGTGACCCTCGGGCCCGCGGCGCAGCGCTGCTACCAGATCATTATTGATGATCCTGTGGCGGTTGCCCACGCAGCGCAGGCTGGTATTGCAACAGTGCGGGCTTATCGCAAGGCGCAGGCAGATGCCTATTATTTCAACTGGAAATTAAAAATTGATCCCACATTTCAGGCGCCATTTGTACCCACCCATGCGGCGATGCGTAGCTTGAGTCTGCACAAAAATCAGGCACCACATCAGCTGGCTGCCCACCTGCGACGCGCGTTTTCCGGCGTGGTTGCCGGTAACGTCAAGGTACAAGGGATTGCCGCTATTGAGCAGTATGGTCTATTTGAAATTCATGGCCAGACTGATGTCATGGAGCCGATGGATGATTTACTGGCCGCTTTCGTCGCGCAGCATCGAATGAAGCTGCCGGGTATGCACTATCAGCCCTGCTATCGGATCATCAAATGAATCCGCAGCCCTTGCAGCATGCGCTCATCATGGGCGCCTCAAGTGGTATCGGGCTGGCAATGGCGCAGCAACTTAGCCATGACTCTGCGCTGAAAACCTTGGTTCTGTGCTCGCGGCATGCTAGCGGCAGCGTCGCGTTACAAACGATTGCCTCAGCAGGCAGGGCCAGTGGTAAAACGGTCTTCATTATGGACGTGGATATAAGCGATGAAAACAGCCTTGCCCACCTGGCTGCGGCATTGCAAGCACAGGTGCCGGTGCTTGATCTGGTAATGAATACAGTCGGTTTGCTGCATGATGCAGATCTGTCGCCTGAGAAGACGGTATTGCAAATATCGGCTGCGTCGATGCAGCGTGTTTTTGCGGTCAATACATTTGGGCCCATGTTTTTGGCGAAGGCCTTATGGCCCTGGTTACGGTCACGTCATCCGGTGGTGTTTGCATCGTTATCGGCGCGAGTGGGATCGATCTCGGACAATCGTTTGGGTGGCTGGTATAGCTACCGCGCGTCTAAGGCGGCACAAAATCAATTGTTGAAGACCATGGCCATTGAGCTCGCCCGCAGCAATCCTGAGAGCATTGTGTTGGCGCTACACCCGGGCACAACGGATACGCCGTTGTCGCGTCCTTTTCAATCAGGTGTCACCGCAGAAAAATTATTTACGCCGGTGTTTGTTGCAACACGCCTTTTACAATTGATACATGATGCACGCCCGGCGCAGAGTGGTTGCTTTCTTGCTTGGGATGGTCAGCAGATTGAATGGTAAATTTTTTACTAACGCAAGAGCGCTATCTGCGCCGCTTCAAGAAAACACCACTCCCCTTCCTCAAGCTCAAGCGCCGCTAAGCTAAGCTCGCCGATGGCGGTGCGCTGTAGCGCTGAACAATGATTGCCCGCAGCGGCTAGCATGCGCTTGACCTGATGGTACTTGCCTTGTTCCAGCACGATTTCAATCTGATGGGTACCAAGCTGACGACACGACACGGCTGCCAAAGGTGCGGGTTCGTCGTTGAGCTGCACCCCGGCCATCAGGGTGTCAACTAAACCCGCGGTGACCGGATCGTGCGTCGTGGCGAGATAAAGTTTAGGGACATGCCGCTTCGGCGACGATTGCGCATGAATGAACGCGCCATCATCGGAGAGCAGCAGAAGGCCGGTGGTGTCGTGATCAAGCCGACCAACC
Source organism: Bordetella parapertussis (assembly GCA_945866125.1). GTDB lineage: Bacteria > Pseudomonadota > Gammaproteobacteria > Burkholderiales > Burkholderiaceae_D > Pernthalerella. The sequence goes on from CAMBFZ010000020.1 coordinate 14,653, forward strand.
GGTTGCACGTCGCGCCAGCTAAACTGCTCGGGCAGAATCGTCAGCACGCCAGGATGATGGCTAGGCTTGCGAGAACATTCGATCGCAGGCGGTTTGTTGAGTGCGATGTAAACCTGCATGCGCACTTCCCATTCTTCCTCAAACAGCGTAAAAAATAAGCCGTCGGTTTCAAAGCGCGCAGCGATGTCCGTGACGACCGTCTCGTGCACGGTCACTTCACCATCAGTAATCAATTTGCGGCACCACTTACGGCTGCCAAAGCCCTGCGACTGCAGGATACGGTCGATGCTCAATATTGTCATGGCGGCACTCTACCAGAGAGCGTGCCGCCATGCCTAAACGCTGACCCGTGCTGGCCTACTGTCCAGAGGGCCGCGGCATGTCCATCGTGTCATTTGACGGCGGGGTGGTACTACCTGAACCTGAAGCACTACCGCTATTGACGCCACCCTGCTGGCCTGATTGTGGTGCCGACTGTTGTGTGCCTGATGTTGAGCCGCCGGCAGCCCCGGATTCAGGTTTGGCCTCATCCTGCGGGGTCGTTTGCGAAGCGCCTGATTCGCCTGTGGCGCCGGACGCACCGCCGCTACTTTGACTACTGCCTTCGCTTTCTTGTCCGGACTCGGATTTGCCTTCTGATTTTTTCTTGGCGCCCGACGACGAGCGTTCTTGGGTACCCGTTGCACTAGACCCGGTAGCGCTTTGCCCTGATAGCTCCTCAACCTTGCGCTCGACTTCGGCCGCGCGCGCCGGGTCTGTACTTTCGCTTATGCCCCCGGTTGTTGTCGATTGCGCGCTTGCCCAGCCCGACGAAACTAATAAAGCTAAAAATAAAACATTAACTGACTTGATCATATTGACCTCCGTACTCAGTGGATAAATGGATAAGAGAAAAATGCCAGGCGGATTGACGGCTCAAGTACTGGCTTTAGGCAGAGCAAGGGCGCGTGTCCGGCTGCCAATCAGACTGATCAATCGCGTTGTAGTTTCATCAAGTCGACGTACGTAAGAGCCGAAACAGCGTGATTGTTTGCGTTGGAAGAAAACAAGGAAGGAAAAAACAAAAGAATAAAAGCCCGCCAGCAACCTGAACCCGGTCGGTCGCGGGTCACGGCGATGAGTTGGATGTGGCGTCTTTTTTCGCGCTTAGTTGTGCTTGCTGCAAAAGCGCCGCGAGGGAAATTTTCCCCTCCACACGAGCAAAATCAGCTGCGGTGAGGCCGAGCTCATTTTTTAGAGTAACGTCCGCCCCCTCAGCCAGCAGGAGTTGCACGATGCTCAGATGTCCGGCCCGTGCGGCCATCATCAGGGGCGTCGTTTTGTTGGGGGATTCTGCATCAATATAGGCAGACTGTTCTAGTAGCAGCCGCACAATCGGCGCACTGCCGGCAGCTGCAGCGTAGTGCAAGGCCGTCCAGCCCGTCCGGTTGATTTCGGCACCCTGCCCGATCAACGCAGATGCCGCTAGCTGATCAGATAAAAATGCGGCAATCATCAATGCTGTATCTCCATTACGTGAGCGTGCATTGAGCGCAATATCGGGTAGCGTCAGCAGCAAACGCAGAACCTTGCGCGACTTCTCGCGCACCGCAAGAATCAAGGCTGTATCAAAGCGTTCCGGCTCAATGGTGTTGGGATCAAAGCCGCGATTGAGCAAGCCTTGACATTGGCGCACATCATCAAAACGAACAGCGCGAAACCATTGGGAAAACGAATCGGGCGGTTCTTCAAAAGATTTCAATAAGGTCGAAAAATCCGGCACCGCGGCCAGCACAAGCAGCTGACGGCGAACAGGATCAGTGGGCGCGCTCATTGCTATCAATACGAAACAGGGTTTGAAAATTATGGGTCGTGACTTCTGCCAATTCAGCCAACGACACGCCTTTTAAGTCAGCCAAAAATTCGGCAACATGTTTGACAAAGCCCGGCTCATTGGTTTTGCCACGCATCGGGACCGGTGCCAGATACGGCGAATCGGTCTCAATCAACATGCGCTCGAGCGGCACGGCAAGAGCCACAGCTTGCAAGTCTTTGGCGCTTTTGAACGTGACGATGCCGGAGAAAGAAATATAAAAACCCATTGCCATGGAGGCTTGCGCGACCTCCATCGATTCGGTGAAACAATGCATCACGCCTGCTACCCCGCCCTGATCCGTGCCGCCCTTTTCTTCTTGCAAAATACGCAAGGTGTCTGCTGATGCGGATCGGGTATGAATAATGAGCGGCTTGCCGGTGGCTCTTGAGGCGCGTATGTGGACCCGAAAGCGTTCACGCTGCCACTCGAGCTCGCCCTGCAGGCGAAAGTAGTCGAGGCCCGTCTCGCCAATGGCGATAATTTTCGGATGGGCAGACAGTCGTACCAATTCGTCGACCGTGGGCTCGGGTGTATTAGCATAATCCGGATGAACACCAACCGATGCGTAGATGTGAGGATACTGCTCGGCCAAAGCAAGCACCTGCGGAAAATCCGGCAAGTTCACCGAGACGCATAAGGCATGGCTAACCTGGTTGTCAGCCATCTTGCTCAAAATAGCAGGCAGGCGCTCGGCAAGCTCGGGAAAATTGATATGGCAATGGGAATCGATAAACATACTCGATATTGTACGTGGGCTCGACCCGCGATGCCTTTTACCGCTTACATCGTATGGGTAGCCCTGGCCGAACCCAGCGCCGTACCAAGCAGCTCTTCAATACGCTGACGCAGGCGACGACCGGTTTCGTCATCTGGAAAATGAACGCCGACTCCCGGCGTGTGGTTGTTGCTTGCGCCGGTCGGGGTCATCCAGACGACTTTGCCGGCGATCGGATAACGAATTTCATCTTCCATTAGCGAAAGCAACAGAAAAATTTCTTCGCCAAGCTGACAATTTTTGTTGGTCGGGACAAAAATGCCGCCATAGGTAAGAAAGGGCATATAGGCGGTGTACAGCGCGGCACGTTCGCGGATCGCGAGCGAAATGACGGCTGGCCGGAATCCAAAATGATCTGATTGCGTTGATTGCTCTGCCATGATGAGACTTTCTGAAAGTAGCGTGGAGTCGGTCGGTCATCGACTCGCTAGGCACGTTCAGCGAAACAAACGCGTATACGCAAGTAGCATGTCTTCGATAAACAAGCGCGCTGATAAGGGATGCTCTGCCACGCCACGTCGCGCACCCGCATCTCGTAAGGCTTGCTGCAGCGTATCCACCGGCACACGTGCTGCTAATGCGGTTAGTGCTTGCTGATGACCGGGGTAGTAGCGTACTCGAGCGCAGAGTTTGGCTGAGAATAGGTCAGCCAGCCAGCGCTGTTGCCATCCCACTAGCAGGGTTAGTGGCAATTTTTGTAGCCGCTCCGCCACAGCGAGTGCGCCGGCCGCATCGGGGCGCGCTAATTGTGCGAGCAGTTCATCGCGCGCTTCAGCATGCTCGCCTTGCGCAGACTCCCATGCAGCCAAAGGCGCGCCACCTTGCTCGGCCAGCCATCGCGGCGCGTCAGTGACGCCTTGCGTTTCTAGCCAGAGCAAGGCAGCGTCCCGGCCCGGCATGCCAAGCGCAAATTTGCGGCAGCGTGACAAAATCGTCGGCAACAGACGCTCGATGCGATGCGCTACAAGTAAAAAAATGGTCTGTGGTGGTGGCTCTTCCAGTGTCTTGAGCAAGGCATTAGCGGAGGCGCTATTAAGCGCTTCCGCCGGATACAGCAACACCACGCGCAAGCCCGCGCGATGAGTTGTTACGTTCATAAATGTTGATAGCGAACGGACCTGCTCAATGCGAATTTCTTTGGATGGTGCGCGGGCGCTACTGCCGGATTTTTTGGCAGCCGGTTCGTCACCCTCCGCCGTGCCTTCATCAGCGCCGTCTTGTTCCAGTACCTCGGGCCGCACACGCCGGTAATCAGGATGACTGTATTGGCTAAACCAGCCACATGCCTCGCATGCACCACAGGCGTGGCCATTGGGCAGAGGCCGATCGCACAGTAGTGATTGCGCGAATCGTTCGGCGAACGCGGTCTTGCCGGTACCCTCGGCGCCATGAAACAAAATTGCATGCGGTAGCCTGGCACGCAGTTGCTGCAGCTGCTGCCAGTCTTGCTGCTGCCAAGGGTAGATCGGGGTGTCGATCATGAATTCAGCATCCCGCCATGCTGGCAATCAGTGCATCGATTTCCGCGTTGACTGCAGCAATCGACTGGGTTGAATCAATCACGCGTATCCGTGCCGGAAATTGCGCGGCGCGCTGTAGGTAGGCGGCGCGGGTGGCGGCGAAAAAATCTTGTTTTTCTTTTTCGAATTTGTCTAGCGTGCGGTGCGCATCCAGACGTTGGCGCGCGACCTCAAGCGGCACATCAAACAACAAAGTGAGATCCGGCTGCAAATCGGGGTGCACCCATTGCTCTAGTACGGCTAGCTTTTCCAGCGACAGTTTGCGCCCTCCGCCCTGATAGGCAAAACTGGCATCGGTAAATCGGTCGGAGATGACCCAGTCACCCCGCGCCAATGCCGGAGCGATGACCTGCGCAATGTGTTCGCGTCGTGACGCAAACATTAGCAAGGCTTCGGTTTCCAGATGCATCGGTTCTTGCAGAAGGAGTTCACGCAGTTTTTCGCCAAGTGGCGTACCGCCCGGCTCGCGCGTCGTGACCACCGTCTTGCCGCTGGCGCGCAATTGCGTAGCCACGCTGTCGACATGGGTGGATTTACCCGCGCCGTCTATGCCTTCAAAGGTGATGAATTTACCGGGTGTCATGACGATGGAAAATAAATTGCGCCTTAGCGCTGATACTGGTTAACGGCCTTGTTATGGTCAGCAAGGTTGTCAGAAAACTGGCTGCTGCCATCGCCACGGGCGACAAAATATAAGTCATTGGTCGCGGCAGGATTGAGCGCGGCCTCAAGTGCGGCCAGACCGGGCAAGGCGATCGGGGTCGGCGGCAAACCGGCGCGTCGATAGGTATTGTAGGGCGTGTCCGTAAGCAGGTCTTGTTTGCGGATATTGCCATCAAAGCCTGCGCCCATGCCATAGATGACGGTTGGGTCTGTTTGTAGCAGCATGCCGCGTTTTAAGCGGTTCACAAAAACGGCAGCGATGCGCTTGCGCTCGGCTTCTTGTCCGGTTTCTTTTTCGATGATGGACGCCATAATTAAGGCTTCATAGGGCGAGGCATAAGGCAGGTCGGCAGCCCGGCTGGCCCATGCCTGCGCTAATTTTTTTTGCATCTGCGCGTGGGCCTGCTGAAATAATTGCAAGTCAGATGTGCCGCGGGCAAAGACATACGTATCCGGATAAAACAAGCCTTCGGGGTGGGTGTAGTCGGGCGTAATTTTGGCTAGCAGTGCGGCATCGGAGAGCCCGGCGGCAACCGGGCTGAGCCATTTGTGGCGCACGAGCTCGGCGCGCATCTGCGCAAAGCTCCAGCCTTCGATGATCGTCAGTGACTCCTGGATGGTCTCACCGCGCACCAGCATCTCGATCAGGGACAAGGGCGTGCTGCCAGGCTGCAGCCGGTAGCTGCCGGCCTTAATGGCGCCGGCACGACCCAGACTACGGATCACTATTTCCATCAGCGTCGGCTGGGCTGCGACGCCACTGTCGTGTAGCTGGCGCATCGCACTACGTACCCCGCTCCCGGGCTTAATGGTGAATTCGATGGGCGTGGTCGCCGGTTCGGCGAGCGGCTGCCGGGCCCAGTAGACGACAAAGCCTGCGCCGCTTAAAGCCAAGAGCACCAGCACTATTATTATTTTTTTCAGCATGGCCATGTTCGACTCCCGATTGTTTTACGGTACCCTTTACTGCATCTCTGACGCGCTTTTGGCAGCGCTACTATAATCAGGCCGTAATAATAGACGCCAAATCCTATTTTCCCCAATTTTATGCCTGAGACCGACATCAGCTGGCAAGATTTTCTCTTCAGCCAGGGCGCAAGCCTGACCCCACAGACGGTGTTCGAGATTGACCGCTTCAGCGCCATTGTGCCTGAACCCGCGGGTGACTTTTTTTCGCCTCAGTTGCACTTGGGCGTGCTGGCCGCACAAGGCCCGGACGCTGCTAACTTTCTTCATAACCAGCTCACTAATGACGTACTGAGCCTGGACGACACGACAGCGCGACTCGCCGGCTATTGCTCACCCAAGGGACGCCTGCTGGCCACGATGCTGATCTGGAAGTCTGGAGAACAGTTTTTGATGGCAATGCCGCGTGAGATTTTACCGGCCATTCAAAAGCGTTTACAGATGTTCGTGATGCGATCAAAACTGACCCTGACTGACGTCAGCGACAGCATGGCTCTGATTGGAATAATGGCGCCGCCCGAAAAGCTCACCGGGCTCTCGCCGTCATCGCTCCCGGCCACGTCCTACGCCGTGACACAGGATACATCAGGCACCCTGATCCGGCTTCCAGATGCCGGGCAACAGTGGCGCTATCAGTGGGTGGGCGAGCTTGCGCAGGCACGCGCTGTGTGGCCTATGCTGGCACTGCAACTGCCACCGGTGGCCAACAGGCTGTGGCGCTGGAGCGAGATTATCGCCGGGCTACCGCAAATCACCTTGGCCACGCAGGAGCAGTTTGTGCCACAAATGGTCAACTTTGAACTCATCGGTGGTGTCAATTTTCGCAAGGGCTGCTACCCGGGCCAGGAGATTGTCGCGCGCAGTCAGTATTTGGGAAAATTCAAGCGCAGGATGTTAATCGCGCAGGTCGACGCGGGCCCCATTAAGGCGGGGATGGACGTTTTTTCTGAAGCCGACCCTACACAGCCGTGCGGCATGATCGTTAACGCCGAGCCGGGTCCGGACGGCGTGCTGACCTGCCTAGTGGAAATCAAGCTTGATGCGGCTGAGCAGCCCGTGCATCTCGGCGTTGCCGATGGTCCGCTGCTCCATTTCTTGACGCTGCCCTACCCGATCCCTGCCCCAGCCTAAGCATGGATTTGTATATCTACTATCGCGTGCGTGCTGAACACGCCACCATGCTGCGGCAGCAGATCGCTGCGCTGCAGAGTGCGCTTTGTGCGCAGTGGCCGGTGCAAGCGGCGCTCAAGCGGCGCGATGATAGGGCCGCAGGCGCTGCACAGACGTGGATGGAAATTTACACTGACACCGCTGCTGATTTTTTACCGGCGCTGCAGCGCGCGGTGGATTCAGCCGGGCTAATGCAGTACATCGAAGGCGAGCGACATCTGGAAATTTTTGTGGACATTCCTGTATGTGCCTGATCGTATTTGCGTGGCAGCTAGTGCCAAATTTGCCGTTGATGCTCGCTGCTAATCGCGACGAATTTTACGCCCGCCCAGCGCTGGCCGCCCACTGGTGGCAAGATCATCCGGGCATTTATGCCGGGCGTGATGTGCGGGCCGGCGGCACGTGGCTTGGCATCGATAAGCAAGGTCGTTTTGCAGCGCTAACCAATATCCGCAACGGCGAAAAAAAACGCGCTGATACGCCTTCACGCGGCGCATTGGTTGCCGATTATTTGCGGGGCGATCTTAATGCGCATGATTATCTGCATCAGCTGACGCCAGAGGCGCACCGCTACGAAGGGTTTAATCTGATCATTGGCGATGCGACCCGCATATTCTGTTTTTCAAATGAGCGCCCGACCGAGATCGTGGCGCTTGTGCCTGGCATTTATGGCGTATCAAACGGTGCGCTTGATACGCCTTGGCCGAAGGTCGTACGCGCCAAGGCACAGTTTGCCAGTCTTCTTTGTCAAACTGCGCCTGATGATGCCTATTTCGAGATGCTCACTGATGCAAAAAAAACGTCGGATTGCCGCTTACCAAAAACCGGCGTGAGTATCGAATGGGAGCGGCTGCTCTCATCCATCTTTATCGAGTCGCCCGAATACGGCACGCGCGTGTCGTCGCTTTTACGGGTCGATGCGCAAAACGGTGCGCAGTTGCTCGAACGACTGATTCGATAACAGCGCAGAGTACGAGCGCCAATCGCGCACGCTGGCTCGCGCGAAATTCAACGAAAATCTCCTAACATCGAACCACACTTCAGTGGCGTTGCGCTCCACGGCCTACGTTTCACCTTCTCTATTTCCAAGCAAAAAAAACTCACGCCACGAGTGCTCGTGTTCGTTGAGGTCACGCAAAGTAGACAGGCAAAGTAATAGTCAAAAACTGTCTTCGATCACGTTGTTTTTTGACGACTTGATGCAAATAATTACGCTGCACGCAGCAGAAATCGCCAATAAATTGCGGCATGCTTCACGCACAGACAGAGACGGAAAAAGACACCACGTATCGCATTTCGGCAAGCGCACCAACGAACTTTCATCGCCAAATAAAAATGAAATCAGAGGGTAAATCACTCTGTCTGCAAAGTGAAATTTTTTGTAATGAGCTACATATTTTGGGAGAGATATTGGTCATGAACAAGATTGAAAATGTAAAGCATAGCGCGCTAGAAATTCGTCTCGAAAAACATTTTTCAGCAATATTAAAAGATGAAATTGTAATGAAAAAAATGCGGAATGAATTTCATCGAAACGGTTACTTTAATTTCAAAAATTTCAGTTTTTTACCCGAAGATATTTTAAAAAATGTGCATCTTGAAGTGCACGATCTTCTCAATAAAAATGCTATTCGCCGCGATGTGACTGTCGCTTCGACCGGAAACACGTATCGAAAAATGTACAACGTCAATCAACCCGAAATCAAACAAAATGGCGAGCTGATTGCATTACTTTATGAATCGCCTGCGGTGCGAAATTTTCTAGGTGATATCGCTCGTGACGATATCGTTTCCTGCTGGGAGCAAGAACAATATTTGATCACGAAATTAAGCCATCCAGGTGACACGCACGGCTGGCACTGGGGAGATTATCCTTACACCATGATCTGGATTATTGAAGCACCCGAAGACCCAGCAATCGGCGGCGTGTTGCAGTGTGTCCCCCATACCGAATGGGATAAGCAAGATCCGCGCATCTGGGAATACATCCTCACAAACGACGTTAAGTCATACCACCATCTGAAGGGCGACGTCTATTTTTTGAAATCAGACACGACCTTGCATCATGTCGTGCCCATTCAGCAGGAAACTACCAGAATCATTCTCAATACGTGCTGGGCCAGTGCCCACGACCGACGCAGCGACGTCGAGCACGAAAGTATTGACGTCATTTGGGGCACTGAGGCCAGAACAGTCGCCGCAATCTAAATCATTTACCTGCATCCGACCGCCACCGTCGACTATCGTTGTATCGGCGGTGCTTTCAGACGATCAGACACCAATCCGCGTCGATTCGAAGACGCACCAACTCATTGAAACCATGACTATCTCAACACATACATTTAAAGAAAAAACTGCCTACGTCATGCGCGACGACGCCGTGCGCGTCGACGCACAAGAATTTATGGATGAACAAATCGAACTCATTTTGTGTCATCGGGCAACCAGGCATCCATTTTTGGAAGCCTATGCGCAGAGTGGATTACCGGCCGATGCAAGCACCATCCTTTATCTGGAAACCTTGCATTATTTTAAATTTTTGCCATTTTATGTCTGCGGCATCTCGACCATTACACGCGACGAATCAATCTTGCGGGCTATTGCATTTAATGCGCGTGACGAACTGGGTCAGACCAAATCACATGCGGATATTTACCGCGAATTTTTATTGAAAAAAAATATTAGCGCCGAAGAAATCGACCAATATCAATGCCTATCGAGTACGCAAGCGCTCAACGATGGTATTCGGGCGCTGTATTCAACGCCTCCTCTGCAAAAAGCCATCGGCGCGCTGTTTGCAGACGAAGCCATGTCGGCATCAATGGTTTCTAAATACAACGATGGTCTCATCAAAGAAGGCTTAAGCGAACGCGATCGTGGCTTTTGGACCTTGCACATGGAAGTTGAAGTAGGTCATTCCAATGCGATATTCAATGTAATGGAAAAATATCTTCATTCACCAACCGATCGTCAGTTATTCAAAGAAGGAATTCAGCAATATCTGCACTTGATGGAGATGTATTGGGATGGCATCGCTGCAAAAATAAAAAAGGAATGCCATCATGAATAAAAAAAATGATGTGACAAGCGGGCTTGTGTACGGACTAGGCGCCACCTTGTTATGGGGCTCTTATCCGCTTTGGTACAAGCCGCTGTCGCAGTTAAATGCGTATCACCTACTGTCTTGGCGGATTGTATTCGCCGAAGCCTGCCTGCTCGCGCTGATTGTGTTGACCGGGCGTTTGGGCTTGGTGAAAACGACCTTACAAACGATACGCTTTCGTCATGTGCTGACTGTAGCCGTCGTATTGAGTCTATGGTGGTTACTTTATATCTACGGAATTATGAGCGGCCGCGTACTCGAAGTCGCTTTCGGCTATTTTCTCAGTCCCATTATGAGTATGGTCGTGTCGCGGCTCATCTTTAAGGAGCCCTTATCTGCTCTGCAACTTGCTGCATTTTCCCTCGCGGTAGCTGGTGTGTCGCTGATGGCGTTCGAATTATTGAATCTGCACGCATTCCCATGGATCGCCATCATTATTGGTTTTTGCTATTCGTTTTACGGCTTGTTTAAGAAAAAAGTGCCGGGGGATCCTGTAGTGGTCCAAAGTGTTGAGATCGCCATCATGCTGCCCTTCGCGGCGTGCTTTCTTTTTGTTGCAGGTGCACAGGGGGAAGGCCACACATTTTTGCTTTCGACAAATACCGATCTGCTCCTCCTGGCTACTGGCTTAATCACGGTCTTGCCGCTTTGGTGGTACAGCAGGGCAGCGAAGCAATTGCCAATGATGACGCTGAGCTTTTTACAATTCGTGCCCCCTACTTGCAATTTTTTTCTTGCCGCTCTTGTGTATCACGAGACGATTTCCCCTTTAAAAATGGGCGCGTTTTTATGCATCTGGACTGCATTGGGCATATTTACTTGGGACTCGGTGAACAAGCAAAAACAACCGGTGCTACTCATGGCCGTTAAGCCTTGATTGGCAGCGTAGTCAGCCGACGTAATGGAGCTCAAATGAAAAAAATCGCCGTTGTTGGTTGTACCGGCGCCGTCGGCCTGACGATGCTTGAATTGCTAGCCAGTTACCGCGCTACGGTTGTTTGCATGGCATCTGGACGATCGGCCAAACAAACGCTGAGCGTAGGCAAAAAAACTTATGTGATCGAAGAATTTTCAGTGGCCGCTTGTCGCGACTGCGATCTGGTATTTTTGTGCGTGTCTGGTCAATTTGCACTGGAATACGGGCGTGAATTAGCGCAATCCTCCATCGTTATTGATAACTCTTCAGCGTATCGGTATCACGATGATGTTCCTCTGCTTGTGCCGCCGGTGAATGGGCAGTCTTATCGGGGCGAGCGTTTAATTGCCAATCCTAATTGCTCATCGGCCATTGCACTGATGGTTCTTGGTCCGCTACATCGGGCGTATGGACTCGAGAGCCTGATTGTCTCAACCTATCAAGCTGCTAGCGGCGCTGGCCGCCCGGCGATGTTGGAATTGCTCGAGCAGGCCAAGTCGTTTACGGATTATCGCGACATTCAGGCAAGTCATTATTTTCCGCACAGTCTCGCTTTTAATGTAATTCCCCAAGTTGATGTGTTCGAATCGAATGGCTACACCCGAGAAGAGATGAAAGTGGTTTGGGAAGTCCGCAAGGTATTGCAGCTGCCCGACTTGCCAATCAGCACGACCGCCGTGCGTGTACCCACACTTCGCTCGCATGCGGAAAGCCTGAGCATTCGCTTCGCACAGCCGATCGCCTCACTCGACGCGGCCAGAGAATTGTTACGTCATTCGCCGGGAGTTGAGCTGGTGGACAGGCCTGATCAAGCTAGTTATCCGATGCCCATCACGTCGACCTATAAGCATGCAGTTGAAGTGGGACGTCTGCGTTACAACCTTATTTACGGACAATACGGCCTGGACATGTTCATCAGCGGTGATCAGTTATTAAGAGGGGCAGCATTAAACGCCTTTGAAATCATGCAGCTGGTAATCGATTGAACCTTGTGCCGATTGCGCTTCTTATTATTTTTTCAGGCTGCCTGTGCGCGACCTCGCTCATCAGCGCAATTTGTCGGCCTTTACTGACGATACCGTCTGTATTTTTACATCTTTTACTTGGCATTGGATTGGGTGTTCTGATCAAGACACCTTTTATCAGCGAGACCCTTCCTTTTTTTCAGCCGTCGTCGGCAGCCCACACGATAGGCTTGATCGGATGGATTGGCATATTATTATTGATCGCACTAGGCACAAGCGAATCCGATGAAATTGACTCTCCGCCAAATACGCATTGGAAACAGGCCGTTGCCATTAGCGTGGCTGCATTTGGCGGCACGTTTGTTCTGGCCTCGTTAGCGGGATGCAGTCTCGGCATTTTTGTGCCTGCCCTGATGGGTGCGCAGGCAACATTACTATCGTTTTCAATGGCAATTGGGCTGGCCTGCGCCGTTACCGCTTTGCCAGTTCTTATTAGCATGCTGCACGAAAGTAATGATCAGAACAGCACACTGGGTAAGCTCGCCGTGCGTATCGCCGTGCTCGACGATCTGTGGCTTTGGTTGATGATGGCTGTGCTGCTAGGTTTGGTGAACAGGCAAACTAATCTTGGCAGCCATTTGTTAAAGGTAGCTGGCTTGGTCGCTTGTGCGCTTTTTTTATTCAAGCCGGTAGTCCATTTTTTTTATCAACGCTTTCCCAGTTTGCGCCCCGCGAATAGCATCATTTTAGGATTGACATTGATCGTGCTCTGCGCAAGCGCGAGCGAAGCATTGGGGTTGCACGCCTTGTTTGGGGCGTTTATCTCGGGGTGGATTGTGCCTCCGCCGCAAATCAAACTTTTAAAATCGTTGGTGTTACCAGTTACACAGGCCTTATTTGTACCCTTCTTTTTTATAGCAACCGGCATGCATATCGCCTTGCCCGTTGCAAGTAGCGATCTGCTGCTGTTGACCGCGGGTTTTACAGTAATGGGCTTGGGCATCAAAATGATATTGGCGAGTCTTGCCGCACGCGCGACAGGTTTAGCTTGGGGAGAGTCAATTGAACTGGGCGCTTTATTACAATGCAAAGGCCTGATGGAAATTGTCACACTGGGTATCATGCACGATGCCAAAATTATCAGCACCCCGGTATTTTCGGCATTAATCGTGATGGCCTTATTGTGTACGATCCTGACAGCGCCGATGCGCTCACTGGTGGGCAAGTTTAGGAATCACCCTCTTATCACGCAACAAAAATCCCGCGAACGAAAGCCAGACGATGCAAACGTATCTGTATCGCACCCCAAACAGTCTGCTACGCTGTTTGATGCACCATCCGCACATGAGCCATCCCTGCTTCCATAAAATCGTCGCCTTCGACAATAAATCCATGACGGGTATAAAACGCTTTGGCTGTTACCTGAGCATGCAGCACAAGCCTGGTATGGCCCTGTCGCTGCGCCTCCTCAAGTAAGGTGCCTAGCACCAGACTGCCAATCCCCTGCCCGCGCAACGACTTACTCACTGCCATGCGGCCGATATGCCCGTCTGGCAGCAGACGGCCGGTTGCGACGGGCTCATTATCGTCATCATAGGCAACGGCGTGAATGCTGACGGTATCGCCCTCATCCCATTCGAGCTCGATCGGAACGCCTTGCTCAATAACAAAGACTTCCACGCGCAGACGCTGGGCATCATCGCGGAGCGTATCCCACTCACCCGTGACAATTCGCCAGCTCATGTCTTGACTGCCAATCCTTGCTCGAACGCGCACAACCTAGCGCGCCAGGTTTCTGGCACAGGTTCGCTTTTGCGCACCAGACTATCAGCATGCACGTACAGCATCTCGCCTGAAATCAGCAGAGCCTCACCGTGATAGATCTCAATCACAAACCGTAGCGAGCTACGGCCCAGCTCAGCGCAACGCACACCAATCTCGAGGACGTCATCAAACCGCGCTGGTGCGAGATACTCGATGGTGGCCTTGCGGGCAAACATCTCTAGGTTGGCGGCGGCCTGCGCAAGGACATCTGGCAAGCCAGTGCCGCGCCAATATTCGGTGAAGGCAACATCGAAATAATTGAGATAGTGGCCGTTGAAGACAATCGCCTGCATGTCGACCTCAGACCAACGAACTCGCAGCGAGTGAAAAAAAGTAAAGTCTTGGCGTGCCATGATGATTAGGGTGAAATTTATTTATTCAAATAAAAAACGACGAATTAAATGGGTCACGTTTTCCGGTTGTTCATGCACGACCCAATGAGAGGCATCCGGCAGACGCTCGATGTGCAAGTCGTCCACGAAGCTATCCAAGCCCTCAAGCAAAACAGGTAACAGCGCGCGGTCCCGTTCACCCCAAATGACCCGGACTGGCACATTGCAATGAAAGTCTGCTGGATCAAGCTGCAGTTTGGCTGCGCCTGCATCAGTTGCCGTGGGTGGATGCAAGGGTGAGGCCCGATAATAATTCACGCCCCCAGTAAGCCCGCGCGACCAAAACGCATGATACTGCGCCCGGGTAGGCGCATCAAACCAAGCCGGCACTGCGTCGCCCATACCGACAAAGAGCTGTTCCATCACCCGAAAATTTTCTTTGCTAAGCGCGTCCTCGGAGCCGCTCGCGCGCAGCCAGTTCATGTACGCACTAGCGGCCTGCTGCGCAGGATCATGCGCGAGCGCCTGCGCGAACAAATAGGGATGCGTGGCGTTGATGATGATGAGTCGTTGCAGTAACGCGGGCTGGGTAATGGCAATATGCCAGGCGATCGCACCGCCCCAATCATGGGCGACCATCACGCAATCTTCGTATCCCAAACTGTTGATGAATAGCGTCAGGTCTTGCGCAATCAGTTTGGGGCGATAGGCTGCGACATCGGTGGGCATATCCGACAAATTAAAGCCGCGCAAATCTGGCGCAACGGCAAAATAATCTTGACCAAATTGCGCCAACTGCGACTGCCACGCAAACCAACATTCGGGAAAGCCGTGCAGGAAGATGATCAGTGGGCGGCCTGGTTCTCCAGCCGACGCATAGTGCAGGCGGGTGCCGTTTGACAGCGAGGCAAACTGTCCCGACTGCACCGGTACGCCTGTCATGTTTTCGCTCGCAATGCGGCTTGCAGTTTCTCGCGTACATGTGGCGCAGCCTCGTACGGGTCACCCGGGTTACTGCCGGTGACGATATCTTCCATCCGCTTTTGAACATTGCCTAGCGCGCCGGGATGCGAGTAAATATAGAACTGTTTTTCTGCAATGGCAGCAAAGGTACATTCCGCTACCTCTGTGGCGCTCACCTTACCGGACGAGACCGCTTTTGCCATCGTCGCCTGTGACGCCATTTGACTCGCCGTCGGAGCTGAAGCCGGCACATCATCGGGCCGGTTACGATCCGACTGGCTGATGCCGGTCTGCACAAAATACGGACAAAGCACCGAGGCCCCAATTGGCGCGCCGACCAGATCGAGGTCGTGATAAAGGGATTCTGTCAGAGACACAACGGCATGCTTGGAGACGTTGTAGACGCCCATCGTAGGCGGATTAAGCAGGCCGGCCATCGACGCGGTATTAACAATATGGCCTTCGAAATCCGGATCATCTTTTGCGCATGCGAGCATGAGAGGCGTGAAAACCCGGACGCCGTGAATCACGCCCCACAGGTTGACACCGAGTACCCATTCCCAATCAGCCTGGGTGCTCTCCCACACCAAACCACCAGCGCCCACGCCGGCATTATTGAACACCAGATGCACGGCACCAAAGCGCGCCATCGCGGCCTGCGCCAGCGCCTCGACCTGCTCCCCTTTGCGCACGTCACATGGCATGGCGAGCACCTGTGCGCCTTGCGCCTCGAGCTCAGCGGCGGTGGCCGCTAAGGCCTCCTGCTGCACGTCGGCCAACACCAGGCGCATACCCAAGCGTGCGCCAATGATGGCAAACTCACGGCCAAAGCCACTGGCAGCACCCGTGATGACGGCCACCCGATTGTGGAAATTTTTCATGCGTATTCCTAAATCAGTTTGACTAACTGTTTGCCGAAATTTTTACCGCGTAACAAACCCAGAAAAGCTTCCGGCGCTGCTGCGAGGCCATCAGCAATAGTCTCGCGGTATTTTATTTTTCCCGTTGCCACGAGGGTGCCAATTTCGGTCAAGCCCTGGGGCCATAAGTCCATATGTTCAGAGACGATAAAGCCCTGCATGGTCAGGCGCATCGACAAAATCACACGCGTATTATGAATTGGCATAGGCTCACCGTCATAGCCCGAGATGAGTCCGCATAGTGCAATACGGCCATAAGGGTTCATGCGCGCGAGCACCGAATCCATCACTACGCCACCGACGTTTTCAAACAAGCCGTCAATGCCATTTGGCGCAGCCGCTTTTACGTCCTTATACAGATTGCCGCCTTTGTAATCGATACAGGCATCAAAGCCGAGTTCATTGACCACGTAATCACATTTCTCTTTGCCCCCGGCGATGCCGATGACGCGGCAGCCAAGCTGCTTGGCCAATTGACCCACCACCGTACCCACGGCACCACTGGCGGCGGATACGGCAATCGTGTCACCTGCCTTGGGCTTAATAATCTGTGTGAGGCCATACCAAGCCGTCATACCGGGCATGCCAACCGTTCCCAAATAAGCCGATAACGGGATATGCGTGGTGTCGACTTTTTTTAGCAGCACGCCATCACTGACGCCCATCTCGGTCCAGCCGAGCATGCCGACAACTTTGTCGCCAACAGAAAATTTTGTATTTTTAGAGGCAACGACTTCGCCTGCGGTGCCGCCAACCATGACTTCGTCGAGAGCCTGCGGTGCGGCATAGCTTTTTACATCCTCCATCCGCATGCGCATGTATGGATCAAGCGACAAATAATGGTTGCGCACCAAGACCTCACCGTCTTTCAGCTCGGGCACCGCGACGGTTTCGAGACGAAAATTAGCCGGGCTGACAACACCCTGTGGACGGGAAGCGAGCACGATTTGCTGATAATTGTTCATAGTATGTCCGTTTTAAAAGGGATTCGAGACAGCAGGGAAAATCAAAGTTTGGCGGCCGCATCAAGGCGCCGGATATATTTAAACGTACCCATTGCCTTAGCCACGAGCTTGTCCCCATCGTGCAGCTCTGCTTCGCAAAAACACATGGTGGTAGAGCGATGAAATGCGAAACCCTTGGCAATGAGTCTGCTGCCAGCTGTGCCGCCTGGTTGCAAAAAACTAGTTTTCATTTCGACAGTCACGCCGGCACGCGAATCTGGATCAAGCGAGCGACCTGCTAATGACATGACGACATCCAGCAGGGTCATCGTTACCCCGCCGTGGGTGACATGCCAGCTATTCATGTGCTCAGGCTTGAGATTAAGGGCAACCTCGGCACGGCCGTTGTCCATGCCGAGATATTCGACACCGAGCTGCGTCAGAAAGGGAATCTCGACCGGAAACGCGGTCGATTTTTCCATCTGATTCAACTGAGCACCGCCGAGACGCCGCCATCCACTGCCAGTGTCTGGCCCGTGATGTGTTTACCGGCGTCGGATGAAAACAGCAAGACAGCGCCTTTTAAATCCTCATCGTCACCAAGGCGACGTAACGGCGCGCGCGCTGCCATTTCATCCGAGCCGAGTTTTTCCAATAAACCCTTGGTCATTTTTGACGGAAAAAATCCGGGCGCCACTGCATTGACCGTAATTCCGAAGCGGCCCCATTCCCCGGCCAGGGTGCGGGTAAAGTTAATGACGGCCGCCTTGGAAGTGTTGTACGCAATCGTTTGCATGCTCGAGGCGCCATTGCCGCCCAGGCCAGCAATCGAGGCGACGTTGACGATGCGGCCATATTGGCGCGGAATCATCGACATTTTGCCCACTGCCTGCGACAACAAAAAGATGCTGCGAATATTTAAATTCATCACCTTGTCCCACGCCTCGATCGGGTGATCTTCGGCTGGTGCACCCCACGTCGCGCCGGCGTTATTGATCAAGATATCGATGTGACCCAATTCTTTCATCGCTGTCTCAGCCAATGGCATCACCGCAGCTTCCTTGCCCAGATCGGCTGCAAAGGCAGTCGCTTTGATTCCGCGTGCCTGCAAATGCGCGACGGCTTCATCGAGCTCGTCCTGCTTGCGTGATGACAATACCAACCGGGCACCTTGTTCGCCAAGTGCTTCGGCCATTTGCAGACCAAGTCCGCGTGAGCCGCCAGTGATGAGCGCGGTTTTGCCGGTGAGGTCAAAGAGCTGTTGAACGGTGTGCATGCGTATCCCCTTATTATTTTTAGTTGATGGCGTAATCCATACATTGGCGCGCCTGCCGAACGGCGCCCACGAAAGGTTTGAGTGCTTCGTGCTGCGGGTGAGTCTGGTAAGCGTCGAGCGCAGCAACTGAGCTAAATTCGGAATAAAGCACGACGTCATAGGTGGCTTCCATACCTGGCTGGGCGATGACGACTTCAAAGGCCAGCATGCCGGGCACGATGCCGTTGCAGGCGTCCAGTAGTGCCTTCATTTTTAGCGCATTGGTCGCTTTGTCGGCGCCTTCAGCATGATCTTTGAGCTGCCACATGACGATATGTTTGATCATTTTTTTCTCTTTTAAAACCAGTTATCCTGCATGTCCAGCGTAGTGGTGTCGAGGTTGGCCAGCAGGGTCAGCTGGGCGTCGACCTTGGGCAGTTCCCACAAAAAAAACCAGCGACAAGCCTGCTGCTTGCCTGCATAAAAATCCTGATCGCCCTGCTGCATCGACTCCGCTGCCAAAGCTTGCTCAAGCCAGATCCAGCTCAAAACCACATGACCGAAGGCTTCCAGATAAAGCGAGGCGTTAGCCAGTGTCTTGTTTGGGTCGCCGGCGCTGTGCAAAATCGTTGTGACCTGTTCCAAACGCTGCCAGCGCTGACTAAGTTGCGATGCTAGTGCGGCCAACACTGTCTGCTGCGCGCGTGTAATCGTCGCTTGCACTTTGCCGGCTAGCAGCGCAAACGCGGCACCCTCGCGCATGATGACTTTGCGACCGAGTAGATCGAGTCCCTGAATGCCGTGCGTACCTTCATGAATCGGATTGAGACGATTGTCGCGATAAAACTGCTCGACATCGTACTCACGCGTGTAGCCATAGCCACCATGTACTTGGATCGCAAGACTGTTAGCTTCGAGGCACCATTGTGAAGGCCAGGACTTAGCAATCGGCGTGAGGATATCGAGCAGCAGTGTCGCGGCCTCGCGTTCAGCGGGGTCGTTGGCGGTTTTTTCTTCATCAACCAGCCGCGCGCAATACAGCGTCAGGCCAAGACCGCCTTCGACATAGGCTTTTTGTGCCAGCAGCATGCGCTTGACATCAGTGTGCGCGACGATGGGTAGCTGCGGCTGCAGTGGATCTTTGTTAGCCGGATGACGACCTTGGGGCCGGTTACGGGCGTAGTCAAGCGCGTGCAGATATCCGGTGTAGCCAAGCATGACGGCGCCCAGCCCGACTCCGATACGCGCCTCATTCATCATATGAAACATGCCGGCCAAGCCCTGATGCAGGGTGCCGACGAGATAGCCAACGGCACCAGCTTTACCACCCGGTTGGAATTTGCCTTCGCCAAAATTGAGCAGACAATTGGCCGTGCCGCGATACCCCATTTTATGATTGAGTCCGGCTAAGACGACGTCATTGCGCTCACCCAATGTGCCATCAGACTGCACCAGAATTTTGGGTACGATGAAAAGCGAAATGCCTTTGACACCGGGAATGAGTTTGCCATCTGGTCCAGGCACTTTGGCCAGTACTAGATGGATAATGTTTTCGGCCAGATCATGCTCGCCACCGGATATCCACATCTTGTTGCCACGCAGCCGATAACTGCCGTCGGACTCAATCTCGGCGCGGGTCAGGATGTCGGACAAGCTGGACCCTGCCTGCGGTTCAGAAAGGCACATGGTGCCAAAAAAGCGTCCGCTCAGCATCGGTTTGACGAATTGCTCGATCTGCTGCGGCGAGCCAACTTTGAGCAAGGTGTTGGCGTTGCCGATGGTCAGGAACGGATAGGCTGAGCTGGCAACGTTGGCACCCTTGAACCAGGCGAATCCTGCTTTTTCGATCAGGCAGGGCAGCTGCATGCCACCCATCGCATAGTCGTGACCGGCGGCCATCAGGCCAGCATCACAAAACGCTTTGAGGGCAGGCTTTAATTCGGGAATGGTGTGCACGACTTCGCCATCAAAATGCGGCTCGTGCTGATCGGCTTTTTTATTGTGTGGAGCAAATTGATCGGTGGCGATCTGCTCGCACAAGTCGAGCACCGCATCGAAGGTTTCGCGGCTATGGTCGGCAAAACGCGCGCGTCCCGTCAGGGCCGGCGCGTCGAGCCATTCGTAGAGCATGAAATCGAGATCCCGTCGTGACAGGATCCGCGATGGAAGGACGGCGGGCATGCCAAGCGGGGGCGCGCGGTGGAAGTCTTAGACGACTTCAAACAAACCGGCGGCGCCCTGGCCGCCACCGATACACATCGTGACGACCACATATTTTGCGCCACGGCGCTTACCTTCAATCAAAGCATGGCCCGTCAGGCGGGCACCCGACACACCATACGGATGACCGAGCGCAATCGCGCCACCGTTGACATTGAGCTTGTCCATCGGAATGCCTAGCGTGTCGGCGCAATACAGCACTTGTACGGCAAAGGCTTCGTTTAACTCCCAGAGGCCGATGTCGTCGACTTTCAAGCCCGCTTTTTTGAGCAGCTTGGGGATCGCAAAGACAGGACCGATGCCCATTTCGTCCGGCTCGCAACCGGCGACGGCAAAGCCGCGGAAAATACCGAGCGGGGTCTTGCCAGCTGCTGCAGCGGCCTTGTCGCTCATCAAAATAGCGACCGAGGCACCATCTGAAAATTGGCTGGCATTACCGGCGGCGATGACACCACCCGGCACCGCCGTACGAATTTGTGACACACCTTCGTAAGTCGTATCAGCACGGATGCCTTCATCCGCCGAAACAGTTACTTCACGGGTAACGATCTGTCCGGTATTTTTATCAGCCACCGCCATGATGGTTGTCATCGGTGCGATTTCGTCGGTAAATTTGCCGGCCACTTGCGCGGCATACGCCCGCTGCTGACTTTGCACCCCATAGTGATCCTGACGATCGCGGGCGATGTTGTAGCGCTTGGCAACGGTCTCGGCGGTTTGCAACATCGGCCAATAGATTTCCGGCTTGTGTTCTTTGAGCCAAGGGTCCGAGACCATGTGCGTATTCATTTCGTTTTGCACACAGGAGATGGATTCGACACCGCCGGCGGCAAAGACATCGCCCTCGCCTGCCAGGATACGCTGCGCAGCCGTCGCAATGGTTTGCAGACCAGACGAGCAGAAACGATTGATGGTCATGCCGGGAACCGTCACCGGGCAACCCGCACGCAAGGCAATCTGACGCGCAATATTAAAACCCGTTGCACCTTCGGGATTGGCGCAACCGATAATGACGTCTTCGATGGACGCTGGATCAATACCGGCACGACCGATCGCTGCCTGCAGCGCGTGGCCACCAAGTGATGCGCCATGGGTCATATTGAACGAGCCCTTCCAGGATTTGGCAAGCGGCGTACGGGCGGTCGATACGATGACGGCATCGGTCATGAAGGTCTCCTGATTAATTGTCTAAATTGATAACGACGGGAATAAAACGTTGATTAGCCAGTGGCGCAATCTACGCAAAAGCGGCCCCGCTTGCCTGCATAATTGCCACCGAGAATAGCATAATTATGCGCACGACCGTTCGCAAAAATGGCGTGTCGCCGTAAGCTTCTGTAAGTTTCAAGCAAGGGTCGCGTAAGTATTGGCACCTACACTCGGCCAGATTGTGACAAGTGTCGCTTGCACAATGCGACTTATTAAAAAACTAAGGAGACAACATGGCCACTGCACAGGCGCCATCGCACACTATCACCAACGAGGAACGCAAGGTTATTTTTGCATCCTCGCTCGGCACCGTGTTTGAATGGTATGACTTTTATCTGTACGGCTCGCTGGCTGCCATCATCGCCAAGCAGTTTTTTGCCGGTACTGATCCCAACACCGCGTTCATCTTTGCCCTGCTGGCTTTTGCGGCGGGTTTTCTGGTGCGTCCGTTTGGCGCGATCGTGTTTGGTCGCTTGGGCGACATGGTTGGTCGGAAATACACCTTCTTAGTGACGATCCTGATCATGGGCGTATCGACCTTTGTGGTGGGCTTGTTGCCGAACTACGCCAGCATTGGTATCGCAGCGCCGATCATTCTGGTTTCGCTGCGTATTTTGCAGGGACTGGCGCTCGGCGGCGAGTACGGAGGCGCAGCGACTTATGTGGCTGAGCATGCGCCGGATCACAAGCGCGGCGCATTTACCTCTTGGATTCAGACGACCGCAACCCTGGGCCTGTTTCTTTCCCTGATGGTGATTCTGGCGACCCGTACTGCGATTGGCGAAGAAGCCTTTGCCGATTGGGGCTGGCGTATTCCTTTCCTGGTGTCGGTCTTCCTGCTGGCCGTGTCAGTCTGGATCCGTCTGTCGATGAACGAGTCACCGGCTTTCACTAAGATGAAAGAAGAAGGCAAAGTATCAAAGGCACCGTTGTCGGAAGCATTCGGTCAGTGGAAAAATCTGAAGATCGTGATTCTGGCCCTGGTTGGTCTGACCGCCGGTCAGGCAGTGGTCTGGTATACAGGTCAATTCTATGCACTGTTTTTCCTGACCCAGACCTTGAAAGTCGATGGCGCATTAGCCAACCTGCTGATCGCTGCGTCGCTGCTGATCGGCACACCGTTCTTTGTGGTGTTCGGTACCTTGTCGGACAAGATCGGTCGTAAAAATATCATTATGGCCGGCTGCATTATTGCAGCGCTGACCTACTTCCCGATCTTCAAAGCTTTGACGCACTACGCTAACCCTGCGCTGGAAGCTGCACAGATCAGCGCGCCTGTGGTCGTGAGCGCGGACCCGGCCGAGTGCCAGTTCCAGTTCAACCCGACGGGCACCAAGAAATTTACTTCGTCATGTGATATCGCTAAAGCGAAACTGGCTGCCTCTTCGGTCAATTATCAGAACGAAGAAGCACCGGCGGGTACCATCGCTTCCATCAAGATTGGCGATAAAGTACTCGAGTCCTATGACGCATCCAAGCTCACAAAAGACGAAGCGAAAGCCAAGGACACCGAATTCAGTGGCAAGCTCAAAGAGATGACCAAAGAAGCCGGCTATCCTGCTAAAGCGGACTCGGCGCAAATTAACAAGCCGATTGTGCTATTGCTACTCTCTATCTTGGTCCTGTATGTGACGATGGTCTATGGCCCGATTGCGGCGATGCTTGTTGAGATGTTCCCAACCCGTATTCGCTACACCTCGATGTCCCTGCCCTACCATATCGGTAACGGTTGGTTTGGCGGCTTGCTGCCGACGACCGCGTTTGCGTTGGTCGCATTCAAGGGCGATATCTATTACGGTCTGTGGTACCCGATCATCATCGCGCTAGCAACTGCGGTGATCGGCATCTTGTTTGTCAAGGAAACCAAAGATAACGATATCTACGCGGCTGACTAAGCCGCTTGATCGCATACAGGTTGTCCCGTTAGAAAAAACCGCCAGCGTGAGCTGGCGGTTTTTTTCAGTCGAGGTCGCGCCTACACCCCTGCAAGCTTGTTTCAAACGTTTGGCAGCGCTACCATAGCGCTCTTTTCTGCTCTCACTCCCCTATCATCATGCAATCATCCGTCCGCATCGGCACGCCCCTCTCTTCTACCGCTACCAAAGTCATGATGCTGGGCTCGGGCGAGCTCGGCAAAGAAGTCATCATCGCTTTGCAAAGGCTCGGGGTCGAAGTCATCGCCGTGGACCGCTACGCTAACGCACCGGGGCACCAGCTGGCCCATCGCTCGCATGTAATTGATATGACTGACGGTGACGCATTAGCCGCACTGATTGCGCTTGAAAAACCTGACCTGGTGGTGCCCGAAATTGAAGCCATCGCCACAGCCAAACTCGTCGAGCTCGAAGCAGCTGGCGCAATTCGTGTGATACCCACGGCACGTGCTGCCTGGCTGACCATGAACCGCGAAGGTATACGCCGGCTTGCAGCCGAAGAGTTAGGCTTACCGACTTCACCGTATCAGTTTGCGGATAGCCTCGATGAACTCAAAGTGGCGTGCGAGGCCGTGGGCTTTCCCTGCATCGTGAAACCAGTTATGTCGTCATCCGGCAAAGGGCAATCCCGGCTTGATAGCGCCGTCGCTGTGGAGGCAGCATGGGATCACGCAGCCAAGGGCAGTCGCGTTGATTCCGGTCGGGTCATTGCAGAGGGCTTTATCGATTTCGATTACGAAATTACGCTACTGACAGTGCGCGCTATGGGTCAAGATGGGCAGATCGAGACCTTGTTTTGTGAGCCGATCGGCCACGTGCAGGTCAGTGGCGATTATGTCGAGTCGTGGCAGCCGCATCCGATGGCACCGCTGGCCCTGTCGCGGGCGCGCGATGTCGCGAAAAGCATCACCGATAGCCTTGGTGGTCTTGGCGTATTTGGGGTTGAATTATTCGTCAAAGGCGATGCAGTCTGGTTCTCCGAAGTCAGTCCCCGCCCGCACGACACCGGCATGGTGACCATGGCCAGCCAGCGACAAAGCGAGTTTGAGCTGCACGCGAAGGCGATTCTGGGTCTGCCAGTCACGGTGGCGCTGACCTCGCCGGCCGCCTCTGCAGTCATTTATGGTGGCCTCGATGCCCATGGCATTGCCTTCGAAGGCATCGAGCAGGCACTGCGCGTCCCCGGCACTGATCTGCGCCTGTTTGGCAAGCCCGAGTCCTTCAAAAAACGTCGCATGGGAGTCGCACTCGCTGTCGCAGACGACATTGCCACTGCGCGTGAGCGCGCAAAATTAGCAGCTTCACTTGTCAAGCCAGTCGATGGTGATTAGCCGGCTTGCGCTGTCGATGCACTATACCGTTCGCTAAAGGCACGCCTGGTCTGCCGCATAGCACATTGAGCGTTGGCGAGATTGCGCTTGCTTTAACCGACCACCGCACTACTTTTGTCCCAGCGCAAAAGACATAAAATCTTCCCTAGTAGCACGTTGAGGCGGCACAAACACGCAGCAAGTTGCGTACTCGACACAAATCGTCGCCAAACTGCACCTTTCCCCACGCCATTCGATTTTTTTTACAACAAAGCCCCTATCGGATTGGAACTTTTTTGATTACATTTGGCATTCCGAATAATTATCTAAAAGTTAATTAACCGCGTGTTGTCCCGGTTGTTGCCGGAAGCGCCGTTTAATCCGGCAAGAAAATTTCAGCCAACAGGGGTCTGCATGGATATCGAATGGCTAGAAGACTTTCTGGTTCTCTCAGACTTGTCGAGCTTCACACGCGCAGCCCAGATGCGAAACGTTACGCAGTCGGCATTTAGCCGCCGGATTCGATCTCTCGAAGAATGGGTCGGCATTCCCCTCATCGACCGCGATACCGTGCCGCCCCGCCTGACCATGGCAGGGCATCTGTTCCGTGATTCCGCGCGCGAAATGGTGCGGCAACTGCAAGAGGCGCGCATTGCACTTGGCCATCGTACCCAAGCGTTTTCGGGCATCAAATTTTTTGTTTCACAAACGCTGGCCCAGCACTTTTTGCCTGAATGGTTCGCCAAACTCAACAAGCGCATCGGCGGCTTAAAATTCGATATCGCCACCGGCGGCACCTACGACGGCATGCTGGCGTTGTCGAGTGCGCGTTGCGATTTGCTGATGGCTTATTACAGCCCACTGGCCCCGATGACACTCGAAGAAAAATTCTATCCATCGGTTTATTTGGGCACGGATCGCCTGATTCCGGTCTGCGTAGCGGACGAATCAGGCGAGCCGCGTTTTACGCTAAACGACACACGAACGCGCAATATTCCGATGCTCGCGTATCCGCCGGAGACTTTTTTTGGCCGGCTCTGTAATGGCCTCATTCGTTTCAGCGTGCACCACCCGCACTTTAATATCGTTGCCCAAAGTCCCTCGCCCGAGGTATTGCAAGCCTTGGTACAAAAAGGGGCCGGTATCGCTTGGTTGCCCGAGCGTTGTATTAAATTCGCTTTGCAAGAGGGTCGCTTAATCCAGGCCGGTGGTGACGCCTGGTGCTGCAACCTCGAGATTCGCCTTTACGTGTCACATGAGCGCACAAAAGTCCTGCAATCAAATCTATGGGAAAACATCAAAGAGTTACAAGAGGCCAGCCTCGCGGCAGGCTAGCAGTCATGGCGCTCTCTCTGCAGTTTAATCAATGCTACAAAGGAGTCTGTATGAGGATTTTTTTAAAAATCATGGGGCGCAGTCTTTACGAAAAACTGACCCGGGAAATGGCGGCCTTGCAATCGGCTTTTCCGAAACGCTACAAGCAAAACAAGCTCATCGACTGGCAGCTGATTTTGCTCGATGAAAAACTTGACGTAACGATGCTGGCAAGCGAAGCACCCGACCTGTCAGTAATCCTCATTGACGCGCCCGACATCACTATCGTTGAGCAGCTAAGAACCTTGGCACGGCAGGAGTTTCTGTATATGGACAAGCTGCCCGATTATCCAAACGGGATTACCCCCATCATTGTGCTGTTTCAGCCCAGTGCGTTCATTCCAGGCCTGCTCGATATGCCGGAAATCGTATCGGACTGGATGCATGAGCCGGTATCGATGGAAGATATGGTGAGCCGGTTATTTTCCAGCATGCGACGCAAAAAGCAGCTGCCAACCGAAATGCAGTTTGGTCCGATCTCACTGCTGCCGGAGTCGCGCAAACTATTTTTTTGCGGCGAATCGGCCCAGCTAACGGCGGCCGAACTTGTGGTGGCTGAACTATTTTTACATCATTTCGGCAGTGTTATTGTGCTCGAAGACATTGAGCTACTCTTTAAACTTGCCGACCGTTCAACTGAGGGCAGCAACATCCGCGTCACGATGTTTCAGCTGCGCTTCAAATTCGAAGCTGTTACGCACTGCCAGTTCACCTTGATGAGCGTTTACCGGGAGGGTTATGCGCTAAGGCAAATGCGTAACGATGATCCGGGGTTTACCTTTCCTGACTATGAGGCGCGTCAGGACGTCGCGGAATATCACTAGCGCAACGGGGCTGACCGCATCAAAAACTAGCGCTTTCCGGTTGCTGCGCTAACCACGCGCGATTAAGTTTTTCGAGCAAGTCAGCTCGCTGTAGCCGATCCCGCCACCACTCCAGCGCGGCACCTTTTTCACCGGCGCGCCAGGCGATATAAAAATTTTCAGGCGCGCGTGGCTCTTCGACTTTTTTTGGCACCAGCAAGCCGGCATCAATGGCTGGCTTGGCCATGCTTTCAGGTAAAAACCCGGCACCTACGCCAGCGATTTGAAACGCCAGTTTGCACTGTAAGTTTGGCACCGTCAGCGTGTCTTGGCCCAGCAGCAAGCCCACCGTACGAGGCGGCAGCAGTCGGGCTGAATCTGCCACGGAAATCATGCGATGGGCGATGAGATCAGCTTTGCCCAGCGGGTGCGTGAGTTTTGCCAGGGGATGTGATGGTGCCACCGCAAACACAAATCGCACGCTCCCCAAAGGCGCACTCACGTATCCTCCACCAGGTGGCCCCTCGCCAGCTGCACCGATCAAAAAATCAACCCGGCGGTCCAGCAGGGCTTCCCACGTGCCTGACAGCGCCTCCTGCGACAAGCGCAAGCGCGTGCTGTCGGCGACACGGTAAAAGGATTTGATGTCGTCTCCAATCAAGGCCGGCGAAAACAATAAATCCAAACCAATCGAAAACTCCGTCTCCCACCCACTCGCCACCCGCCGAACTTTGTGCTCGAGATCGCGCGCCGCTTTGACCAAAAATCGTCCTTCTTCCAATAAAGCACGGCCTGCCGTGGTCAGCAACACTTTAGGACCGGCACGCTCAAATACTTGTACACCAAGATCATCTTCAAGCTTGGAGACGGAGTATGAAATGGTCGACGGAACCCGGAACAACTCTTTGGCCGCCGCAGCAAAGGACCCGGCCCGGTCAATCGCGTCCAGTAGCTGCAGTGCATCGAGGGTGAGCTTTAGCATTCGAAATTTTTGATCATAAATTGGTAAATTATTCGCTTTTCGTCGGCTTAATACTTCACCGATAATCAGTCGACACTAAAAAACCAATAATTTGAGGAGCAACTGGGTTTTTAACTGCAAAAACTGAAATTCGAATTAATTGTATCAACTTCACCAATCTTATTCCAGCGAGGCAACAATGATTGAGAGTCGCAAAAGTAACGAGCGTGGTGTCGCCAACTTGGGTTGGCTTGACTCGCGGCATACCTTTTCATTCGGTCACTACCACGACCCGCGACATATGGGATTTGGGCCACTGCTGGTCATCAATGAAGACAAGGTCGAGCCAGGTCAGGGATTTGGCACCCACGGTCACCGGGATATGGAGATTATTTCCTATGTGCTTGAAGGCGAACTCGCCCACAAGGACAACATGGGAAATGGCTCGGTGCTGCGCTACGGCGATGTGCAGCGCATGAGCGCGGGTACGGGTGTCATGCACAGCGAATTTAATCATTCGCCTGACAGTCGGGTGCATTTTTTGCAGATTTGGATACAGCCAGCTACGAAGGGCAATACGCCGGGCTACGAAGAAAAGCATTTCGATGTCGCATCGAAAAAAGGACAGCTGCGCCTGATCGCGTCACCGGATGGCGCCTACGGCTCGGTCACGATTCATCAGGACGCGCGACTCTATGCTGCCATCCTTGAAGGCGATGATCTGATCAGCCACCCCCTGGAGCCCGGTCGCACTGCTTACCTGCACCTGATCCGCGGCGAGCTGACGGTGAACGGTACCCGCTTAAGCGGTGGTGACGCACTCAAATTTAGCGGCGAAGACGTCGTTACAGCCAGCGACGCCAAGTCCGCCGAATTTTTACTATTTGATTTGCCTTACTGACCTCTCCCAACCGACTGGAACACCATGACGACCATTCTTCACATTAGCAGCAGCGTCCGCAGCACCGGCTCCCTCTCCCGTCAGCTCACGAACGAATTCGTGGCCAAACTTAGAGCAGCACACGCAGACAGCACCGTAATTGAGCGCGACCTTGCCGCGCAGCCAGTGCCGCACCTGACCGAACAGATGATGGGCGCGTATTTCACGCCGGTTGAACAGCGAACGCCAGAGCAAAACAAAATCGTCAAGTTATCGGACGATCTGGTCGCCGAGTTAATGGCCGCTCAACTCGTCGTCATCGGCGCTCCGATGTATAACTTCTCAATCAGCTCCACCCTGAAGGCCTGGGTCGACCATATTGCCCGCGCCGGCATGACCTTCCAGTACGGCGCCAACGGCCCCGAAGGGCTGGTCAAGGGTAAAAAATTCGTGATTTTCACTGCACGAGGCGGCGTCTACTCCGAAGGCCCGGCCAAGGTGATGGATTTTCAGGAAAATTATTTGCGCGCCGTGCTTGGCTTTTTGGGCATCACTGACATTAGCTTTGTCCATAGTGAAGGTTTGGCAATGGGCGAGGAAGCGGTGAATACCGCTTTATCCGGCAGCCGGTCTGCTATCGAGGGCTTGATTGCGGCATAATCGCGGCTGACCAGCAATAACGCGGCGCGCAGCAGTGCGGCGCCGTGTTTTTTGTTTTACCGCCCGAATGCAAGGTTTTTTACCATGTCCCACTCCTCCAGCGCCGCTGCCTCGTTAGAGCACGTTGCCAGCTGCGCCCTTCCGACCCCTTGGGCGAGCTTTGAATTGCATGCGTTTCTTGAAGCCGCCACTGGCAAGGAGCACCTCGCCCTAACGCTCGGTAGTATCGGCGATGGCTTACCGGTCTTAACCCGGCTGCATTCTGAGTGCCTCACCGGTGACACCCTCTTTAGCCAGCGCTGTGACTGCGGCGCGCAACTCGAGGGCGCGCTGCGCAAGATTGCCGAGGAGGGTCGCGGGATCCTGCTCTATCTGCGTCAGGAAGGCCGCGGGATTGGTCTCATCAACAAAATACGCGCCTATGGCTTGCAGGAGCATGGTGCCGATACCGTCGAAGCCAACCACCAGCTCGGCTTTGCTGACGACTTGCGTAATTACGCAATCTGTGCACCGATGCTGCGGCACTTCGCTATCCAGTCAGTCAAGCTGATGACCAATAATCCACGCAAAATTGAGGCGCTCAACAAACTGGGCTTGCCTGCCGAGCGGGTGGAACTCATCACCGCAAGCACGCGATTTAATGAACGCTATCTGGCCACCAAGGCCAGCAAGCTCGGTCATCTTCTGACAGCAGCACCGGCCCATGCGCCGGTAGATCACAAGACTGCGGAAAAATAAGCATCCCGCCTACCCGTTCTCCGCAAAATCAAGTTCGTCTCTGCACGGCGTCAGTAATCTGAGGACGGATGTAGCGTTTTATTGATCAAACAGTGAAATCGGATACTGGCCAGTCAAAAAATAAACATCACTGCGACAGTGATGCTGCGTCGCGCCAAAATGGACGGGCGAAGGTGATTTTTTTCCTTTGAATCCGTTGAGATTTTAGACTTTTTGCGACGCAAGAAAGCCTCAATTCTCATTCGTGATCAACGCGACAACGTAGTAGTGCGTTACTACCCGCCCGTCAACCGGGCATTGAATAATTGCCCTTGTTAAATTAAATTCTAAAAGCAATGCCAAAAATCATTCACACCATGATTCGGGTCCTGGATCCAGTTCGCTCATTAAAATTTTATGCCGAGGGTTTTGGTTTTGCGATAACGCATCGACTTGACTTCGATGATTTTTCGCTGATCTACATAAAAAATCCTGAGAATGATTTCGAAATCGAACTGACCCATAATTTCAGTCGCACTGAGCCCTACACGCATGGCGACGGCTATGGCCATTATGCGTTTGTTACCGATGACCTTGACGCCATGCACGGCAAGCTCAGTGCACTGGGTTACGCGCCGGCGGCGATCAAAGAATTCAAAAGAGACGATGCCTTGCTGGCACGTTTTTTCTTTGTCCAGGACCCGGACGGATACAAGATCGAAGTGCTCCAGACCGGAGGGCACTATCGTTAGTTTGAAAGCCGGTGCAGTAATGTCGTTTGCATTAAAAAATAAAACATCGAGGAGACAAAGATGACCACACCCCAGCAGCCAAAACGCCGGCAGTTTTTTAAGATTGCCTCCGCAGGAACCGTTGCTACCGCAAGCGGCACCCTGCCCATGCTCTTTACTCCCAATGCCGCACTGGCAGAGGAAGTACTGGGCTCAGAAGTCTTCAATACCATCGTGAAGATGGCGCGCGATATTTTCCCGCATGATCGTTTTGCTGATCGCCTGTATGCCAATGCCGTTGGCGTCTATGCAGATCAGGCCAAGGCAGATGCCGGTCTCAAGCAAACCTTGCTTGACGGCGTGGCCCAGGCCAACAAAGCAGCCAACGATAAGTTTGGCAAAAATTACGTCGATGTCGGCACTGAAGAACAGCGTCTTCAAATTCTTCAAGGCATGGTCTCCAGCCCTCTGTTCGGCAAGCTGCGCGGCGACCTCGTGGTGAGCCTCTATAACCAGCCTGAAGTGTGGGCTGAACTAGGTTACCAGGGCCCGTCGGCTGAGTTCGGTGGCTATATCAACCGCGGCTTCAACGACCAGGACTGGATGGACAAGGCCTAAGGTCCTCGTCCACCACACACCGAGAATATAGGGAGACAAAAATGGCTTCAAAAAAATTCGACCTCAATGATGAGGTAGTGGTAATCATCGGTTCCGGCGCAGGCGGCGGCACCTTGGGTAATGAACTGGCGCAAAAAGGGATTAACGTCGTGATCCTCGAAGCAGGAAAGCGCCACGAAATCAATGATTTTGAAAACGATGAATGGCCAATGTTCAGCAAAATTTCATGGCTGGACAAGCGCACGACTTCCGGCACCTGGCGCGTTGCCAAAGACTTCCCCAATCTGCCGGCATGGATCGTCAAAGCGGTCGGTGGATCGACGGTGCATTGGGCCGGCGCATCGCTGCGTTTCCAGGAACATGAGTATGCGGCGCGTACCCACTACGGCGAAGTCAAAGGCGCCAATTTGATCGACTGGCCAATCACGCTCAAGGAAATGGCACCTTATTACGCTCGTGCAGAAGACAAAATGGGCGTAACCGGGACCAACAACATTCCTCGGCTGCCTGGCAATAACAACTATAAAGTTCTCGCAGCGGGCGCAAAAAAGATGGGGTACACCAAATTCCACACTGGGAATATGGCCATTAATTCGCAGCCACGTGACGGTCGCGGATCCTGCCAGCAGATCGGCTTTTGCTTCCAGGGCTGTAAGTCTGGCGCAAAATGGTCCACGCTCTATACCGAAATTCCAAAGGGCGAAAAAACCGGCCATCTCGAAGTGCGCAGCGATGCACAAGCACTGAAAATCGAGCACAACGCCAAAGGTAAAGTCACCGGTGTTCTCTACGGCGACTCCAAAGGCAATCGCTACTTCCAAAAAGCACGCGTGGTCTGCGTGGCGGGTAACTCCATCGAGTCCCCACGTCTACTGCTCAATTCGGCTACGACGATGTTCCCGAACGGTCTGGCCAATTCGTCCGGTCAAGTCGGCAAAAACTATATGCGCCACATGACCGGTTCGGTCTACGCGATTTACGAAAATCCGGTGCATATGTTCCGTGGTACCACGATGGCCGGTATCGTGCAGGATGAATCACGCCATGATCCAAGCCGCGGGTTTGTCGGCGGCTATGAAATGGAAACGCTGTCTTTGGGGGTGCCGTTCTTGGCTGCCTTCCTTGATCCCG
The DNA here is from genome assembly GCA_945866125.1 of Bordetella parapertussis. Taxonomy (GTDB): domain Bacteria; phylum Pseudomonadota; class Gammaproteobacteria; order Burkholderiales; family Burkholderiaceae_D; genus Pernthalerella. The sequence continues at coordinate 47,372 of CAMBFZ010000020.1, forward strand.
GCACCTGGGGACGTGACTTCTCCAACGCCATGGACGCTTATGACAACATGGCCGGCATGTGGTTAGTCGGTGAAGACATGCCGCAAGAGAGCAATTGCGTCACCTTGCATGGCTCGGAAAAAGACCAATTTGGCCTGCCGATTCCGAACGTACAGTTTAGCGACCACGAAAACGATCTCGCCATGCGTAACCACGGCTTCAAGCAAGCCAAGGCGCTCTATGAGTCCATCGGTGCCAAGCGCGTGATCTACACGCCGCCGTATCCGTCGACCCATAATCTGGGCACCAACCGTATGAGCGCCAAAGCACGTGATGGCGTCGTCAACAAGTGGGGCCAGACGCACGACATCAGCAACCTGTTTGTATCCGACGGTAGCCAGTTCACCTCGGGTGCCGCAGAAAATCCGACACTGACCATCGTGTCGCTGGCGATCCGCCAGGCTGAGTTCATTGCGCGCAGCATGGCGAGCAAGGAGCTGTAATGAAAGCAGCATGGATGAAGCCGTCCATGCTGCTGACTGCCGCCCTGATGTCCGGGGCAGCAGTCAGCAGTGCTTACGCCGACCCGGCGGGCGAAAAACTATTCAAGCAGCAGTGCGCTGCCTGCCATGCGGTCGCTGCCGATGCACCCAGAGGAATGGGGCCGAACTTACTCGGTATCGTGGGCAGAGCTGCCGGCCAGATGACGGGATTTCCGTATTCAAATGAATTCAAAAAAGGCATGTCCGACAAGACCTGGTCACCCGAGCTACTGGACGCATGGCTCGAAGATCCGCAGAACCTCGCGCCAGGTACCTACATGATGTATAAACAGGGCGATGCAGCCATTCGCAAAAGCATCATCGACTATCTGCAGACAGCAAAGTAGTCTAAATAATAACCAAGACGGTGCGCTACGAAGCGACACCCGAAGAGACAGCAGGAGACAACATGTGCGACATTTATGTAAGTGCAGACCCGATTCATTATGAGCAGCGTACCCGTTCGATGCGCATTCGTGGCGTCGTTACCAGTATCCGTCTTGAAAATCTGTGCTGGGATGTACTCGCGCGCATCGCCTCAAAAGACCAGATGACGACCAACCAGCTCATCAGTCAGCTCTACGATGAAATCATCGCCCGGCAGGGGCGGGTCGATAATCTCTCCTCATTCTTGCGTGTGTCTTGTATGCGTTATCTGTCCTACGTCGCCGAGAAGCACGAGAAAGACCATCTGATGATGAGTCAGCCTGCCGACGTGACAGAAAAAATGCCGGGTCAGGTACACAAATTGACCATGCGCCGTCAGGCTTCCTAGTCGCATTCCGGCGCACGTTCGCGTCACCCGGCGACGGGCACTCCGATCCACAAACTTGTGTCAAAGCCGCTTATTGCATACAGTGAGCGACTTTGACAAAAGCCAGGTAACGCCATGACCTCTCCAATGCTGTTTTCTCCGATCAAGCTCGGCTCGCAGAGCATCGCCAACCGCATCATGATTTCACCCATGTGTCAGTACTCAGGACACGACGGTAACGCCAACGCCTGGCACATGACCCATCTGGGCTCACTGGCCATCTCCGGCGCCGGCCTGCTGTACGTGGAAGCCACTGCGGTGAGCCCCGAAGCACGCATTACGCATGGCTGCCTGGGGTTATATAACGATGCCAATGAAGCCGCGCTCAAGGAAGTAGTCGACGCAATCCGTGCTATTTCGCCGATCAAGCTGGCAATCCAACTGGGCCACGCCGGACGTAAGGCATCCAGCCAGCGCCCCTGGGAAGGCGGTGCCCTGATACCCGTAGACGCAGGCGGCTGGCAGCCACTGGCGCCCTCTGCGTTGCCGCACAAACCGGGCGAAGCGGCACCCACTGCCATGAGCGAGCAAGACATCGCCAAAGTTGTAGCCGATTTCGTGTCGGCCACCAAGCGCGCCCGGGCCCTTGGTTTTGATGTCATTGAACTGCACCTCGCGCATGGCTACCTGCTTCATGAATTTTTGTCGCCTCTGGCAAACCAGCGCACGGATGCGTATGGCGGCTCGTTGGAAAATCGCATGCGTCTGCCCTTACAAATATTCCAGGCCGTGCGCGACGCTGCCGGCCCCGACATCGCCGTGGGCGCGCGTTTGTCTGCCACGGATTGGGTCGAGGGCGGCTGGGATGTCGAGCAGAGCATCCTACTGTCCCAAGCCCTTGAGGCGCTCGGCGCCGATTTTCTCGACATCTCCTCAGGTGGCGTCTCGCCCTTACAAAAAATCACGCTCGGGCCCGGCTATCAGGTACCCCTGGCCGAGCGCATCAAACCAACGGTGAAAATTCCCGTCATTACAGTTGGCCTAATCACTGAGCCGGCACAGGCCGAAGCGATTTTGCAAAAAAAACAGGCCGACATGATTGCGATTGCTCGCGCCTTTCTGGTCGATCCGCGCTGGCCATGGCGGGCTGCTGCGGCGCTTGGGGGTACCATCGCCGCACCCCAGCAGTTTTATCGCTGCCTGCCATCGGGCTCGCCGGCAATATTTGGTGATATCTCGACTGGCCAGCGCTGAGTCGCTCGCCGATTTCATTGCAGCATGCAAAAACTTGGGCAGCCGGCGCGAGTCGGCTGGCCTTTTTTTGTACGCTGACAAGCAAAAAATTTTCAAAATTAAACCAAGATTTTTCACCGGATCGCCAGAGAATCCCGCCTCAGCGTGTCCCAAAACGCATGGACAAGGTTTCCTTGGTTCAATATGATGCGGGGACTACCGTAGTCCGGTTTATCAAGGAGAAAACATTATGTGGTCACAAGTCTATGACCCGTTTAATAACGTCTGGCTATCCACGCTAGCGGCAGCCATCCCCGTGGTGGTAATGCTCGCTGCACTAGCATTTTTTCATATCAAGGCCCATATCGCTGCGGCGATGGGTTTGGCAGCCGCGCTAGTGGTGGCAATCTGGGGCTTTACCATGCCCGCCGACACCGCGGTAGCCGCTGCGCTTTATGGTGCGGCTTATGGCCTTTTCCCGATCGGCTGGATCATTTTGAACGTCATCTTTTTGTATCAGCTGACTGACCGAAAAGGACAATTCAAAATCCTGCGCGAGAGCATTGCCAGCATCAGCGGCGACCGTCGTCTGCAGCTGCTGCTGATTGCGTTTTCGTTTGGTGCCTTCTTTGAAGGTGCAGGCGGTTTTGGCACCCCGGTAGCCGTCACGGGCGCAATGCTGATCGGTTTGGGTTTTGCGCCGTTGGCAGCGTCCGGTCTTTCTTTGATTGCTAATACCGCGCCGGTGGCCTATGGCGCGCTCGGTACGCCGATCATTGCGCTGGCCGCCGTTACGGGTCTGGACATGCTGGAGTTGTCGGGCATGGTAGGCCGTCAATTGCCGCTGTTCTCGCTGATTGTGCCGTTCTGGCTGGTCTGGGCGTTTTGCGGTTGGCGCAAAATGCTGGCCATCTGGCCAGCCGTACTGGTCGCCGGTGCAGCGTTTGCGGTTCCACAATATCTGATCTCTAATTACCACGGCCCTTGGCTGGTGGACGTGGGCGCGGCGATTTCGTCGATGATCTGCCTGACCTTGTTCTTAAAAGTCTGGCAACCAAAAGAAATCATGACCTCCGCCTCTGGCGCTGCGATGGATGCCGAGCCGGTTCGTGAGCAACAGCACTACAGCCGCAGCGAGGTGTTGCGCGCTTGGACGCCCTGGCTAATTCTGTCGGTCGTCGTATTAATCTGGGGTGTACCTGAGTGGAAGAAACTGCTCGACGGCATCTCGATGTTCAAATTCGAATGGTCACACCTGCACATGCTGATTCAGAAAATGCCACCGGTGGCGGCCGTACCTAAAATCGAAGAAGCCGTCTACAAACTCAACTGGCTTTCGGCGACGGGTACGGGCATTTTCATCGCCTCAGTTATTTCGGCGGTGCTGATGGGTTACAAGTTGCGTGAAATGCTGGCGGTGTATTGGGACACGCTCAAGCTGCTGAAATATTCGCTGATGACGATTGCAGCGATGTTGGCACTGGGTTATGCAACGCGCTACTCCGGCGTTGACTCAACCCTGGGTCTGGCATTTGCCAACACCGGCGTGTTCTATCCCTTCTTTGGCACTCTGCTCGGCTGGCTTGGCGTGGCGCTAACGGGTTCTGATACGGCGTCCAATGTGCTCTTTGGCGGTTTGCAAAAAACCTCAGCAGAGCAACTTGGCCTTAGCCCGGTGCTGATGGCAGCGGCTAATTCATCGGGCGGCGTGATGGGCAAAATGATTGATGCGCAATCAATCGTGGTGGCATCGACGGCAACCAAATGGTACGGCCACGAGGGCGATATTCTGCGCTACGTATTCTTCCATTCGATCGCCTTGGCCGCGTTGGTGGGTATCCTGGTGAGCTTGCAGGCCTATGTCCATCCGTTTACGTTAATGGTCAAATAAACCTGCTCCACCAAACTGTCTTTCTGCCACCTTGTCGTGGCTGAAAAAATCGTGCGGCGCCAGTTGGCCTGCACGATTTTTTTTATTACGCGTCTATTTTTCCGTATTCCATTGCCCCGTATTTATGCGTTTGAGCCTTCGCAAACGCAAGTCGAATCAACTTGCAAAGCGGGGTCGCACCGACAAAGATGATGCGCTAGCAGCCCCGGCGTTTGGGACTGCGGACAGCGGAACTTACCGCTGGTTTATTGACATCAACGAGGAGCGACTATGAATGGATATCCACAATCAGTAAGCTATGGCGGCCAGCAAGTAATGCCTCAGGGATTGGCACCGCAAGGCTTGTTTGGCGGTATGTTGGGTGGCCCCGTCGGCGGCATGATTGGACGCGGCATCGGCAGCTGGCTTGGCAACCCTGCACTCGGTGCACAGATCGGGCAGATCGCGGGTGGTATCGGCGGCAGCCTGCTACCTTTTCAATCCGATCCGATGGCAGCTTATGCACAGCAATTGCAGCAGCTGCAGCAACTTCAACAATTGCAGCAACAGCAAGGCTTGGCGCCGCAGGGATTCTTTGGCAACTTGCTCGGCCAGATTGGTCAGCCACTAGGGAGTGCCATCGGCGGTATCTTTGGTCACTCAGGTCTGGGCAGCACGATCGGAAGCGCTGCTTCGCATCTTGGCCGTTTGCTGCCGTTTCAAGCCGATCCAATGATGGCCGCGTATGCGCAGCAACTCGCCCAACAACAAGCCCAGCAAATTGCGCAGCAACTCGCTCAACAACAAGCGCAACAACAACTCGCGCCGCAAGGCTTCTTCGGCAATTTGCTCGGTCAGATTGGTCAGCCGCTCGGCAGCACAATCGGCGGCATTTTCGGTCAATCTGGATTGGGTGGCACGATTGGCGGTGCAGCTGGTCAGCTCGGACGTTTGCTACCGTTTCAGGTTGATCCGATGACGGCGGCCTATTCGCAGCAAATCGCACAACAACAAGCACAACAACTCGCTCAACAACAAGCCCAGCAAATTGCGCAGCAACTCGCTCAACAACAAGCGCAACAACAACTCGCGCCGCAAGGCTTCTTCGGCAATTTGCTCGGTCAGATCGGTCAGCCGCTCGGCAGCGCAATCGGCGGCATCTGGGGCAATCAGGGGCTCGGCAGCAGCATCGGCAATATAGCCGGGCAGATTGGTCGAATGTTGCCATTCCAGATGGATCCGATGCAGCAAGCCGCATGGGCGCAGCAGCTCGCCCAACAGCAGCAACAACTGCCGTATCAGAGCTATCAGGCTTATCCGGGTAGTTATCAGGGCGGCTATCAGGGTGCCGGCCAGCAGGCTTACACAGGTACGCAGCAAACCTTGCATTAAGCCAATCGTCACCTGCCTGCCGCGACCAAAGCGGCAGGCAATCAACCAACAGGACAGGACACATGCAAGCAATTAAAGGCGGACCCGGACGTGGCCGCTATCTGGTCAGTGGCGGTGACAGCGGCACGCTGATTGATTTTATTGATCATGCGGGCGACGACCCGACGTTCAGCCTGCTCGACACGATAGGCCCGCAGGACAAACCTCACACCGCCGTCTTCGAGATGCCTCATGACACCGCAGCCGCGCTGGCACGTCGCTTTCAAACGGAAGGCACATTAAAGATCGAACCGGATCGCCCGCTCTCGATGTTCAGCAGCTGGCAGCACTGACGATTATTCACGAAAGGATCACCATGGCAACAAAATCAGAATCGGGTGCAGCGTCGCCACCCGAAGCCTTACCCGGCCCGAAGGACACCAGCGCAGCGGATGCGTCCCGACAACGTCAGGTTCGTCAGCGCAAAGGGCAATTTCTTATCGCACCGCGACGCCAGCCCGGCATGCAGATGATGGGCCTGATGCCGATGCAATTTGCCGCTGTCGAGCAGGCATTACGGGACAGCCCTGATATCGAAATTATCGACCGGGTCGGCCCTAAGGAAGGGGTCGCCACGCTTGGCACGATGGGTGCACTTGGCGCAGGCTTTCAGCAGCCCGCCAGTGTGCTGGTGGCGCGCATGGATGAAAACCGTGCCAATACGCTGATGCTGCAATCGCAAGGGCAATTGATCGTCGAGCGCGATCAGCCCTTGCATCTGCTCGACGTTAATTATGCGCAGCTTGAGATGGTGAGCTGCAGTTTGCCCAGTGCTGGTGCTGCGTTCAAAGCGGATTTTCTGGTGCTCGGCAACGGCAAGCCGGTCAAGGACGCCGAAGTCTATCTGTTTGGCAGTTTGTTGCCTGCCACCGGCGTGACAGACGCCAATGGCAAAGTCAGTTTGACGCTCTTTGGTGAGAGCGCAGGCACGCTGCGCCGGCTCTATGTCAAACCTAAAATGGACTTCTGGAGTTTTTATCAAGAGCAGCCCGACGTCAGCGACAGCGAGCTCAATGCAGTTGGTCTACGCGCGCGCTCCGAATGGCCGGCGCTGGCCAATTTCCCGCAGCAGCAAGCGCTTGGCTGGGGGCAGAGAGCGATGCGACTTGATCAGCTACCGCCTCATTACCGTGGCCAAGGCATCAAGATTGCCATCATCGATTCCGGCGCGGCCAACAGTCACGATGACTTGAAAAAAATCACGCGTGGCTATGACGTCATCAATAAAGCCCATTCGACTAGCACCTGGAATATCGACACCATCGCACACGGCTCGCATTGTGCCGGCGTGATCGCCGGCGCCGATTCGCAAAGCGGCATACGCGGCTTTGCGCCCGACGCCGAGGTCCACGCTTGCAAGCTTTTCCCCGGCGGGCAAATCAGTCAATTGATTGATGCGCTTGAATATTGCATCGAAAAACAAATCGATGTGGTCAATCTCAGCTTGGGTGGTGCCGAACCATCGGAGGCACTTGAGCAGCAGATACAGCGTGCACGCCAGGCTGGTGTGGCCTGCATTGTCGCTGCGGGCAACTCGGGCGGCGCAGTGCAGTATCCAGCGGCCTCGCCCAATGTTCTGGCCGTTGCAGCGATCGGTCGAATGAATGAATTCCCATCTGATAGTTATCACACCCAGACGCTGACGCAGTACGTTGATGCCAACGGTTATTTTTCAGCGCGTTTCTCGTGTTATGGGCCGGAGATTGCGGTTTGTGCGCCAGGCGTCGCGATCACCTCATCGGTGCCGGACAATAATTTTGCGGCATGGGACGGGACCTCAATGGCTGCACCCCACGTGACGGGTCTGGCCGCGCTGGTGCTGGCGCATCATCCGGATTTTCAGAGCAGCGGGATGGTGCGTACGGCCGAGCGGGTTGAGCGTCTATTTCAGATCATCAAAATGTCATGCAGACCGGTGCAGCTTGGTGACCAACGCCGAACCGGCTATGGTTTGCCCGATGTGATGCTTGCACTCGGGCTCACACAAGCGCGGGCAATGCCAGCCATGGCCATGCCATTTGATGCGGTTGGCGCCATGATGCGGGGCCCGGCTATGCAAAGCTTGGGTAACGTCTACCGGGAGGGACCGCGGATGATGCAGCAAGTGACCCCCTACGGGCTCAGTGGCGTCGATCCGTATACGGCATGGCTGTCTTCCATGGCGGGGTATGGAATGCCGACGCATTACCAGCGGTCTAACTGGTAGTAAATTGGCTTGATCGTTTTACTTCAAATGCGATGGCGACGGCCATCGCATTTTTTTGATGCTCTCAGTCAGACTGACGCAAAGAGAACGGCAAAAAAATAGGGAATTCGGTGTGTAGCCGGAACTTGTTGCCCACCAAAGGGGTCATGTCGAATACGCAATCACATCATTGCGCCTCTACTTTCGAATTGACATCACGATGAGGAACATCATGGAGCAAACCAGACAGCACCATCAAAAACACAAGCAGCACGAATTGGCATCGCAAGAGACGTACGATCCCAATCAGCTACTCGATACGCTGCGTGAACGCATGAATCTGAAAAACGATGCCGCGCTCTCGCGTGCCCTCGAAGTCGCCCCGCCCGTGATCAGTAAAATCCGGCACCGCTCGTTACCTGTTGGCGCTTCGCTGCTCATTCGCATGCATGAGGTGACCCAGATGAGTATTCGCGATCTGCGAGATTTGATGGGGGACAGACGGATGAAATACCGTCTCTCGGATGCACAGGGCAAGCCTAAGCCTGCGCAAGAATAAATATTGACTGTCTGATCAAAGACATCGAACTCCGATGTCTTTGCCCAAACGTTATTGCAGCTCGCGTACTTTGTTCATCGCCTCGTCAATACGCTCGACGCCGATCACCTGCAAGCCTTCGATTTGATGCTTGGGCAGATTCGCCTTCGGCACTAGCGCAATCGAAAACCCAAGCTTGGCCGCTTCGCGCAAGCGCTCCTGACCGCGCGGTGCAGGCCGAATCTCACCCGCCAATCCAACCTCCCCAAACGCCACCAGCCCGCGCGGCAAAGGCTTGCTGCGCATTGAAGAATGAATCGCCAGAAGCACCGGCAAATCTGCCGCGGGTTCGGTGATTTTGACGCCACCCACGGCATTGATAAACACATCCTGATCAAACGCAGCCACCCCGGCATGACGGTGCAGCACCGCCAGCAGCATGGCTAACCGATTCTGCTCCAGGCCGACCGACAGGCGCCGCGCATTAGGCACATGCGACGCATCAACCAGTGCTTGTATCTCGACCAAAAGCGGACGGCTGCCCTCTTGTGTGACCATCACGCAAGACCCCGGCACCTGCGTGTCATGCTGCGACAAGAAGAGCGCCGAAGGATTGGAGACGCCCTTTAATCCTTTTTCGGTCATCGCAAACACGCCCAGCTCATTGACAGCACCAAAGCGATTTTTAAATGCCCGCACAAGCCGGAAACTCGAATGCGTATCGCCCTCGAAGTACAAGACCGTATCGACGATATGCTCCAGCACCCGCGGCCCGGCCAGTGCGCCCTCTTTGGTCACATGGCCAACCATGATGATGGTGATGCCCGACTGCTTGGCCACTCGCGTGAGCTGCGCGGCGCATTCACGCACCTGGGCCACCGAGCCGGGCGCGGAAGTCAGCGCATCGGAATACACCGTCTGGATGGAATCAATCACCGCCACTTGGGGCTTGATGTCGGCTAAGGTGTGGAGAATTTTTTCAAGTTGAATCTCGGCCTGCAACTGCAGGCCTGCCGCATCCACAGCTAGCCTGCGCGCACGCAGCGCAATTTGTGCACCTGATTCTTCACCGCTGACATACAGCACTTTTTTTTGTTTGGATAAATTAGCCAATGCCTGTAGCAGCAACGTCGATTTGCCAATACCCGGATCACCGCCAATCAGCACCACCCCGCCGGCGACCAGACCACCACCGAGTACGCGATCGAATTCCTCGATACCAGTGCCAAAGCGCGGTACATCGATGGCGTCAATGTCGGCTAAGCTCATCACCGGCGCGCCTTGGGCGATGCCCTGCGGTGCCGACGAATACCGGTTACCCGCAGTTTCGACAATTGTCTCAACCAGCGTGTTCCAGCGATCACAATGCGAGCATTGTCCGGCCCATTTATTACTTACGCCACCGCATTCGGTGCAGGTGTAATTCGTTTTTGCTTTGGCCATCTTAGTTGCGCACCCGCCTTTGTACCCGTGGCGTCAGCGCACACAGTAATTCATAACCAATGGTGCCGGCCGCAGCGGCGACTTCATCCACGGGCAGTCCGTCGCCCCACAAAGTAACCTGGCTACCCACCTCTGCCGTGGGCACAGGCGCGAGGTCAACGGTAATCATATCCATTGAGACGCGACCGATGAGACGGCAGCGTACACCGTTAACCAGGACCGGCGTACCCGTTGGCGCACTGCGCGGATAGCCATCAGCATAGCCGCAGGCGACGATCCCGATACGCATTGGCGACTCGGCTGTAAACAAGCTGCCGTAGCCCACCATCGCGCCGGCTGCGAGGGCCTGTACCGCCATCACTTTACTTTCCAACTGCATGGCAGGACGCAGTCCAAACGACGCCGCACTGCCACCGCCGGGCGAAGCACCGTAAAGCATCACCCCGGGACGTATCCAGTCGGCGTGTAGCCGAGGCTGCATCAGTGTGGCCGCGGAGTTGGCCACGCTGATGAGGCCATCAAGACCGGCGGTGGCCTCGCGAAAACGGGCAAACTGGCTGTCAGCGCTCAGCACCGCACCCGGCTGCTCGGCGTTAGCAAAATGCGTCATGAAAGCAATCGACTGCACCGCCGGCATCGCACGCAGACGTGCATAGGCGGCACGCACTCGGTCCGGGCTAAAGCCAAGCCGGTTCATGCCGGTGTTGATCTTGAGGTGGATATCGAGCGGTGAAGACAAACGCGCTGCCTCCAGCATGCTGAGCTGCGCGTCATGGTGGACAACGAGCGCAAGCCGGTGCCTCTCTGCCACGGCCAAATCAGCGGGTTCAAACAAGCCTTCGAGCATCAGGATCGGCTTTTGCCAGCCCGATTCACGCAAACGAACGGCCGCATCCCATTCGATCAATGACAAACCATCGGCCTGTGCGAAGCCCTGCAAAGCCGCGTCAAGCCCATGACCGTAGGCATCGGCCTTAACAACGGCCCATATTTTTGCCTGCGGCACAGCGGCGCGCGCGACGGCGAGATTGGCCCGCAGTGCGCGAACATCGGTAATAGCTACTAAGGGTCTGGGCATCGGGAGTCGGGAATCGGGCGGAAATTGGCAGCGGACAAGCGGTCAGAAGGTCTCGCATTTTACCGGAGCCGGCCGGATTGCCGGGCCCCTTTCGGCGGGACGGCCAACATTTCATGGTATAAAGCTATCCGCTATTGCTCTCGCATTGCACCACCTATGAATCGCGGCTTCTACACCATCATTGCGGCGCAGTTTTTTTCTTCGCTAGCCGACAATGCCCTGCTGATCGTCTCTATCGCGCTGTTGGCAACCATGCAATCACCGGCGTGGATGACGCCGATGCTCAAGCTGTTTTTCGTTTTGTCCTACGTGCTGCTGGCTCCTTTTGTAGGCGCATTTGCCGATGCCTTCCCCAAAGGGCGGGTGATGTTTATCACCAATCTGGTCAAGGTGGTCGGCTGTCTGATGATGTTTTTGCACGTGCACCCACTGCTGGCTTATGCGATGGTGGGGTTTGGTGCGGCCGCTTATTCGCCCGCCAAATACGGCATTTTGACCGAGCTGCTGCCGCCAGAAAAGCTGGTGGCCGCCAACGGCTGGATCGAAGGCTTAACGGTGCTGTCGATTATTTTTGGCACCGTCCTTGGTGGGGCGCTTGTCAGTCAGCAGTTTGCCGCCTATCTGCCAAGCATTGTGGCGGTGCCAGACGCCTTGTTGGTGGAAGCGCCGATTGAATTCGCGCTCGGTGTGGTGATGTGCAGCTATGTACTTGCGGCGCTGTTTAACCTGAAAATTCCCGATACCGGCGCCCATTATGCGCATCAGGAACGTCACCCGATCAAGCTCGTAATCGATTTCTCGCAATGCTTTATTAAGCTCTGGCGCGATCGGCTTGGCCAAATTTCACTGGCGGTCACCTCGCTGTTTTGGGGTGCCGGTGCGACGCTGCAGTTTATTGTTTTAAAGTGGGCCGAGAAGGCGCTTGGCATGCCGCTCGATAAAGCGGCCATTTTGCAAGGCGTGGTTGCCGTTGGCGTCGCATTTGGTGCCATGGCTGCAGCTCGGACGATCCCGCTGAAAAAGTCGCTGTCGGTCATGCCGGTGGGGTTTGCGATGGGTCTGGTGGTGATTCTGATGACGCTGGCGCAATCGATCTCGGTGGCGTATCCCTTATTGGTGATTGTGGGCGCCTTATCGGGGTATTTTGTGGTGCCGATGAATGCGTTGCTGCAGCACCGGGGCCATGTACTGATGAGCGCCGGTCATTCGATTGCGGTACAAAATTTTAGCGAAAATTTATCGATCCTTATCATGCTCGCGCTCTACGCGCTGATGGTCAAACTGGATTTGAATGTCTATGTGGTCATTGTGCTTTTTGGGCTGTTCGTCTCATCGAGCATGTGGCTGATCATGAAAAAGCATGCCGCAAATCAGGCGCAATTTGATTCTATGCACCTGATCGGCGAAGAAAAACACGTCGGCACCTGAGTGCGCCTCAATCCAGATGCTTGATCGCCGCGCGAATGCCCTCGGTGGCGTCCTTGGCGACATTCATGTGGTGCCTGTCTTCAAATTTGCCGGTCTTAATCCATTGCATGGTCGCCAGATCATCGACCCGCTCGGCGTTATCAAGCGAGAGTTGCAAGCGGTCGCGTGCGTCATCGAGTTGTTGACGTAACTTGGTCGTTGCATCATCCACTGCCCTTGCCTTCGACTGCCGAAAAGGGCTTGTCTCGGGCGCCGAAGAGAGCGACCCCACGCTGCCCACACCGTATCCAAGCGCCAGCGCCGCCACTAACCAATACCCCGAATGCAGCGTGCTGCTGTTGACGCGGATATGCTGACGCAGGCTCTTGAGCCAGTCTGGTGGAGTGGCATTAGCAAAATGACTAATCATAGTGATTCCCTTAATAAGATTTTCGGGAATTACTTTTGCAAGTTTCGTGCCGCGCCTGACAGTGTGGCCTGGCTGGTGGGATCATTAAAAAACACGGCCTTGGCTTACGCCTTTAGCGGCAAATTTTTGCCGATTTGCTGCGGTAATTTGCCGCTTTATCCTGCCAGTCGTCGGGCACGACAAATCCCCGCCCTGTTTCCTCAAGCCAGCCGTGACGCTCAGCCACGGTGGCGACCATCACCGGCATCGGATCAGTCTCAAAGCCTTGCGTAAGTTGCCGCTGCAATGCCGCGCGAGTGATCACTGCATCCGGCCGCAGTTTTGCCGGCGCCAGCCACGACAGGCGCGGCAAGACCACGCAATGGGGACCCACATGTTCGTCGAGTTCATGCAGATTGCACCACCAGCCTCTGCAATGCTGTGCCGAAATGCCGAGGGCGTCAGCCGACAGGCTCTCACTACGGCGATAAAATAACCAACCCCGGATCAGCGCCTGTGCGGCGGTCAAGGCTTGGGGCAGATGTAACTGTGCGGCCGGATGCTGGCCAAGAGACAATTGTCGCTCGAGTATTTTCCGCATCTTGGCACCCAAGGTATCGGCAAGATTAGGCCCCACAAAATAATCAGTCTGCGACAATTGTTCTTCGTCTCGATCGGCCGGATACAGCAAATAAAACTTGGTCGCAAATTCCCAGTGCAGCAAAGCTTTACCTTGCTTCAGCAAAAAATCAAACTCGCCGATGGTGTCGTTTTTCCCCGCTTGCACCTGCAAGCCGTGCGCGAACAAGGTGCCCTGATGGCGGAAGTACCAGGCCATCAGCTTTTCGGCATAGCGGCCAAGTCGGGTCAAAGGATGGATCGCCAAAAACCCATGCAGCTCTGCCGGCGCTGCATCAAGCGCATGGAGCCAGGGCTTCGCGTGGTGCGCCGCGTCCTTGGGCAAACTGGCAATCTTGTACTGCCACCGCGGGTCTGCCGGCGCCAGCAGGTCGGGCGCATCAAGCAACCAGGCCAGTGCCCTGACATGCGGGTCGTGCAGTGTTGACCAACGCTGATGAAAGCGCGTCTGATAATCTGACCCAGACACGCCGCGCGCGTCAGCGTCCATCAATAAGGCTCCGCGCCAGACACAAGTCACGCCAGCTTTTTGCCTTGTCGGCTGGCTTGCGCAACAAATAAGCGGGATGATAGGTAACCACTACCAGCAGCTCACCAACGCGATGCGGCGTCTCGCGCAAGTCTGCCAATGCGGTTTTTTCGTCGCGCTCGAGTAAGGCCGTCGCTGCAGTCTTGCCAAGCGCAACAATCACTGTGGGCTCAATGAGCGCAATCTGCCGCTTGAGATACGGCAAGCAGGCGGTGATTTCGTCAGCAGCCGGCGGGCGGTCGTGCCCGTCCGGTCCTACCGGCCGGCATTTGACCACGTTAGCAATGAAGACATCGGCCGCCCGCGTCAGCGTGAGTGCGCCCAGCATGTTGTCGAGCAGCTTGCCGGCCGGGCCGACAAAGGGCTCGCCCTGCACATCTTCATCATGGCCCGGACCTTCGCCTATGAACAGCCAGCTTGCCTTACGCGCGCCTGCGCCAGGCACGGCATGGGTGCGCCCTTTGCACAGTCGACAGCGGGTGCAATCCGCAATCGCTTCGTTGAGCGCGTCCCAGTCCATCGCTGCGATTGCTTCATCGGCACCTACGGTACTAGTGGGCACAGCCTGCTCAAGCAGGCCGCGGCGCTGCCAGACCGGTCCCAGACCCATCGCGTGCAGTTTGCGTAGTTTGTCGGCGTTTGCTTGCATGGTTTTAAATAGCTAATCGCATTACGATCGCGTCTTCCCTTGTGGCGGCGTTGGTTGCACTGGCAGGATAATAATTTTTTCGCACGCCAATCTGTGTAAAACCGGCATGGACATACACCGCCAGCGCACGCTGATTAGACGGGCGGACTTCGAGCAAGATGGATTGCATGCCCGCATTGCGGCTACGCTCAATGACTTTGTCGAGCAGGAGTCTGCCGTAGCCCTGACCCTGCAAATCAGGCCGCACGGTAATGTTGAGCATATGCTGTTCATCGACTGCCGGCATCAATAAAAAATAACCAGCAAGCCGCGCCTCGTTGTGACGCAGCACCCAGGCATCGTAGCCGTTGGCGAGGGAATCAAGAAAATTACCGCGGGTCCATGGAAACGGAAACGCGGTCTGTTCGACGGCGATCACGTCCTCGATATCGCTTGCCCGCATCGCTGCAAAATGGCACGCGTCCATGACCGCGTTCGATCGAACGGAAGAAGTCACGCCGCAACCTTTGCCAATCGTTCGCGCGTCGTGAGCGCAACCTTGTTGCGTAAATAAAGTGGCTGCGCATCCCGCGCATGCAGCCCATGTCCCGCTAACATCGCCACCATTCCCAATTCGGCAATCTGTCTGGCATGTGGCATGCACTGCGGATACCGCAATGCCGAACCAAGTTGCGTGAACGCTTCTGCATAAGCACTTAATCCGTTACCACACGCCTGCACACCACCTATTGGCAGGACCAGAGCGGGTGAGGAGAGTGTTGGTTCAGTCACCGTATGCCATTGATCCGTATAACGGTACTGTGCCCAATACACTTCTCCCATCCGTGCATCAAGCAGCGCCATGATATCGTCGCCGCCACCCTGAGCACGCGCGGCCTGTGCCATGGCCAGCAGCGTTACCACCGGCACGACCGGGAGGTTGGCACCAAACGCCACCCCCTGTGCCAGACCACAGGCGGTGCGTACACCGGTAAAAGATCCGGGGCCTGCGCCAAACGCCAGCGCATCGCATTGCTTCAGTGTGATCCCGGCTTCGTGCAGCAGTTCCTGCACCATCGTCAAGACCGTCATTGAATGGGTCTGTGCACCAGATGACTCGCGCACGCGCACGCTGCCATCGCGTAGCAAGGCGACAGAGGCTAGTTCGGTTGAGGTTTCAATGGCGATGAGGGTAGGCATGAATTCGGCAGCGCAATCGCGGGTGAGCAGCGCGTATTTTACCGCGACGCCCAAGTTGCCTTCGCTTGCTGCTAAACCTTAGGGTAGCCGCGGGTGCTACGGTAAAATAAGGACATGTCCAGTCTCTTTCTTGTCCCCGCCAATTTCAACGCGCTCGCCGCCGCACTGGCCGCCGATAAATGGGTTGTTGCCTGTTTGTGTGCGGCCTGGTGCGATGTTTGCAAGCAGTACCGCGCCGGCTTCGATGCTGTGGCCGCTGAACATCCCGAGCATCAGTTTGTCTGGATCGATATTGAAGACCAGTCCGATCTCGTGGGTGAGCTGGATGTCGAAAATTTCCCCACCATTTTGATCCAACGTGGCGACACGGTGGTGTTTTACGGCACCATGTTGCCCGAGCCGAGGCAAGTCGCCCGGCTGTTGCAGGCGCAACTGGAACGTTCACCGCAAGAGCTTGCCCGCGAAGCCTTGAGCACCACGGAGCGTCAGCAATGGCAACGCGACGCCAACCTGCTCAAACGGTTAGCCGAAATCAATTCCTAGCTTTTTAACTGACCGCAGCCAGCCTGAGAGGCAAACTGCGCAGGCGTTGGCCGGTCAGTGCAAACACGGCATTTGCCACAGCCGGCGCCACCGGCGGCGTTGCCGGTTCACCCACCCCTTCAGGCGGCTCGTCGCTTTTTATTAAGACCACATCAATAGCCGGCGATTGATCCATGCGTAGCATGGGATAGTCGTGGAAATTCTTTTGCACAACCTGCCCGTCGCGAATAGTGATTTCACCGAAAAGCGCCGCCGACAAGCCATAGGTCACAGCCGATTCAATCTGCTGCTTCACGCCATCGGGGTTCACCACCATGCCGCAGTCGACAGCACAGCTGATTCGGTGGACGCGGATTTTGCCCTCATCAATCGACACCTCTGCGACTTCGGCCACGATACTGCCAAACGACTGATGCAGCGCCACACCGTGCGCACGGCCAGCAGGCGGCTGCCCTGCCAGCGTGACAGCGGCATTCAGCACCGCGAGATGACGGGGATGATTTTTCAGTAAGCTGCGCCGCAGACTCACGCCATCTTGATGGCTCGCCTGGGCGATTTCGTCAATAAAGCTTTCTTTGAAAAATGCATTATGCGAATGGCCGACCGAGCGCCAGCTTCCCAGTGGCACCGCGGATTCCACGATCACATGCGCCATGCGCTGATTAGGAAATTCATAGGAGAGGTCATACAGACCTTCGATGGCGGTTTTGTCCGGACCGGCCGCAGGCAAACCAAAGGCGCGCTGCAGCATCTGCTGCACCGGCGCACCGGAGACGGATTTGCTCTCAAACGCCACCACGGCGCCACGGGCATCCAATGCAGCGGCAAAACGGGCCAGCGCGGCCGGCCGGTAAAAATCATGGGCGATATCGTCTTCGCGACGCCACACCATTTGCACCGGCGCGCCCTCCGCCTGCAGCGCGATTGCAACTGTCTGCATCACCATATCCGTTTCCAGACGCCGGCCAAAGCCCCCACCCAGATAAGTCAGATGCAGCGTCACGTCCTCCTCGTTGATGCCGGCCGCTCGGGCAGCCGCCGTCAATGCCACCGATGGCGCTTGAGTCGGCACCCACAGGGTCAGTTTGCCGTCTTTGAATTGGGCGGTGCAGTTGACCGGCTCGAGTGCCGCATGCGCAAGATAAGGTGCGCGGTACTCGGCCTGCAACAGGGTGGCAGCTTGTTTTCCCAGCTCGATGTCGCCTTGGCTGTAATAGGTAAAACCGGATTCCTCCTTGAGCTTGTCGCTGAGTCCTGTGGCGATCATGCTGCTGGACAGATTTGCATGGGCACCCTTGTCCCAGACGACGGGCAGTTTGGCTGCCGCTTGCTGCGCCTGCCACCAGCTACGTGCGATGACGGCCACCCCTGCGGGCGTCCCGGCGCGGTTGGTCGCAATCGGCACGGCCTTGATGAAGCCGGGCATGCCGGCCACGGCAGCAGGGTCGAAGGACTGGAGTGTGCCGCCAAACACCGGGCACATTGTCACGGCGGCATAGAGCAAACCCTTCGGTTTTGTATCCATGCCAAATTGCGCACTGCCGTCGACTTTGTCTGGGCTATCGCGACGCAACTGAGTATGGCCCAGCAAGCGAAATGCGCTTGATTCCTTCAATTGAAACGCGGGCTGCTCGCCTGCTGCGGCAATTGCCGCGAGCGCGCCGTAGGCTACGCGTTTACCGCTTCCATGCACCACAAACCCCGCATCGGTACTGCACTCACCCGGCATGACCTGCCATTGCGCAGCGGCCGCTGCAATGAGTCTGGCACGGGCCGCGGCACCAGCTTCGCGCATTGGTATCCAGCTATCTTTGACGCTTGAGGAGCCACCTGTGACGATCACGCCGAATTCACGCGCGCCTTTTTTTGCCAGCCATTGCGCAGTGCGTTTTATCGCGCCGCGGTCGTCGGGGTGAAACGGCAAGCCATCAGGCAGCATCGTCACATCACCATAAATTTTATCGATTGGTGCGGCGACGATATCGACCATCGCCAACGGCACATCCAACTCCTCGGCCACCAGCATCGGCAAGGAGGTCGTCACCCCCTGCCCCATTTCACTTTTTGCCATCGCCACCGTGACCCGGCCATCGGGCGCGATCATGACCCAGCCATTGAGCGGAATTTTTCCCTTGTCGGCCGGCAGCGGATGACTGCCGGTCAGCCGTTGCCGCGGCAGCATCACTCCCCAGCCAACCACGAGCGCACCGGCAACACCAAGCCCACCAAGAAGGAAACGGCGACGGCTATTTGATTTATTTTTTTGTTCGAACATGACAATAGGCTCTCAGGATGGGGTTTTTAGCGGCAACCGTGGCATGCTAGCCTAGTTCACTCTCTGTCTGCTTAGACTAACTCACAGATCATGCGCCAAAGCTTTTTTCAAGCCTTCATTTTGCTACTGCTGGTGACGGACCCATTTGGTAACGTCCCCTTATTTGTCAGCGCCTTGAAGCAAGTCGCACCCGAGCGGCGGGGCCGCGTCATTGTTCGTGAATGCGCGATCGCGTTTACCTTGCTGCTGGTATTCATGTTTTTTGGTCAGTACTTTATGGCGGCCTTGCAACTGACCGAAATCTCGCTGCGTATCGGCGGTGGCGTGATTCTTTTCCTGATTGCACTGCGCATGGTTTTCCCGCAGCCAGGCGGTGTCTTCGGTAGCCACGACAATGATGCCGATCATGAGCCCTTCATCGTACCGCTAGCCATACCGGCCTTGGCGGGGCCCTCGGCGCTCGTAACCGTGCTGCTGTTTTCTTCACAAGCCAATATGGCTATGCCGCTCTATGTCGCCGTGCTTTCGCTAGTAGCAGTCGTCTGGCTGGTGGTATTGCTAAGCGCAGCCCGTTTGCAGCGGGTCTTGGGTCAGGCCGTGATCACCGCGTTTGAGCGACTCATGGGATTGATCTTGACCGCGTTGGCCATTGAAATGCTGCTCGATGGCCTGCGGGCTTATCTGCAGTCCCTCTAGATTAATCATAAGCACTACTCAAAACCGCTTTATTATTGCGTTTTAGTCGCAAGTAGAGCGTTTCATGGATCAGTTCAAGCAAATTTCCACCTTCGTTGATGTCGCAATCAAGGGCAGCTTGTCTGCGGCTGCGCGCGCCGAAGGGATTGCGCCGGCGATGATTGGGCGACGGCTTGATGCGCTCGAGGCGCGACTCGGTGTAAAGCTTTTGCAGCGGACGACGCGCCGAATCGCTTTGACCAATGAGGGCAGCGCATTTCTGGAGCATTGTCAGCGCATTCTGCTCGATCTCGACAATGCCGAGAGTCAGGCCTCCGAACGCAGCGCACGCCCAAGCGGCCATTTGAATATTTCAGCGCCGGCTGGCTTTGGACGGCAGCATGTCGCGCCGTTGATTCCGTCATTTCTGGCCGAGCACCGTCAAGTTACCTTGACCCTGAATTTGAATGACCGCGTCGTCGATCTGATCGGCGAGGGTATTGACGTGGCGATCCGCATTGCCGATCTGTCCGACTCCAACCTGATCGGCGTCAAATTGGCTGACAACAAGCGCGTCGTCGTCGCCACGCCAGCGTATCTGAAAAAGCATGGCAGTCCACGTTCGCTCGACGAGCTCTCGCGCCACAATTGTCTGGCAATTTCCAGCGAAGGTAGCCAGCGTGGCTGGACGTTTCGCCAGAACGGCAAAAATGTCACCCTCAAAGTGGAAGGCAATATGGTCTGCAACGATGGGGCGGTACTACACGACTGGGCGCTGAGTGGTCGTGGATTGGCGTGGCGTTCAATGTGGGAAGTAGGCACCGCGATCGAATCGGGGCAGTTGTGCACTGTGCTGGATGAGTTCGCTGCTCCCGGCAACGACATCTACGCTGTGTTTGCCCAGCGCCAGCATCTGCCGCTGCGAATTCGTACCTATGTGGATTTTCTGAGGCGGGCTTTTGCGCAGCCTGATTACTGGAAAACGCGGACGCTCAGGTGAAGACCGCGGCGGCGTGTTTTATGAGTCATGATTCGCCAACTTTTATCCCGGCGAACGCGATACACGCATCGCCCACGCTCCCAAACCCATACTTAACACCACCAGCAACAACAAGAAGTTCAACAGCGGGATGAAGCTCACTACCCCAAGCAGGATCAGGCCGGCGACCAGTGTAAGCAACTGCCACGCATAGCTCTGTTTGAGTTCTTGTTTTAGCATGCGCCTGACTGACATTCCCAACAGATACGCGACCGTCAGATAGGCTAGGGTCAACGCAATCGGATAGGACAACAGCAACAGCAGACCGAGCGGGATGCCTAGCACTGTCACCATCAAGAGCACCGCTAGCGGCGGCACCGCTAATAAAACGCCCAGTCCCATGAACAGCGCACGCGCCGGCCGTTCTCGAATAGTGTCTGCGGCGTTGCGCAATGCGGTAGGCCAGATCAGCAGCAGCAAGGCTCCCATCAGCCACTGTCCGAACAGAAAGATAGGTAGCGCCATAAGGAGCAGCTTCCCGGATTCGGGCACTTCCCATTCGTCTGCAGTAGCCTCCGACTGGATGCTGCCGTGGATTTGCGCTCTAGGATCGCGTTGCAGGGGATGACTGCTTGCGTAATGCACATCCCCCTCAATGACGGCGGTGGGTCCGAAAGTAATATTCTCGGCTTGAAGTAACGCGTCACCACCGATACGGCCATTGATCAACAGCTGGCCCCCTTTCACATGGAGGTCGCCATCAATGCGGCCTTCGATGTTGATTTGTCCGCCGGACAGATTTGCCGATCCACTAACATGGCCACGCTCCGAGAGCAGTATCTTGCCGCCGGCAGCGACTAACTCGCCACCGATCTCGTTGCCAAAGCTCAAGTCGCCGCCAAAGGCGCGTACGTCTTCTGCTACGGGCCCATAGACGGCAATGGTGCCGCCTGCAAGCGCTGCATCTTTCGCCACCTCTTGCGTAACGCTAATGCTTCCCCCTGCGGCGATCAAATCGCCTGCCACCTTTTTCTGGATCACCACACTTGAGCCCCCTGCATACTGGTTACCCTGCTTGGCGGTATGAACGGACCGGGGAGTCAAAGTGTCATTCGCAACAGCAAGAGGTACGACGCCATTGAACAAAAACAATAGAAAGCAAGCGCTCAACACAGTGCGGGTGGAGATCATGGAAAGTACCTTTCTGATAACTTCTCAGACAAGCCTACGCCCTACCAGTGCCGACAACCAAGCACAAAGACGCGTTCGCGCAATACTAGAAATGGGCGGGATCGGACTAGTACAAAAGCAATGAGCAAAAAAAATCCCCGCCGAGGCGGGGATTTCTTTAGTAAGCGGTATTCGCCAGCAATTAAACAGGCTGGATGTTCGAAGCTTGCTTGCCTTT
>CAMBFZ010000021.1 GCA_945866125.1 Bordetella parapertussis
TGATTCTGTCGGGATTCCACGAAGCCGCGCTGGCGGCATTCGGTGCGGCACCCTATATCTTCCCAGACAAAAAAATCCACATGCAGTACACCACCACCTCGCCCAAGCTGCACAAAATTTTGGGCGTCGATTCACCGGTGTTTGATTAAAAATACAGCCTATGGCAAGCAAAGCAAAAACAGCAGCACCCCGGGCGCTGCAAGCGCGCGCGGTCACGACGCGCGAGCAGATTTTAAAGGCAGCGATACGCGTATTTTCAAAACATGGATTTGCCGGTGGGCGGGTCGAGCATATTTCGCGACTGGCCAAGACGCATGATCGGATGATCTACTATTATTTTGGCAGTAAAGAAAAGTTGTTTATTGAAGTACTCGAAACAATCTACCAACGAGTCAATGACGCCGAGACTGCGCTAGAGATTGACCTGGATGATCCGGTGAAAGCCTTGCAGGCGGTGGTCCAATTCAACTGGCAGTACTACCTCGATCATCCTGAATTTATCACCTTGCTCAACAGCGAGAATCTGCATCAGGGAAAGCATGTCAAAAAATCCGGGCGAGTGGCCGAATTGTCGTCCCCTGCGGTCAGCATCCTGACAGCCATTCTGAAGGCAGGCGTGCGAAAAAAACTATTTCGCAAAGAAGTCAGCGCACGGGATTTATATTTGACCATTGCCGCGCTGGGTTATTTTTATTTATCGAACCGCTACACATTGAGCGCGTTTTTAAGCAGCGATCTGATGGAAAAAAAAGAGTTGGCGCACTGGCGCACCTGCGTGATCGACACGGTACTGCGCAAAGTCATGCGCTGAGATTGACGCAGGAGAGAGGCGCTATATCCCTCGCCTCCTGGACAAGGCACGACTTAGCCATCACCATTTAAATGTAATCCGCAGTCCAGCGACAAAATACTGCCCGTGATTAGCGAAGCACCGGTCGTCAGCCAATACACATCGGCTGCCACCTCAATCGGCAAGGCTACTTTTTGCAGCGGCGCACGCGCAATCTGGCGCGCCGCGCGATCTGCAAAAAGCGCCGGATCCAGCCGCTGCAAAAACCCATCAGCTACCAGCGCGGGACACACCGCATTGACACGGATTTTAGGCGCGAGGATCCGTGCCAATGACATCGTCAGGGTATTCGTCGCGCCTTTCGAGGCCGCATACGCCATCGAGGAACCGGTACCGTAGACCGCACCGTATGAAGAAATAATCACAATGGCGCCGCGACCGGACACAGCCAGAGCTGGGGCACACGCGCGCGCAATCTGAAACGGCCCGGCAGTGTTCACTGCTGTGGTGTGCAGGAAGTCGTCCAACGTCAAACCATCCAGGTCAGCATGGGCAACGACGCGTGTCGCACCGGCGCTGCTGACAAGCGCATCGATGCGCCCAAAGGCAGTCAGCGCACTCTGTGCAATCTGCCGGCAATCGGCATCATGACTAACATCGCCCCGCACCGCGATGCCACTAAATTCGCCAGCGAGAGCCTCGGCAGTTGATTGATCTGATTCCAAAAAATAATTAATCACCACTTGCCAGCCGCGCTCGCCAAAATACCGAACGCAGGCAGCACCAATGCCGGTGGCGCCGCCAGTGACGATGACTACTTTTTTTTCTTCTGCTTTTTGCATGTGCTTTTTTCCTCGCTACCCATCAAGTCGACCACGCCAAGCATGACGCAAATGGCCATCGCTAATCTGCCCGCTATGAAACCTGCGGTATTGCGGAATCCGTGTCGTCTGAATCTCTCCAGACCCGCAGTCTAATGGGGCGCTCGGGCTTGAGCACAATATCGAGCCGCGGAGCGGGCAAATCGTCCCCAGGCTCGAACGTCCAGCGTACCTGCGCCAACAGCAGCGCCGCAAGCAGCGTCATCTCCACCATCGCAAAGTGCTGGCCGATGCAGACATGTGGCCCGGTGCCGAAAGGCATCCAGGCGCCGCGCGGTATCTCGGGTGCGCCGGGCATGAAACGCTCAGGCCGGAACGCTTCAGGTTCGGGAAACCAGCGGGGATCATGATGTATCTGCCAGATGGGCATGCTCACGACCTCGCCCGCCCGAATGACTACGCCGTGCATCTCAACATCCTGCTGCGCCTTGCGCATAAATGGCGCTGTAATCGGTGGACGCAGCCGCATTGCTTCTTTGAGCGTAGCCTCAAGCCAAGGCATGCGCATCAAGTGCGCCGGCGTCATCGCCACATCGCACGGAGTCGGTCCCAGCACAGCGAACACTTCCTGTCGCGCCCGCGCAGCCGCGGCGGGGTGCGTGGCCATCAGGCCCATCCACCAGGTAAGAGCCGTGGCAGAGGTATCGTGCCCCGCCAAAAACAGCGCCATGCAATTGTCTTCAACCTCTTGCGTGCTGAGGCGGCGCAAGGCATCAGCGGTGTCGGCCGACGTCTCATCTTCGGACGCTAGCATCACGTCCAACAAATCCTGGGAGGCGTCAGCGGAGAGTGCTTTGTCCGCCCTCCGACGTGCCGCGATATGCGCCCCGATCAGACTCACGAGCAAGCGCTGAGAACGCACCGTAGCGCGCCGTCCCGGATAGGGAAACCAAGCAGGGGGAATGAACGGCCAGAACAACATGCGCATGCCCTGCATCGACAACTGACGCACCGAATCAGAGACACCCTGTACGCGCTCGGGTGGCATGCGCTGGCTAAATAACACGCGCAAAATAACGTCCATCGTCACGCGGGTGGCGTAGTCACCCACATTCAGCACGCGGCTCTCACCCGTCTGTTGCGGCAGCAAAGACAGGTTGACATCGCGCGCGGCCTGCATCATGAGCGCCATGTAGTCCGATACGCGCCGGGCAGAAAAAGCAGGGCCGAGGATACGCCGTTGACGCTTCCAGTTGGTTCCACGGGTAGTCAGTACATTCACCCCTTGCACCACTTTAAAGACAGCGGTTTGTCCACCTTCCTTAGCAAACGCCTGCTCGTCTTGCATCAGCACCGAACGCACCAAGGTCGGATGAAACAGGAAGTGCATGGTACGACCCATGATGCGGGTGTGCACGGCGTCGCCAGACTGGTGAATCGACGCCCACGCTTGCAACGCGTCGTGCCTCAAAGCCTGCAGCAAAGGCCATCCCCATCGGGACACCGGCAGGTCGGTAGATGCAATGGGCGCGCTTTGTTTGGCGACTGCGTTTTCTTCTGCAGCGGCTGACGGCGGCTCTGTTGACGGCTGGTGCGCCACGTCTGACTCCTTGTAAATACTGAGACTGCGTTAATTATTTTTGGCAACGGCGCATGGCACTCTGCTACGTTTCAAGCCCTTCAATTCGCAGATCGATGCAAGCCGCGCCTTGCTATGACGAAGGATTGCTGATGGCGATCTTACCAAATAGCGCTTGCCATCAGAATTGATAGGATAGAGAGAGGAGCGGAGCATGTACCCATCGACCTTATTGATCCGGTCACACATGGCGCTGACTACGCTGACTACGCCGACTAAACGTGGGCGATCTGCTGGCCATCTAATGTCGCAGTCGCGACAGAGGATTGGTGGGCCATAAAAACCAACGCCATCCTGTATTCGAGGATGGCGTTGGATACGTATGCTGAGCTTGTTCGGTCAGACTCAGTTTGGTCTGATCTTGTAAATTGCATTATTACGATCGGCACTGACATACACCGTACCATCTGCATCGACCGCGACGCCAGTGGCAACATACGGTGGTGGCAGCCCCGGACCGGCTTCAAGTCCGATCGGCAAATTCTCGGCGACGGTACGCCGCGCGCAAGTTGCGAGATCAATTTCGGTCAGGCGGCGCGCCGCCGCTTCAGCAACTACGATGCTCCCCCAAGGCGTAAACGCGAGACCTTCAGGCAAGGCCAGTTTGTCGGCAACAACGGTCTTACTACCATCGACAAGATTAATGCGCGTGAGCTTACCGGCTGCTTCGGTCACATACAGATCATTATTTTGACCAACCAGCAATTGCACCGGCCCCGCCAAATCGGCGGCGATTACCTTGCGTTCACTGAAATCAGCACCGCTCGCACGGGTAATGGTGCCGGTTGCGATTTCTACATAAACTACGCTGCCATCATTCAGAAATTGTGCATCCATCGGCGCCTTCAGGCCATGCAGCATCTTGACGGTTTTTTGTGTGGCGCGATCCACTATCTGAACCGAACCGGTAAACCACGACGTGAGTGCGAATTGCGTTGCTGAGAGGCCGACCGAGAACGGATATTCCAGCTCGGAAGCCTGCATACGGAAAATATCGCGCACGGCACCGCTCTTGATGTCGACCTGACGGAAACCGAAAACATCAGCGACAAATAACTGCTTGCCATCAAGCTTGATGCCGCCAGGCGCCGCGAGCTTGCCGCGGGTGAGCTGACGCAATGATCCGGTCGCAGGGTCGAACGCCTGCACGCCGTTATCAGCCATGTTGGAAACGTAGATCGTGCCTTCAGGTGCAATCGCCAGATTATCGATCGAACTGCTCAACTGGCGCACCATGGTTTTTTGTCCGCTGGCCAGCTCTACTTTCGATAATTGACCGGCACGCGTATCCACCACCCACAGATTGCCCTTGCCATCGAGGTTAGCGGCAGCAGGGACCTTGAAACCGTCGGCAATGACGCTGATGGCACCATCAGCGGGATTCATTTTGACAACCTGACCCTTGAACCATAAAGGGCCGTAAATCATGCCGTCCGGTCCGACTTCAAAGCCGTTCAAGCCACCCATGTCTTTGGCAATCTGGCGTGGTGGCTGATTGCCCGTGATATCGATTTCCCACATTGCATCGCCCAAAAAAACCTGGCTGGCGTAGAGCTTGCCACTACGCTGATCAAAGGCCAATGAGTTGATGCCGGGCAGATCCTTGGCTAGCACACGGATAGCCGCGCCGTCATTCTCCCGATAACGAATCACGCCTTGTAAAAACGACGTCCACGCCATTTCGCCCTTGGGGCCGATGGCGATATCGTCAGCCTACCCCTCGGGGCCGCCAATCAAAATCTGTGCCGCACCAGTCTGACGGTCGACTTCCCAAATGCTATTGCCCAGCACGGAGCCAGCCAGCAGGCGGCCTTTGGCATCCACTGCCAGACCATGAACACCAGTAAAGGAAGAAGGCGCCACAACAACGTCAGGAGCCGACCAGGCTTGGGGGCGAACGACAGGTGAGGTGGCGCAAGCGGCAAGACCAAATGATAAAAACAGTAGGCCGCACTTCAAAACAGTATTCATAGATGCTCCTTTTATTATTTAGGCAATATTAATTGTATGAATTAATGCGGTTCCATCATAACTGTAAAAAATTTTGCGGTGTTTACGAGGAGGACGGATGTTGATTGAGTCTTAGGCCACCAGTCCATTTTTGGCATGCTCGCAAAGGGCGAGCTCCGAGAGCTTTACGAGCGCCCCAAAACTCTCAAACTCTACCCCAGCGACCGCGCCGCATTTCGGGCTTATTTTATGGGAGCTTATAAAGCTCAGAAGGTACCCGGGTAAGCACCACCATCGAGCAAAATGTTCTGCCCGGTCATGTAGCTGGCGTGCACGCTGCAAAGGAAAGCACAGAAAGCACCGAACTCGGCCGGTGTCCCAAAACGCTTTGCCGGGTTCGAATCACGCCGGGCGGAAATCAGTGAATCGAGATCCTTGCCCGTCGATTTGGCTGCGGCATCGAAGGTTGCCCATAGTCGGTCCGTCTCGAAAGGACCGGGCAGCAGATTATTGATGGTGACGTTCTTGTGCACCGTGGTGCGCGAGAGACCGGCAATGAAACCCGTCAGCCCAGCACGCGCCCCGTTCGACAGGCCCAGAATATCGATTGGTGCTTTTACAGCACTGGAGGTGATATTAATGATGCGCCCAAAACCTCGGTCCATCATGCCATCGACCGTCGACCGTATCAGCTCAATGGGCGTGAGCATGTTCGCATCGATTGCTGCGATCCATTGCTCGCGCTCCCAGTGACGGAAATCTCCGGCAGGCGGACCACCAGCATTGGTGATCAAGATGTCCGGTTGCGGACAAGACGCCAGTGCTTCCTTGCGACCCTGTGGCGTAGTGATGTCGGCAGCAACGATGGCGACTCTCATCTGACTGCCCGCCAGCTGGCGTATCTCGTTCGCCGTCGCTTCCAGCGTTACGGGATTACGCGCCACTAGCGTCACGTTCACGCCCTCTTTCGCAAGTGCCTCCGCGCAAGCGCGTCCCAGGCCCTTGCTGGCGCCACATACCAGTGCATTCTTGCCGCTGATTCGCAAATCCATGACTTCGTCTCCTTGTGTGATTATTGTTATTGCTGTGGTCGTTGTAGTGATAGTTGCTATGTTTGATCTTGCGGCATTGTGCCGATTCGGCACCTATCGCTGATCCGGCGCCTTGCCAAGCGCCTTGTAGACCGCCGCCAGCAAGTCCTTGCCGATACGGTCTTCCATTTTTTTGTGCACGGGCAGCAGTGCCTGACGCCACTGCACCATCTCCTGCGGCGTTGGTTTGTAGATCGTCGTCTTGCCGGTTTTGGCGATGGCTTGCATCGCCTCGGCGCTCTCGCGCTCGGTGAGCGCGTTATTCATTCGCGTGGCTTCGGAAAGCGCCGCCTCCAGACCGGACCGGATTTCGGGTGACAAGCCATCCCAGAATCGCTTGTTGACGATTACTGCAAAGCCGAGATACCCATGCTCGGTCACGGCGAGATGCTTCTGCACCTCGTACACCTTCTGTGAATAAAAATTGAGTGGCGGGTTTTCTGCGCCATCCACCACGCCAGATTGCAAGGCCTGCGTCATCTCAGAAAAAGACATTACCTGTGGATTGGCACCGAGCGTGCGCATTTGCTCATCGATTACTTTCGATCCTTGTATGCGCACTTTCAGGCCGCGCATGTCGGCCGGGACATGAATTGGCCGATTGGCCGACATCATCTTGAAACCGCTATCCCAGAAGGCCAGACCTCGAATGCCCTTGGTTTCCAAAATGCCGAACAACCGTTGCCCAATCGGCCCGTCCACTACGCGCCGTAGCGCCGCCCGGTCGTCGAACAAAAAAGGCAGATCGAACACTTCGAATTCGCGTATGCCCAGAGGACCAAATTTGGACAAGGTCGGTGCGAGCATTTGCACAGCACCCAGCTGCAGCGCTTCCAACTCTTCCTTGTCTTTGTAGAGCGTGCTATTAGGAAAAACTTCCACCCGCACCTTGCCAGCGGTGTTCTGCTCGGCGATCCGCTTGAAATGTTCGATGGCATTGCTCTTGGGCGTGCCCATTGCGGCCACATGGCTAAACTTGATGACGATCTGCTTGTCGACTGCGAGTGCTGGCAAGTTCGGGGCCAGCAGGGCGAGCACAAGCCCTACATTCCGCCAGCCGGATTTTTTGATCATTACATTGGAGCGGCCAGACATTCGCATGAGCTTCGACAAATTGGCAATCAGGTTTGGCATCGTTGAATTCTTTGACATCGGTGGAATCATTGGAAATCGCTACGTTATGGGCTTCGAATGGTGTTTGCTGCAAGACCTCGCAAAGCAGCGGTCGAGAGTCAATCTATTAAAAATTATCAAGTCTAGGACAGCGGCAATTAAAAATTGATCATTTCTTTTTTTTAGGATACTGGGTCAAACGGCTACCTAAATATTTAAGCGTGAGTTACCCCGTTTGCGTCCAAATAGTAAGATTGTTTATCAAGTATTTTTATTCGCACAAGTTCTGCGATAACGATCCCCAAAGGTGCGGACAACCATATGCATAACAAAATATTTGCTGACTGGTAATCACGAAGGAGCGGACCCATTACAAACAAGATGACCCTGAATAGCCAAAAAGCACCCCACATAGATCCTGCGAATCTAATCATCCAAATCCTGTGTGCAACAAAATTGCCCTGCCGAATAGCCCTAATGCCCATGACTGCACAACCGTAGACAAACAATGACATGGACCAAAAGCCAAACATAGACAGGTTGCCACCGTACTCGTTAACAGAACCATGTGAGCCGGCAAGCCAAATTGCGCAGACGGTGCCGATGGTCAAGCAGACAAAAGAGATCTTGCCCAGATATTTGTGGAAGATCGCATTCCCGCCTGTCCCAGGACGCCAGAGTTGTACGTGCATGAGGACAAAAACGATGGAATTAAAAGTCAGGTGAGCGTAGAGAAGATTGGTTCGCAGCACTGTGCCATTTAAAAACCGATCAAAAAAAGCAGTGCCCCATGAAGGGTGCAACACATAGGTACTGCCCCACACAGTGCAGGCATTATCAGGACAAGTTGCTAGCGCGGCAGCGGTTTGACCTGACTGCATACCGAGGTTATCCAGCACATCGTAGATGCCGATAAAAAAAGCAATCGCCGCGGGTGCGCCCTCAATCAGATAGCGGACATTCATAAAGAGCAAAAAAACAATACCGAAAACAATAAACGGTGTGAATCTCTTGCGTCTGAAACCAAAAATTAGCAAACAAAACCAGCTTATCAGTGCGGTAAAAAATATTAATAATCCGATTGGCATATTCATATCATTTTCCCTGGCCAGACGACGTTTGAAAGTCTTGAAATCTCACTATTTAATGCCATGCTAACGGTATGTATCTAAATACGTCAACGCCCTGAATATTCACAAGGCACTTGCAGATCGGCAGAAATTTCCAATAAAAACTGTAATGCGATCAATAAAAGCCGTTATGCGCAATTAGATGAGAGCGCCATATTTTTCTACTGCCACCTTGCCGCAATTTGAACAGCTATTGAATACTACGTATGAATTGAATAAATATTAGGGGGCGAAGATGCGTCGCTACACAAATTGTCGTGATGGACCAAGCTAGCGTTGGCAAGAAATTCAATTTGCGCAGCGGGGTGGAGGAAGCCACGGAAACAGCCGTCGCTGCTTTTGCTATTGTGCATACGAAGACGACAGTGCGTCATCCGCAGACCAATGGCATCTGTGAGCGCTTCCATCAAAGTATTCGGCAAGAGTTTTACCCGGTCACGTTCCGGCGCACAATATATCGCTCGAGTGAGGAATTGCAGCGCGATCTAAATGACTGGCGCCACGACTATAACTACGAGCGCCCGCCTTAGGGGAAGATGTGCCGCGGGCGTACACCGATGCAAACAAGCATTGATGGAAAGCAGGCATGGCACGATCAGACACCACATCGAACAACTGAATTTGACCTGCCAGCGGTATCGATCAAATCGGGTAACTGTCAGATCAAGTCGCGCTTACTACAGATAAGAGTTGTTACGGCAAGGTGGGCATCGGCTCACCTTGCCAGTTACCATCAGCGCCCAACGCGCGCGGCTAACTCGCCGATGATCCCGCGCCGGAACGCCAGCACGCAGACCACAAAAATCAGTCCCGTGACCATCGTCACGGATTCACCAATCGAGTTAAACCATTCGATATGCGTGATTGTGGCCAGCCAGGTGCCGAAGTCACCTAATTTGTTTTCTAGCGCGATGATGATGATGGCGCCGATAACAGGCCCAAGCAAAGTGCCCATGCCGCCCACCAGCGTCATCAGTACGACCAGACCCGACATCGACCAGTGCACATCGGTGAGTGTGCCAAAGCCTAATACCAGCACCTTGGTCGAACCCGCCAGACCCGCTAGGGCGGCCGACAGAACGAAGGCCAGCAGCTTGTAACGGTCAACGTCGTAGCCCAGTGAAATCGCACGTGGCTCGTTTTCTCGAACCGCTTTCAAAACCTGACCAAACGGCGAATGAATAATGCGCACGATAAATAAAAACGCCGCCAGCACGATAGCCAACACAACGTAATACAGGGTCATGTCATTTTTCAGATCGATGAGGCCGAGCAGCGTGCCACGCGGGATCGATTGCAAGCCATCTTCACCGCCAGTAAAGGGTGCCTGCAGAAACACGAAGAACAGCATCTGCGCTAACGCCAGGGTGATCATGGTGAAATAAATGCCCTGCCGACGAATGGCCAGCCCGCCCACTACCAGACCGGTTAGTGCGGCAAAAGCGGTACCGAGCAAGAGGCCAATTTCAGTCGGCACACCCCATTCTTTGAGCGCATAACCGGCTATGTAGGCGGCGCCACCAAAAAATGCCGCGTGCCCAAACGACAGCAAGCCGGTGAAACCAATGAGCAAATTAAACGCACACGCAAACAGAGCGAAGCACAAAATCTTCATCAGCAAGACGGGATACAAAAAGAAAGGTGCCACCACTGCAGCCAGCAACACTAATGCATAACCAAATTTTTTTAACATATCGCGGGACTCCTTATTTCTCACGGCCGAACAGGCCGGCGGGGCGAATCAACAAGACAATCGCCATCACGATAAACACCACCGTTGCCGACAGCTCTGGATAAAACACCCGCGTCAGTCCTTCGATCACACCCAGACCCAGACCGGTGACAATCGAGCCCAGAATCGAGCCCATGCCGCCGATGACGACAACGGCAAAGACCGTGATGATCAGGTTCGATCCCATCAGCGGCGAGACCTGCAAAATAGGTGCCGCCAGTACGCCGGCAAAACCCGCCAGAGCCACACCAAATCCATACGTCAGCGTGACCATCAAAGGCACATTGATACCGAATGCCTCGACCATTTTGGGGTTTTCCGTACCAGCGCGCAGATACGCGCCGAGCCTTGTTTTTTCAATGACAAACCAAGTTACCAAGCAAATGATGACCGACGCGAGCACGACCCAGGCGCGGTAGTTAGGCAAAATCATAAAGCCCAGATCAGTGGCGCCTGCCAATGCTTCCGGTACCGAAAAAGGCTGGCCGGAGACACCATAAAACGAACGGAACACGCCTTCGAGCATGAGCGTGATACCAAAGGTCAGCAGCAATCCGTACAAGTGATCCAGCCGATAGAGCCAGCGCAGCATGGTCTTTTCAATCACGATGCCAAAGAGCCCGACGAGCAAAGGCGCCAAGCCCAGCATCACCCAATAATTGATGCCGAAATACTGTAAGCCCATCCATGCAAAAAAAGCGCCCATCATGTATAAAGCGCCGTGCGCAAAATTAATCACGTTGAGCAATCCGAAGATCACCGCCAGACCGAGCGAGAGCATTGCATAAAACGAGCCATTGACTAGACCTAACAAGAGCTGACCCAGTAATGCCGAAGTGGGAATACCGAAAATTTCCATGATGTCTCCTACACTCCCAGCAATTCGTTCAATACCGACATTTTTTCGTTCAATTCACTAGCAGCGAATTGTTCGACGATTTGTCCGTGTTCCATCACATAAAAGCGGTCGGCCAGTGGTGCGGCAAAACGGAAGTTTTGTTCGACCATAACGATGGTGTAGCCCTGTGATTTTAAGGTCAGAATCATGCGTGCCAAGGCCTGCACAATCACCGGCGCCAGGCCTTCGGAAATTTCATCAAGCAGTAGCAGTCGCGCACCGGTGCGCAAAATGCGCGCCACGGCCAGCATCTGTTGCTCGCCGCCGGACAGGCGTGTGCCCTGACTGTTTCGTCGTTCAGCCAGATTGGGAAACATCTGATAAATCTCGTCGACCGACATGCCCTGCGTGGTTTTGGACACCATCGGCGGCAGGAGCAGATTTTCTTCGGCCGAGAGCGAAGAAAAAATCGCGCGCTCTTCGGGACAATAACCCACACTCAGATGGGCGATGCGATAAGTCGGCATGGCGATCGATTCAACGCCATTAATTTTGATTGAGCCTTCTCGTTTGCCAGTCAGCCCCATGATCGCGCGTAGCGTGGTGGTGCGACCAGCGCCGTTGCGCCCTAATAGCGTGACGACTTCGCCTTGTTCAACCGACAAATTCACGTCGTGCAGAATATGTGACTCGCCATACCACGCATGCAACTTGCTGATTTCGAGTGCTTTACTCATCAGTGTGCCCCTTCCAGCGCAGCACTGCTGCCCATATACGCTTCAAGCACCTGCGGATTTTGCGACACGGTTTGGTAGTCGCCTTCGGCCAAAATCGCGCCGCGCTGCAAAACGGAGATCCGATCGCAGATGCCAGCGACGACCCCCATGTTGTGCTCGACCATCAGAATGGTGCGACCTTTTGCCACTTTTTTAATCAGGTCAGTGACGCGTCTGACGTCTTCGTGTCCCATGCCCTGGGTGGGCTCATCAAGCAGCATCAGCTCTGGCTCCATGGCCAGAGTGGTGGCGATTTCAAGCGCACGCTTGCGGCCATAAGGCAGGTCGACGGTAACGCTATCGGCAAATTCAGCCAAGCTAACTTCTTCGAGCAATTGCATCGCGCGGGCATTGAGTGCATCGAGCGTGGCCTCGCTGCGCCAGAAATGAAAAGACGTGCCCAGATTGCGCTGCAAACCGATGCGCACATTTTCCAGCACCGTCAAGTGTGGAAACACCGCCGAGATCTGAAAGGATCGGATGATGCCCATGCGCGCAATCTGCGCCGGCTTTGCCGCGGTGATATCCCGCCCGTTAAACAAAATATGGCCCGAGCTTGGCTCGAGAAATTTTGTCAGCAAATTAAAGCAGGTCGTCTTGCCGGCACCATTGGGGCCGATGAGCGCGTGAATATGCCCGCGCTGCACTTGCAGGTTCACGTCATTGACCGCAATAAAACCCTTGAATTCACGGGTAAGATTTTTTGTTTCGAGGATGACGTCGGTCATCTTGTCTCCTGTTTCATGCGGGTTTAAGCCTTGATACTTTTGATGGCATGCTTGGCCAGACTCCAGCGATGGGTCTCGTTGGGGCCGTCATACACACGGAAAGAACGCGCATCAGCAAAGATGCGTGCAACGATGGTTTCATGGGTCATACCCTGCCCGCCGAGTATTTGCGCGCTGCGATCGATCACGCGCCAGATCGCTTCGGACGAAATCACTTTGGCCGCACTGGATTCGCGCGTGCCCAGGTGTCCCTGATCGAGCACCCACGCGCAATGCATGATCGCCAACCGCGTGACATGCAAATCCATCTCGTTATCGGCGAGCATGAAACCGACGCCTTCATGCTGACCCAGCGTCTTGCCAAACGCCTGACGTTGGGCTGCGTAGCGCAGCGCCGTATCATGCGCACGACGGGCGGCACCGAGCCAGCGCATGCAGTGGGTCAGCCGCGCTGGTGAGAGCCGCACTTGCGCATATTTAAATCCTTCGCCCAAGGCACCCAGAATATTTTCTTCCGGCACCCGCAGGTTGGTAAAACTCACCACGCCATGTCCGCCGACGAAGCAGCTGTCTAAGGCATCCATGGTGCGCTCGACTTTGATTCCCGGCGCGTCCATGTCCGACAAAAACATGGTGGCGCTGCCATCTTCGAGCTTGGCCATGATGATGGCAAAGGACGCACCATTGGCACCCGTAATAAGCCACTTCAACCCATTGATCACAAACTCATTGCCATCGCGCACAGCGATAGTCTGCAGCATGCTCGGGTCCGAACCAGAGCCCGGTGGCGGCTCGGTCATACAAAAGCACGAACGGATTAGGCCAGCGGCCAGCGGACGCAACCAGCGCTCTTTTTGCGCCGGCGTACAGATCTCTTCCATCATGTGCATGTTGCCTTCGTCGGGCGCGAAAATATTCATCGCAACCGGACCCAAAGGCGAATAGCCGGATTCTTCAAACACGATGGCCTTGCCGATATGGGATAAGCCCAGGCCACCAAATTCGGTAGACACGTGCGAGGACAACAGACCCGCTTTTTTAGCCTTGGCAACGAGTTCATCACGCAAGCCATCGGTCGGGCCATGCGGGGTACAGCGTGGATCGCCTTCCATTGGAATAACGTGCTCGGCAATAAAGCGGCGAGTGCGCTCTTGAAGCTCAGCGTGTTCGGCTGAGATGCTGAAATCCATGCTTTTCTCTCCCTGAATTTTTTACTTTTTTACTAATAAAATTACAACGTTGATGACATTTTCACAGCAACCCGACAAGTTATGCTATTTCCCGAAAAAAACAAACAGGATTATTGCGCCATCAAAGGCTTTGGGTATCACTTAGGCACAGCGGCATCATATGCAGGTGCAGCCTAGGTCGGGTTTGCGTTTGGCAAAGAAAGCCGTCAGCTTTTCTGACGACTCACCAGTGCGGTGCGTAGCGGCATCGCTCGACGGCCATAAGCTTATTTTTTCTACCGCGCCGTGGAACGCTTTGCCTGCGATGAGATCAATGATAAGCAATTGCGCATATCGAAAAACATGATCTCCATGCATCAAGCACGTTCTACGCTGGAAACCAAATTACTCATCAGTTTTGCCCTTGCTGTTCTTGTGATTTTGATACTGGGCGCATTAACTTGGATCTACTCCCTAAAGGGCGCTGAGGCGACCCGTTCCGTCATTCATACCCACGACATAATTGCGGGTTTGGACCGCTTGCAAATCCAACTCTTTGAAGCCGAATCGGCACAACGCGCGTTTTTACTCCGGAAAGAGCCCGTCTTTCTGCACGACTATGAGGTAGCTATCAAAAAAATGGCGATCGAATTATCGGCACTAAAAAAAATCACTGCCGATCATCCCGACCAAAATAAACGCTTAGACGCGCTCAATACTGCGATCAGCCAGCGCACGACGCTATTTGCACGCAAGATCCTGCTACGCGAGCGCGACGACATGCCCGCAATCCTCCGAACCATGTTTGATGGCCGCCAGATCGACCAGCGCATACAGAGCATCATTGCGGCAATCAGCGCCGATGAATTACAACTACTGAGTCAAACCGAACGTGTCGTCGCTAGCCGTGCCACCGCCACTGAGGCCGGCTTCGTTGGGCTGATTGCGTTTCTGTTGATCACGATGCCGCTATTTTTTTTGCGCTTTCGGCGCAGTATCAAAGAAAAAATCGCTGCCGATGCGCGGGCAAGCCGACTCGTGAGCGTGATCGATAGCACCCCTGATCTGATTGCGATGAGCACACCTGATGGGCATCTTTCCTACCTTAATCAGGCAGCACGCGACGCACTCAAACTTGGCCACAACCCGGCCCACACCTTCAACTACCGTGATTTTTATCCATCCTGGGCACTGGAGACCATCGAACATACCGCCATACCCACCGCGCTGGAAAAGGGATTCTGGGCCGGAGACATTGCAATGCAATGCGCAGACGGCGAGGAAATTCCGGTCTCGCAAATGTTAGTCTCACACCGCCAGCAAGATGGCTCGCAGTCCCTCTCGATGATCGCGCGCGATATCTCTCAGCGCAAACAAACAGAAAAGCTTCTCGCCGAATCGGCCCGATATGATGTCTCCAGCTCCATCGCTTTGGC
Source organism: Bordetella parapertussis (assembly GCA_945866125.1). GTDB lineage: Bacteria > Pseudomonadota > Gammaproteobacteria > Burkholderiales > Burkholderiaceae_D > Pernthalerella. Next base: position 15,214 of record CAMBFZ010000021.1, read on the forward strand.
CCTGTTTAATAGCGGCAGTAATCGTGAGCGCGTCTTGCAAGGTATCTTCTCTCTACTCGATACCGATCATAATTTTTCCGCGTCGGCATTTTATAGCTGGCAGCAAGCCAGCGGCAGCTTGCACCTCCATCAACGGCATCGTACGCGACACGACTTGCCACCCTTGTTTAAACTTGGTGAAGGCATGGTCGGCGCCGCCGCCGCTTCCCGCACGGTCATGCAAACTACCCTAGGCAGTCTCGACGCCTGCTGGCTCTGCGACGTGGTCGATACCTGCCGGGTGGCGCCAGCAGCTGTGCTTTTTTGCCCGGTCGCCTTTCGTGGCGAACTGCTTGGCGTGATGGTGCTCGCCGCAGCGACTGCACCGAATGCACACGACACGGCTTTTCTCAATCATCTTGGTGCGCATCTTGGCGCGGCGCTCTACAACATCAAGCATCTCGAAGAATTAAAAATGCTCGCGACTGAGCTGCAGATGCGCAACGAGGAAGTCGCACAAAAAAACAAGGAAGTCGAACAGGCTTCGCGAATGAAAAACGAATTTTTGGCGACAATGTCACATGAGCTGCGCACCCCGCTCAATGCCATCATCGGCTTTTCCAGCGTCATCCGCGATGGCTTGTCGGGGCAAATCAATATCACCACCCGCGACTGCGCGCAGGACATCTTCGCCAGCGGCCAGCATCTGCTCGCACTGATTAATGACATCCTGGATCTGTCTACGATTGAATCTGGTCACATGAAACTTGAACTCGACACGATTGACGGCGAAACACTGGCTGCCAGCGGACTGTCGGTCTTACGTGAACGTGCCAGCGCACATCACATCAAACTTAGCCAGAGCGTGGAACCTGCGTTAGGTACGATGTACATCGACCCGCGCAAGACGCGACAAATTATTTTTAATCTGCTCTCGAATGCCGTGAAATTTACGCCAGACGGCGGCGCAGTGAGCCTCTCGTTACGCCGCGTGGCACGCACTCAAATCAATCAACAACAACGCGGTCTCAACTACCGCATATTTCCGCTTCTCACCAACTCGCATGAAGAATTTTTGGAGATCTGTGTGACCGACTCCGGTATCGGCATCCATCCTGCCGACCTTAAAAAATTGTTTGCCCCATTTACCCAGGCTGATGCTTCGCGCAACCGTCACTACGAAGGCACGGGGCTTGGCTTGATGATGATTCGCCGGCTCACTGAATTGCAAAGCGGCGCTATATCGGTCTGCAGCGTGCCCGATCAGGGCTCCAGCTTTACTGTGTGGCTTCCTCTGCGCGAGATGGAATCGGTATTGACTGACAAAGCTAACTTGCTCTCAACGGAGATATTGCCATGCGCGCAATAAGCGATACGGTACGTAATAACCGCGACGCCTTTTTGCATCAGGATGACGCGATGATGCTATCGGCGCGTCACGTTCTGATGCTTGTCGATGATCAGGCACGTAATTCCCGTCTGCTACAAGCGCAGCTCGGGCACGAACATTTTGATTTTCTCGTTGCCCAGTCGGGCGAAGAAGCCTTAGCGCTGCTCGCCAATCAGTTGCCGGACTTGATTATTCTCGACTTCATGATGCCGGGCATGAATGGTCAGCAAGTCGCGCTTGCGCTCAAAAAATCACCGCGTACGCGTAATATTCCCATCATTATGCTCACCGCTTTAAGCGACCAGCATTCGCGAATGCTGGCATTGTCTGCAGGCGTAGAAGAGTTCATCAATAAGCCCGTTGATCAGGCTGAACTGTGGGTCAGGGTTCGCAATTTGCTGCGACTTAAGCGATACCACGACCTGCTCGCCAACCATAACCAGATCCTGTCAGAACAAGTCGCCGAGCGCACGCATCAATTAGCCGAGGCTTACCGCGATACAATTTATACAATGGTGAAAGCGGCCGAATATAAGGATGAAGATACGGGTGCGCATGTGCAGCGCATCAGTTTTTATTGCCTTGAAATCGCTGAAAAAATCGGGCTTGACCAGTCGTTTTCAGATCAGCTGTTTTATGCGGCACCCATGCACGACATCGGCAAGATTGGCATACCGGATTCGGTCCTGCTCAAATCAAGCGGGTTTAGTTCTGGTGAATGGGATGTGATGAAAACGCATTGCGCAGTGGGCGCAAGGATTTTACAAAAAGGCAGCTCGCCTTATGTGATGATGGGCGCAGAGATCGCGCTCAATCATCATGAACGCTGGGACGGTAGTGGCTACCCGAATCAACTCAGCGGTGAGACGATACCGCTCTCTGCGCGCATCGTAACATTGTGCGATCAATATGACGCTCTCCGCTCGCGACGACCCTATAAACCCGCTTTGAGCCATGCCGAAACGATGCGGATTTTGACAGCTGGTGACGGCAGAACGATGCCAGGGCATTTTGATCCGGCCGTGTTATCAGCGTTTACTCAGATTAGCGCGCAGTTTGAAGAAATTTATCAGGCTCATGGTGGCTGAAGGCTGCGGCGCTTACTTCTTATTTGATTTGCGCCGAAAACTGCAGCATGAATCCTGCGCCGCCAAACAGGTTGACCTGAAACTGCTGGCCTCCCTCAAATTGCCACCCCACCGCCGGTATGAAGCCCGGTGAAAAGCCCTGATAATTGAGTGGCACTTTATCCTCAAAGGGTCGGCGATATCCATACAATAAGCCCGCAGTCCATTTGACAAAAAGACGATCAACTCCCATCACGTCTTTCACAATGCCACCCCAGGGATACGCGTAGATTGTGGGCTGACCAAACGAATTGGAAAACAGAACTGCACCGGCCAACGCCCCGTTGGCACGCTCACGCTCAGTACCGACAAGCCATACATGCCTGTGCTCCGGGTCGCGCGAGTAATGATAGGAATACGGCGAAAATAAAGCATGGATCCGATCGCCCGGCTCCTCGGTCAGCGTAAATCCGTCCCAGGCTGCCGAACCTTTCCCTGATTCGCCTGCGCTTGCAGGTGCCATCAATACCGTCATCAGTAAGCACGCGCAAATCAGACGACACACCGTTGCAAGCGAACGATCAGAAAAAAAGTTTTTCATTTTAATGGAGTGTGCCAGAAGCTATGTCGCGTGCTGGCCTATGGGGTTTTTCGGAATGTTTATGCATACGCTATCGCGGCGCATCACAAAAAAATTCATGAAAAGATAACATTTATCAAAGGCAACATCAACTAAAATACGCCTTGCGTATTGCGAAAACGTTAATCATCCTGTGCTTACCCGACTTCTCTTCTTTTTTCATGCCGATCACCCTCTCTTTTTTGAATAAGCCCCGGCAGGTTTTTTTAGCCGTTTTGCTGCTGACAACGCTACTCAAAGTTTGGCTGGCCGCGGCTATTCCACTGACCGGTGACGAGGCCTATTTTTATCAATGGGGCAAACATCTGGACTGGGGTTATTACGATCATCCCCCGATGGGCGGCTGGCTGTTGGCCTTGATGCAGACTCTGTCTTCTGCGGTGCTTGTGCTGCGACTGCCGGCGATTTTGCTATGGATTGCTGTGACTTTTGGCATGATGGATTGCTTGCGTCGTTTGCAGCCCAATGCGGGCGACAAGACATGGTGGATGGCGAGTCTGTTTTTGCTGATGCCTTTTACCTGGTCGCTTAATCTCGTCACCACTGATACGCCACTGATTTTTTTCCTGTTTTTTTCAGGTTACGCTTTTCTGCGCGCCGAGCTGGACCAAGACCTGCGCTGGCATGCGGCCTGCGGCGCGCTGTTGGGACTGGCGCTGCTGTCAAAATATTTTGCCGGCTTGATCGCGATTGCCTACGCGGTGTATTTTATTTTTATTGTGCGCTCATGGCGCGGCACTCTCAGTCTGTTTCTGATCGCACTTTGCACGCTGCCCTTTGTGGCGATTAACATTGTGTATAACGCCACGCACTGCTGGAATAATATTCTTTTTAATCTCATCAATCGTAATCAGCACTCACATTTTTCCTTTTCACAAACCGCCCTCTATGGTGCGATGCTGGTGTATCTGGTGACGCCCTGGTTGGGCTGGCAGGTGCTGCGCGCGCGCCGCTGGCGCCATCACTGGCTGTTGGCCAATCTGTTTGTGCTGCCATTTGGAATTTTTCTTGTGCTGTCGTTTTACAAGATTATCGGCCTGCATTGGGTGTTGGCATTTTTACCGTTTGTATTTTTATTTGCCGCATGCGTCATCGATGACGCAGCGATGTTTAAAAAAATGTGTCGCTACACTTTGTGGCTGGGCTTGCCGCATCTGGTGGCACTGTGCTTGCTAATTTTTCTGCCTAATAGCGTGTGGCAGCACACCAAGCTGCACGCCTCCATCGTGATGCACAAAGAAACGCCACGACTTATTACAATCCTGAAAGCCGGACTACCAGACGATGCCGTCTTGATGACACGTTCCTACTCGCAATCGGCGCTACTGGCGTATTACCTGCAAACGGATGTGCCACTGTTTGGCGCGGGCAGCTTTCACGCGCGCATGGATGACGAGCTGACAGATTTCCGGCCTTTTGAAGGCCGCACGATGCGCATCGTTGATACGCGACCGATACCGCAAGAAGAGCTCGCGCCTTTTTTTGAGAACGTCAGTGTCAGTATTATCAGCGTAGACGGCGCGAAGTTTTGGGTGGCAACCGGGCAAGGCTTTCAGTTTCAAGCGTACTTCGACACAGTGCTGACAAAGACCGCGCAGGATTTTTACCGCATTCCAGCCTGGCTGCCTACACACGGCTGCACATTTCTCGACCGCTATGCGTTGTGGCCGACCAAGCCTATTTGAATGACCAGCGTTTGTGGCCGACATAGCTGGTAAACACCGGCACGGCCACACCAACAGCGTGCGCAATCTCGGGGACAAACGCGGTCACGCCCAGGATCGGTAAACCATAATATTTCAGTCCCATGCTGATGGCCCAGGTTTGCGCAACCGCGACCAGATTCACCAATATAAAAAATACAATACTGCGCTGCATCGATTGCGCACTGGCTTTGAATACAAACAACTTGGCCAACATAAAAGCCGTGACCATCCCAGTGAGGTAGGCTGCCATCACGGCAAGCGAAAAATCCATCCACTGGTTGTACACAATGCGCGAGCCGAAATTGACCGCTGCTGCGATCCCCCCAGTGAGCAGAAAAACCAAAAACTGCCGCGACAAAAATTGTCGGATCACCGCGTTGCCTCGCGTGCCAGATTACGGCCAAAGCCGATACTCTCCGAGATGCCGCGATCTTCCGGATAATAATAAGACGTATCAGCGACCCACAATCCCTGCACCGGCAATGACGCAGGCGGCAGTCGATCGAGATAGCCAGGATCACAAATCGGCTGCGCATGGCGGTAGCGACTTGCCCGCAGATCAATGAAGTCGGCGTCAACGAGCGCTGGATTTATTTTTTTAAAATAGCGCCGCACTTTATCGAGAAACTGTTGATCAGACTCGGCAAATTTTGGATGTTCGCCCGGCATATAAAACGGCACGTACACGACGTGGCAATCGAGCGGCCGTAAGTTGGAATATTCAACGATGCCGGGAATATCCATCTCTGGGTCATTCACGTTGAGCCAAAAATTTCCGGTTAATGCGCGGCGTAATTTAACGATCACGCAGACTACGGCAATATTATTGAGCGCCTTGAATTGTGCCAGGATAGCCGGTGGCAAGTCCGGCATCAGGCGCGGCACATAGGGCAACGGAACGGTGCTGATGACCTTATCAAAGGCTTCGAACTGAGCGCCGTACGCGACACCACTGACCCGCCCATCGACCATGACGACTTGACTCACTGGCGTCTGTAAGCGAATGACACCACCATTGGATTCGATATCGGCTTGCATCGCCTGTAGGAGTGTGGCTGAACCACCGTCGAGATAACCAAGTTTTTCGCGAAATAAGCTATAGCGCGAACGACCGATACGACGGATGCGACTCCAAATCCAGGCGGCCGATAGATTGTCGGTGTAGTCGTAAAATTTGTATTCAAACAAACGCCGCCACAAGACTTCGTAGGCTTGCGCGCCGACCCAGCGTTTAATCCAGCCGCTGGCTTCGACCCGGTCTAAGGGCTGCCAGTTGGTGCGCTTGGTCGCCAGAAACGCATGCAGTCCATAGCGAAATTTGGCAACCAGACCCAAGCCGCGAAAGCGCAGCAGCGCCAGTGGATTACCCCATGGCTGCAAACAATTTTGATACCAGTAGCCCATGCGGGTCTCGACCCACTGCATTTTATTGGTGAGCTGCAGCTCATCCAGCACAGTCAGAAACGCCGCATCCGAGATGCAATGAAAATGGTAATAGCGCTCGATGGCAAGCCCGGAAAAATCAAACGTGGCCGTCATGCCGCCGATACGGTCGTCCGCTTCGAAGACAACCGGCTGATGCCCATCCCGCGCCAATTGATACGCAACCGCCAGTCCCATCGGACCAGCTCCCAACACCGCAATACGTTGTGGCGTCATTTAAAACTCCAGCACGACATGGCCATAGACGGGATCATTGAAGGTCTCCTCAATGGCACGAGCAAAAGGCGTGGCAGAAAAACCGAAGATGCCGGGCCAGTCGATTATTTCAAATTCATCTTTGGCAGAGAGTGCAGCGAGTTGCTGGGTGGTGAATGGCGGGTTTTTGTCAAACAAGCCCCAAGTCCAGATCAGCGCATAAAACACGCTGTAAGGAATGTTGAGGATCAGCGCGCTGGCGTGCGTCACTCGCTTGATTGCGCGGATGATGTCGATGTAATCGATTTTTTCGTGTCCGGAAATATTGTAGATGCCGCTACCAATATTTTTTTCAATGCAGCTGATAATGACCTGACAAAAATCACCAACATACAAAGGCTGACGCATATAGCGCCCATGTCCGGGAATTGGAAACACGGGTACTTTTTTCATGAAGCGCGCCAGCCAACCAAGATGCTTGCGATCAAACCAGCCAAACATGAGGGTGGGTCGCAGCACCGGACAAGCGATACCGCTTTCGAGTACTAGGCGTTCCTGCTCTTTTTTTGTGTTGGTGTAAAAATCGTCGGCGACTGATTCCACCACCGACGAACTAATATGAATCAGTTGCATGGGTTGGCTGCGTTGGATGGTCTCTAAAATCAGTCGCGTGGCATCAAGGTTGTTGCGCACAAAATCCTGATAATCATTGCCGCCTATCTGCGCCTGCAACATCACGACCACGTCGGCGTCCTGGAATTGCTGCTGCCAGGGGCCGGGTTCAGCAAGGTCGGCATACTCGACCGTGATGTCAGGCTGTACTTGCCGCAACACAGCCAGATTGGCCCGATGTTTATCGAGTACCGTAATGTTGGTATAGCCACGCGCCTTGAGACGGGCCACGAGATTTTGGCCAACTAAGCCGGCGCCACCGGGCAACACAATTTTTGCATGGTTCACGAGCTGTCCTGCTTCAGATGTCGAGTTTGTTAAAAACGAAACCGGGCAAGTGACGAATCACCATCATGATGATGGCCCATTTCGGTGGGGCATAAATAACAGGCTTACCCTCGCGTAGTCCTTTGACGATGAGGCCGGCGACGCTTTCGACTGAGGCCATCCCGCGTTGCGGTAGGTGCGCCGTCATCGGCGTGGCAGTTGGTCCGGGCTTGATCAAGACGACCTTGACACCAGTGCCCGCCAAACGGTGCTGCAGCCCTTGTACATAACGGGTCACCAGCCCTTTGGCAGCACCATACACGTAATTGGATTTGCGGCCACGGTCACCTGCCACCGAGCCAATTAGCGCCAACGTGCCAGTGCGGGCTTTTTCCATGTGTGCGGCAAAGGCTTCGGCAAATAACACTGGCGAGATACCGTTGACTGCCAGCGCCTCATGGACCAAATTCGAATTTTTCTGACAATCAGCCTGTACCGGCAACGAGCCATGCGCAATCAAAACCACCTCGATAGAACCCTCGGTGCAGAGTGCATCGACCAGTGAACGTATGGCGACCGGATCAAGAAAATCGGTTTGTAATACCTGCACGATCGACTGCGGACTACGCACCCGCAAGTCGGCGGCAATATCGCTGGTTTTTTGCAGGTCACGCCCAATTAAGGTGAGCGCAGCAGGTGCTGTACTGAGCCAGAGCCGCGCGCAATGGACAGCAATGGCCGAGGTGGCGCCGACGATAACGATGCGAGGTAAATGGACTGACACGATCTAGTTTCCCATCAGGCGCCGTGAAAGCGCCGAGCTGATTCCGGGGTCTCGGAATGTTAAAAATTCGGTGTGCCGCGGATAACCGGATTCGAACAACTCGCGCGGCATGCGTGCATCTTTGGCCATGTAGATACGCCCTCCGGCTTCGCGCACGATGGCATCGAGTCGCGCAAAAAGAGCAAGCGTCTGGGCATTTTTGTTTGGAAAATCCAGCGCCAAGGTAACGCCCGGCTGCGCAAAGCTCAGCATGCCCATTGACTGGCGTTGCCCAAATGTTTTTAGCACCGCCAGAAATGAGCCTTGCCCGCTGCGTGCGATTTGCGTGAGCATGGCCTGCACCGCATCACGCCCAACGGCGCGCGGCACTACACTTTGGTATTGATAAAATCCGCGCGGCCCGTAGATGCGGTTCCAGTTCAGCAAATTATCAAGCGGATAAAAAAATGGCTGGTAATGCGCCACGCTGCGTGTGGCCTGATTTTTTTTCAGGTAAAAATAGGCGGCATTAAACGGTCGCAGCGAGAGGCTATTAATCAGGGAGAACGGCGGCACTAACGGCATGCTGCGTGGCCGGCGCGGCGCCGGCGTGGGCCAGGCTGCCAGATCGGAAGGATTGGCGCGCATAAAAATACCGCGTCCGACTCCAGCCAGGCAATCGATCCAGGACACCGTATGTTCCCATGCTGCTTCGGAGGCATCGGCGAGCTGAAAAAATTCAGCCAAATCTCCATAGGGTACGGTCTCGACATTCAGCCACGGACCGGCCACGCGACGCAATTGAATGGCGGCCTCGGTAATGACGCCCGTGAGCCCAAGGCCGCCGACGGTGGCAGCAAACCAATCAGGCTGCAGCTCGGGCCCGCAGGTGATGGTGCTGCCGTCTGTGCGGTTCAAGACCAACGTGCGGACATGGTCGCCGAAGGATCCCGCAGCATGATGATTTTTGCCGTGGATGTCGTTTGCAATGGCGCCACCGACGGTCACGAATTGGGTGCCGGGCGTGACGGGTAACATCCAGCCACGTGGAACGAAGTGCTGCTGGATGTCGCGCAGCAGCACGCCTGCCTCGCAGACCAGAAGGCCGGTCTGTGCATCGAAAGAGATGAAACGGTCGAGACCCGTGGTCTGCCACAGTGTCCCGCCGGGATTCAGACAGACATCACCATAACTGCGCCCCATGCCATAGGCCAGACCGGGCGAACTCTGCTGCAATTGACGGGCCACGTTGCGTCGGTCGGCAAGCGACAGGACGCGATGCTCCCAGCTACCCAGCCTGCCCCAAGAGGTCACGGCTACCAAGCCAAACCTCGCGTGCCCAGTGCCAGCACACCAGCGAAAGCCAGACCGGCAAGCAGGCTGGCTTTGTCTTTGAGTGCAAACACCAATGGGTCGTCATGCATGTTGCCGCGATGCGCCTGCATCCACATCCAGCTGACCCAATACAGCATCACAGGGACGGTGCCCCAGACAAATTCGGGCGCGCGGTAGAGCTTCACGACGGCATCACTGTTGAGGTACAAGGCCAGCACCAGCACCGCAGAGAAACCGGCCGCCACACCTAAGGTTTGCACCAGCGGCGCATCAGCAGTGTAATAGCCACGCCCGTGTGCTTTGTGTTTGCCGTGCGCGGCTTGCACAATCAATTCAGCATAGCGCTTGACGAAGGCAAGCGATAAAAACAAGAACACACCAAAGGCAATGAGCCAGTACGACAAGGGCAGCGCGATGGCGCTGGCACCGGCGACCAGACGTAGCGTGTAGAGCATGGCCAAGGCCAGACAATCGACCAAAATAAGGCGCTTGATACCCAGCGAATAGGCGCAAGTTAAAACAAAATAAAACAGCAGCCAGCCCAAAAATTGGGCACCCACCTGCGTAGCCAAACCCAGCCCGCCCAGCAACAACACGGGCGCGATTAACACGCCAGCGGCCACCGGCACGCGTCCGGCAGCAAAGGGACGGGTGCATTTACGTGGATGCAAACGGTCGCTGTCAAGGTCGAGCAGATCGTTGCCGATGTAGACCGCCGAGGCGCACAGGCTGAATGCAAAAAATGCCAGTACTAAGGCCACCCCACTCTCTGCGCCGGGCAGCTGATGGGCCGCGAACAAGGGCACAAACAGCAGAAGATTTTTGAGCCACTGATGCACGCGCAGCATGCGCAGCCATACCGAGAGAGTGGGCGCAGGGGACGCAAACACATGCTCGACCTGACTGACGGCAGCGGCTTGTTTGCTCAGACTTTCGGGCGCATTGACGACGATCGCGCGACGGGCGCGCTGCCAGACTGCGAGGTCGGCCGGGGCATTGCCGGCGTAATCAAAACCACCGCGACCAAAACGCGCTTCCAATGCACGGGCTTTGTTGTCTCCGGCAAGATTGTGCTTGCCATCGCTGGCCATGACGATGTCAAACAAACCAAGATGGGCGGCAATGGCCTGCGCAATCGATTCGTCGGCTGCGGTACATAGAACCAGTTGTCGGCCCTCTGCATGCTGCTGCCTGAGCCAAGCTAATAATTCGGGATGATAGGGCAAGGCACTGGCATCAAATTCAGTGCTGGCAGCCAGGCCTTGCTTGAGCACGGCTTTACCGCGACGAAGCCAGAGCGGAATGCGTAGGATATCGAGCGGCTGATCGCGCAACGCGCGCAGCGCCGCTTCGTGCAAGGTATCCGTGAGGATCAGCGTGCCATCGAGATCAACGACAAGAGGATGGGCATTCAATGCGCGGTCCTTTATGGGGTGAGGCACAACTGTGTCAGCGCTGCAGACGACCACGATAAACAGCTGGGCAATTGGGCGTTATTGTAATTCAGACGCCCCCACCGCTCGCAGCAGAAAAAAGCTGCCTGCCCGTCGACCGGGCAGGCAGCTTTTCAGTTCGACGCTCGCCAGTTAGCGCTGCGATACCGCGTCCACCACCGCTAAGGCAGTCATATTGACGATCCGGCGTACGGTGGCCGAGGGCGTCAGGATGTGCACGGGTCGCGCGCAGCCGAGCAAAATCGGCCCAATCGCTACCCCATTGCCGGCGGCGACTTTGAGCAGGTTATAGGCGATATTGGCCGCATCGATATTAGGCATGACGAGCAGATTGGCATCGCCTTTGAGATGCGTGTCGGGCATCACTTGCTTGAGCAAGTGGCCATCCAGCGCGGTGTCGCCGTGCATCTCGCCGTCAACTTCAAGCTCAGGCGCACGGGCTTGAATCAGCGCTAATGCTGCCCGCATTTTTTGCGCCGATTCGCTGTTACTTGAACCGAAATTGGAATGCGACAGCAGCGCGGCGCGCGGATGCAAGCCAAAACGACGCATTTCGTCTGCCGCCATGATGGTGATTTCGGCAAGCTGCTCGGCGCTGGGGTTTTCATTGACATGGGTGTCGACTACGACGAGCTGACGGTCTTGCAGAATCAGCGCATTCATCGCAGCATAAGTGGTGACACCGGCGCGCATGCCCAATACCTGATCAATATAGCCAAGATGCAGATCGGTAGTGCCGTAGGTGCCGCAGATCATGCCATCGGCATCGCCCTTGTGGATCGCCATGGCGCCAATCAAGGTATGACGGCGGCGCATTTCCAGTTTGGCGTATTGCTGGGTGATGCCCTTACGAATCGTCATGGCCAGATAGGCTTCCCAGTACGAGCGATAACGCTCGTCGTGCTCTGGATTGATGACTTCGAAATCAAGATCCGGACGCAAGCGCAAACCGTATTTTTCGATCCGTTGCGCCAGCACCGCCGGACGACCAATTAAGGTTGGCTTGGCCAGACCTTCGTCGATGACGATTTGCACTGCGCGCAAAACCCGCTCTTCTTCGCCCTCAGCAAAGACAATGCGCTTTTTCGCCGGCGGCGCTTTTTTGGCAATCGCAAAAACCGGCTTCATGAAGCTGCCACTGTGATACACGAACTGCTGGAGTCGGTCGGTATACGCCGCCATGTCTTTGATTGGACGCAGCGCCACACCAGACTGCTCGGCCGCACGAGCCACGGCCGGCGCGATTTTCATCATGAGACGCGGATCGAAAGGCTTGGGGATCAGGTAGTCCGGACCAAAGGACAAATTGGTAATGCCGTAGGTGGTGGCGACGACATCGGACTGCTCGGCCTGTGCCAGCTCGGCAATGGCATGAACGGCAGCGATTTCCATTTCACGCGTAATGGTGGTGGCGCCACAATCCAATGCGCCCCGGAAGATGTACGGAAAACAGAGGACGTTATTAACTTGATTGGGATAGTCGGAACGACCGGTCGCAATCACGGCATCATCGCGTACTTCACGTACTTCTTCGGGCAAAATCTCTGGCGTGGGATTGGCCAGTGCCAGCACCAGCGGACGCGCTGCCATTGCGCGCACCATCTCGGGCTTCAATACGCCACCAGCAGACAGGCCCAGGAAAATATCGGCACCCGGAATGACTTCAGCAAGCGTGCGCGCTGCTGTGTCTTGCGCAAATCGTTCTTTGTCGGGGTCCATCAACTCGGTGCGGCCTTTGTAAACCACACCGGCGAGATCGGTGACATAAATATTGGCAATCGGAAAACCGAGGTCGACGATCAAATCCAGACAGGCCAGTGCGGCAGCGCCGGCGCCGGAGACGACGAGTTTGCAATGCTGCATGTCTTTGCCAACGACTTTCATGCCGTTGAGGATGGCTGCCCCCACGATGATGGCGGTGCCATGCTGATCGTCATGAAAGACGGGAATCTTCATGCGGTCGCGCAGCTTGCGCTCGATATAAAAACACTCGGGCGCTTTGATGTCTTCTAGGTTAATGCCACCGAATGTTGGCTCGAGTGCGGCGATGATGTCGCAGAGCTTGTCGGGATCGTTCTCGTTGACTTCGATGTCGAAGACATCAATGCCGGCAAATTTTTTAAACAGTACGCCTTTGCCCTCCATGACCGGCTTGGCCGCCAGCGGGCCGATGTTGCCTAAGCCAAGTACGGCCGTGCCGTTGGTGATGACGGCAACCAGATTACCGCGCGCGGTGTAACGAAACGCATTGGTCGGGTCAGTGACGATCTCTTCGCAAGCGGCGGCGACGCCAGGCGAATAGGCCAGCGCGAGGTCGCGCTGGTTGGTGAGCTGCTTGGTGGGCGTGACGCTGATCTTTCCGGGGGTCGGAAATTCGTGATACTCGAGCGCCGCCTGGCGAAATTGCTGGCGGAGTTCTTTGGCGTTGTCTGAGTCCATACGAGGCAATTTTCCTTGATGCGAGCAGGGTGCGAAGGGGTGGATTTTAGCAGACACCACATAATTTCCCGTGCGCCCAACTCAGCCTGCATGGAACTGGTGCTGCCATTCGGTACAATCGCGCCATGTTGTCAGAATTTGATCTTATTGCCCAATTTTTTACCCGTGCACCCCAGCCCGGCGGGCCGGTACGTCTTGGCGTTGGCGATGATTGCGCGCTGCTGGCCTCGACTGCGGGCCAGGAACTGGCGATCTCAACGGACATGCTAGTCGAGGGCCGGCATTTTTTTGCCGATGCCGATGCCCACGCGCTGGGCCACAAATCACTTGCGGTAAATTTATCGGACTTGGCCGCAATGGGCGCGCGACCAGTCGGCTTTACGCTCGCCCTTGCGCTGCCGGCGGCCGACACCGCGTGGCTTGCAGCATTTTCACAGGGATTGCTAGCACTAGCTGACACCCACGGCATTGAATTAATCGGTGGCGATACGACCAAGGGGCCGCTAACGATTTGTATTACGGTAATCGGCGAGGTACCTGCTGGCGCGGCACTGCGGCGCGATGCGGCCCGCGCGGGAGATGATCTGTGGGTATCTGGCAGTCTGGGCGAAGCCCGACTGGCGCTGACTGCGCTGCAAAAAAAGATCAAGATGGATGACGCATTGTTTGCAGAGGCGGCCGTACGTCTGCACCGGCCGCTGCCGCGGGTCGCACTTGGTCTGGCATTGCGTGGCATTGCGCATGCGGCCATTGATGTATCTGATGGCTTGCTGGGAGACCTGACCCATATTTTGCAGCGCTCCAAACTAGGCGCTGTGGTGAACGTTGATGCGCTGCCAATCGGGCCGGCGTTAGCCCGCGGGCAGCAGCCACTGTCGTTGGTTCGTGACTACGCACTCAATGGCGGCGACGATTATGAATTATGTTTTACCGCGCCCGCGGCGCAGCGCGAGGCCGTCATTGCCGCTGGCCAGTCCTGCGGCACCGCGGTGACCCGTATTGGTCATCTCACTGCGGCTACTTCTCTGGCCGTCGTGGATCATGCCGGGCAGGTGCTGCCCATCGTTTCACAATCCTTTGATCATTTCAGCCCCCCATGACCACTTTGGAATCAGGCCAGTCGGCACAGATTACCCGTCCCACTGCGCGCTTCATGCTGGCGCATCCAGCGCATTTTCTGTCGCAGGGCTTTGGCAGTGGTCTCTCCCGGATCATGCCCGGTACCTCGGGCACTTTGTTTGGCTGGCTGGCGTTTAATGTTCTCTCTACGCGATGGCCGGCATTCTTTACGACCCAGACTTGGGCACTGGTGATCGTGCTGGGTTTTATTGTTGGCATCTGGGCCTGCGAGGTTACAGGGCGCAATTTAGGGATCGCCGACCATGGCAGTATGGTGTGGGACGAGATCATTGCGATCTGGCTGGTGCTGCTGCTAATAAGCCCAGCAAGCTTTACGGCGCAGCTGTGGGCATTTTTTCTGTTCCGGTTTTTTGATATGGTGAAGCCTGCGCCGATCCGACAATTTGAACGTCGTTTCAAAGGTGGTTTTGGTGTGATGGCTGACGATATTCTGGCGGCGTTTTATACGCTGCTAGTGCTTGCGTTGTGGCGCGTGCTGTGAAACCCTAAAGCTTCTTTTTCGGGAGATCTGACCATGGAAGAACTGCACAGCTTGTCCGAGCGCGTGGGCACGGCATTACAAAAAAAAGGCTGGCTGCTGGCCACGGCAGAGTCCATCACGGGAGGCAGTATTTCGCAGGCAGTCACGGACATCGCCGGCTCGTCGGCGTGGTTTGACTGCGGCTATATTACGTATTCCAATGCGTCCAAAACAAGCTGCCTCAATGTGGCCGCCGCCTTGATTGCGCAGCATGGCGCGGTGAGCGAAGAGGTCGCTGCTGAGATGGCCAAGGGCGCGCTGGCCAATAGTAATGCCCACATCAGTCTGTCGACGACCGGCATTGCGGGCCCTGCCGGCGCAGTGCCGGGCAAGCCGGTAGGCACGGTTTGTTTTGGCTGGGCGACGGACAAAGTAGTACATACCGAGCGGCTAGTGTTTGCCGGCGACCGTTATGCGGTGCGCATGCAAACGACGATGCATGCGCTGAAAGGATTATTACGTTTTATGGAGCAGCAAGGATGCTAGAAAATTTCACACTGGCGCAACGCGAAGCCAATGGCGTGCGCATCAACTTTCGCCACGGCGGTAAAGGCCCACCTCTCTTGCTGCTGCATGGCTATCCGCAGACACATGTGATCTGGCACAAGCTGGCCGATACGCTGGCGCAGCATTTCACGTTGGTGATGCCGGATTTGCGCGGTTATGGCGATTCAGAGAAACCGCAGGGCACAGCCAATCACGATAATTATTCCAAGCGTACGATGGCGCAAGACATGGTGTCGCTGATGCAGGCGCTGGGCTATGCGTCCTTTGATGTCTGTGGTCATGATCGCGGCGGACGGGTGTCGCACCGGATGGCACTGGATCATCCGGCTTGCGTGAAAAAATTGATGGTGGTCGATATCTCACCCACCCTCACCATGTTTGAGGCAACGGATCAGCGCTTTGCTCAGGTTTATTACCATTGGTTTTTCCTGTCACAGCCCTACCCTTTGCCGGAGACACTGATCGGCAATAATGCTCAATTTTTTATCAATTTTTCGCTGGGTAGTATGGGGGCCAAAAATAGCATGGATTTTTTTGCGCCCGAAGCCCTTGCAGAATATCGTCGCTGCTTTTGCCAGCCCGCGATGATTCACGCTGGCTGCGAAGATTATCGCGCCGCCACCACAATCGACCTCGAACATGATCGCACCGATGCGCACAATAAAGTCACGTGCCCCTTGCATGTGGTGTGGGGTGAGCATGGCGTGGTGGGTACGATGTTTTCACCGATTGCCGACTGGCAGGCCAAGGCCGCGACCAAGGTGACTGGCAAGGCGCTGGCGGCGGGGCATTTTATTCCGGATCAGGCGCCGGATTTGCTATTGGCTGAAATGATGGCGTTTTTTGGTGATTGAACAAGACGAGGGCAAGGAGTGAAGGCTGCCAGAGCCTGCGCAAATCTAGACCCTCGTCGAACATTGATCAGAGTTCTTTTCGATACGGATCGCCACCGGACCGGCCTGAAATCACGTCAGCCAATACGCGTGGCATCATCACAATAACCGATTTTTTTTCAAGTAACTGATAACCGAGGTTACCAAGATGCCCTGCTCCCAGGAGGACAAAATTGGTTAGCTTGGGATCAGCATGTTGTTCAATTCCCCGCTTTAGCGCCGGGTCCCGTTGCACATTATTTTTTTTCAAGAATTCACTGTAATCCATACTGAGTTGTGCAATTCTTTTGGTACGCACCTGAAATTCAGAACGAAGATGCGCAGGCAAATGATCAGAACGCGTTTGAATAAAAATTACATACGATCTGGTATGCGCAGGGATATCTTTTTGTCGATATTGCTCCGGTATGGTTTTGTTTAAGAAAAGTACCGCGTCGATGAGTACGGCATCTAACTTTTCTTTCGCCTGTTTGGCTTGTTGATAGGCGGCTGAATTGGCCTCAAGCGAATGACAATTTTTACGCGGTATCTTGTACCGGAGGCTTCGGTTATCACAGGCGATACGTTCTCCTTCGATCAATAACCTATCATTGAGTGCGGGTCGTATGTGCGCAAGTATCTGATCGATACGCTGATGGATGGCAGCATCATGATGATCTTCACCAATGATGACCGTAAAGCCCTGCAAGCTTGCCAGAGGGTCCGACGATGCACTGACCCGAATATCAAAATCTTTTGCGAATTCTTTGATAAACGAGGCAACGCTGGTTCGTGGCGGCCCAGCCAGCGCCGGCGTGCTCTTCGCGGAAGCCGGCGCTGCCCCTACCGGCACGCCGAGTGACAGCGTCGGCAGACTATTAGCGACAGACCGCGCGCCTTCAAAGAGAAAATTTGTCACGGCGATGAAGCCATCCGCAAGCGCCTGATAACCGTAGGCTTCCATCATTTGCTCAGCGTGAGATTGCTCTGCGGGTTGTGATTGATAGGCTGGTAGCAAAGCCGGGCCTAGCTCGCGTTTAATGCGATTGACCAATCTTGCGTGGGTGTCACCGCCTTGCCGCACGTCAGAAAGATGGGGCGCACGGGCCGACTGCCGCATCTGCGCTCGACGCGCCTGGCGGGAGCGCATGTGCGGCGCATGCACAATAGGCGCGCCGCTTACGGCGATCTCACTGGCCCATAGGGGGTGGATCGACGAATAGGCTTGCCTGGATGCAGAAGAAGGAGGAATTGGATTGGAAAAATTGACAGAAACAGATGCTTGCACGGGGCGACTCCCAGATAGATTTTCACATAGATCGATGTGCGAACTGAGAGGTGAACACGACCAAACAGCACGCAGTGTCGTATGTAACAGTCTGCTTAAAAAGTTCTGGGATCGCGACCGGTGAAGTGCGCCAAGCGCAGTAAATAAATCAGGCGGACGGTGCCTGTCTGAACTGGTTAATGGTATCGCGCGTCTCGCGCGCTACACGGGCAGCTGCCTGCGCAAAATCTTCGTCGCCGGCGGGCTTGGCATACAAGATAGCGCGCGAAGAATTGATCATCATGCCGCCACCGCTTGCGGTTTGGCCGGCGTGCACAGTGGCTTCAATGTCGCCACCCTGCGCACCGATCCCCGGCACCAGCAAGGGCATCTCGCCTACGATGGCGCGGACCGCAGCGAGCTCTTGCGGAAAGGTAGCGCCAACAACCAAAGCGCATTGACCATTACGATTCCATTTTTCTGCGACTAATCGCGCAACATGCTGATACATCGGTTGACCGTCGACTTGCAAAAATTGCAGATCAGAGCCACCCGGGTTTGAGGTGCGGCACAACACAATCGCACCGCGCTCTTTCCATTCAAGATAGGGCGCTACCGAATCAAAACCCATATAAGGATTGACGGTGACGGCATCGGCACCGTAGCGCTCAAATGCCTCACGCGCATACTGCTCGGCGGTGGCGCCGATGTCGCCACGCTTGGCATCAAGCACAATCGGAATATGTGGATAGCGTTGTTTTAAGTAATCGCAGAGAGCTTGCAGTTGCGGCTCAGCGGCAAGCGCGGCGAAGTAGGCAATCTGCGGCTTGAATGCGCAGGCGAGATCGGCGGTGGCGTCAATGATCGCTTTGCAGAACGTAAAAATCGCATCCGGCTTGCCGTGCAAAGCGGCAGGAAATTTATTCACATCGGGATCTAGTCCGACGCAGAGCAGCGAATTATGATGCAGGCTGGCAGCGGCAAGTTTGGCGGTAAAGTTCACGCAACGGTCCGGTTAAGTAATTCAGAATGGGCACATTGTAGCCTGACATGCTATCGTTTCCGGATGCATACTCTTTCCCGCAAAGACCTGATCCTGCTAGCGCTGCTGACCGTGAGCTGGGGCCTGAACTGGCCAGTCATGAAAATCGGCGTACTCAATTTCCCTCCCCTGACTTTTCGCTCGCTGGGCATGTTAGGGGGCGTTGTGGCCATCTGGCTGGCCGCACGCGCTCAACGCGCTTCCCTGCAGATCCCCAAGGGCGAGGTGATGACGGTCATTAAACTGGCCATCCCGAATATGCTGATCTGGCATGTGCTGATTATTTTGGGCGTCAAGATGCTCTCCTCGGGTCGCGCTGCGATTTTGGGTTACACGATGCCGGTGTGGGCTGTGCTGGCGGGATTGATATTTTTCGGCGATCGTATCAGCCGCGCCGCGTTAGTTGGTATCGCGCTCGCCTTCACGGGCGCGATGTTGTTATTGTCGAGTGAATTTACCAAACTCTCTGGCCAGCCAATGGGCACGATCGTAGCGCTCATCGCGGCAGCTGCCTGGGGCTATGGCACCGTCATCATGAAGCGCACCACTATCGCCATGCCCACTATTTCGCTCACGTTCTGGATGCTCAGTTTTACTACGCTGGTGATGTGCGTGATGGCGCTGGTGTTCGAATACGATGTCATGCGAATGCCAACTCAGGTTGAGTGGGCAACCATTGCGTATAACGCGGTTATTATTTTTGGCTTTGCCCATGTGGTCTGGTTTCGTCTTGCGCGCATCCTGCCACCGGTGGCGTCAAGCTTGTCGGTGATGTTGATTCCGGTCTTAGGCGTATTTTCGGGCGCCTGGATTCTGGGCGAGACACCGCACTGGCAAGACTATGCGGCCATTGCGCTGATATTAGGTTCGATGTCGACGGTGCTCTTCAAACCGCGCGCGCCACAAACTACCTGATACATAACGTCTCAGCCGTTTTCGTAGACCCACTGCAGTAGCGCATCCATTGCCTCACGGATCGCGCTCGTGTTGGCGTTGGCGTGATTGATCATACAGACCACCATCACGCGGCGGCCCGAGCGGGCTGTCACGTAACCAGCCATGCTGGCGACCTCGGCAATGCTGCCGGTTTTGATATGGGCGTGTGCCCGAACGCTGTGGCTCTGCACGCGACGCTGCATGGTGCCATCCACACCGGCCACAGGAAGTGAGGCGATAAATTCAGGCATGGTTGGGCTCTGCCATGCAAGCTGAAGGAGTCGCGCCATGGCAGCCGCAGAAATACGCTCGGTACGCGACAGGCCTGCACCATTTTCCAGTACCAGCGCCGGATCGATGATGCCTTTGGCAGCCAGCCAGGACCGGACCCGTTCGCGCGCCGCTTCCAGTGTGACCGGCTCACCACCAGGGTCCGCAGCGAGACTGAGTAAGAGCTGACGAGCCATCACGTTATTACTGAATTTATTGATGTCGCCAATGACATCGGCTAACGGCATCGACTGCCATTGCTGTATTTCTTTGGCCGACGCAGGTACGCGGCCCTCGCGGGTAACACCGGTGATACTGCCGCCGAGTTCTTGCCAGGTCTGGCGCAAAACAGCATCGAAATAACCGGCGTGGGTGAGTCCAACCGCGTGGATGGGATAGCGCTGCTCGCCACACGATAAGGGGTAGCTACCGGCAAACCGCAACACGCCGGGCTCAAAGGTCGTACCAAGCCCGCTGCGCCAGTCCTGACAGTCAGTGTTACTCAATGCGGGTGCAATCAATTCAAGACCAGCGAGCAAGGGCTCGCTCGACACCTTTACCTGTTGGCTAGCAGCGTCAGGCAAGAAGCGCAGTGTGAGTGCTTTGCCATCCAGCAGAAGCGCATCCGGCAGCGCGTTGTAGGGTCGCAAGGGTTGGGCATCAAATTGCGCGGCGTCTTGTTCTGTGATGCCAAACAGACTGCGGTCAAGTATCAGATCGCCCCGAATCTCGCGCAAACCCTGCGCCCGCAAGCGGCGCAGCAAACGCCATAGGTCTTCATGCGCCAGACGCGGGTCGCCACCGCCTTGGATAATCAGGTCACCCTGCAATAGCTCGCCAGTCTGCACGCCATCGGCATACACACGCGTAGTCCATCGATAAGCCGGCCCCAGTAAATCCAAGGCGGCCGATGTCGTCACGAGCTTCATGATGGACGCCGGCTTCATCGGCAGGCTGGCATTGTGGGATCGGAGCGGTGCGATGCTATCGACTGCCTGTACCTGCAGGGCCACCGCGCTGACAGGAACGCCAGCGTCTTGCAAGGCCTGCGCAAACCCGGTCGGTAGCGTGGGAGACGCTGGCATCAAAACCGTGCAGCCAGCGAGTGCCAGTGCGAGCACGCACAGGGAAGAACGAATCAAAAAACGGGAGGAGGCACGCATGAAGCAATCCGGAATCAAGCCGCGAACATTATTGCACGCCCATCGCATCGCTCTGCCGCCGGTTTGACGCGACGGCATCGATTGCGTAGTCTGGCGCGACTTTCTCACTGCGGCCATTTCATGATCCCTTATCTGACTGCTGATTTGCTCCGCGAAGCGCTGCCTTACCCCGCGCTGATCGACGCATTACGCGCCGCTTTTCAACAGCAGATGGTGGTGCCACGGCGGCACGTGCACCCTTTGTCTGACACCGATGGCTCGGTCTTGCTACTCATGCCTGTTTGGCAAGCCAATCAGCACATGGGGGTGAAGCTCGTCACGGTGGCACCAGAAAACCGGGACCGTGCGCTGCCAACCGTGCAGGCTCTATTTGTCTTATTTGATACCACCACCGGCACGCCGCTGGCGCTGATGGATGGCGAGCAGCTGACACTGCGCCGCACTGCTGCCGCATCGGCACTGGCATCGACCTATCTGTCGCGCGCGGATAGCCGCCGGCTCCTGATCGTCGGCACCGGACACCTTGCGCCTTACATGGCAGCGGCGCACTCTGCGGTCCGGCCAATCGAAGCCGTCACGGTCTGGGGCCGCTCGCCACATAAAGTGCAGCACACAATCGAACAAATCCGGGCAGCCGGACTGCCGCAGCACATTACGCTGGAGGCGGCAGGTGCACTAACCGATGCCACACTAAAGGCCGATATCATCAGCTGTGCGACCACGAGCAAAGAACCAATCGTACGGGCGGACTGGGTACGCCCGGGTACGCACGTCGATCTGGTTGGCGGATTTCGGCCCGATATGCGCGAAGCCGATGATGCCTTGATGGCGCAGGCTCGCCTGTTCGTCGATACCTATGCTGGCGCGCTGGCTGAAGCCGGCGACCTGGTGCAAGTGATTGCGGCAGGCTTCCTTGCCGCCGATCAGGTTCAAGCCGAGCTAGCCGACTTGGCCTGTGCCCGCCACGCCGGCCGGCTTAATACCGCCGAGATCACCGTCTTCAAGTCAGTTGGCACCGCATTGGAAGACTTGGCTGCCGCCGACCTGGCCTGGCAAAGCTTCACCGCCTGAATTGTCAAAATAGTAAAAAAGTTCCACCTCGCCAGACAAATATTGTCGTTTCGTCTTGAAAAAGGATTGAACCGTCCCTATACTTAGCACTCGTTGGCGGAGAGTGCTAACAACTCTCCTGGCAGCCTGGAATTTCAGCCACGACCAGATGGCCGGCACCCTACCGGCGGCCTGCTGTGAAATTATATTAACCCATTGTTTTTCAAGGAGTTTTTTATGAGCCTTCGTCCCTTGCACGACCGCGTTATTGTCGAGCGTTCCGAACAAGAAACCAAAACTGCGTCGGGCATTGTGTTGCCTGAGGCATCAGCAGAAAAGCCGGATCAGGGCAAAGTCCTTGCAATTGGCAATGGCAAAATTCTCGACGACGGCAAGGTCCGTCCTCTGGATGTGAAGGTTGGCGACACGGTCCTGTTCGGCAAATACTCCGGCCAGACCGTCAAAATCGACGGCAAGGAAGTATTAGTCATGCGCGAAGAAGACATCATGGCGATCGTTGAAAAATGATGGCGATGCCCAATCACAGAGGCAGTGCCTCGGCGATTGGAAACAAGGTCGGCGAAAGCCGGCAGTCATGACCAAACCGGCAGTGACGTGATTCCGGCGTAGGCCGGAACCCCAGTTAAAAATTCAAGGAGCATTCAATATGGCAGCTAAAGAAGTTATTTTCGGCGACGCAGCGCGCGCCAAGATGGTTGAGGGTGTCAACATTCTCGCCAATGCAGTCAAAGTCACTTTGGGCCCAAAAGGCCGTAACGTCGTACTCGAGCGCTCGTTCGGCGCGCCAACCGTCACCAAAGACGGCGTCTCGGTTGCCAAAGAGATCGAACTCAAAGACAAGCTGATGAACATGGGCGCTCAGATGGTCAAGGAAGTTGCTTCCAAGACTTCGGACAATGCCGGTGACGGCACTACGACAGCGACCGTGCTGGCGCAAGCGATCGTGCGCGAAGGCATGAAGTTTGTCGCCGCCGGTATGAACCCGATGGATTTGAAACGCGGTATCGATAAGGCTGTCGCGGCAACCGTTGAAGAGCTGAAAAAAATCGCCAAGCCTTGCACGACCTCAAAAGAGATCGCCCAAGTTGGCGCGATTTCGGCTAACTCGGACCACTCGATTGGCGAGCGTATCGCTGAAGCGATGGAAAAGGTAGGCAAAGAAGGCGTGATCACGGTAGAAGATGGCAAGTCGCTCAACGATGAACTCGATATCGTCGAAGGTATGCAGTTTGACCGCGGCTATCTGTCGCCGTACTTCATCAACAATCCAGACAAGCAAGTCGTCCTGCTGGAAAATCCATTCATCCTGCTGTACGACAAAAAAATCTCGAACATCCGTGATCTGCTGCCGGTACTCGAGCAAGTCGCCAAGGCTGGCCGTCCGCTGCTGATCATTGCCGAAGACATCGAAGGCGAAGCACTTGCAACGCTGGTGGTCAACAACATCCGCGGCATCCTCAAGACCTGTGCTGTCAAGGCACCAGGATTCGGTGACCGTCGCAAAGCGATGCTCGAAGATATCGCTATCCTGACCGGCGGCGTAGTTATCGCAGAAGAAGTCGGCATGACGCTGGAAAAGGTCAACCTGACCGATCTGGGCCAAGCCAAACGCATCGAAATCGGCAAAGAAAACACCATCCTGATCGATGGTGCAGGCCAGGCCAATGCGATCGAAGCACGCGTCAAACAGATTCGTGTGCAGATCGAAGAAGCGACTTCGGACTATGACCGTGAAAAACTGCAAGAGCGCGTGGCCAAGCTGGCCGGCGGTGTTGCCGTGATCAAGGTAGGTGCTGCCACCGAAGTCGAAATGAAAGAAAAGAAAGCCCGCGTGGAAGATGCGCTGCACGCAACCCGCGCTGCGGTGGAAGAAGGCATTGTTCCTGGCGGCGGTGTGGCCCTGCTGCGCGCCCGTGCCAATATCAAGATCAAGGGTGACAATCCTGATCAGGACGCTGGTATCAAGATCGTTCTGCGTGCGATGGAAGAGCCGCTGCGCATGATCGTACAAAACGCCGGCGAAGAAGCGTCGGTCGTCGTCAACAAGGTTCTCGAAGGCAAAGGTAACTACGGATACAACGCTGCCAATGGTACCTACGGCGACATGGTCGAAATGGGCGTGCTCGATCCAGCCAAAGTGACCCGCTCGGCGCTGCAAAACGCCGCATCGATCGCTTCGCTGATGCTGACCACCGACTGCATGGTGGCCGAATTGTCGGAAGACAAACCATCAGGCGGTGGCGGTATGGGCGGCATGGGCGGCATGGGCGGCATGGACGGGATGATGTAATTTCCCTGCCCTATTGTTGTTGTTTCGTGAAAAGGCCCGCAGCGATGCGGGCCTTTTTTATTGACTCATTCATTATTTTTTGCGGAAACGCAAATAAGCTTGACTGTGGCCTGACGAAAACGATCTACATTTTTTTACTCACTCCAAGCAATTTAGAACATTCCGTCCGATTTTCGGCCCGGCAATATTGGAGGAGACCATCATGCTTAGAGGAACAATCAGTCACGCTGCACGAACAGCTGCCGCAACGCCACACCCTGCCGGATACGCTGCCGTAAACCCGCTGGAATCTTTGCAAACCACGCTACGCACCATGAAAATCAGTCCGGGCTTGCATAGTAAGCTCGCCGATCTCCATGAACATCACCACGCCGGGATAACGCAATGGGTAGAAGAACAAGTGACCCAAGCGCGTCGAGAACCACTCTCCATGTCGAATATTTATGCAAGGCAGGCCGCGGCTGGTGCCTCTATTTTGTCGGCCATGCAGGAAGCCACCGGGTTTTTGCTCAAATACGATGTGCGCGCCGACAACGTGTCACTCATCGATAGCCTCACTGATTTCCATCGAAATAATCTCAACATCGATTTCGGCGCGGCCTATAGCAATCTAAGCGACGATAAAAAATTGCAGGTCGCGCTATCGGTTGAACCGGGTGTCCTAGAAAAAATGGGTATCGCAACACTGCCGATTTCTCCAGCAGAGATCACGAAACTTCAGGCAACGCTGCCCGCAGGGCTGCTGCTCAACGAAGGCGAATTTATTGCCACCATCGACTATCTCAGCTCGACGACCAAGTTATTTGCCGCCGTTAATAGCGCCGAACGCGTCAAGGCGTTTTATGGACTACCCCTCTTTGCAGATGTCGTCAAAGGGGTCAGTACTGAATTGAATTGCGCGATCAAAAAGCTGTCGGCCAATCCAGCCTATGCACGAAAAGATGTGGTGATTCACAAAGGCGTCAATCTGCATGACGCGGCGGGCCCCTTCCGTCTTGCTGCCCTGGAAAACGCGCTGGCACATGACAAGGCTGTTCCGTTTCCACATACGCTTTCCGCTTCGGAAAACGAATGGGGCAGCTACCTGGTAACAAAATCACCGGAGCTCTACAACGTGGGCATGCGGATCAAAATCAAACAAGGTGCAGCCGTAGATGCACTACACGACGCCAGTACGCAAGGCGAACAGGAAGTGGTCGTGCTAGCCGGCGCACTTTGTAAAGTCACCGGCAAGTCGGAGGAAATGATTCCGAACTCTGCGGTCGGCTATCAGGTGTTGGCCACCATCTATGATCTGGAGCAGCTCTGACAAAGCCACGCCGGTCAACTAGCGCCAGCTTGGCTGGCGCTTTTCAATGAACGCCTGCACGCCTTCGAGTGCGGACTCGTCCATCATGTTGCAGGCCATGGTTTCGCCAGCGAGTTGATAGGCAGCGCTGATGCCCATGTCGAGCTGTCGGTAAAAGAGCTGCTTACCCATCGTAATGGCCACTGCCGGCTTGGCCAGAATGCTGGCAGTCAGTAGAGCAATTTCGGTATCGAGCGCCTCTGCCGAGACGACCCGGTTTAGCAGTCCGCGCGCAAGCGCCGTGCTGGCATCGATAAATTCACCGGTCAATAACATTTCCATTGCCTGCTTACGTCCAATGTTGCGCGACAACCCCACTGATGGGGTGGAACAAAACAAGCCGTAGTTGACCCCGGAGACTGCAAACTTTGCCTCACTGGAAGCCACAGCAAGGTCACACATGGCCACCAGCTGGCAGCCCGCTGCCGTCGCAATGCCCTGCACACGCGCAATGACAGGCTGCGGCAATTGCTCGATGGTGAGCATTAGCTTGCTGCACTGGTTAAACAAGGTTTTGTAATAAGTAGCCGATGGTGCGGCCCGCATCTGCTTGAGATCGTGCCCGGCACAAAATGCACGGCCAGTGGCAGCGAGCACCACGACCCGTACACTGGGGTCAGCGGCAATGGTATCGAGCTCAGTTTGCAGCGCCGTCATCATTTCTTCGGACAGGGGATTAAATTTGTCGCCGCGATTAAGCGTGAGCGTCACAATGCCCGCTGCATGGTCGCGCAACACATAAGGCGCGTCGGGCTGGGTGGTCGATGAAGTCATGCTGCCTCCTAATTATTTATTTAATTTTTACATCTACTGCTGCACTGATTTATTCCACTTCGTGTTCGTCTTGCGGCTCGGCTAATGAGGGTGGCGGCTGATAGCTTGCCAGCAAAGCAATCCGGCTCACTGGCGTCTCGAGGCTGATGCGCCCCAGCGCGCCGGTGCGGTAATCCTGCAAAAAAATATGCGCGGCTTTTTCCCGATCAAATTCGCCGCCTTTCAAGCGAAATCCGCGACGCGTCGCCACGCCTTCGATGACGGCGACTGCATCCATGGCTTCGGTAGAAAACCCATAACGTGCGGCCAATAAGCGCGGATAACGCTCGAGCAAAATAGCAGCCAGAAAGGTCGCGACTTCTTCTTCGATTAGTGCATTGACACCAATGGCATGACTGGCGGCGAGCATTAAGCCATCGCTTGGATGGACAATCTTGGGCCACAGCATGCCGGGCGTGTCAATCAAAACCATGTTGTTACCCAAATAAAGACGCTGCTGCACCTTGGTAATGGCAGGCTCATCGCCTACTTTGGCAACGCGCTTTTTCAGCAACGCATTCATCAGGGTGGATTTGCCCACGTTGGGTATGCCCATAATCATCATGCGCAAGGGCTTTAATGCGGTGCCGCGATGGGACGCAATTTTTAGGCACAGGCCCGGAATTTTGGCGACATCCGATTGACTTTTGCACGACAGCGCAACGGCATGTACCTGCGGCTGGCTACTGTAGTGCGCCAGCCATTCTTTGGTCGCAACCGGATCAGACAAATCGCTTTTGTTGAGTATTTTTAAACAAGGACGCTGGCGCGCGCGACGCAACTCTTCAATCATGGGATTGGCGCTGGCTTGTGGCAGTCGTGCGTCGAGTACTTCGATCACCAGGTCGACTTTTTCCATGGACTCTGCGGCTTTTTTGCGCGCAGCGTTCATGTGACCGGGAAACCATTGGATAGACATGGGCAGCTTTGTTAGGCAGTAAAGCGCCATTCTACCTGTACACAGACCGGCTCATGCCAAGGCGGCGAGTACCTTGACGTGGGCGGCGACGCTGCGGGCCAATGCAGACAGGTGATAGCCGCCTTCAAGGCAGCTGACGATGCGACCCTGCGCGTGTCGGGCCGCCACCGCCATGATCTGTCGGGTGATCCACGCATAATCGGTTTCGATCAATCCCATCTGGGCCAGTTCGTCCTCGCGGTGGGCATCAAATCCGGCAGAGATAAAAATCATTTCGGGACGGTGCGCGTCGAGCGCCGGCAACCAGCGCGTGCGTACGACGTCTTGGATCACGTCGCCGCGCGTAAAAGCCGGTAAGGCAATATTGACCAAATGGGCCGGCGCTGGGCCGGTCGGATCGACCCCGCTATAGGGATAAAGCGGGTGCTGAAAAAAACTGACCATCAATACGCGAGGGTCATCACGGAACGCCGCTTCGGTACCATTACCATGGTGGACATCAAAGTCAACGATTGCCACACGCTGTAGTCCGCGTGCGTCGAGCGCATGACGCGCTGCAATGGCGACATTATTGAACAGGCAAAATCCCATTGATGCATCCGGTGTGGCGTGATGTCCGGGTGGACGGATCGCACAAAATGCATTATCAATGTCACCGGCAATAACGGCATCGGTTGCTGCCACTGCAGCGCCCGCCGCACGCAATGCCGCCTGCCAGCTATAAGCATTAAGCGCCGTATCCGGGTCCAGCGAAAAATAAGGCTGGGCCGCATCGGGCTTGGGCACATGATCCCGCACGCGGGCAATCACGCTGGCTTGATGCACACGGGCGAGTTCAGTGAGCGCCGCAAGCGGCGCTTCACGATAATCGAGGTACGGCGCTAAGCCGCTGGCAATGAGCTGATCCGCAATGGCGTGCAAACGGGCCGGTGATTCGGGATGCCATTCACCCATTTCGTGGCGCTGGCAGTCGAGGTGACTATAAATAGCAGTGGTCATGGACGCTTATGATAGCGGGAGGAGCGAGATCGTTTGCGACATACGCTGTGCATTATCCCAATCATTCGACAATACGCAGCGATTTATCATTCGGGCAATTCTGGCTCTTGATATCGATCACATTGAACCGGCGTGCATCGACTGTTTTATACTGTCGCACCGTTGGCTACGATACAGGATGCCAAAGGATATCTGCATTTGAATTTGAATTTGAATCGGTCTGTCTATCTCAATGAAACTCCGCCGCATCACCCCTCTGCTTGTCGCTGTTTGTCTCGCTATCCCACTGCTTGGACTGCCGCTGCAGGCTTTCGCCGGAAAGACCAACAAAAATAACAAGGTCAGCAAAGCGGTCAAAACCGTCAAAAAAACACACTCGACCAAATCAAAAAAACGCACACAGTCGGCAGATAACGAGACCGAATTTACTAATTTTGGTCAGTGGCGTGCAGTCGCCGAATTTATCGATGAGATGACGCTGCGGCATGATTTTGATCGTGAGGCCCTGCATGCGCAATTCGCCCGCGCCCACTTCATGGAAAGCGTGGTTCGACTGATTAACCCACCCGCACCATCGACGATCAAAAACTGGACCAGCTATCGTCAACGCTTTATCGAGCCCGTTCGCATCAAGGCTGGCGTGGCATTCTGGGCGCAGCATCAAGATACGCTGGAGCGGGCGCAAGCCGAATACGGCGTCCCCGCCGAGATCATTGTTGGCATCATCGGCGTAGAGACGCTCTACGGACGCATGGCCGGGAAAATTCGTGTGATGGATGCGCTCACGACGCTAGCCTTCGCTTATCCAGAGACGCCAAACCGTGATGCCCGTAGTCGGTATTTTCGCAGCGAGCTCGAGCAGGTTTTACTCTATGCGCGCGAGAACGAAATTGATCCGTTTTCACTCTCTGGCTCATTCGCCGGTGCTATAGGCTGGCCACAATTCATGCCCGGCAGCGTGCGCCGCTTTGCGGTCGATTTTGACGGCGATGGCAAAATCGATTTACGCAATTCACCCGTTGATGCCATCGGCAGCGTGGCCAGTTTTCTGTCACAGCACGGCTGGAAATCCGGATTACCGCTGGCCTATCCGGTCAATGTAAGCAATGAGCCAGACAGCACTTGGCAGGCCATGATTGGAAAAAGCTTGGATGCCACATTTTCGCTCGACGAATTCACTGCGGCCGGGGTACGCACCGCGCAGGCAATCCCTGCTGATTTACGCTATGGGCTGGTAGATCTGCAGGATGGTGAGCGGCCGACTTTATACTGGCTGGGTACGGAAAATTTTTTCGCCCTCACCAAATACAATCGTAGTTTTTTCTACGCGATGTCAGTGATTGACTTAGGTCACGCCGTCCAACAAAAGCGGCAACCATGACGACGACAGCAGAGGGATTAAACGCAAACGAGGTCGTCAAATTAACCAAAGCGTGGCTGGAACACGCCGTCATTGGTCTACACCTCTGCCCTTTTGCCAAGTCTGTTTATGTCAACGAGCAGATTGACTATCGCCTCTGTACCGCGACCGAACCTGATCAGTTGCTCGACGCGCTCAAGACGGCGTTGCAGGAATTGGTTGACACCGATCCTGCGGCGATCGATACGACGCTTTTGATTCATCCCTGGGTGTTACAGGATTTTTTTGACTACAACAATTTTTTAGCGCGCGCCGACGACTTGCTCGCCAAAACCGGTTTGAGTGGCGTGATACAGATTGCCAGTTTTCATCCTGACTATCAGTTCGCCGACACGACCCCCGATGACATCACCAACTCGACCAACCGCTCACCCTATCCGATGCTGCACCTGCTGCGGGAAGATAGTCTGACCAAAGTGATCGACGCTATGCCGGAAGCAGCGACTATTTTCGAGCGCAACATGGAAACCCTACGCAATCTCGGTCCCGATGGCTGGCAGCAGTTGCAAGACCGTATCGGCACCCACACCGGATCACGCTAAGTACCGTCGTACTCCCGGGCCGCAAAGCCCACCCCCTCCTCCATCTCTCGCTTTTTGCGTCCGATCATTGGTCATTCGGATCAGTAGAAACCTTTTCACAAAAAAATTATCGGATAAGCATCCGTTTTTTCCGCTTCTAAAAAAATTGACCCGCGGAATTTTGAGAATTATCAAAACTTTACGTTTTTGAACTAACTACAATAAAGTTGTTTGTTAGAAATCAAGAAAGAAACCCTTGCAGATCAGGCGCTTATCGGCGAAATGTACCCAATTTAATAAGCCTGATTGTGCACTTTGTAAAAAAAAATTTACTTTATTGCTAAGTCCAAATAAAATTTGTTAGTAATTTAAAAACTTCGCTAACAATGCTTGCAGAGCACAGCCAAGGTGGGCGCAGTCCAACAATCCAAGCACTAAAAAAACGATAATTTTTTCCAACTAGTAACATGGGACTTCCACTCATATGACGACTCAGTTTGATCACCAAGATAGCAACCGGCTCGCTGATCAGGTAGCTTACGATCCCAACAATTTGCTCGATTCGCTCATTGAAAAGCTGCACCTAAAAAATGATGCCGCCTTATCGAGAGCACTTGAAGTTGCCCCACCCGTTATTAGCAAGATACGGCATCGACGATTGCCAGTCGGCGCATCCTTGCTGATTCGCATGCATGAAGTAAGTGATCTAAGTATTCGCGAGTTGCGCGTACTCATGGGCGACCGCCGCGAAAAATTTCGCATCAGCGACAAACAATTCAAACCCAAGCACGCTGACTGACCAACACGCCAAGAAGCGGCACATTTTAAAAAAACCGCTGAGGAACTCGTAACTTAAAGCCTTAAGCCCGCTAAGTGGTAGAGGCTATGCGTCGATTAGCCGGTACGGTAGTACGCTGCCTGCCGACTGATCAAGACAGAGCTGGGCAGCGTCTACACTGCCAGCCCTGCACTTACGCCGTTCAATGCGCGATCGAGAATCTAAGCAGGAAATACGCCCGTCGACAGGTAACGATCGCCACGATCACAAACAATAAAGACAATCGTCGCGTTCTCGGTCGTGCGCGAAATTCTCAGCGCAACTTCGCAGGCACCCGCTGCCGAGATACCGCAAAAAATCCCTTCCTCAACTGCCATCCGACGCGCCATTTGTTCGGCAACGGCCTGACTGACATTTTCGACCTGATCGACTCTGCTGCGATCAAAAATCTTGGGTAGATAGGCTTCAGGCCATTTGCGAATACCCGGAATTTGTGAGCCTTCCTCTGGCTGTGCACCAATAATCTGAATCTCAGGATTTTTTTCTTTGAGATAGCGTGAGACGCCCATGATGGTGCCCGTAGTGCCCATGGCACTGACAAAATGCGTAACCCGACCTTCGGTATCGCGCCAGATTTCCGGGCCGGTGCTCTCGTAATGTGCACGCGGATTATCAGGATTAGCAAACTGATCGAGGATGATGCCCTTGCCTTCTTTTTGCATATCACCCGCAAGGTCACGCGCATATTCCATGCCACCGGGCTTGGGTGTGAGCACAATCTCGGCGCCGTAAGCGGCCATACTCTGGCGTCGTTCAAGACTGAGATTTTCCGGCATCAGCAAAATCATTTTGTAGCCACGCATTGCCGCGGCCATTGCTAACGCAATGCCCGTGTTGCCACTGGTGGCTTCGATGAGGGTATCGCCGGGTTTGATTTGACCACGCGCTTCAGCGCCTTTGATCATCGCCAGTGCCGGACGGTCTTTCACGGAACCGGCAGGATTATTCCCTTCCATCTTGCCAAGGATGACGTTGTTGCGATCGGCGGCATCTTGACCGGGGAGGCGTTTTAATTGCACCAGCGGGGTATTCCCGATCAGATCCTCTATGGATTGATAAGACATATTGTGGCTTGCTCAAGGGCGAAAAACCACCATTCTAATCGCAGCGGCCGGCACATGTCGTACGACCTCATAAACATGCGCTGGCGCGCCACTACAACACGCCGTGTCAGGCAAGCTGCCACGGCTGAACTAACTCACCACCTTTACTGACTTTTTGACTCGCTGGCCTTGACGGGCTCGGCTTGATTTTTTGCCGGCTTAGCCGGCTTGACGCTGGCGTTCACGCCCTGATGCGGCTGACCATTAACGAGTAAACCACCGGCAGAAAGCTTGACTGAGTTTTTCCCACCAATACCTTTCACGCGGGATTCGAGGTCAGCCCAGTCTTTAAAGTTGCCGCCTTTTTTGCGTTCGTCCAAAATCGCTTTGGAGGTGGCCGGACCAATGCCGGCAATACCGTCAAGCGCTGCCTGATCCGCGGTATTGATTTCGACTGCAGCAAACGCCACACCACAAAATAAAAGCAAACTCGCCGCAGCAGACAAAAGGATTTTTTTCAGCATTGTAATTCTCCATAGTGGTTGAAATGACTGTGTCGGCAAGCCCGCTAATGAGGCGGCCAACCCCGCATTAAACGACAAGTTTGAGACCTTGTTAACGCATGAAGAGATGATTAATCTGCATGGACAGGGAGAAGCAAACAAGGCCGATTGACGACCCTAAACAGAGGGAAAATGGTAGCGAAGGTGTCGCGCGCGATCGTTCAACGAAATGCGCCAAACAAGCGATTTTTTATCGGCACTGCGAGTGATGCGCGATGGGGAAAGTGATGCCGAACAGTGGGGCGCTGGAGAATCGTATTTCTGTATTCGTTGGTAAGCGGCGCTTACACTTGATTCATCACTGAGAGCTCTTCGGTGCGACGCGGCGCGTAGCTTTCCCAGTGACCGCAGCCCGGACATTGCCAATAGAACTGCTTGGCTTTGAAGCCGCAATGGCTGCACTGGTAGCGCGCCAGTTTTTGTGCATAACCACCGACGAGCGTTTTGACCAGCGAGAGTTCAGTACGACCTTCAGGTGGCGCCGTCATCAGTCGGGCTTCAAGTAATTTATCGAGCCCCAACAGGGTGGGCGTCCTGCGCAGCTCATCACTGACGAGTTGATCAGCGACGTCGGGACCGTCGAGTTCAAGTACGGCTTTGAAGGCGACTTCGAGTAAATCGATCGATGGCGCTTCGGCGAGATAAGCCTTGAGCAGATTGACGCCCTCACGCGCACGATCGACTGCACGATAACCATCCATGAGACGTTGCGCTACCAACGCCACATGCGGCACGCTCTGCTGTTCAACCCTGCGCCAGGTACGCAGCGCGCCTTCGGTATCACCTTTGGCCAGTAAAGCGTCGCCAATAAGAATCATGGCACGCACGCTGCTACGATCAAACGACAAGGCTTTGTCGAGTGTGGCTAGCGCGGTATCAGGATGAATGTGTACCAGCTCATCCTGCGCGAGCTCACAATGAAATTGTGCGATCTCTTTTTGGTAGCCACCCGCACCGGCATCCTGTAACGCACTTGCTGCATCGATGGCGCGCTTCCATTCTTTTTCGCGCTGATAAATTTCGACCAAAGCGCGGCGGGCCGGAGCGCCGTACTGGGTCGCCGCAAGCTGGTTAAAGGTCTCTTCGGCACGATCGAGCAAGCCGGCTTTGAGATAGTCCTGACCCAACTCATACTTGGCCTGACTGGCAACTTCAGGTAATAAATCTGGCCGTGCCAACAAATTTTGATGGACCCGCACCGCGCGCTCGATATCGCCACGCTGGCGAAACAGTTTGCCTAAGGCGAAGTGCAGCTCGGCAGTCTCGGGGTCGAGTCGGGCGATGTCGATAAAGAGCTCGATGGCTTTGTCGGGTTCTTCACTGAGCAGGGCATTCAGGGCTTTGTAATAACTGCGCGGCAGGCTGCGAGATTCGGCAATCAGGTGCCGGATATCGACCCGGGCCGCAATCCAGCCGAGCGCAAACAATAAAGGAATACCGAGCAACCACCAGTTTTCAAATTCCATCGCTCACCCGTTGATGTGGTCGATTTTTCACAGACCCGCCTGATCGATCACGCTGTCCGGAGCAGGCACCTGTGGACGCGCCAGCAGCGCGGCTTCCGCCTCTTTTTGCTGATCGGCTAGCCATTTTTTATACCGCGTCAGCTCACGCCTGTGCCGTAAAACGGTACCACTCATCGCTAAGACACCGAGCACGGCGCCGGCGACAAAAAAGGCCAGCAAGAGCAGGATCAATGGCGACTTGGTCTGCGCATTCCAGAACAGATGCAAGACGACTTCGTCCGTATTCTTGAGCGCAAAGCCAAAGAAAATCGCGAACAGCAGCAAGGCAAACAGTCTGACAATTATTTTCATTGAGTGAGTGAGCGCGGGTGGGTCCGGTCGGTATGAAAACCTGCTGGAATTGTACGCGAAAAAAAACGGCATCCGAAGATGCCGTTTGATCGACGCTGACAAACGAGGCGGGGCGTTTGAAGGACCCAGTAAGGTACTTAGTCTTCCATGATCGGCTGCCCGACCATTGCATCGACGCGCTCACGCAGCTCCTTACCCGGCTTAAAGTGCGGCACCCGTTTTTCAGGCACCATCACCGTATCACCGGATTTAGGATTACGACCAATACGCGGCGGCCTGCTGTTGAGCGCAAAGCTGCCAAAACCCCGTATCTCGATGCGCTGCCCGACGGACAGCGCATCGGTCATTGCATCAAGCAGGGTCTTGACAGCGAAATCCGCATCTTTTGCAACAAGTTGCGGATAACGCTCAGCGAGACGGGCGATCAGCTCCGACTTTGTCATGTGCCGGGTCCAGATCAGCTCTTGGTATCGAGCTTAGCCTTCAACAGTGCGCCGAGGCTAGTCGTGCCAGTTGAAGCAGACGAGTCGGTTGAGATTTTTTGCATGGCTTCCTGGGTCTCAACGCTATCTTTGGCCTTGATCGAAAGCTGAATGCTGCGGGCTTTACGATCAACGTTAAGAATCATCGCTTCGACGGTGTCGCCTTCTTTCAGGTGGGTGCCAGCATCCTCGACGCGGTCCCGCGAGATTTCGGACGCACGCAGGTAGCCTTCAACTTCTTCGCTCAAGGTAATCACAGCGCCTTTTGGCTCCACTGATTTGACCACGCCTGTGACCAATGCACCTTTGTCATTCATTGCGCAGTAGTTGTTGAACGGATCGCCTTCGAGTTGCTTGACGCCCAGTGACACACGCTCGCGCTCAACATCAATGGCCAGCACGACGGCTTCGAGTTCATCGCCCTTTTTGAAGCGACGCACGGCTTCTTCGCCAGTCTCGGTCCATGACAGATCCGACAGATGCACCAGACCGTCGATGTTGCCAGCCAAGCCAATAAATACGCCAAAGTCGGTGATCGATTTGATCGCACCGGAGACTTTGTCACCTTTCTTGTGGGTGAGCGCAAAATCATCCCAAGGATTGGCTTTGCACTGCTTCATGCCCAAGCTGATACGGCGACGTTCTTCGTCGATCTCAAGCACCATGACTTCGACTTCATCGCCCAATTGCACGACTTTGTTTGGCGCGACGTTCTTGTTGGTCCAGTCCATTTCGGAAACGTGGACCAGACCTTCGATACCCTGCTCGACTTCAACAAATGCGCCGTAGTCGGTGAGGTTGGTGACTTTACCGAACAGACGGGTGTGCTGCGGATAGCGACGTGACAGACCGGTCCATGGATCGTCGCCCAGCTGTTTGACACCCAGTGAAACGCGATTTTTTTCCTGATCGTACTTCAAGACCTTGGCAGTGATTTCCTGGCCAACCGTCAGTACTTCCGACGGATGACGTACACGACGCCATGCCAGATCGGTGATGTGCAACAGACCATCGATACCACCCAGATCCACGAATGCGCCATAGTCGGTGATGTTCTTGACGATACCGGTAACAACGGTACCTTCCTTCAAGGTTTCCATCAGCTTCTGACGCTCTTCGCCCATCGATGCTTCGATGACAGCGCGGCGTGATAGCACGACGTTGTTGCGCTTGCGATCGAGCTTGATGACGCGGAATTCCATCGTCTTGCCTTCGTACGGCGTGGTGTCCTTGACCGGACGGGTGTCGACCAGCGAACCCGGCAGGAAGGCACGAATGCCGTTGGTCAGAACGGTCAGGCCGCCCTTGACTTTGCCATTGACGGTACCGGTAACCAGCTCGCCGGATTCCATCGCTTTTTCCAGCGACAGCCATGAGGCCAGACGCTTGGCTTTGTCGCGCGACAGGATGGTGTCGCCAAAGCCGTTTTCCAGCGATTCGATTGCAACGGAGATGAAATCTCCAACGTTGACTTCGAGTTCGCCGTTGTCGTTCTTGAATTCTTCAATGGGGATGAACGCTTCGGATTTGAGCCCGGCGTTCACAATCACGAAATTGTGATCGAGACGGACTACTTCGGCGGAGATCACTTCGCCGGAACGCATATCCTGACGTGACAAGGATTCTGCAAACAGCGCAGCAAAGCTTTCGTTGTCGGATACGACTGGGGAGGTAGCAACAGTAGACATAGTTTTGACAGGTTAGCCAACCAGCAGCGGAATTGCCGAGGGTCGGGTTAGGGTTTTTCAACACCCTGCCATGCATTGCGCATCACAGGGCACCGGTACAGCAACAACAATTATGACTTTGGCGCGACCTCGCGATACCAGGCCAGCACCTGCGCCACGGCTGTCTCTATCGTCATTGACGAGGTATCGAGCACATGGGCACCTTCAGCCGCCTTTAACGGCGCAACGGCACGATTGGTGTCGCGCGCATCGCGTTCCCGCAAATCTTGCAGAAGGTCGAATATATTAGCAGGAAAACCCTTGCCAATCAATTGCTTATAACGTCTGTCGGCGCGTGCCTCAACGCTTGCGGTCAGGAACACTTTGAGCCGCGCCTGAGGGAAAATCACGGTGCCCATATCGCGCCCGTCGGCTACTAAGCCAGGTGTTTTCAGAAAGGCATGCTGCCGCTCAATCAATGCGGCGCGCACCGCCGGCAAGGCCGCGATTTTCGAGGCCGCCACACCGATTTGTTCGGCCCGGATTAGGTCCGTCACGTCTTTTCCACCCAGCAGAATCTGCTCGCCGGCAAAGCGCACGTCCAGACCGACTGCCAATGCAGCCAACGCGGCCTCATCCGTCAGAGACGTCCCAGACTGATTTGCCGCCAGCGCCGTAAGACGATAAAGCGCCCCCGAATCGAGCAACGCAAAACCCAACGCCTCGGCCACACGGGCGGCAACGGTCCCCTTGCCGGAGGCCGTCGGGCCGTCGATAGTGATGACGACTGCTTCAGAGGAGACGGACATGGCGTAATCGGTTGTGAGGAGTCAAGCCGGCCGCGTGATGCCAGCGAAGGCTTCAAAATAATCCGGGAAGGTTTTGGCCACGCATTGGGGGTCATTAATGCGCACCGCAGCGCCCGCGCAGGCCGCACCATTTAGTGAGGCCAGGGAAAAACACATGGCCATACGGTGGTCATCGTAGGTGTCGATGGCGGCACTATCGAGCATCACAGGCGGCGTGATGCGCAGGAAATCTGCGCCCTCTTCCACCAAGGCGCCAAGTTTGCGCAGCTCGGTTGCCATCGCGCTTAAGCGGTCCGTCTCTTTGACGCGCCAGCTGGCGATATTGCGCAAGGTGCTGGTCCCGTCAGCATAGAGCGCTGCCACGGCAATCGTCATCGCAGCATCCGGAATGTGATTAAAGTCGGCATCGATGGCCTTCAAGATACCTGCCGAGCTGGCTTCGATCCAGTTCTCGCCCATTGTTATGGTCGCACCCATTTGTTGGAGCGCTTCGACAAAGCGTACGTCACCCTGGATACTGGACTTGCCCACGCCCTCGACTCTGACCGGTCCACCCGCTATGGCGCCGGCTGCCAAAAAATAAGACGCCGACGATGCATCACCTTCCACGTACATGGTGCCAGGACTACGATAATGCTGGCCGGGAGAAATCATAAAGGCCGACCAGCCAGCACGCTCGACCGTCACGCCAAACCGCTGCATCAGGTTGAGCGTGATTTCGATATAGGGTTTTGAAATCAACTCGCCAACGACATCAATCGTGAGCGCCTTCTCACGCGCCATCAGCGGCGCGGCCATCAAGAGTGCCGTAAGAAACTGGCTCGAGACATTACCACGCACTTGCAAACGCTCCGGATGCACCATGCCGCGCTGTATGTGCAGCGGCGGAAAACCGGGATTGCCGGTGTAAGTGATGCGGGCACCCACGGCATTTAATGCGTCCACCAAGTCACCGATCGGACGCTCATGCATGCGCGCCACGCCATGAATCGTGTAGTCCCCTCCAATGACAGCAAGCGCCGCGGTCAATGGCCGAATCGCCGTACCGGCATTCCCCATAAACAAATCAGCCGCATGCACTGGCAAGGTACCGGCAGCACCTGTTACGGCATAGTCTTGGCTCTCACCATGCTGTTGCCAGACGATGCCGAGTTTTTGCAATGCCATGAGCATCACGTGGGTGTCGTCCGATGCCAGCAAGGATTTGATCTCGGTCTGCCCTTCTGCCAACGCAGCCAGCAACAACATACGGTTGGAGATGCTTTTAGAGCCAGGCAAACGGACGCTGCCGCGGGCGCGGGCGGCGGGCTGCAAATCAATATGATGGGGATAATGCTTCATTCGTGCCTTAGTGTCGACGTCTCTTCGTCTCTCGTTCTCTTACTTAGTCTCCGCCCTGTTCAAAGGGCTTGGACTGTTCCGCCGCTTCAATGGCGGCAATCCAGTTGAGTCGTGCCGTTTGTGCTCGCGCAAACAGGGCTTCGATTGCAGGGCCGTCGCCATTGACCAGCATGCCGCGCAGCTGAGTCAGCTGCGCGGTATAGGCATCGAGCTCGTCGATCAGTGCGGCTTTGTTAGCCAGACTAATATCGCGCCACATTTCGGGTGACGAGCCCGCGATCCGAGTGAAATCGCGAAAGCCACTGGCCGCATATTGAAACAACAGCGATGCATGCGGCTTACTGGCGATGTCGTTGACCAAGGCATAAGCCAACAGATGCGGCAAATGACTGACGGCAGCAAACACGGCATCATGTTCTTGTGCGCTTAAATGATGCACGATCGCCCCGCATTGCTGCCAGGCTTGGGCGACACGTTCGACGGTTGCCGGTAAATTTTCGGGTAGCGCAGTCAACACCACTTTTTTGCCAACATACAAATCAGCCAGCGCCGCATCGGGACCATTTTGTTCGCGCCCCGCAATCGGATGGCCAGGTACGAACTGATGAATTTTTTCAGCTAAACCCAGACGCGCCGCCGCCACGACATCCGTCTTGGTACTGCCGGCATCGGTCACGATGGTGTGAGCACTGAGGTAAGGTTTGATCGCCGACAGCAAGGCGGCAGTTTGCGCCACCGGTGTAGCAATCAGAATCAGGTCTGCATCCGGCACGGCGTCGGCCAACGAGGTACTGGCGACGTCAATAATGCCCAGCGCAAGCGCGCGCTCAAGGGTTGCGGTACGGCGACCAACGCCGGTGATTTGAACAACGGCACCGGCTTGCTTCAACGCCAGCGCAAACGATCCGCCGATTAAGCCAACGCCAAAAATAGTAACTTTTTTCAACACGCGCTGCGCCCCGCTGCCATCAGCCCAATGCTTTCTGCAAGGCCGCGATAAACGCCGCGTTTTCGGCCGGCAGACCAATCGAGATGCGCAGCCATTGCGGCAAGCCGTAGTTCGCCACCGGGCGCACAATAATGCCTTGCTTGAGCAGCGCCAGATTGACCCGCGCACCTGCACCATCATCCTGACCGACCCGAATCAATACAAAGTTACCCGATGAAGGAACATAGTCGATGCCCATGGCCTTGAGTCCAGCAGTAAGCTGCGCAAGTCCTTCGGTATTCACCTGCGCGCTGCGCGCCAGAAAAGCAGTATCCTGAAGCGCGGCAATGGCCGCTGCCTGCGCAAGCGAATTGACATTAAAAGGCTGACGGATACGGTTCAGTAAATCGGTCAGCGTTGGCTGGGCAATACCAAAACCAATACGCAAACCAGCGAGTCCATAGGCTTTGGACATACTGCGCGAGACCAGCAGATTCGGATATTTTTTGATCCACTGCAGTGCGTCATACCGCTGCTCTGCCGACAGATATTCGGTATAGGCTT
Source organism: Bordetella parapertussis (assembly GCA_945866125.1). Lineage (GTDB taxonomy): Bacteria > Pseudomonadota > Gammaproteobacteria > Burkholderiales > Burkholderiaceae_D > Pernthalerella. Next base: position 55,714 of record CAMBFZ010000021.1, read on the forward strand.
CGTCCAGCACCACCACCACATGCGCCGGAATGGATTGGATAAATGCCTCTACCGCTGCGGCGTCGATGAAAGTGCCGGTTGGGTTGTTAGGGTTAGCGATAAACACCAACCGGGTATCGTCGACCACAGCGCGCGCCATCGCAGGCAAATCGTGCCCGAATTGGATTGCCGGCACCACGATCGCACGCCCCCCTACGGCTTGCGTAGCCAAGGGGTAAACAGCAAACGAATACTGGGAATACACAACAGACTGGCCCGGCTGCACCAGCGCGTGGGCAGCCAATTCAAGAATATCGTTGCTGCCGTTACCCAAGGTAATGCAGTCAGCTGGCACGCCAAATTGTCGGCTGATTGCGGCCTTCAATTCAAAGCCGTTAGAGTCCGGGTAGCGGGCAATATCAGCCATCGCAGCAAGCATGGCATCTTTGGCAGATTGCGGCATGCCCAACGGATTTTCATTGGACGCGAGTTTGACAATCTTGGCCTCGTCCAGTCCAAATTCGCGCGCCACTTCAGCAATAGGTTTACCACCCTGATAGGGAGCGATAGCGCGAACATATTCCGGACCGAATTGAGTTGTCATGGCAAATAATAAAAAGAAAAATCAAACCGCAAACGGATAGGAGCCCAGTACTTTAAAGAAGGCGGCCTGTGATTGCAGCTCAGTGAGCGCCTGCGCAACTTTGACATCGTGCGCATGCCCCTCGATGTCGACATAAAAATAATATTCCCAGCTTCCGGTGCGCGCGGGGCGAGACTCGAAACGCGTCATCGATACACCGTACTTCGCTAGCGGCGCAAGTAATTCGTAAACAGCGCCAGGCTTATTGGCCACCGACAGCACCAGCGAGGTCTGATCGCGTCCCGACGCACCTGGAGTCAGTCTGCCGATCACGACAAAACGGGTACGGTTGTGCGGGTCATCCTGGATATGCGCATGAGCAATCGACAAGCCGTAACGCGTTGCCGCGAGCTCGCTGGCAATCGCCGCCACGCTGCTGTCTTCACTGGCGAGACGCGCGGCCTCGCCATTGGAGGCCATCGCAACGCGCTCGATGCCGGGATAGTGCTGATTGAGCCAGGCTTGACACTGGGCCAGCGCCTGCGAATGTGCACAGATACGGGTGACGCCCTCCATGCCACCGGACTGCGTCAGCAAACTGTGGTGAACCGGCAGCGCGACTTCGCCGCTGATTGATAAACTGGTTTGCAACAATAAATCCAACGTGCGGTTGATTGTGCCCTCGGTCGAATTTTCGACCGGCGCCACACCAAAATCAGCGGTGCCGGCCTCGACTGCCCGAAACACCTCATCAATAGAAACACAAGGCAGTTCAAGCACAGCTTGACCGAATTGCTGCCAGACCGCCTGCTCGCTGTAGGTTCCGGCTGGCCCAAGAAAAGCCACCGTCACGCGTTTTTCCAAGGCACGACAGGCCGACATCACCTCACGAAAAATCGTCTGCAAATCGGGCGAGGGCAAGGGCCCCGGATTATTTTGCGCCACCCGCGCAAGTACCTGCGCTTCGCGTTCTGGACGAAATACGGGGGCGTTGGTCTCTGCCTTGACGTGCCCAACTTGCTGGGCCACGCGCGCGCGCTGGTTTAACAACGCCAGTAGTTGCGCATCGATGGCATCAATCTGTTCACGCAGAGGCTGCAGTTTGTCGTCGCTCATGGTTTTAATGGGCAATCATTATTGGTCAGCGTTGAAACATGACCGGACGCCCATGCCGATGGCGTCCGGCCGTTTTTATTATTCTGCCACCTCATCGGCTGTGCCCGCGTCGTCTTCGGCATCCGCCTCGGCCACGCGCTGCAGACCGGATAATTTGCCACCATCTTCGACAGCAATCAAGGTCACGCCCTGCGTGGCACGGCCCATTTCACGGATCTCGGAGACACGCGTGCGAATGAGCACGCCACCGGTGGTGATCAGCATGATCTCATCGGCCGGCTCAACCAAGGTAGCAGCGACTACTTTACCGTTACGCTCACTGGTCTGGATGGCGATCATGCCCTTGGTGCCACGTCCATGACGGGTGTATTCCGTGATCGGCGTGCGTTTGCCGTAGCCGTTCTCGGTTGCTGTCAGAACCGACTGCTGTTCATTTTCAGCCACCAGCAAGGCGATCACCTGCTGACCTTCTTCGAGATTCATACCACGCACACCGCGCGCAGTGCGCCCCATCGGACGCACATCATTTTCATCAAAGCGCACAGCTTTGCCCGAATCCGAGAAAAGCATCACATCATGCGTCCCATCGGTGAGCGCTGCACCAATGAGGAAATCTCCCTCGTCAAGATCGACCGCGATAATGCCGGCCTTGCGTGGATTACTGAAGTCTGACAGCGGCGTTTTTTTGACGGTACCAAGACTCGTCGACATGAACACATAACGGTCTTGCGGGAAGCTGGTATTTTCGCCAAACAGCGGCAAGACCACGGTGATTTTTTCACCTTCCTGCAGAGGGAACATATTGACGATCGGCTTGCCGCGCGAATTACGCGAGCCTTGCGGCACTTCCCAGACCTTGAGCCAATACATCCGGCCACGGTTGGAGAAACACAAAATGTAATCATGTGTGTTGGCAATGAAGAGCTGATCGATCCAGTCATCTTCTTTGGTCGCCATCGCCTGCTTGCCGCGCCCACCGCGTTTTTGGGCACGGTATTCCGAGACCGGCTGCGATTTCATGTAGCCGGAATGCGAGAGCGTCACCACCATGTCTTGTGGCGTGATCAGGTCTTCGGTGCCCAGGTCGGTCGGGTTGAGCTCGATGTGTGAGCGGCGCACATCTTTGTTACCTTCGCCGTATTCATTTTTCGCGGCGATCAGCTCGTCACGGATGATGCTCGTTACGCGATCCGGGCGCGACAAAATGTCGAGCAAATCGGCGATTTCGGCCATGACTTCTTTGTACTCATTGACAATCTTGTCTTGCTCAAGACCGGTCAGGCGTTGCAGACGCATCTGCAAAATCTCTTGCGCCTGATCATCGGAGAGCTTGTAGAGCCCATCTGCCTGAAGCCCATAATGACGCGGCAGATTTTCAGGACGGAAGGCTTCGATGCCACCGACATGTTCAGATCCGGTTCGCGCAAGCATTTCACGCACCATCGACGAATCCCAGGCGCGCGCGATCAGCTCGGCCTTGGCAATCGGCGGTGTCGGCGCAGCCTTGATGAGGGCGATGAATTCATCGATATTGGCCAGCGCGACGGCCAGACCTTCGAGGACATGACCGCGCTCACGTGCCTTGCGCAACTCGAACACAGTGCGGCGGGTTACTACCTCGCGGCGGTGCGACAAAAAACACTCAAGCATTTGCTTGAGATTGAGCAGCTTGGGCTGACCATCGACCAACGCCACCATGTTCATGCCGAAGGTGTCTTGCAGCTGGGTCTGCTTGTAGAGATTATTCAGGACGACTTCAGGCACTTCACCGCGTTTTAATTCGATCACAACGCGCATGCCGGATTTGTCGGACTCGTCCCGAATGTCAGAGATGCCATCAAGTTTTTTGTCGCGCACCAGCTCGGCAATACGCTCAAGCATCGACTTTTTGTTCACTTGGTAGGGCAACTCATCCACGATAATCGCGGTTCTATGCTCTTTGCCGTATTCTTCGAAATGCGTTTTACCGCGCATGACCAAACGACCGCGGCCAGTGCGATAACCATCGCGCACACCAGAGACGCCGTAGATAATTCCAGCAGTCGGAAAATCTGGTGCCGGAATGATCTCAATGAGCTCGTCGACCGTACAGCTTGGCGTCTGCAACACGTGCAGCGCGCCGTCGATGACTTCGGTAATGTTATGGGGCGGAATATTGGTGGCCATGCCGACAGCAATACCCGACGAGCCGTTGATGAGCAGATTGGGTATCCGAGTTGGCAGTACCGACGGCTCTCTTTCCTTGCCATCGTAATTCGGCACAAAATCAACCGTGTCTTTTTCGATGTCGGCGAGCAACTCGCTGGCAATTTTGTCAAGCCGGCACTCGGTGTACCGCATTGCTGCCGCGTTATCTCCATCGATTGAGCCGAAATTACCCTGCCCATCGACCAAGGTGTAGCGCAGCGAAAAATCCTGCGCCATCCGCACCAGCGTGTCATAGATGGCCTGGTCACCGTGAGGATGATATTTACCCATCACTTCGCCAACGACGCGCGCACACTTCACATACGGGCGATTCCAGACATTATTCGTTTCGTGCATCGCGAAGAGCACACGCCGATGCACTGGCTTCAATCCGTCCCGCACGTCAGGCAAAGCACGACCGACGATTACGCTCATTGCGTAATCGAGGTAGCTCTTGCGCATCTCTTCTTCGAGGGAAATCGGTATGGTTTCTTTTGCGAATTGATCCATTGGCAGGCCGGTGAGTTGAGACAAAACAGATGAAAAACGGGCTGACGATCCGCGACAGGCGAACCGCTTCGGCTAAACACGAAATTTTACCACGTCGACCACCCCCAACCGGACCCTAGTTTCCCATCCAACGCCGAACAATCGCTGCTTTATGTTTGATTTTTTATAATGCCGCCTCGCCGAGCGCTGCCAAACTGATCCCGATTTATCGAGGAGAGAAGAGCATGCAGAACCCACCCAATCTTGTTTTGGCATTAGTTACGGTACTGGCAACACCTGTGTTTGCTGCCAACCCGACGATTCCCGTCGTTGCAGGCAACCCAGGCTACCTGCGCAGCGCCGACGGCACTGCCGTCATCAGCGGCAGCGGCCAATGCTGGCACACCAGTAGCTGGACCTCCGCTACAGCCAATGTCGTTGGCTGCGATGGCGTGATGGCGAAAGCAGCCCCAGTACCGGCGCCCTCCCCACCTGTGGTCGAGGCGGAACCAGAAACCGTTCCGGCTAAGCCTGTTCCCCCGGTGGTAATCAAGCCTGAACCGGTGTCCGAAAAAGTGACCTTTGATACCGATACTTTTTTTGATTTTGACAAAGCAACACTGAAACCAGAGGGCAAGCGCAAGCTCACGGAATTAGCATCCCGTCTCAACAGCATGAACATTGAAGTCGTGCTGGCAGTGGGTCACACCGATCCAATTGGCTCTAGTCGCTACAATCAAAAACTTTCGATGCGCAGAGCGCAATCAGTCAAAGAATTTTTGCAAACGCAATCCATCGAACCAGAACGGATTTACACCGACGGCAAAGGCGAACTCGAACCATTAGCAAACAATAAAACCCGGGACGGACGCGCCCAAAATCGCCGGGTTGAGATCGAAGTTGTTGGCGTCCGGCAAAGATAAAGTATCCCCCGCCGCCGTCGCATGCGACAAGGCAGGCACTATTTCAGTTGACCTGCCTTGCATCGCACTTGACTTCGTCGTATCCGTTTTTATCCAATACGTCCGCTCATCGCTAAATTTCTTGTAAGAAATTGTGGCCGAACAGAAAATTTCCCAACAGATTTACCCCTGAATTGATGGTAGAATGATGCACAATTTGCATTGTTTAATATCCAAAATAGAAACAAGCGCAAAATAGCCAATCCAACAATCTGGCCTGCCTGGCCGGCTGACTTTAGGGATAAATAATGAAAAGCTCTGCGCGCACTCATAGCATGCTCATCGCGCTTGCCGTCGCAAGCGCCTTCGCTCAAGCAGCCGACAAACCGCCCAGCGGATATCTAGCCGATTCAAACCACGATGTCGTCAGAAGCGGCACTGGTTTGTGCTGGCATACCGGCACATGGACGCCGGCTGATGCAACCGTAGTGGGTTGCGATAACTTTCTGGCGCCTGCACCAGCGCCCGTTGCAAAACCATCTGAGCCTGCAGCGCCAGTCGTAGCCGCACCGCCTGTTGCCGCGCCCGTGGTAGAGACACCAGCGCCAGCGGTTGCGGAAGTACCAGCGGTCGTCGATTCAGCACCGGCCGCAATGGAAGCGCCTGCGTTAGCCGAAGCCCCTCCAGCACCGCCCGCAATCGTCGAAGCCCCTCCAGCACCGCCCGCAATCGTCGAAGCACCACCGGCGCCGCCTGCAATCGTCGAAGCACCACCGGCGCCGCCTGCAATCGTCGAAGCACCTCCAGCACCGGCTGCAGTAGCGCCTCCAAAGCCGGCTGCTCCTGTTGCCCCCGCTCCCACCGCGGTCAAAGTCACATTCGAAACCGATACCTTCTTTGCCTTCGACAAATCTGTGCTGCAACCAGCAGGCAAGGCCAAGCTTGAAGACTTAGTCTCAAAACTGCAAGGTACGGACATTGAAGTCATCGTCGCCACCGGCCACACCGATTCGACCGGAACCGATGCCTACAATCAAAAATTGTCGATGCGTCGTGCGAACGCGGTCAAGGCCTTCCTGGTTTCCAAAGGTCTGCCTGCAGAGCGCGTGTTCACCGAAGGCAAAGGCGAGAAACAACCTGTAGCCAGCAACAAAACCGCCGAAGGCCGAGCTAAAAATCGCCGTGTTGAAGTCGAAGTCGTTGGCAAGCAGATGCGTTAAATCTTCTGCTGCGTTTTAAGAATAGCCTCCGCGTGTTGCGGGGGCTTTTTTTTGAGCGCGGGCCGCGTCGGCACAGCCTGGCGGGAAACTTCTCCAGTTTCCGTTATCATCTGGGTCATGAACGCCGATCCGCAAGAACTCCAAAAATTCAGTGCCCTAGCCCATCGCTGGTGGGACCCCACATCCGAATTTCGCCCGCTGCATGAAATCAATCCGCTCCGACTTGAGTGGATCAACGCGCGCGTCCCTCTGGCTGGCAAAACGGTGCTCGATGTTGGCTGTGGCGGCGGTATCTTGGCCGAATCTATCGCCAAAAAAGGCGCCAAGGTCACAGGGATTGACCTGTCCGAGAAGGCACTCAAGGTAGCCGATCTGCATAGCCTTGAGTCGGGCGTCGACGTGCGCTATGAATTAATCGCGGCTGAGGAACTAGCGTCCCGCGAGGCGGGCCACTATGACGTTGTCACCTGCATGGAAATGCTGGAGCACGTGCCAGATCCGGCAGCGATCGTGCAAGCCTGCGCCACCCTTGTTAAGCCCGGTGGGCATGTATTTTTCTCAACCTTAAACCGTAATCCAAAGTCCTATTTGTTTGCCATCATCGGCGCGGAATATATATTGCGCCTGCTGCCGCGCGGCACGCACGATTACATGAAATTCATCACGCCGGCAGAGCTGTCGCAGTACATTCGTCGTGCCGGGCTTGAGGTCGACGCGCTGAAAGGCATGACCTACAATCCGCTCACACAAATTTACTCCCTCAATCAAAACACAGACGTTAACTACTTAGTTGCCAGCGTCAAACCGGCATAACACGAATTTTTTTTTTATCGCTACGATTTTTTTGCAGATGATCGCTTGATCATCCAGGCTCCAATGACAAAACCTGTCCTGCTACCGACACCACGCGCGCTGCTATTTGATCTTGATGGAACCTTGGCTGACACGGCACCAGACTTGGCCGCTGCTGTTAATCTGCTACGTACAGCGCAGGGCTTATTACCAACGCCCTACGCGCTCTTACGACCGGTCGCATCAGCAGGCGCGCGTGGGCTCATTGGTGTTGCGCTCAATGTGACACCAACTGACAACGGCTACGATGCATTGCGCGAGACTTTTCTGGCCAACTACGCTGCGCAAATTGCCGTGCATTCGACGCTCTTTGATGGTGTCGATGCCCTGTTACTCGCATTACAGCAACAAGATCTGCAATGGGGCATCGTGACGAACAAACCTGCGCGGCTAACCGACGCGCTAGTGCCGCAGATTGGATTGCAGCATGCGGGCTGTGTGGTCTCGGGTGACACCACACCCCATGCCAAACCCCATCCCGAGCCGCTATTCGAGGCCGCACGTCGCTTAAAACTGAGTCCAGGGCAATGCTGGTATGTAGGCGATGATTTGCGCGACATTGAGGCAGGTAAAGCAGCCGGCATGGTCACCATAGCTGCAGCGTGGGGCTATTGCGGCGACACCGCACCGCTCGACTGGCAAGCCGACATGATCGCGCAGCATCCGCTTGAACTGCTTTCACTATTGCGTGAAAAACGAGCTTGAACTTTACGGACATCGCGCGATCTATTGGACTACAATGTTGACGTAGTTTAGGGGGGCGACCTGGTTTCGACAGGGGTGGCAAAGCAGCGCAGGGCATACCGAGGACTGGCTACCTCGTAAATCCAACCGGAAATGCTTAATTGCAAACGACTCAAAATACGCTCTTGCAGCGTAAACCTCTAAGAACTTAATAACTTCTTAGCTCTACACCGTTTTGTCTCTGGGGCGGGCTGGCAACAGCGGTAGAGTCATTCACAGGGAATCGCGTCGGGTCGGGTTACTTGGCCAGACGTTAAATTTAGGTGACTCGCCTTGACGAAGCGCGTGCGTCCGCGTCGGCAGGGTTAAATTAAATGGCTGCACTAAGTATGTAGAACTGTCTGTAGAGTACTTCTGGACGCGGGTTCGATTCCCGCCGCCTCCACCACCTCAAAAAGATGCCGCCTGCAAAGGCGGTATTTTTTTGAGGTGATCGCAAGTGGTGAGAACCGAACCCGCGGGACGCGGGGCGAGCAGGGAATTCACGCCGCATGCGGCGTGCCTGTGAGCGGATTCGCCCTTGCAAGCGCGAAGACCGGGAGATTCCCGCCGCCTCCACCACTTCAAAAAGATGCCGCCCGTAAAGGCGGTGTTTTTTTGAGGTGAAC